>NZ_JBSFSX010000006.1:0-629069 GCF_053590035.1 Nonomuraea sp. NPDC003214 | reverse complement strand
GCCTCCCAGCTGCTGGAACGAGCGTGATCAGCTCATCCAATCGGCAGGACCGTCCTACACGCCAACCCGGTGATCGTTTCCGGTCACAGCACTAGGAGCTGTTTGTGGTTCGGATCTTGGCAGGTCTGACGGCGAGCTGGCTGTGACTGGTAGAACTCCGGTGTGGCGCGCTTCGATGTGACCGATGCTGAGTGGGCTTTGATCGAGCCGCATCTGCCGGTGGCGGCTACCGGGCCGCTGCCCCGGCGGGTGCGTGATCAGTTCAATGGAATCTTGTGGCGGTTTCGCACCGGGTCTGGCTGGCGTGACGTGCCGGAACGGTACGGGCCTTGGTCCACGCTCTACTCCCGGTTCAACGGCTGGGCCAAGGCTGGGGTGTTCCAGCATCTGATGGATGCGCTGATCGCCGAGGCCGCAGCGCGCGGGCAGGTGGGGCTGGAACTGGTCAGCGTGGATTCCACGATCGTGCGGGCGCATCAGGAGTCGGCCGGGCTGGCGGTGGCCGGGGAGACCCTGGATGCGCTGGAGCAGGCACTGACGGAGGAAAAGGGGGCGCCGCTTGCGGAGCAACCGCCGGTGCTGCGAGTGATACGCCGCAGGTCACGCCCGACGCACCCGGCACGGACTTCGCGAACGACACGGGCCATACGCTCGCATCGTTAGCGTCGCCGGTGCGTGATCGCGGCGCCACCCGGCGGCGCCGCAAGGCCAGGGCGAAGGCTGCCGGGCTCGGCCGATCCCGAGGCGGGCTGAGTAGCAAGATCCATGCCGCGGTCGACGCCGCCGGGCTGCCGCTGGCCTTCGTGCTCACGCCTGGGCAGGCCGCTGACTGCCCGCGGTTCATCACCGTCCTGGACAAGATCCGCATCTGCGGTCCGGCCGGCCGGCCTCGCACCCGCCCTGCCGCGGTGGCTGCGGACAAGGCGTACTCCTCCAAGGCCAACCGTTCCTACCTGCGCCGTCGCCGGATCACCGCGATCATCCCGGAGAAGAGTGATCAGCAGGCCAACCGGAAGAGGAAGGGTTCGGCCGGCGGACGGCCCGTCAGCTTCGATCCCGGCCGCTACAGGCAGCGCAACACTGTCGAACGCTGTTTTCAGAAGATCAAGACCTGGCGTGGTCTGGCTACCCGCTACGACAAAGCCCCAGAGAACTACGAGGCTGGGCTCCTTCTTCGAGGCTCGATCATGTGGTTGAAGATCCTCACCTAAACCACATGATCCGAACCCCAAACAGCTCCTAGAAGCCGCACAGCTCCTCCAGGGACTGCGCCTCCGCCTTCTGGTTGTTGCGCGTGGGCGTCTGCGACGGCTTGGCCGTGACCGACTGCGACGGGGTCGGGGTGACCGCCGGGGAGCCGGGGGAGGCGGCCACGTCCGCGGCCTGGGCGCGGCGGGCCGGCCGCGTCGACGCCTTGATCGCCCGGTCCGTCGCCTTGCGGATCTTCGCCCAGTCGGGGCTGCCCGGCCAGTACCCCGGCGGCACGAACTGCAGGCTGCTGATCCGCGCGTCCTTGACCTTGAGCCCCAGGTTCAGCAGCGGCGGCAGCAGCTCCTGCGGGATGTTCGTCTCCGCCATCCGCCGGGCCGCACCGGCGATCTTGGTGAAGTTGGCCAGGATCTTGTCCGGCGTCGCCTGCTGGGCGAACGCGCCGATGACGCAGCGCTGGCGGCCCATGCGGGAGAAGTCGTCGCTGCCCACCCGGGACCGGCCGTACCACAGCGCCTGCTCGCCCGTCAGCGTCCGGTAACCCGCCTTGATCGTGCCCGCGGTGCCGAACGTGCCGCCCCACGGCACGTCGTGCTCGACGCGGATCTTCAGGCCGCCGATGGCGTCCACCAGGTCGGCGAAGCCGTACATGTTCATCAGCGCGTAGTAGTCGATCTTCAGGCCGAGCGTGTAGCCGATGGCGTCCATCAGCGCGCGCGGACCCTTGTTCTTGCCCCCGGCCTGCTCCGGGTGGTCGTTGGCGTACTGCCAGACCTCGTTGAGCAGGCCGCCGCCGGGCAGCTCGGCCATGTAGCCGTTGGGGAACACCTTGCGCAGCGGCGACGTCGGGGGGAAGCGCACGTGCTGCAGGTTGCGCGGCAGGCTGAACAGCACCGTGTTGCCCGTCGGGATGTGCACGCTGGCGACGTTCATGCTGTCGGTGCGCATGCCGGTCCGGTTGCCGGCCGCGTCACCGCCGATGAGCAGGAAGTTGACCCGGTCCTTGCCGTTCCACGGGTCCTCCTCCTTGACCGGCTGCGCGTCCGGGTCGCTGGAGGCGGGGCGGAAGATGTGCGTGATCGTGTTCTTCGTCTCCTGGACCCCGGTGGCCCCGTACCCGAACGGCACCATGACCGCCACGCACAGCACGCCGACCAGGATGCCGGAGATGATCTGACCCTGCCGGTCCAGCCTGGCGGGGCGCAGGGCGGCGTACGAGAAGGCGACGAGCGTGAACCACGCGAGCGCGCACGCGCCGGAGACGATCGTCAGCGTGAGGAGCCAGCCGGGGGAGGCGAACATCGTGGCCGAGGTGGGGTCGTTCCACACCACCAGGCCGAAGGCCAGCAGGGCGAGCAGCAGCACCGCGTACGCGGAGACCAGGATCAGGCCGGTGCGGCGGCGCCCGGTGCGCAGGTGGGCGGCGCCGGGCAGGACGGCCGACAGCAACGTCCAGCCGAGCACGCCGCCCAGCGAGAGCGGCTTGGCGAACTGCGGCGCGTTGCCGCCGCCGCCCGTCCGCGAGCCTCCCCGTGAGCCGCTGCGTGAGCCACCGCGCAGGCCGCCGCCGATCCGCGGGAACGCGCCCGCCGCGCCCTGCCGCGCACCCGCGTCGGTCCGGCCCGCGGCCTCGTCCTGGCCGTGCCGGCCGGTCCCGTCCGGGCCACCCGGGCCGACCGGGTCCGCGTTCGGGTCGCCGGCGCCGCCTCTGCCGCGGCCTGCCTGGCCCCTGCCGCGTCCGGGACGGGTCCCGGCCCTTCCGGAGGCCGCTCCGCCTCTCCCGGAGGCAGATCCGGCCCTTCCGGAGGGCGTCCTGCCCCGCCTGGCGGACGTCTCACCCTGCTCGGGCGGCGCCTCGCTCCGGCTGGGGGTCGCGTCGTTCCGGCTGCGGGCCGCGTCGTCCTGGCCTTGGGGCGTGTCGCTCCGGCCGCGTGGGGTGTCGCCGCGTGGGGTGTCGTCCCGTCCCGCAGCTGGACCGCCCGGGGTGGGGTCGGGGCCGGGGGGCGGGTTGCCCGGCCCTGTGGGAGGGTTCCCGGGGCCGGAGGGGCCTTGGGGGGCTCGCCGGGCCGGGGGTGGCGTGTCGCCGCCGCGGGGGGCTCTGGCGCGGCCCGAGCGGCCCTCGGCGGGGGCGCTCGCGTCTCCGGCGGGGTTCAGGGGAGGGCGGGCCGGGTCTTGGGGGGCGTCGGGCGACTGGCCGGCGGCGGGACGGGTGCGGCGAGGGGTACGCCGTTTCCTGCCACCCCCGGGCGCGGCGCCTGACCCATCCCGATTGCTCACACCGGCTCCTTCACACGCCTACCAGGCAGAACCCGTGGGTTTGCCCCCCATTGGCACAAGATTGCCAGGATTCTAGCTGCCATATATGGACATCAAAGACATGTGCCCAAGCTGAGATGAACGCCATGTGACCTCATGACGTCGCCGAGGAAGGCATCACCCAGGTGTTGCACTGGTACGCCTGGCTCTTCTCCCAGCCCTGCCGGAACCACCGCTGGTTGTTGGCCCGGGAGCCGTGGTCACGCGGGTAGCCGGGATAGTCGCCCACCTGGCCGTAGAACCAGAACAGCTCCCCCCGGCGGGCCGTGTTGATCGGGTAGCTGGCCGCCACCGAACGCATCCACATCCCGCCGAAACACGTTGCCTGGAGCTCCAGGCGCCGGCTGAGTGCGAGCTTGCCGCTGTTGCTCGACGAGTCCAGCGTCTGCGCCCACCACGAGTCCATCAGGCCCGTGATGTTCTGCACGTGATGTCCGTACTCGTGGGCCATCATGCTGATGATCCCGCCGTGCCAGGAGATGATCTGGCCGTAGCCGCGCGCGTTGCCGTTCCCCTTGGCCATGGCCGAGGTCGAGGCGTAGATGGTGCTGTTGCGTGGGCAGTAGTACGGCACCATGCTCCCCGGCTGCGGATAGTCCCCGCACGCGCCCCTGCCGCGCCCCGACGCGATCGCGTAGTTCGGCGGCCGGAACGGGATGCCCTGCTTGCTGAGGATCTGGCCCCACGCCCGGTCCATGCACTTGCTGGTCCTGAGGATCAGCGACTTGAGCTGGCTGTGGCTGAAGATGCTCGCGTTGCCCGCCCGGCACGTCATCCTCGGCAGCGCGCCCGCCCGGTACATGGTGTTGTTCTTCAGGCTCCGGTTCAGCGTGACCTGGCGGGGCGGCTCGACCGTGGTGTCCGGCTCGTCGTCCCGCGTCGGCGTCTCCGTCGGCTGGCGGGTGGGCTCCTCGGTGGGCTCCTGGGTCGGTTGCTCGGTGGGCTCCCGGGACGGCTCCCGCGTCCGGTTCTCGCGGGGCTCGTACGGGGACGCCGTCGGGATCGCGACCGGCGTCGTCGACTCCGAACGCGAGCCCGACCCGCCGAACAGCGCCGCCCCGATGACGATCAGCAGGAACAGCCCCGCCACCGCGCCGAACACGCCCCCGACGACCCCGGCCACGCCGATGCCGGACTTGCGGCGCGGCGGCTGCCAGTTCCCGTACGGCCCGTGCCCCGGCGGTGGCGGCGGTGGCGGAGGCGGCTGCTGCCAGGGCGCCCCCTGCGGAGGCGGCGGCGGATACCCGTGCCCCGGCGGCGGCCCCTGCGGCATCCCGTGCGGCGGACCCTGCGGCGGGCCCTGGGGCATCCCGTGCGGCGGGCCCTGGGGAGGGGCCTGCTGCGGGTACGGGCTGCCGTGCTGCCCCGGGTACGGGCTTCCGGGCGGCGGCCCGGGATGCGGCGGCTGCCCCGGATGCGGCTGCGGCGGATACGGGGTGCCGGGCCCCGGCGCGCCCGGGTACGGGTGCGCGGGCGGCTGCCCCTGGGGCGGGTACGGCGGCTCCTGCGGGGGCCGCTGCGGCGGCTGCCCGTAGCCCGGCGGGGGCCACGGGCGCGAGGGTGGCCGCTGGGGCTGTCCTGGCCCCTGGGGCGGGGGAGGGTACTGCCCGTTGCCTGTCACCGTGTTGCCCCTTGAGTCGCTTGTCCGGAATGCGTGACTTGCTGGGTCACGTCCCGGGGCTTTGCCAAATTTGGGGCAGAAGCATACTGATTTATCACCCGTCACGGATGTAGCAGCACTCGGTTACAGTCCGAAATCATTCGAGGTGATCTCCGCTATGTCCCGCACCCCGCGGCGGCCGTTGTCCTAGCTTCTTTGCCATGAACCTCCAGCAGCTCCGCTATGTGGTCGCGACTGCGGAGCACCGCACCATGACCGATGCGGCCAAGTCGCTTTACATCGCACAACCTGCGCTTTCCCGTGCGATCCGGGATCTTGAGCGGGAGCTCGGCCTGACGCTCTTCGCCCGCTCCGGGCGCGGCGTGGTGGTCACGGCGCAGGGCCGCCGGGTGGTGAAACTGGCGCGGGAGGCGCTCGACGCCGTCCGCGAGATCGAGGGCCTCGCCGGCCACGGCGGCGGCGGAGAGGCGGAGCTGCGCATCGCCTCCACCCCGAGCCTGGAGCCGGGCCTCGCGGGGCGGCTGCTGCCCGCCTACGCCGCCGAGCATCCCGGCGTCCGCGTGCACATCGTCCGCTGCGACGGCCGCGACGCCGTGGTGAGCGCCATCAGGGACCAGCGGGCCGACCTCGGCCTGACGGACCTGCCGGTGCCCGGCGACCTCGTCACCCACCCCCTCGAACGCCAGGAGATCGTGCTGATCTCCCCGCCCGGCCTCGAACTGCCCAACCCCGTGCCCATGCGCCGGCTCGACGGCATGCGCCTGGCCCTGCCCGCTCGCGGCAGCGTCCGCCGCCGCGAGCTCGACGCCATGTTCGGCAAGTACGCGGTCAGCCCCCGCGTCGTCCTGGAGACCGACGAGCGCAACGGCTGGCTCAACGCCGTACGCGCCGGTCAGGCGTCCCTGCTGTGGTATCGCGGGATGGCCGAGCAGGCCAGCAGAGCCGGCCTCGTGGTCCGCTCCCTGGAGCCCGCCGTGCGCCGCGTCATCGCCGTCGTGCACGCCCGGCGCCGCCTGCCGCTGATCGCCCAGGACTTCCTGATGACGGCGGAGAAGGGCACCGCCGCCTGACGGCGCCCCGGCCCCGGGCTGTTGGCGTTCGGCAAGAAAAGTGCAAACCCCGGCTGAGAGCATCTCAGCGGAGGGATACATGCGCTTCAGGATTCTCGGCCCGCTCGTCATCGAACGCGATGGGGGCGAGCTGCACCTCGGGGGAGGCCTGCAACGCGTCGTCATGGCGCTGCTCCTGCTGGAGGCCAACCGGATCGTGCCGCTCGACCGGCTGATCGAGGCGGCCTGGGGGCACGCGCCGCCCGGCACCGCGCGCAACCAGATCCAGATCCGGGTGTTCCAGCTCCGCAGGGCTCTGGACGACACCGTCCAGCCCTTCCAGGTGCTGCTGACCCGGCCGCCCGGCTACCTGCTGAAGGTCGGGAAGGGCAGCCTCGACCTGGCCGACTTCGACGCGCTCGTGGCGCGGGCGCAGGAGGAGGACGCCGAGCGGGCCGCCGCGACGCTGCGCGAGGCGCTCGCCCTGTGGCGCGGGCCCGCGCTCGCCGACGTCGAGAGCGACCTGCTCCTGCCGATCGCGCACGACCTGGAGGAGCGGCGGCTGCTGGCCCGCGAGCGGCTGGCCGACCTCGACCTGGAGCTGGGCCGCCACCAGCAGCTCGTGGGGGAGCTGCGGCGGATGGTCCAGGACCACCCGCTGCGCGAGCGGCCGCACGGACAGCTCATGCTCGCCCTCTACCGGTCGGGACGCCAGGCCGAGGCGCTCGACGCCTTCCGCGACTACCGCGGCATGCTCCTCGACACGCTCGGCCTCGAACCCGGCGACGAGCTGCGCCGCCTGGAGCTGGCGATCCTCAACCAGGACGCCTCCCTCGCGCTCGGCTACGACACCGCGCCGGGCCGTCCCGCCGTCCGCCTCCCCGGCGCCCCCCACCCCGGCGACGCGCCCGTACCCCCGGACGACGGCGCGCCCGGGCAGCCCGAGGAGGAGTCCCGCGAGGAGCACGAGCCCGGCGACGAGGCGGCGGGCGGGCGCGGGCTGCCGCCGGTGCCGCGGCAGCTGCCGCCCGTGTTCTCGCCGCTGTCCGGCAGGGACGCCGAGCTGGAGCGCGTCGCCGCGATGCTGCGCCCCGGCGGGAGCGCGCTGCCGCTGGCCGCGATCGTCGGCCGGGCCGGTGTCGGCAAGAGCGAGCTGGCGCTGCACGCCGCGCACCGGGCCGCCGCCGACTTCCCCGACGGCCAGCTCTACATCGACCTGCGCGCCGGGGAGCTGCAGCCGGCCGACGTGCTGGGCCGGTTCCTGCGGGCGCTCGGGCTGACCTCGCTGCCCCGGGGGCTGGAGGAGCGCAGCGCGCTGTTCCGCTCGACGGTGGCGGGCAGCAGGCTGCTGGTCGTGCTCGACAACGCCGGCCCCAGCCCGGGGGTGTGGCCGCTGCTGCCGGGCGCGGCCCCGTGCGCCGCCCTGGTGACGACGCGGGAGCGGCCGGTCGGCCTGCCCGGCCGTCAGGTACTGCGGCTGGACGTGCTGGGCGAGCGGCACGCGGCCGACCTGATCGTCCAGGACATCGGCCCCGCCCGCGCCGCCCGCGAGCCGGACGCGGTCCGCACGCTGGCGCAGCAGTGCGGCGGCCTGCCGCTGGCGCTGCGCATCGCGGGCGCCCGGCTCGCCGCCCGCCCCCGCTGGCGGGTGGAGACGCTGGTCGCGCAGCTCGCCGACTCGCGCACCGCGCTCGACGCGCTCACGCACGGCGACGTGGAGGTCCGCGCCAGCCTCGACGTCAGCTACGCCGCCCTGTCGCCGCGCGCCCGCCTGCTGTTCCGCCGGATCGGCCTGCTGGGCTGCCCCCAGGTCGCGCCGTGGCTGGCCGCCGCGCTGTGCGACGCCGACCCGGCCGACGGGGTGCCGGGCCCGCTGGCGGAGCTGACCGACGCCTCGCTGCTGCGTCGGACCGCCGGGGGCCGCTACGGCATGCACGATCTCGTACGCGCCTTCGCCGAGGAACGCGCCCACGCGGAGGAGACCCGCGAGCAGCGGGCCATGACGGTCGAGCGGGCCTGCACCGCCCTGCTGGCCCTCGCCGAGCGGGTGCACGAACGCCACTACGGCGGCTTCTTCACGATGCTGCGCGGCAAGGGCACCGCCACCTCCGCCGTCACCGCCGGGCTGGCCGACGCGCTGATCGGCGAGCAGCCGCTGCCGTGGCTGGACGAGGAGCGCGCCGTCCTGCTGGCGGCGGTGCGCCAGGCGGGCGCCCACGGCCTGGACGAGCTGTGCTGGAACCTGGCCATGACCGCCGTCACCCTGTTCGAGGCGTACGGGCACTTCGACGACTGGCGGTCGGTCACCGAGCACGCCAGGCGGGCGTGCGTGGCGGCGGGCAACGCCAGGGGCGAGGCCGCCATGGTCTACTCGCTGAGCTCGCTGCTGCTGTTCGAGCAGCGCTACACCGAGGCCGGGCCGCTGCTGCGTGACGCCATCCGGCTGTTCGGCGACATCGGCGAGATCCAGGGCCGCGCGCTGGCGCTGCGCAACCTGGCGCTGGTCGAGCGGGTGGGCGGCCGGGCGGAGGTGGCGCTGGCCCGCTACGCCGAGGCGCTGCCGCTGCTGCGGGCCGTCGGCGACCGGGCCGCCGAGGCGCACGTGCTGGTGAACGTGGCCGCCGTGCACCTGGAGGGCGACCGGCCGGGCGAGGCGGAGCCGCTGCTGGAGCGGGCGCTGGCGACGTTCCGGGCGGAGGGCGTGCCGCGCGGCGAGGCGCAGACGCTGACCAGGATCGCCGAGCTGGCGCTGCGCCGGGGCGACGCGGCGGCGGCGAAGGAGTCGTTCGCCCGGGCGGCGGCGATCGTGGGCGCCGTGCACGACCGGATCGGCGAGGTGTACGTGCTGCACGGGCTGGGGGAGGCGCAGGCGGCGCTGGGCGAGTCCGAGCAGGCGGAGGCGACGCTGCGCCAGGCGCTGGCCCTGGCGGTCCGGCTGGGCGAGCGCCACATCCAGGGCCGGGCCGGTCTCTCGCTGGGGCTGCTGCTGGGCGGGCGGGGCGACCCGGAGGCGGCCGAGCACCTGCGTACGGCGCACGAGCTGTTCGCCGGCATGGGCGCCGAGCGCTGGCGGGCGAGAGCCGCCGAGGCCCTCGCCCGCTGACCACCCCCGGTCAGACGCCCGGCTTGGCCGGGTCGCCGGTCCACGTCATGTCGCACGAGCTGGGGATCTCGGGCTGGCACGGCCCGTCGGAGCGGACGGCCTGGGCCGGCGTGGCGAGGCCCGCGGCGACGGCGGCCGCCAGGGCGGCGACGATGACGATTCTGCGCATGTGAAGCACCTCCGTGATGAGTCGCGAGGACTCTAGGGAGCGCCGCTTTCGACGCGCTTTACGGGGTTTCAGCCGCGCGGCAGCCACACCACGGCCCGCAGCCCCGGCCCGGCGTCCTCCAGGTGCACGGTGCCGCCGTGCGCGCGCACGGTCTCGCGCACGATCGCCAGCCCGAGCCCCGCGCCGCCCTCGTCGCGGCTGCGCCCGGAGTCGAGCCGGGTGAACCGGTTGAACACCCGTTCCCGGTCCTCCTCCGGGATGCCGGGCCCGTCGTCGGTGACGGTGAGCGTGCCGTCGGACGTCAGCGCCACCTCGACCTTGGACGCGGTGTGCCGCACGGCGTTGTCGATGAGGTTCGTCAGCACCCGGCTCAGGTCGAGGGCGTCGCCCCGCACCACGACCGGGTCGCACGCGGTCAGCCGCACCTCGCCGTAGCGCTCGGCGCACTGCCGCACCACGTCGCCGAGGTCGACCGGCTCGCGGCGGCCGGGCACGCCGCCACGCTCGTCCAGCCGGGCCAGCGCCAGCAGGTCCTCGGCCAGCCGGTGCAGCCGCAGCGTGTCCTCCAGCACCCCCTCGGCCGTCTCCCGCCAGTCCTGGCCCTCGGGATGGCCGAGCGCCACCTCCAGCTGCAGCCGGATGCTGGCCAGCGGGCTGCGCAGCTCGTGCGCGGCGTCGGACACCAGCGCCCGCTGCCGCTGCTCGGCCTCCTCCAGCCGCCCCAGCATGTCGTTGAGCGTGGTGGCCAGCGAGTGCACCTCGTCGCGCGACTCGGGTACCGGCAGCCGCCGCGACCGGGCGGTGTGGGTGATGTCGGCGGCGCCGCGCCGCAGCGCGCTGATGGGCCGCAGCGTCCTGCCGATGATCATCCAGCTCGCCACGGCCAGCAGCACCACGAGCAGCGGCGTGCCGACGAGCAGCACCCGGCCGGCCGTGCCGATGCTGGTCTGGATCTCCGCGACCGGCCTGGCCGCGATCACGGTCTGGCCCCGGTCGGCGCGCAGCACCACCACGCGCAGCGGCCCCGGGATCGCGTACGGCCGGCCGTCGACGAACACCGCCTGCCCGCCCGCCAGCGCCTCCCGCCGGGCGGCGGCGCCCAGCAGCGGCACCAGCCGGTCGGCGCCGTAGGTGACGTGCGTGATGCGCCCGCCCGCGTCGAGCACCTGCACGATGGTGCCGTCGTGGGTGGTGATCGGGCTGGTCAGGGTGCCGGCGTCGGCGTGCACCCGGACGGTCTGCGCCTGCTGCCTGGTCGAGTCGTCCACCGTGGAGACGAGCGCCCGGTCGAGCACGCTGAGCAGCACCGACGCCGACACGGCCAGCGCCAGGGCGAGCACCGCGGCGGCCACGGCGGTGAGGCGGAAGCGCAGCCCCTGCCGCCGCCACCACGTCATCGGGCTCTCAGCCACCGTCGCCGGCCAGCCGGTAGCCCGCGCCGCGCACGGTCTGCAGCGCGTTCCTGCCGAACGGGACGTCGATCTTGCGCCGCAGGTAGCCGACGTACACCTCGACCACGTTCGGGTCGGTGTCGAAGGTGTCCCACACGTGCTCCAGGATCTCCGCCTTCGACACGACCTCGTCCCGCCTGCGCAGCAGGAACTCCAGCAGCGCGAACTCGCGCGGCGTCAGCTCCACCTGCGTCTCGCCGCGCAGGACCCGGCGGCGGGCCGGGTCGAGCGTCAGGTCGCCGGCCGACAGCACGGCGGGCCGCCGCCCGGCGTCGCGCCGCAGCAGCGCCCGCAGCCTGGCCACGAGCACCACGTACGAGAACGGCTTGGTCAGGTAGTCGTCGGCGCCCAGGTCGAGGCCGTCGGCCATGTCGTACTCGCCGTCCTTGGCCGACAGCATGAGGATCGGCACCCAGTTCTCCTCCGCGCGCAGCTGCTTGCACACGTTGTAGCCGGACAGCCTGGGCAGCATGATGTCGAGCACGACCACGTCGTAGTCGCCGTTCCTGGCCTGGTGCAGGCCCTGCTCGCCGTCGTGGGCGAGGTCCACGGCGAATCCCTCGGCCTGCAGCCCCCGCTGGAGGGCGGCGGCCATCCGCCTCTCGTCCTCGACGACCAGAACTCTCATGCGGCGATTCTCCCGTCCTCCCCCTGAGACCCGGCTGAGAAGGCTGAGAGGGATCTCAGCTCGTCTCAGGCTCGCCTAAGGATGCATCACACAGGCTGGCGGCATCGACATACCGTTAAGGAGTGAGATGCGAAGAGGCACGTTCGTGAGGTGGGGAGTGCCGATCGCGGCTGCTGCCGTGATCGGGGCCGCGATCGGCGCCGGTCCGGTCGTCGCCGCGGTGAGCGGCGACCCGGTGCTGCCCGAGCGCTCGGCCCAGCAGCTGCTGGCCGACGCCGCGGCGGCCGCCCAGAAGACCGAGGGCATGCTGCCGATGTCCGGCACCGTGCAGCAGACGGCCTCGCTCGGCCTGCCGGCGCTGCCGGCGACCAGCTCCGCCGGGCCGCTCAGCCTGCTGTCGGGCTCGCACGAGATCAAGGTCTGGTACGGGGCGGGCGACAAGCTGAGGGTCGCGATGCCGACCCAGATGAACGAGACCAACCTGATCGTCAACGGCGACCAGGCGTGGTACTTCGACAGCGCCACCAACACCGCCACCAAGATCATTTATGACGGGAAGCGGCCGCACGACGCGGCCGAGACCGCCCCGGCGGAGCTGACCCCGCAGGCGGCGGCGGAGAAGGTGCTGGCCCAGGCCGACGAGCACACCGCCGTCAGCGTGACCAACACGGCCGAGGTGGCCGGCCGCCCGGCCTACCAGCTCGTGCTCAAGCCGAAGGACGCCGGCTCCCTGGTGGAGGAGGTGCGCCTGGCCCTCGACGGGGAGAACTTCGTCCCGCTCCAGGTGCAGGTGTTCGCCAAGGGCTCGGCCGAACCGGCCTTCCAGGTCGGCTTCACCCAGGTGACGTTCACCCCGCCCGCGCCGGAGAACTTCGCCTTCACCCCGCCCGCCGGGGCCAAGGTCGAGGAGAAGAAGCTCACCGCGCCCCAGGAGGGCGAGGGCGGCGAGCGGGCCGAGGAGCACCGCGAGGAGGCCAGGAAGGCCGCCGAAGAGGTCAAGATCGTCGGCGACGGCTGGACCTCGGTGGCCGTGCTGCCCGCCTCCGTGGCCGACCTGAAGGCCCAGGACGGCCGCCAGGCCGGCGAGCAGGGCGAGCAGGGTGAGCAGGGTGACGACGGGTCGCCGTTCGGCGGCGACGGCGGCGCCGACCCGGCCGCGCTCCTCGAGACCGTCCTGAAGTCCGCCACCCCGGTGAGCGGCCCGTGGGGCTCCGGCAAGCTGATCACCACCAAGCTCGCCACGGTCCTGCTGACCGACGACGGCCGTCTGCTGGTCGGCGCGGTCACCCCGGAGGAGATCACCAAGGCGGCGGGCGTCAGGTGACGACCGCCACGCAGGAAGCGGGGGCGCCTCTCGGGGCGGCCCCGCCCTCCGACGCCGCCATCGTGACCAGCGGCCTGACCAAGCGCTTCCGCGGCGGCCAGGTCGCCGTCGACGCGCTGGACCTGGCCGTGCCGCGCGGGTCCGTCTACGGCTTCCTCGGGCCGAACGGCTCGGGCAAGACCACCACGATCCGCATGCTGCTGGGCCTGGTCGCGCCCACCGAGGGCGAGCACGCGCTGCTCGGGCTGCCGCTCGGTCAGGCGCTGCCCCGGGTCGGTGCGCTCGTCGAAGGACCGGCCTTCTACCCGTACCTGTCGGGTGAGGCCAACCTGCGCCGCTTCGACGCCGCCGACCCGACCGCGACGCCCGCCACCGCCAAGCAGCGGATCGGCGAGGCGCTGGAGCGGGTGGGGCTGAGCGCCGCGGCGGGCAAGCGGTTCCGCAACTACTCGCTGGGCATGCGCCAGCGTCTGGCCATCGCCGCCGCCCTGCTCGGCCCGCGCGAGCTGCTCATCCTGGACGAGCCGACCAACGGCCTCGACCCGCAGGGCACCCGCGAGGTGCGCGCGCTGGTCAAGGAGATCGCCTCCGGCGGCACCACCGTCTTCGTCTCCTCCCACCTGCTGGCCGAGGTGGAGCAGATGTGCACGCACGCGGCGATCATGCGGGCCGGGCGGCTCGTCGCGCAGGGCACGATCGCCTCGCTCAGCGGGGGGCGCGCCACCCGGATCCGGGTCGAGACGCCCGACCCCGCCGACGCCGCCCGGGTGCTGGGCGCGCTCGGCCTGGCCGACGTGCGCTCCGACGAGCACGTGAGCGCCGAGCTGGGCGGGCACGCGCCCGAGGAGGTCAACGCCGTGCTCGTCCGCGAGGGCGTGGCCGTGCGCGGGCTGGCCGTGGTGCGGCCGAGCCTGGAGGACGTGTTCGTGGGACTGACGGGAGAGGGTTTCGATGTCGACGGCTGAGACCACCACCGGTACGGAGGCGGCGACGCGGACCGAGCGGCCCCGCCGCACCCCCGGGCTGGTGCCGGTGGCCGAGACGATCGGCAGCGCCGAACGCCACGCCCCCGGGCCGCCTCCGCCGGGGCTGCCGTCGCCGCCGCGCCGGCCGGGCGCGTTCTGGCGGCTGCTCGGCTCGGAGCTGGGCCTGACGTTCCGGCGCCCGCGCAACCTCGCCATGCTCGCGGTGGTCGCCACGGTGCCCATCGTCGTCGGCGTCGTGCTGCGGATGGTGGGCGGCGGGGACGACGAGATGAGCGGGCTGATCGCCAGCGTGGCGGGCAACAGCCTCATGCTGACGTTCGTCTCGTTCTCGTTCCTGACGTTGCTGCTCATGCCGGTCGCCGTCGCCGTCGTCGGCGGCGACTCGATCGCCGGCGAGGCCGGCGCGGGCACGCTGCGCTACCTGCTGGCCGCGCCCGCCGGCCGGGGCCGGCTGCTGGCCGTCAAGTTCCTGAACGTCGTCGTGTACGCCTACGCGGTCACCGCCGTGGTGGCGCTGTCGGCGCTGCTCACCGGGCTGGTGCTGTTCCCCGTCGGGGACGTGACGCTGCTGTCGGGCACCACCGTCTCCGTGACCGACGGGCTGCTGCGGATCGCCGTCAGCGTCGGCTACATCGGCGCCGGCATGGCCGCGCTGGGCGCGGTCGCGCTCGCCCTGTCGACGTTCACCGAGGTGCCCATCGGCGCGATCGCCGGCGCGGTCGTGGCCGTCATCGTCTGCCAGGTGCTGCGCGCCATCCCGGAGCTCGCGCCGCTGGAGCCCTACCTGCTGCCGGCCCGCTTCACCGGCTTCGACGCCGTGCTGCGCGCCCCCGTCGACACCGGGGCGCTGCTCGACGGGCTGGCGGTGTTCGGCGCGTACATCGTGCTGTCGCTGTCGGTCGCGTGGGCGCGCTTCACCGGCAAGGACATCACCTCCTGACGGGCGCGCCCCATACGCGGACCGTGTACTGGCCGCGTACGGGACGCGCCCGCGGGTCAGGACGGGCGGCGGCGCAGCGCCAGGAAGGCGACCACGAGGCCGATGACGCCCACGGCCAGGCCCGCGCCGCCGAGCAGGCGGGCGGTGCCGTCGGAGGAGCCGGAGGCGGCGGCGACCGGCGTCACCGAGGGCGCGGGGGACCCGGCGGCGGGGGACGCCGGGGCGGTGGCCGCGCCGTGCGCGTCGCCGCCGGTCGCCGGGGTCAGCTTGAGCACCGGCGCGGGGTGCTCCGGCTCGGAGCCGTCGGCCGCGGGCGCGTCGGCCCAGTCGACGACCTCGCCGCCGGAGTAGGTCTGCTTCGTCGGGAACACGATCTGGCCGACGCCCTCCGGCAGGCGGCCCATCGACACCTCGAACTCCTGGAACTCGCCCTTGCCGATCTTCCCGCCGGACCAGACGACGGTGGTGACGGCCTCGGTGAGCTCGCCGAACTCGGTGGTGACGGGCTTGGGCAGCTTGCCCTCGGTGACCTTGACGCTCCAGCCGGGCACGGGCTTGACCGACACGAACGCCAGCGGGTGGTCGGTGGGGAAGGACACCTCGACCTTGACCGTCGAGGCGTCGTCGCGCTCGTTCGGCACACGGAAGGCGACCTTGGTGAACCCGCCCTGCTCGGCGGTGCCCGGGTTGATCGTGACGTGGGCGAGCGCGGGCAGGGCGAGCCCGGCGGTCAGGGCGGTGGCGGCCGCGAGCACGGTCGCGGCACGGCGGACGAAGGACATGGCGGATCTCCACTTGTCGTGATGGGGGTTACGGGGATGTCAGCTGGTCAGGCGGGCAGTGGAGGACCACGCCTGGCCACGGAGTGACGCAGCCCGGGATCGGGCGGCACGGGCCGCGCGCGCACGATCGGCGCGGCGGGGCGCAGGACGGGGGAGCGGACCGGGCGCAGCGGCGTCAGGCGGCGCAGCAGCCGGCGCAGCGTCGCCCACAGCGCGGCCTCGCCGCGGGCCAGCCACCAGCCGGTGAGCAGCGTGGCCGTCAGGTGCGCGACCAGCATGCCGAGCGCGTCGCCGAGCCCCTGCCCGTGCAGGTGGAGGGCGACGTAGGCGGTGCCGTCGCCGCCGCCGAACAGCTCGTGCAGCCCGGCCTGCGCGACGATCAGCGCGGTGTTGACGGTGGCGGCCGGGCGCTCCCGGCCGGACAGGGCCAGCGCCAGCGCGAACACCGAGGCCGCGCCGAGCCCGGCGGCCCACGCCGCGGGGCCGGTGCCGCCGCCCAGCGTGTGCGCGATCGCGGCCAGCGTCACGCAGACGGCCGTGAAGACGGCCGCCCTGACGAGCCGGAGGGGCGGGTGCGCGCGCATGGGTGTGCCACATGGTCTCACGGGGAGGGGGCGGCGACGAGTTCTTCTTCAAGCTCGGCAATGCCTGGTTGATTCGCGATGTTTGTCGCTAGGGTCGGGCTCACCACATTGACATAGGGGTGAGTACGTTGCGGCACTTAGGTGGTTTGCTCCTGGGGCTGGTGGTGACCGCGGCGGTCCTGGCCGGCGGCGGATGGGCCGTGCAGCAGGCGATGCTCGCCGCGCAGGCCGCCCCCACCGGCGGGCAGCAGTTGTGGATCGCGCTCGGCTCGATGGCCGCCGTCGGCCTCGTCGTCGGGCTCGTCGTCGCGGGGCGGGTCTCGCCGCTGGCCACCTTCACGCCGTCGCTGGTCCTGCTCGCCTGGACCGTCGTCTACGCCCTCGACATGAACCGCGCGCTCAGCCTCCTCCCGGACGAGCCGTCGGTGCACCAGCTCGTCCGGGAGGCCGCCGCCGGCGACCGGCTGCTGCTGACCTCCGGCGCCTTCGCCCTGCTCGGCGTGGCGCTGTTCATCCCCGTCCTGATGCCCTCGCGCTGGGCGCGCGACGACGACGAGGACGACGAGTACGAGAGCACGCAGGAGGGCGGCTACTACTGACCCCGCTGCGATCTACTTTGTAAAGGGCGCCGGCCCGGAAGCCCCCTGGTTACCGGTGAGTAGTGCGGGTATGTACAGGTCACGGAGGACTCGTCATGAGCCTGGACCGCGACGTCACGCCTGACTACCCGCTGAGCTGGCAGGCCCGCGCGCTCACCGGCCTGATGCGGGGCACCCTCAAGCCCGCCTCGCACCTGCTGCTGCGCCACCCGCTCGCGCTCGACTGCGCCTCGCGGCTCGGCGGCCTCGCGGGAGCCGTGCCGGTGCCGGAGCACGTCACCGTGACCCCGGCGGCCTTCGCCGCGTGCGGCGGCGAGTGGGTGCGCGCCGGGCGGGAGCTGGACGAGGGCAAGGTGCTGCTCTACCTGCACGGCGGCGGCTACTTCTGGTGCTCGCCGCGCACCCACCGGCCGATCACCTGGCGGCTGTCGGCGGCGGCCCGCCGCCCGGTGCTGGCCCTGGACTACCGGCAGGGGCCCGTGCACAAGCTCGCCGACTCGCTGAGCGACGCCCTGGAGGCGTACGGGTGCCTGCTCGAACGCGGGTACGACGCGGCCGACGTGATCGTGGCGGGCGACTCGGCGGGCGGCCATCTTACGCTGGCGACGCTGCTGGCGCTGCGTGACCGGGGGCTGCCGCTGCCGTCGGCGGGCATCTGCCTGTCGCCGTGGGCCGACCTGACCGACTTCCCGCGCCGGGCCAACCGCTGGCAGGACCCGATCCTGCCGGCCGGGCGGGTGCGCTGGCTGGCCCGCCGCTGGACCGACGGGCTCGACCCGCGCGACCCGCTGGTGTCGCCGGTGCTGGGCGACTTCACCGGGCTGCCGCCCCTGATGATCGTCACCGGGTCCACCGAGGTGCTCAGGGACGAGGCGCGCCGCGTCGCCCTGCGCGCCCGGCGGGCCGGGGTGCCGGTGACGTACGAGGAGTGGCCGCGGATGCCGCACGTGTTCCCGCTGCTCGCGGACGTGCTGCCGGAGGCGCGGCTGGCCTTCCGGCACATGGCGGGGTTCCTGGCCGCCGCGGGGGAGCGGCCGCCGATGGAGGACGCGGCCTGACGGTCTTCCCCCGGGCAGGGTGTAGGTTAGGTATGCCTAACTTCTGGAGGGGGTCGTTGGAATGACCGATCACCGCGGTGTCGTCCTGCGCACCGAACGCATCTCGCCACACATGATCCGTGTCGTCGTCGGCGGTGACGGCCTGCGTGACTTCGCCCTCTCCGGAGCCACCGACAGCTACGTCAAGGTCGTCTTCCCGCACGAGGGCGTGGACTACCCGCAGCCGTTCGACGTGCGGCAGGTGCGCGAGACCATGCCGAGGGAGTTCTGGCCCCGCCTGCGCACCTACACCGTGCGCGCCTGGGACCCCGACACCCGGGAGCTGACGCTCGACTTCGTCCACCACGGCGACGAGGGGCTGGCCGGGCCGTGGGCCGCGCGGGCCAGGCCCGGCGACGAGGTGCTCATGCTCGGCCCCGGCGGCAGCTACGCGCCGGCCCTGGAGGCCGACTGGCACCTGTTCGCCGGGGACGAGAGCGCGCTGCCCGCCATCGCCGCCTCCCTGGAGGCGCTGCCGGAGGACGCGCTCGCGTACGTGTTCGTCGAGGTCGAGTCGCCCGAGGACGAGCTCAAGCTGGGCACGCTCGCCGACGCCCGCGTCACCTGGCTCTACCGCGACGGCGGGCCCGTCGGCGAGGCGCTGGTCGAGGCGGTGCTCGCGTTCGGCTTCCCGCCCGGCGACGTGTGCGCGTTCGTCCACGGCGAGGCCGGATTCGTCAAGCGGCTGCGCCGCTACCTGCGGGTGGAGAAGGGCGTGCCGCTGGAGCGGCTGTCGATCTCCGGCTACTGGCGGGCAGGCGTGGACGACGAGGGGTGGCGTGCGGTCAAGAAGGACTGGAACCGCCAGGTCGAGACCGAGGAGGCCGCCGAACTCGGCTGAGCCCGCCCCCGGCCGCGACCCCGGTCAGAACTCGGTCAGATCTTGGTCACGTCGACCACGTACAGCGTGTCCCCGACCTCGTAGGACAGGAGCCTGCCCGCGGAGTCGAAGCCGGGCGACTGGACGGAGAAGCCGTTCTCCCGCTGCTCCGCCTCGATGCCCAGGTCGGCCGAGCGGCCGCCGGCGAGGTCGTACAGGGCGACGGCGACGAACCCGGTGCGGTCCCTCAGCGTGGCCACGTGGAAGCGGTCCTGCGCCAGCCGGTCCATCCGCCCCATGGAGCCCGGCAGCGGCTGCTCGCCCGAGCCGTCGCGCAGGCGCAGGAACATGGCGCCCTTGCGGTGCCCGACGCAGTGGGTGATCGAGCAGCCGAGCAGCTCGTCGCCCGCCCGGGTGGTGACGGTGCGCGTCTCGCCCGTCTCCACGTTGCGGATCCGGCCGAACCTGGGTCCCACGGGCTGGCCGTACGGGCCCGGCTCGCCGATCCACGGCCACTCCAGCACGTGCATCGACGCGCCGCCCTCGACCGGGGTGGCCGGGCCGCCCGCCAGGGGGGCGGCGTGGACGCCGCCGGAGCGGGCGGAGAAGACGACCCGGTCGCCGGCGATCTGCACGCCGTCCAGCCCGCTCTCGTCGGTCCGCACGGTGGTGACGAGCGCGGCCTCGCCGCCCGACAGCGGGGCCGACCAGATCTGGGTGGCGCCGTCCTTGAGCCGGTTCCACCAGACGACCCGGTCGCCGCCGGTGCGGAAGTCGGAGGCGAACAGCACCGTGCCCTTGGGCGTCGGCACCTTCGTGATCTCGCGTCGTTCCCGGGTGCCGAGGTCGTAGGCGTACAGGGCGTTGGTCTTCTCGAAGCTCGACCAGGTGGAGACGAGCAGCGTCCGGTCGTCGAGGAACTGGATCGGGCGCAGCCGCTCGCCCCCGGTGGCGGGGAGCTTGTGGACGGCCTGCGGCCACACCTCCTCGATCGGCGGCGGCGCCTGGAGGCCAGTGAGCTCACCCGTGGGCTCGCCGGTGGGCCCTGCGGTGGGCTCGCTGGTGGACACGCCGGCCGAGGCGGTGGCCGCCGGGCCGGCGGGGCGGGGCTCGGCCGGGCCCCCGAGGCCGGCCGTCACGGCCACGCTCACCCCGGCGGCCACCACGACGACCGCCGCGGCGGCGAGCAGCGCCTGCGCGCGCGGCGCGCGCCGGGGAGGAGGCCCGGCCAGGCGGGCGGCCACCGCGGCGGGCAGCGCGGGCGCCCGGTCGGCGGCGCGCTCCAGCGTCCTGCGCAGGGTCTCCTCCAGGACGGTGGCGCCGGCCCCGTCCCGGTCGTGCTCGTTCGGTCCGGTCGTCGGTCCGGTCATCGTGCGCCTCCGGGGATCAGGTGGGCGGGGACGGTGGCGCGCAGCTTGGCGAGCGCGCGGTGCGCCTGGCTGCGCACGGTGACCCGGGACACGCCGAGCGTCTCGGCGATCTCCGCGTCGCTGAGCTGCTCGTAGTAGCGCAGCACGAGCACGGCCCGCTGCTTGCGGGGGAGCCCGGCCAGCGCCTGCCACAGCGCCTGCTCGTCGCCGCCGGGCAGCGTGTCGTGGTGCTCGCGGTCCGGCGGCTGCCACATCACCTGCTCGCGCCGGCGCAGCCGCCAGGCGGCGATGTGCAGCCGGGCCATCGTGGTGCGCGCGTAGCTCTCCGGGTTGTCCTTCGACCGCAGCCCCGGCCAGGCCGCCCGCATCTTGAGCAGCGCCTCCTGCACCAGGTCCGCCGCGTCGTGCGGATTGCCGGTCAGCACGTATCCGTACCGCATCAGCGCGTCACCCCGCCGGGCGACGAACTCCGCGAACTTGGACTCCTCATCCACGCTGCCTCTGCCTCTCGTCGTTATCTGTCACCTCCGAGAGAGGGATCGCGGGGAATCTGTTGCACGAAAAAATGGCCGCGCCAGGCCGGGGGGTGTCTGGCGCGGCCGTTTCGCCGGGGGAACCGTCCCATGCCCTGGAGGTGGCCGGCGAGTTCGGGACATCAGTGGGTGAACTGCTCCTCTTCGGTGGAGCCCTTGAGCGCGGTCGTCGAGGAATCGGGCGCGACGGCCGTGCTGACCAGGTCGAAGTAGCCGGTGCCGACCTCGCGCTGGTGGCGGGTGGCGGTGTAGCCGCGCGCCTCGGCGGCGAACTCGGCCTCCTGGAGGTCCACGTACGCGGTCATGCCGTCGGTCGCGTACCCCTGGGCGAGGGCGAACATGGAGTGGTTCAGCGAGTGGAACCCGGCGAGCGTGATGAACTGGAACTTGTACCCCATGTGCCCGAGTTCCCGCTGGAACTTGGCGATGGTGGAGTCGTCGAGGTGCTTCTTCCAGTTGAACGACGGCGAGCAGTTGTAGGCGAGCATCTGGTCGGGATACTCGGCCTTGATCGCCTCGGCGAACTCGCGGGCCACGTCCAGGTCGGGCGTGCCGGTCTCCATCCAGAGCAGGTCGGAGTGCGGCGCGTAGGCCAGGCCGCGCGCGATGCACGCCTCGATGCCGTTGCGGACCCGGTAGAAGCCCTCGGCGGTGCGCTCGCCGGTGGTGAAGCGCTGGTCGCGGGGGTCCACGTCGCTGGTCAGGAGCGTCGCGGCCTGGGCGTCGGTCCGCGCGATGATCAGGCTGGGGACTCCGCAGACGTCCGCGGCGAGGCGGGCGGCGTTGAGCGTCTTGATGTGCTGGCCGGTGGGGATGAGCACCTTGCCGCCGAGGTGGCCGCACTTCTTCTCGGAGGCGAGCTGGTCCTCCCAGTGCACGCCGGCGGCGCCCGCGGCGATCATGCCCTTCATGAGCTCGAAGGCGTTGAGCACGCCGCCGAACCCGGCCTCGGCGTCGGCCACGATGGGCGCGAGCCAGTACGGCGCGTTCTCGGCGCCTTCCGACCAGGTGATCTGGTCGGCGCGCAGCAGCGCGTTGTTGATGCGGCGCACGACGGCCGGCACCGAGTTGGCCGGGTAGAGGCTCTGGTCGGGGTACGTGTGCCCGCCGAGGTTCGCGTCGGCGGCCACCTGCCAGCCGGACAGGTAGATGGCCTTCAGCCCGGCCCGCACCTGCTGCACGGCCTGGTTGCCGGTCAGCGCCCCGAGGGAGTGGACGTAGTCCTCGGTGTGCAGCAGGTCCCACAGCCGCTGGGCGCCGAGCCGGGCCAGCGTGTGCTCCTCCTGGACGCTTCCACGCAACCGGACCACGTCCTCGGCGCTGTAGGTGCGCTCGATGCCGGCCCAGCGAGGGTCGTTGTCCCACTCTTCACGCAGCTGCTCGGCAGCTCCCTTGAGGCGATCGTTCATCGTTGTCTCCTTTGTCGTCCCCTGGGGCTCATGCCGAGTCTGTGCCCTGACCACCCCACCGCCATAGGGGTCGATTCAGAGAAGAACGACGAAATTTCGCATAAATCGCAACTCTTGCCGCCTGTTCGCTGCAGAAGAAATCGCGACTTTTCCTGTTGGCCTAGACCATTCACCCTTAACCTGCTGTGACTAGAAGATGGGCGGATTTTCCGTCTAAGATGCCTGCATGGCGTCCTTGCTAGGCGAAGAACCGCTGTCTTTGACGCAAGAGCTCGATCTCATCGCGTTCGGGCAGCGCCTGCGCCACCTGCGCAAACAGCGTGGCCTCACCCTGTCCGACCTGGGCTCGCGCGTCAGCCGCGCCCCCAGTCAGCTCTCCCTGCTGGAGAACGGCAAACGCGAGCCGAAGCTGTCGCTGCTCAAGTCGCTCGCCGCCGCGCTCGGCGTCCCGGTGGAGGAGCTGCTGCGCCGCCAGCCGCCCAACCGGCGCGCCCAGCTGGAGATCGCCCTGGAGGAGGCGCAGCGCGACCCCCTGTACGCGGGGCTCGGCCTGCCCAGGCTCAAGGTGTCCGCGCGGGTGCCCAACGACGTGCTGGAGCACCTGCTCGGCCTCTACGGCGAGCTGCGCGCCCGGCAGGCCAGGGGCACCGCCACCCCGGAGGAGGCCAGGGCCGCCAACGCCGAGCTCCGGCGCAGGCAGCGTGAGCGCGGCAACTACTTCCCCGACATCGAGAAGGCCGCCGCAGAGGCGCTGGCCGCGGTCGGCTACCGCACCGGGGCCCTGTCCCAGAGCATGATCCAGAGCCTGGTGACGCATTTCGGCTACACCGTGCACACCGCCCAGGACCTGCCCCGCTCGGTGCGTTCCATCACCGACCTGCGCAACCGCCGCATCTACGTCAAGCACGAGCAGCTCGGCATGCACACCCCGCGCACGATCCTGCTCCAGACGCTCGGCCACCTGGCGCTCGGCCACGACAAGCCGCGCGACTTCGCCGACTTCCTGCGCCAGCGCACCGAGGCCAACTACTTCGCCGCCGCGGTGCTCGTGCCGGAGAAGGCCGCGGCCGTCTACCTGCGCGAGGCCAAGGCCGACCGGGCGCTGTCGGTGGAGGACCTGCGCGACGTGTTCGCCGTCTCCTACGAGATGGCCGCCCACCGCTTCACCAACCTCGCCACCCACCACCTGGGCCTCGTCTGCCACTTCGTGCGCAACGACGCCGGGGGCATCATCTACAAGGCGTACGAGAACGACGGCATCGTCTTCCCGGCCGACGAGCAGGGCGCGATCGAGGGCCAGCGGATGTGCCTGCAGTGGTCGGGCCGCCAGGTCTTCACCTCGCCCGACCGCTTCTCCGTCTTCTACCAGTACTCCGACTCGCCCACCGGCACCTACTTCTGCGTCGCGCACGTCGACCCGTCACGCGAGCGCGACTTCGCCATCACGCTCGGCGTGCCGTTCCGGGAGTCGCGCTGGTTCCGGGGCCGGGAGACCACCAACCGGACCCGGTCGCTCTGCCCCAACGGCGACTGCTGCCGCCGCCCGCCGACCGATCTGGCCGAGCGCTGGGAGGGTTACGCCTGGCCGTCGGCCCGCGCCAACTCCCACGTGCTGGCCGCGCTGCCGCCGGGGTCGTTCCCGGGGGTCGACGAGGCCGACGTCTACACGTTCCTGGAGCGCCACGCGGGAGCCGGCTGACCTTCGCCTATCCTGGGGGCGGGGATGAACGGGGGTGGTTCGCATGCTGCCTGAAGTTCAGAGCTGGATGCGGCGCCGCAGCTCGCGGGCCGCGGACTGGCCGGTCGCGGCGCTGGCCGAGGCCAAGGGCGGCGCGACGGTCAGCGTGGTGCTCCCGGCGCGTGACGAGCGGGAGACCGTGGGGGAGATCGTCGCCGTCATCATGGGGGAGCTCGGCGCGGTCGTCGACGAGGTCGTGGTCATCGACTCGCGCTCCACCGACGACACGGCGGAGGTGGCGGCGCGGGCGGGCGCCGTCGTGCACGCCCAGGACACCATCCTGCCGGGCCTCGCGCCGCTCGACGGCAAGGGCGAGGCGCTGTGGAAGTCCCTGGCGGTCACCAGCGGCGACATCGTCGCCTTCGTCGACGCCGATATCCGGAAATTTCGCTCCACCTTGGTGAGCGGATTGCTTGGCCCGCTCCTCAGCGACTCCTCCGTCGCGTACGTCAAGGGCTGCTACGACCGCCCGCTCGACGGCGCGCCCACCGGCGGCGGCAGGGTCACCGAGCTCGTCGCCCGCCCGCTCATCAACCTGCACTGGCCCGAGCTGGCCGGTTTCGTCCAGCCGCTCGCCGGCGAGTACGCCGGCCGGCGCGCCGCGCTGGAACGGGTGCCGTTCCTGACCCGCTACGGGGTCGAGATCGGCCTGCTCATCGACCTGCTGGAGCTGGCCGGGCTCGACGCGTTCGCCCAGGTGGACCTCGGCACGCGCGAGCACGCCCCGCAGTCGACCGAGGCCCTGGGCGGCATGGCGGGGCAGATCATGCTCGCCGCCTGGTCCCGCCTGTGCCGCCAGGGCAAGATCCAGACCTGCCACGACCCGTCGTGCCGCCTCGACCAGTTCCGCCGCGTCAGCGCCGGGCACGAGGTCCTGACCAGCGACATCTCGGTCGCCGAACGCCCGCCGATGGTCACCGTGCCCGCGTCAGCCGCCTGACGGGCCCTCCCCGGGCAGGCCGTCGCGCAGCGCCGCGGCGGCGAAGGCGGCGGCGTGCTCGCGCATCGCCTCCTGGTCGCCCGCCGCCTCGCCCAGGAGGATGCGCGCGAGCTGCGGCATCATCGCCGGGAACAGCGCCAGCCCCGTCAGCAGGAACACCGTGCGCGCCGTCGCGTCCGTGGGCCGCTCGCTCATTGACGCGGTCTTGCGCGCGCACCGCTCGACCCGCGCCTCCTGGCCGGGCAGCAGCTCCTGGCCCCGGTAGTTGAGCGCCTCCCACATCAGCAGCCGCACCAGCTCCGGATGGGCCTGGTAGTAGGCCGACAGCTTGGCCACGTAGTCGACCGGGTCGCTGCCGGGCAGCGCGATCTGCGCGGTCAGGTCGTCGATCGCCTCGGTGATGACCGCGTCGAACAGCTTCTCCTTGCTGCCGAAATGGCCGTAGATGCGCTCCTTGTTGACGCCGGCGCGCTCGGCGATCCGGTCCACGCGCGCTCCCGCGACGCCGTACGCGGCGAACTCCTCGCGGGCGGCGGCGAGCAGGGCGGCCCTGGTGGCGGTGGTCGAGACCTTGGCTGGCATGCGGCCATCCTACCTCGACCAACTAGTTGGTTGACATCCAACTAGTTGGTTGGTGTAGCGTCCCGGCACATGACGACCACTTCCCTCCGCCCCGCGCCGCCCGCCACGGCGCCGTTCGGGTCCACCCTGCTGTCCTTCGTGCTCACCGCCGTGCTGGTCAGCGGCCAGCTCTACATCGTGATCCCGCTGCTGCCCGACATGGCCGCGACCTGGGGGACCGTCCCGGGCGAGCTGACCTGGCTGGTGACCGCGTTCGGCGCCGGATACGGGGTGGGATTCCTGATCTTCGGCCCGCTTTCCGACCGGTTCGGGCGCAGGCGGCTGGTGCTCGCCGGACTGCCCCTGGCCGCCCTCGCCACCGCGCTTGTCGCCGCCGCGCCCTCGCCGGAGGCCGCCCTCGTGCTGCGTGCCGTCCAGGGGCTGGCCGTGGCCACGTTCCCGCCCGCCGGGCTGGCGTACCTGGCCGAGCGGATCGAGCCGCGCCGGCGCGCGGTCGCGATCTCCGCGGTGACCGGCGCGTTCCTCGCCTCCGCCGTGCTCCTGCAGGTGCTCGCCCAGCTCCTGGTGGACACCGCCGGGTGGCGGGGGCTGTTCCTGATCTCCGGCGCCGCCCTGGCCCTGTCCGGCCTCGGCCTGCGCGCCACCATGCTGCCCGGCACCCCGCAGGCGCCGACCGGCGGCGGGCTGCTCGCGGCCTACCGGCCGCTGCCGGAGCTGCTGCGCGACCGGCCGCTGCTGGCGCGGTACGCGGCCTCGGTCGTGGTGCTGACCGGGTTCGTGGCCGTCTACACCGGCCTGCAGCTCTACGGCGTCACCCCGTCGTCCGGCGAACTGCTCGCGCTGCGCGCCGCCGGGCTGCCCGCCATGATCGCG
The DNA here is from genome assembly GCF_053590035.1 of Nonomuraea sp. NPDC003214. Classification (NCBI taxonomy): domain Bacteria; kingdom Bacillati; phylum Actinomycetota; class Actinomycetes; order Streptosporangiales; family Streptosporangiaceae; genus Nonomuraea; species Nonomuraea sp. NPDC003214. The sequence goes on along the minus strand of NZ_JBSFSX010000006.1, from coordinate 602,946 downwards.
GTGCCGCTGCTCATGCCCTGGTTCGGCCGAGTCGCGCCCGTCACCCGGGCCGCCGTGATGCTGGCCGGCGGCGCGCTGGTGCTCGCCGCCGCCGCCCTGACCGGCGCCGCCGGGCCCGGCCTGGTGCTCCTGCTCGCCGTGTACGCCGTCGCCATCACCGCCGGCCTGCCCAGCCTGAACGAGTCCATCTCCGCCCGCGCCGGCCGCTCGCGCGGCACGGCGCTGGCGCTGTTCTCCTTCTCGCTCGCCGTCGGCGGCAGCGCCGGCCCGCAGGTCGCCGCCCTCTTCAGCGGCTTCACCCCGCTCCTGTACGCCCTCGCGGCGGCGATGGGCCTGTCCGCCCTGGCCGTCGCGCTGGTGAGCGGCCGGGGTGGTGTCCCGGTTTGATCTTTTCGCGGCGAATTCCGGGTATGGCTGCGTACGATCGCCCCCGTGGACCTGATCGCGTTCTTCGCCGTCGTGCTCGCCATCCCCCTGGGACTGGCGGGCGGCGCGGCGGTGCTGGCCGCCCGGTCGACGCCGCGCGAACGTCACCGCCCGGTGAGCCGGCTCGCCCTCGCCCACGGGGCGGTCCTGGCGACGCTCGGCCTCGCCGTCCTCGCGGGCAACGCCTGGGCCACGCGCGAGGACGTCCACTACGACGACTTCGGCTCCGCCGTGCAGCTCTACGCGAGCATGCTCGGCGCCGCCCTGCTGTTCCTCGGCCTGGGGCCGTTCGTCGCGTGGGCGCTGAAACTCCCGGCCCGGCACGCCGCCCGCCTGCCCGTCACGGTCCGGCTGGCGGCGCGCGAGGCGGCCGGCGCCTCCCGCGGCGCGGCGGCCTTAACGGCGGCGGTGATGCTCGCCACCGGCCTGGCGGTCACCCTGATGATCTCGGCCGCCGCCGTCACCACCCAGAACCGCGCCCACTACCTCCCGCAGGCCCGGCCCGGCGCCCTCCAGGTGGACACGTTCTACACCGACGACCCCGACGCCGTGGGCGCCGCCGTCCGGGAGGAGCTCCCGCCCGGCGTCCCCGTGCTGCGCAGCGAGGAGACGGCCGGGAGCGGCCACGTGACCTACGCCGGCGACGGCTGGTCGGGGTTCGACGCCTTCGTCGGTGACGAGACGCTGCTCCGCTACCTGACCGGGGACCCGGCCACGCCCTACGACGAGGACACGGCCGTCCTCGTCACCACGGAACCGGGCGCCGACCCCACGATCGACCTCCACTACAGCATGACCACGCCCCCCGGCGAGTACCTGACCAAGACCATTCCCGCGATCACGGCCAGACCGGCCGACCCGCGCCTGAGCGCGCTCTTCGTCCCCGCGAAGGTCGTCCGCGGGCTGGGCTTCGACCTGGAGGCGGGCAGGTTCCTCGTCGACCCCGCCGCCCATCGCACCACCCGCGTCGAGCAGGAGCGGCTCACCGACCGGCTCAGCGACATCGCCGAGGTCCACGTCGAGCGGGGGTACGAACCGGCGACCGGCTGGATCCCGGCCGCCGGGGCGCTCATCCTGCTCGCCCTCGGCGGCGGGCTGGCCGCCACCGCCCTGGCGGCGCGCGGTTCCCGGCGGGCGCGCGTGCTGCGGCGCGCCGGCGGGTCCCCGCGACGGTACGCGGCCTGCCGCGCGGGGCTGGTCACGGCGTGCGGCGCGCTGCCGGGTGCGGCCGGCGGCGCCGTCGCCGGCCTGCTGCTGGCCTGGCCGCTGACCACCTCGATCGAATGGGACGTGCCGCCACGGGTGGCCTTCGACACCCCGTGGGAGCTGGTCGCCGCCCTGGCAGCCGGGCTCCCGGCGCTCGCGGCGGCCCTGGCGGCGCTCAGACCGGCGAGATGACCCGGCCTGCCCTGCCGGTCGCCGGGGGTCACGCGATCCGTGAGACCGCGTCGAGGAGGCGGCGCAGCCGGACCAGGTCCGGGGCGACGCCGCTCACCAGGAAGGCCGGCCCGGCGAGCGGAGTGAGCACCGCCTGCCCCTCGCCGGGATCGTCGCCGGCGAGCCGGACCGCCGGCGCCCGCCCGTCGAGGCCCGGGTCCACGACGAGGATCTGCCCGGCGGTGCGATGACCGGCCAGGACCGCCGGGCCGTCCCACCCGGGCGCGTCCGGCCCGTACCGGCTCTCCAGGTCGAGCAGGGGACGCCCGCCGCGCCGGACGGTCAGGCGGGCCGACAGCCGGCCCGGCGGCTCGCCGACGCGGCCGAGGACGTGCTCCTCGCGCAGCACGAGCCGCGCCGTGGCCGCCAGGTCGACGACGCACGTCTGCCGCAGGTTGCTGCGCGCGGCGGAGATCAGCGGCTCGGGCAGCCACTGCAGGCTCGCCCCGGCCGCGACGCTCACCCGCACGTCGTAGGCGGCGTGCCCGGACGTGGGGCCGCGCAGCGCGACGGTGGCCCCGGCCGAGGTGACGCGCAGGTGGGCGTCCTCCTCGACGCCGACCTCGATGCGCAGCCGGTCGCCGCCCAGCGGCGCGCTCATGGCGCCGATGACGCACACCCGCGCCTGGCTCCCGTCGGAACGGCCGCGCCGCAGGTCGAACGGGCCGTCCCCGGCCAGCACGGGCAGGGCCGTGACGGTCCCCGCGCGCACCGCCCTGATGCGCGCGGTGGCGTGCACGCCCGGCCCGGGACGACCGGCCCGGCGCGCGGTGGCCGCCGTGAGCGTCACGCGGCGCCCGCGCCCCAGGCGGCCAGCCGCCCGCGCACCCAGTCGGCCACCGGCGTGACGCCGCCCTCGGCCTTCAGCGCCGTGAACGCCACCGGCAGGTCGCCGCGCTGCGCCTTGGCGTCGCGGGCCATGCCCTCCAGGTCGGCGCCAACGTACGGGGCCAGGTCGGTCTTGTTGACCACCAGCAGGTCGGAGGCGGTCACGCCGGGGCCGCCCTTGCGCGGGATGTCGTCGCCGCCCGACACGTCGATGACGAAGATCTGCGCGTCGACGAGGCCCCTGGAGAAGGTGGCGGTCAGGTTGTCGCCGCCAGACTCGACGAGGATCAGGTCCAGCGCGCCGATCCGGTCCTCCAGGTCCTCGACGGCTTCGAGGTTGGCGGAGATGTCGTCGCGGATGGCGGTGTGCGGGCACGCGCCCGTCTCGACCGCGGCGATCCGCTCCGGCGGCAGGACGGCCTCGCGCAGCAGGAACTCGGCGTCCTCGCGGGTGTAGATGTCGTTGGTGACGACGGCGATCGACACCTCGTCGCGCAACGCCCGGCACAGGGCGGCGACCGTGGCGGTCTTGCCGGTGCCGACCGGGCCGCCCAGCCCGATGCGCAGGGCCCGCCGCCCGCCGCCCGGGCGCTGCGGGGGAGAGCCGCCGGGGCCGTGCGGGTGGCCGTCGGGGAAGGAGTCGCCGTGGTTCAGGTGCATGGGTGCTCCGGATGGTCTGAGGGTCAGGAGGCGAACAGGCGTACCGGCAGGGCGGCATGCCGTTCGGCGGAGATGTCGAGCAGCGGCGCCGAGACGGCGGGCAGCGCCTCGACGCCCTCGGCGGCGACCCGCCGCGCGGCCCCGGCCGCCCGCGCCGCGACCCGGTCGACGTCCTCGGCGAGGCGGGCGAGCACGCCGGCGGCGTCGACGGGGTCCAGCCGCAGCAGCCGGACCGTCGCGCCGGCCGGCCCGCTGACGCTCTCGTACGCGGCCGCGTACGCCGCGTCGAGCGCCGGCAGGCCCGCCGAGCGGGCGGCGAGCCCGAGGACGACGGGCTGGTGCGCGCCCCGTGGCCGCGCCGCCGCCAGCGCGTCGAGGTCGCCGCAGGGCCAGATCGCGCGGGCGGCCCGCAGGAGCTGCCGCCCGAGCCTGCGCGAGGCCCGCCGCAGGGCGGGGGAGGGGGTGCGGGCGTCGGCGGCCTCGTCGAGCGGCAGCGCGTCGCAGCCGGCGGCGGCCGCGGCGGCCAGGCCGGCCGCGACCAGCCCGGCGGTGTGCAGCCGGCCGCGGCAGAACTCCTCCAGGCCCGCCACGTCGCGGACGAGCCCCGCCGAGACGGCCGCCTCGGCCCCGCCGGAGTGGGCGTGCCCGCCGGCGGGGAAGCGCCCGTCGGCCAGCACGAGCAGCGCGGCACGGTCCGTCATGTACGGGCTCCTTCGACGCAGGGGGGTCAGATGGGGCGAGGCGGTCAGCCGGCGCGGTGGTCAGAAGAGGAAGTAGCGCTGCGCCATCGGCAGCTCGGTGGCGTACTGGTCGCCCTCGACGAGCTCGTCGTCGATCTCCGTCTTCACGTCCTTGGCGATCGCGCCGCCGATCTCCACCGTGAACGTGTCGGGGTCGACGCGGATGTCGGGCCGGGCGTCGTTCTCCCGCATGTCGGCCTTGAACACCTTGCGGGTGTCGCGGATGGCCGTGAACGGCTTGCCGACCTTGACCCGTTCGGCCAGGCCCGCGGCGATGGCGTGCTCGGTGACGAAGTTGACCGAGTTGGCGCCCGGGGCCCGCCCGGTCGCGCCCCACACGGGCCTGGGCAGGACCGGCTGCGGGGTGGTGATGGAGGCGTTGGCGTCGCCCACCTGGGCGTAGGCGAGCTGGCCGCCCTTGATCACCCGGTCGGCGCGGACGCCGAAGAACTTCGGCTCCCACAGCACCAGGTCGGCGAGCTTGCCCACCTCGACCGAGCCGACCACGTGGTCGATCCCGTGCGCGACGGCCGGGTTGATCGTGTACTTGGCGACGTAGCGGCGGGCGCGGTGGTTGTCGGCGTCGCCGTCGCCGTCGAGCGGGCCGCGCCGGGCCTTCATCACGTGCGCCGTCTGCCACGTCCTGATGATCATCTCGCCGATGCGGCCCATCGCCTGCGCGTCCGACGACATGATCGAGATGGCGCCCAGGTCGTGCAGGACGTCCTCGGCCGCCATCGTCGAGGGCCGGATCCGCGACTCGGCGAACGCCAGGTCCTCCTTCACCAGCGGGTTGAGGTGGTGGCAGACCATCACCATGTCGATGTGCTCCTTGACCGTGTTGACGGTGAAGGGCCGGGTCGGGTTGGTGGAGGCCGGCAGCACGTTCGGCAGGGACACCATCGTGATCATGTCGGGCGCGTGGCCGCCGCCCGCGCCCTCGACGTGGAAGATGTGGATCGGGTGGTCGCCGATGGCCTCGATCGTGTCGGCGACCGCGCCCGCCTCGTTCAGCGAGTCGGCGTGCAGCGCGAGCTGCACCCCGGTGGCCTTGCACACCTCCAGGCACCTGCGCAGGACGGCGGGCGTGGCCCCCCAGTCCTCGTGGATCTTGAACCCGAGCACGCCCCCCTTCACCTGGTTGAGCAGCGACTCGGTGGACATCGTGCTGCCCTTGCCGAGCAGCCCCACGTTGACCGGGAAGTGGTCCAGCGCCTCGAACGCCCGCGCCACGTGCCAGGAGCCCGGCGTGACGGTGGTGGCGGTGCTGCCCTCGGCCGGCCCGGTGCCGCCGCCGATCAGGGTGGTGACGCCCGCCGCCAGCGCCTCGTGGACCTGCTCCGGGCAGATGAAGTGCACGTGCGTGTCGACCCCGCCCGCGGTGAGGATCTTGCCGTTGCCGGCGATGATTTCGGTCTCCGGGCCGATGAGGAAGTCTGTCGCCCGCTCGTGCCCGTCGTGCAGCCGGTCCATGAGATCGTCGTTGTACGCCTTGCCGAGCGCGACGATGCGGCCGTCGCGGATGGCGACGTCGGCCTTGACCACGCCCCAGTGGTCCAGAATGACGGCGCCGGTGATGACGGTGTCGGGCGGCCGCGGCGCGCCGAACGCCGCCGGGTCGCGCGGCGCGTGCGACTGGCCCATCGACTCGCGGATCACCTTGCCGCCGCCGAAGAGGACCTCGTTGCCGCTGCGGCCGGGGCCGCCGGACCAGTCCTCGGTCACCTCGATCCGCAGGTTGGTGTCGGCCAGCCGGATCCGGTCGCCGGTCGTCGGGCCGTACCGGTCGGCGTAGTCGGCCCGGCTCAGCGGGGCGTCCACCGGGCGCTCGTCCGGCGGGGCGATCCGCTCCCTGGGCACCGCGTCCGCCAGCGGGATGGCCACCGGGTCCGTCACGGACTCATCCATCGAGGGCACCTCCCACCTCGCCGCGCAGCCCGGCGACGACCCGTTTGCCCTCGATGGGCACGAGCGTCACCTCGCGGGTGCAGCGTGGCTCGAACCGCACGGAGCTGCCGGCCGGGATGTTGAGGCGCTTGCCGTAGGCGGCCTCGCGCGGCTCGATGGCGAGCCGGGGGTTGGCCTCCCAGAAGTGGTAGTGGGAGCCGACCTGGATGGGCCGGTCGTCGGTGTTGGTCACCGTCACGGTCGTGACCTCACGGCCCTCGTTGAAGGCCACGGGCCCGGCCCCGTCCGGATGGTCCACCTTGCCCGGATGCAGCACAGCCTGTTTCGTGGCCTGCTCGGGGAAGGGCTCGCGGATGGTGACGAGCTTGGTGCCGTCGGGGAACGTCGCCTCGACCTGGATGTTGGAGATCATCTCCGGGACGCCCGGCATGACGTCGTCCCGGCTGAGCACCTCCGGGTCCGGCGGGAGCATGAGCTCGGCGACGGACTTGCCGTCGCGGGCGCCCTCCAGCACGAGCGAGGTCAGCAGCGCCACGGTCTCCGGATAGTTCAGCTGCACCCCCCGCTCCTTACGTCTCCTGGCCACGTCCGCGGCCACGTGGATCATCAGACGTTCCTGCTCGTGGGGAGTCAGGTGCACCCCGGCCACCTCGCCTTCGCTCCGCCGCGCCCGGACGGCCCGGCGTCTCCGAACGTAACGTGACGGCTACGGATCGTGACGTGCCGTGACGGTAAGGCATCCGTCACCCGGCCTCACCGGGCGGGTCCGGTCACGCCTCCGAGGCGGGCTTGAGCAGCCCCGTCTCGTAGGCCGCCGCTACGGCCGCCGCCCGGTCGTTGACCCCGAGCTTGGCGTAGACGTGCAGCAGGTGCGTCTTGACCGTCGCCTCCGTGACGAACAGCCGCGCGGCGACCTCGCGGTTGGTCGCCCCCCGCGCGATCAGCGCCAGCACCTCCAGCTCGCGCCGGCTCAGCCGCCGCCGCTCCGGCTCGCGCGCCGCCCGGGTGAGCCGCCCGGCCACCGTGGGCGACAGCACCTGCTCGCCCCGGGCGGCGGCCCGCGCCGCGCGCAGCAGCTCGGCGCGCGGCGTGTCCTTGAGCAGGTAGCCGGTCGCGCCCTGCGCGATCGCGGGCAGCACGTCGGCGTCGTCGTCGAACGTCGTCAGGACTAGCACCCGGACGTCCGGCGCCTGCTCGCGCAGCCTGCGGATGAGCTCGGCGCCGCCCATCCCCGGCATCCGCAGGTCGGTGACCACGAGGCCGGGGCCGGTCTGCCGGGTCAGCGCCAGCGCCTCCGGCCCGTCGGCCGCCTCACCGACGACCTCGAACGCCTCGTCGGAGGCGAAGATCCCGCGCAGCCCGTCACGGACCACCGGATGGTCGTCCACGATGACGACCCGGATCGCCATCAGCGGTCCCCGGGGACGGCGGGCACCGTGGCCGAGATGCCCGTGCCCTGGCCGGGAGCCGACTCGACGGCGAACTCGCCGGCCAGCCGGGCGACGCGCTGCCGCATCCCGATCAGCCCGAACCCGCCCGCCGCCGACGGCTCCACCGCCCCCGGGTCGAACCCGGCCCCGTCGTCGCGCACGTCCAGCACCACCACGTCCTCCATGTACGACAGGGTGACGGCGACCCGCCCGGCGCGGGCGTGCCTGGCCACGTTCGCCAGAGCCTCCTGCGCCACCCGCAGCAGCGTCGCCTCCACCTCGGCATGCAGCGGCCGTGCCTCGCCGGTCACCTCCACCGGCGCGGGCACCCCGCTCGCCCGCGACCACGAGGCCGCCACGTCCTCCAGCGCCGCCGCCAGCCGGGCCTCCTCCAGCGGGGCCGGGCGCATCGCCCGCACCGACCGGCGCGCCTCGTCGAGACTGTCCCGCGCCAGAGCTCGTACGGTGGCGATCCTGGCACGGGCGGCGGGCACGTCGGCGACGAGGTCGTCGACCACCTCCAGCTGGGTGAGGATGGCGGTCAGCCCCTGGGCGATCGTGTCGTGGATCTCCCTGGCCATCCGCTGGCGCTCGCCGAGCACGCCCGCCTCGCGCGCCCGGGTCAGGAACCGGGCCTGGAGGCTCGCGTTCTCCTCCGCCAGCTCCCGCAGCCGCGCGATCATGACCTGGCGCTGCCGGTTCTGCTCGGAGATCGTCTGGATGAACAGGCCGACCGTCGAGGCGACGAGGACGGCCAGCAGGAAGGAGAAGATCATCTCGCCCGCCGGCCTCGGCTCCGGCCGGGCGCCGACCAGCACCGCCGCCGTCGCCGCCACCCCCGCGTACGCCTTCCAGCCCGGCAGGACGGCGAACGCCTGGACGAACGCCCCCAGCCCGGCCACCGCGAACGCCGAGTCGATCCTGACGAGCACCCCGACCGCGGCCAGCATGACGGCGAAGTAGAGCACCGCCACCGGCAGGCGCTCGATCCGGCTGAACCGCGACGACACCATGAACCAGTGCCACACCCCGAGGAACACCGCCGGCGCCGCCACCTCCGGCCGCCACTCCCGCAGCAGCGAGAACCCGGCCGGAAGCAGCACGAACAGGTACGGCAGCGCCGGCCACGCCCGGTCCCAGCGTGAGACGTCACGCCCGGCGCCGCTCACCAGCGGTACGCCTTCACCGCGGCCCCGCCCGCCACCAGGAAGATCGCCACCATGACGGCGACGGCGACCGGCGGCAGCCCCTGCCCCTCCCAGCCCGCGCGGACCGCCTGCACGACCGGCGCCATCGGCGTCCACTCGCCGATCGCGCGCATCTGCGCCGGCAGCGTCTCCCGCGCGGACATCGCGCCCGAGACGAACACCATCGGGAAGAAGACCGCCAGGCCCACGACCGTGGCGGCCCGGCCGCCGGGCGCCAGCGCGCCGACGAGCAGCCCGATCGAGCCGAGACAGAGCGCCCCCAGCAGCCAGGCCAGCGCGACGGCGGCCGGATCGACCGGCCCGCTCATCCCGTACGCGACCAGGCCCAGGACCGCCAGCACCACGCTGCCGAGCACGGCCAGCAGCAGATGCGCCACCCACTGCGCCCCGAACACCATCGCGGGGGAGGCCGGGGTCGCGCTCAGCCGCTTGAGCACCCGCCGCTCCCGGTACTGCGCCAGCGTCGCCGGCAGCACCACCAGGGTGGCCAGGCCGATGACGAACACGCTGAGCATCGGCACGTACGCCTCGATCAGCGGCAGCCCGCCCGGCAGCGTGCCGCCGTTGCGCATCTTCATCCACAGGATGACGGCCGGGAAGGCGAGCGCGAAGAACGCGGACATCGGATCGCGCACGGCGAGCCTGAGCTCCACGGAGATGACGGTGCCGAGGCCCTTCATGAGGCGTTCCTCTCGATCAGTGCGAAATAGGCGTCCTCGAGGGTGCCGCCGGCCCCGCTCCTGGCGACGAGCTCGCCGGGGGTGCCCTCGTGCGCCACCCGGCCGCGATCGATCACGGCGATACGGTCGCACAGAGCTTCCGCCTCGTCCATGAAGTGGGTGACGAGGACGACCGTGACGCCCCGGTCCCGCATGTCGCGGATCAGGCCCCACGTCGTGCGCCGGGCCGACGGGTCCAGCCCGGTGGTCAGCTCGTCGAGGAACACCACCTCCGGGTCGCCGACCAGCGCCAGCGCGATGAACAGCCGCTGCTTCCAGCCGCCCGACAGCGCGCCGAACCGGGTCCGCCGCTTCCCGTCCAGCCCCCACTCCACCATGAGCGCGCGCCAGTCGGCGGGCCTGTCGTAGAGGGACGCGTACATCCTCAGCGCCTCCCCGACCTTGAGCGCGTCGGGCAGGGCCGCCTCCTGCAACTGGACGCCGACGCGCTGGAGCAGCTCCCGCCGCCGCTCGCGCGGGTCGAGGCCGAGCACCCGCAGCGTGCCGCCGTCGGGCCTGCGCAGCCCGGACGCGCACTCCACCACCGTCGTCTTCCCGGCGCCGTTGGGGCCGAGGATGCCGAAGATCTCGCCCCGCCCCACCGAGAGCGTGACGCCCGCCAGCGCCTGGTGTGCCCGATAGCTCTTCGTCAGGCCGTTGAGCTCGATGACTGTCATGACCCGAGAATCCCCGCCCCGCGGCGATCGCGGCATCCACCGATCGGTTGACGAACGACGCCCGCCCCGGCGGGCGGGGCGCGTACGATCGGGCCGTGCTGATCATGGCGATCCTCCTCGCGGGAGCCGTCGCGCTCGTGGCGGTCGTGGCCCGTGGGCCCCGCCTGCGTGACTACCTGGTGCTGGGCGGGTTCCTGGTGGCGTTCTGCGCCGGGGCGCTCGCCTTCGTGGCGTGGAGCATGCGCGAGGACGGGCATGCGGAGGCGCCGATGGTGATCTCGCTGCTCGGCCTGGCGGCCGGTGGGCTGCTGCTGCTCGGGCTGGGCCCGTTCGTGCCGTGGGCGCTCGGGCGATCGGCCCGGCCGCTGCGGCTGCCGGACCGGCTCCCGGGCGGCGTGGCCGCGGGCGTCGCCGTGGCGCTCACCGCGACCGCCGTCGCCGTCACGGCGCTGATCCTCGACTCCGCGCGGGAGTCCCAGCAGCGGGCCGCCTACCGGCCCGAGGCCAGGCCGGGCGCCCTGGTCGTCCAGGTCACCGCCGGGGCCGACGCCGTGCTGCGCCGGGAACTGCCCGGCGTCCCCGTCGTACGGGATCACGACGTGCCCGGCCTCAGGGTCGGCGAACCGGACTCGGAGCTGCCCCGCAGCTACATCGGCGACCGGGCGCTGCTCGGCTACCTCACGGGCGATCCCGCCGTCCCGTACGACGAGAGCGCCGCCGTGCTGGTCACGGACGCCGCCACGGCCGCGACGGTGGAGATCAGGCACGGCGACGCCGCCGTCCGGACCGTGCCCGCGACCACCGTCAGGCCCGCCCACCCCGGGATGTACGAGATCTTCATCCCCGCGAAGCTCCTGCGCGACCTGGGCCTGCGGCCGGAGCCGGAGGCGCTGGTCGTCGACCCGTCGGCGCACCGGGTCACGGCCGCCGAGCAGGAGCGGCTCGTCCGCGCCCTGGGCGCCGGCGCCGTCCACGTCGAGCGCGGCTACCAGGAGCGGGGCAGCCGCTGGGCGGTCGCCGAGGCGCCGGCCCTCGTCGCGCTCGCCGGCGCGCTGGCCGCCGCCGCGCTCACGGCCGGGGCCGGGCGGCCCCGGCCGGCGTCGGCGGGCCGCGCCGGGGCGCTCGCGGCCCTCGCCACGGTCGCGGGCGGGGCCGCCGGGTGCGTGATCGGGCTGGCGGTCGCCTGGCCGTGGACGGCCTCCAACAGCTGGGACCCGCTGCCGAGGGCGCCGTTCGACACCCCGTGGGCGTTGATCGCCGCCCTGGTCGCGGGCCTGCCGGTCCTCACAGCGACCCTCACCGCACTGCTCCCGTCAGCCCGCCGGGCCCCCGCGGACGACGCGGGGGCCCGGCTCTGACAAACGCAGGCCGCTCAGCGGCCCTGGAGTGACTTGACGTTGTCGCCGAAGGTCCAGCCCTTGGAGCCGTCCCAGTTGATGGACCAGGTCATCAGGCCCTTGAGCTGGCCGTTGAAGCTGTTCCACGCCTGTGAGACGAGCGAGGGCGACATGTGGCCGCCGCCCGCGCCCGGCTGGGCGGGAAGGCCCGGGACCTGCTTGTCGTACGGGACCCGGATCGTGGTGCCCTGGATGACGAGGCCGTCGTTGAGGCACTTGGTCTGGGCCACGAAGCCCTGGACGGTGCCGGCCGAGTAGGAGTCGCCGGAGCAGCCGTACATGCTGCCGTTGTAGTACTGCATGTTCAGCCACCACAGGCGGCCGTTGTCGGCGTACTTCTTGATGATCGGCAGGTACGCGCCCCAGATGGAGCCGTAGACGACGCTGCCGCCGGTGACGTACGCCGTCTCCGGGGCCATGGTGAGGCCGAAGTTCGACGGCATCTGGGCGAGCACGCCGTCGATGATGCGGATGAGGTTGGCCTGCGAGGCGGACAGCTGGTTGATGTTGCCGCTGCCGGCGAGGCCGGTCTCGATGTCGATGTCGATGCCGTCGAAGTTGTAGCGCTTGAGGATCGGCACGATCGTCTGGACGAAGCGGTCGGCGACGGTGCTGGAGCTGAGGTCGATGCCGGCGGTGGCGCCGCCGATCGACATCAGGATCGTCGCCCCGGCCGCCTTGGCCGCGCACATCTCCTCAGGCGTGGCGACCTTGACGGTGCTGTCCATGCCGTCCTCCCACAGCACGGTGCCGTCGGAGCGGATCACGGGGAACGCCGCGTTGTAGACGTTGTAGCCGTGCTGGCGGATGCGCGCGTCGGTGATGGGGGTCCAGCCGAACGGCGGGTGCACGCCGTTGGAGGCGCCGTCCCAGTTCTCCCAGTAGCCCTGCAGGACCTTGCCGGCCGGCTTGCCCTTGACGGCGCAGGTGCTGCCCGTCGGGGTGACGGTCGGACTCACCGTGGGGCTCACGGTGGGGCTCACCGTGGCGGTGGGCGTCACCGTGGGGGAGACCGTGACCGTCGGGGTCGGCGTCGGGGACGTCGGCGGGTCGCCGGGACCGTCGAAGACGAGGTCGTCGGCGTGGTACGTGCCCTGCCCGTACCAGCCGTGCAGGTAGATCTCGGCGGTGGTCTGGCTCGCGCCCGTGGTGAACGGGATCGTGAGCTGGGTGTACGCCGACGGCGAGGAGGCCCAGATGGCCCGGCCGCCGGTCACGCCGAGGTAGACGTAGTTGCCGCGGACCCAGGCGGAGATCGTGTAGTCGGAGTTCGGCCGGACCGTCAGCGTCTGGCTGCACCGGGCGATGTCGGAGTTGCCGGCCGCCCCGGCGAGGGCCTTGCCGCCGGACCTGACCGGGGTGTCGACCACCGATCCGAGGCCGCCGGTGCAGTTCCAGGGGGACAGGGAGCCGGACTCGAAGCCGGGGTTGGCCAGCAGGTTGGCGGCGCTCGCCGAGGTCTGGGTGACGATGACGCCCAGGAAGGCGAGCAGTAACGAGGCGGCCAAGATGAGCGGGCGCGGTGTTCGCGTCATGGGGACTACCCTTCTGTGGCCCGGGGGTCCGGGCTCGTACGGGCGCGGCGCAAGGCCGGGGTGCCGCGACGGTTGGGGGGTGCGCGTCACTCCCATTATTGTAAAGAATCTTATCTATTGTCTATGGCGTCCCAGGTGGCAACCCGATCACTCCCTGTGGCATCGTGCCCCGATGACCCTGCGCACCGTCGAGGACGCCGGTTTGCGGGCCGGGTCTGGGGGTCGCGATGATGGCCGTACGGGAGAAGCTGACAGGTCTGACAGCGGATGTCCGAAAAATCGGGACACGGACGCCCGATATCCGTTAGAAATTCCCTTTGTGACCACGCTCAGCAGACGCCGCCTCCTCCAGTCCGGCGCACTCGCCGTCCCCGCCCTCGCCCTCGGCGCCGCCCCCGCGCGGGCCGGGACGGCCGCCCTGCCGACGACCGGCGTGGTGCCCGCGCAGCTGGCCGGCTTCGACGCGGCGATGAAGAAGTTCATCGCCGAACGCGACATCAGCTGCGCGCAGCTCGCCGTGGCGAAGAACGGCAAGATCCTCCTGGCCCGCGGCTACGGCAGCTACACCTACGGCCGCTACGTCAGGCTCGTGCAGCCGACCTCGCTGTTCCGGATCGCAAGCCTCAGCAAGAGCATCACCGCCGCCGCGATCGCCCGGCTCGCCCAGGACGGCAAGCTTTCCCTCGGCGACACCGTGACCGAGCTGCTGGGCCTGTCCGCCGACGCCGACCCGCGCCTGGCGGACGTGACGCTGTGGCGGCTCATGCAGCACACCGGCGGCTGGGACCGGGACGCCACCCTCGACCAGCTCTGGGCCGACCACACCATCTCGGCCGCGCTCGACGTGCCGCTGCCCATCGGCCACGCGGAGATCATGCGGTACGCCACGGCCAGGAAGCTCGACTTCGCGCCCGGCTCCCGCTACGCCTACAGCAACTACGGCTACATGCTGCTCGGCCGCATCATCGCCAAGGTCTCCGGCATGAGCTACGAGTCGTACGTCAGGCAGCGGATCCTGGCGCCGGCCGGGATCACCCGCATGCTGCTCGGCCGGTCGGCGTCCGGCCAGCAGTACGCCGCCGAGGTGCGCTACCAGTCGGTCTACACCCGCAAGAGCGTGCTCGACGACGGCGGCGCGACGGTCCCGTACCCGTACGGCGGCTTCAACATGGCCAACCAGGACGCCAACGGCGGCTGGCTGGGCTCGGCCGTCGACCTGGTCAAGTGGGGGTTCGCCTTCGACCGGGCCGGGCCGGTGCTGAACGCCACCTCGATCGGCCGGGTCTTCGCCAAGCCGGAGATCGGCGTCGGGTCCGGCGGCTCCTGGTACGGGCTCGGCTGGCAGGTCCGCGAGAACAACGTGGGCGGCCTCAACACCTGGCACACCGGCTCGATGCCGGGCACGTTCGGCTTCCTGGCCAGGATCCAGCACGGGGTGAGCTACTGCGCGCTGTTCAACCGCAGGCAGGAGGGCGACGCGCCGTCGTTCGGCGCGATCGACGGGATCCTGGGCACGGCGACGGGCGGCGTGTCCTCCTGGCCGACGACCGACCTGACCCCGCGCTACTTCTAGCCGCTTCTAGCTGGCGCCCGCCCGCCAGGATCGCCCCGACCCGGCCCACGAGCCTGTCCGCCATCGGGTCGGGACCGAGGTACGGGGTCAGCCAGGACATGTCGCCGCCCGGGCCGGTGATGAAGCCGTCGAGCGACATGGTCGCCTAATAGAGCATCTTCGCCATGATCTGCCTCCTCGGGACACGGACCGGCGGACGGGCGAAAATTCATCGCGCCCGCGTACTTGTCCGATGATTCGGGCATGCGGCGAGGGCCGGATCCGGCAAGATGATCAGCCGGTGGTCCCCGGACGGCGGGGACGGTTGAGAAGGGCTGGCCGAATGCGCGGGTCGACGACGATCCTCCTTGCCGCGGCACTGTCGATCGGAGGGGGCCTGGTGACCCCCGCGTACGCGGCCGCCTCCGCCGCCACTCCGGAGCGGGTGTGCGGTTCCGGGTTCGCCCGGGTCGCCCACGGCAAGCAGGCCGTGCGGACGCCCTCCAAGCGGGTCCTCGGCTACGTCTACCTGCTGTACAACCGCAGGACCGGCTACAACTGCGTCACCACGTTCAAGACCTCGAACCTCGGCGTCCGCACCTTCGTCATGGCCACGATCACGACGCAGACGCGCGGGGCCAACGGGCGCGCGAGCGGCGAGAACGAGGGCCGGAGCGTCAAGCACTACCTGGGGCCGGTGAAGACCTACGGCAAGGGCCGGTGCGTCAGCTACATGGGGTCGATCCAGGATGACGGGCCCCGCGCCGCCGTGGGCAAGTCACGCTGGAAGTCCTGGGGCAGATGCGGCTGAACCGCTCACCGGCGCAGGGGGGACGGAGACGCGTGCTGCAGGGCGGGGCCGAGCAGGAGCCCGCCGTCGATGACGTACTCCGAACCGGTGATGAACGACGCGTCCGATGACGTGAGGAAGAGGAGCAGGCGGGTGACGTCGGCCGGCTCGCCGAGGCGGGGGATGGCGAACGGCTCGGGCGAGTAGAAGTCGGCGATCGCCACGGTGGCGCCGGCCGCCGGCTCCTGGATGAAGGGGGTCGCGATCACGCCGGGGTGGATGGCGTTCACCCGGATGCGGTCGCGGCCGAGTTCGAGCGCCGCCGTCCTGGTGAGACCACGTACCGCCCACTTGCCGGCGACGTACGGCGCGTAGTGAGCCGTGCCGCCCAGGCCCATGGTCGAGCCGATGTTGACGATGGCTCCCCCCGCCGCGCGGCGCAGAGCCGGGGCGGCGGCCTTGATGCCGAGGAAGGTCCCGGTGAGGTTGATGCCGAGGATGCGTGACCAGGTGGCCTGGTCCGTGTCCTCGATCGGCGCCGGCGGGTTCTGGACGCCGGCGTTGTTGACGAGCACGTTCAGGGCGCCGAAGGCGCTCTCGGCGGCCAGCACGGCGGCGGACCACGAGCTCTCGTCGGTGACGTCGAGGCGGGTGAAGTGAGCACGGGGGCCGAGCTCGTCGGCGAGAGCGGCGCCCCGTCCGGCGTCGATGTCGCCGATCACCACGTTCGCCCCCTCCGCGTGGAAGGCGCGTACGTGGCTCGAGCCCTGGCCGCCGGTCCCGCCGGTCACGAGCACGGTCTGGTTGTCGAAGCGGTTCATCGGATGTTCCTCCGGTACGAGGGATAGATGGTGAGCTGAGTGACTCACCACACTGCTTGACAGTAGATCGGCGGCAATGGTGAGTCAAGCCACTCGTCTTGTATGCTCGGCCCATGAGCAAGGTCGTGACGACGTACCACCAGCGCGTCGCCCAGGAGAAGCGCGCGCTGATCGTGACGGCCGCGACCGAGCTGTTCCTCGAGCTGGGCTACGACCGGACGTCGCTGGCGCGGATCGCGGAGCGCTCGGGCGTTTCGCGGGCCACCCTGTTCAAGCAGTTCCCGACCAAGGCCGCGCTGTTCGACGCCATCGTCACCGAGTCCTGGGCCACCGCTGACGAGGAGGATCCTCCGCCGGCAGGCGACATCGTCGCCGGGCTCGGCGCCATCGGCCGCCGCTACGCCGAGCTGCTGAGCCGCCCCCAGATGGCCGACCTGTTCCGCATCGTCATCGCCGAGCTGCCGCGCTTTCCCGAGCTCGCCAATGCGCAGTTCTCGCACGGGAAGCTGCCCTACTTCGAGTCCGTGCGCGGCTACCTCCTGGCCGAGCACGAGGCGGGCACGGTGCGGATCGAGGACGTGGAGCTCGTGGCCACCCAGTTCCTGGGCATGATCTCCAACTACGTCTTCTGGCCGGCGCTCCTCGTGCCGGGCTGGAAGGTGAGCGCCGAACGCGTCGCTCAAGTGGTCGACGAGGCCGTCCGCACCATCGCCGCCCGCTACGCCGCGCCAGTACCCGAGTCGTCACGGGGGCCGCGCGCCCGTGGTGGCCGGTCCTGAGGTGCGGCGTCCGGCGTGCCGGAGCTCAGGTCACCGCCGGTAGCCGGCCCCGTGAGGCGCCCGTGATCAGGGCGCCGCGTCCGCTCATTCCCAGGACGTTACCAGCGGGACGCTCTTGTCATTCAGGTCACACTCCTCTAGAACGGGATTTTAGAAATACCTTCCAATCGTGAGGAGGGCCCGTTGGCCGAGGTCGTTGCGGAGAAGCGCCGGCGCCTGGGAGCGCCACTCAGCCGGGGAATCAGTGCCACCGATCTCGCGCCCTTCGGCTGGGCGCCCCTGGTCGTCCTGTTCCTCGTCGGCCTGGTGGACCGGATCGAGGCCAGCCTGCTGTCCGGCGTGCTGCCCCTGCTCCAGGCGGAATGGGGGATCAGCGACACCGCCGCCGGGTCCATCCCGACCGCCGCCGCGCTGGCCGCCGCCGCCGTGGCGCTGCCCGCCGGGTACCTGTCCGACCGGTTCAACCGGACCCGGATCATCGCCGTCGTCGTGTTCTGCTGGAGCCTGGCCACGCTGGGGTCGGGTCTCGCCACCGGGTTCGCCATCTTCTTCGCGATGCGGGTGTTCCTCGCGGCGGCGGAGAACATCGACAACCCCGCCTCCGGAAGCCTGCTCGCCGACTACTACCCGCCGCTGACCAGGGCCAAGGCGTACGGGCTCGTCCGCATCACCACCTACCTGGGCGGCATCGGCACCGCGCTGGGCGGCATCCTCGGCCAGGCCGTGGGCTGGCGGGCCACGTTCATGATCATGGCGATCCCGGGGGCGCTGACGGCGCTGCTCGTGTGGTGGCTCAGGGAGCCGCCGCGCGGCTTCCTCGACCGGGTGATCGCCCTGCGCTCCGACCAGCCGCAGCCCGTGCCCGAGGCCACCGGGCCGGGCCAGGTCACCGCGCTGTCCGACCGGCTGAGCGAGCGGCTGCGGTTCGGCAGGCAGTTCCGCCTCATGCTGAAGATCCCCACCCTCACCCTGGTCTGCGTCGGCCTGATGTCGCTCACCCTCGGCCTGGCCGGGATCGCGTTCTGGATGCCGACCCTCATGGTCAGGAACCTCGGCGTCGCCGCCGGCACCGCCGCCTCGCTGGCCGGCCTGATCAGCGTCGCCGGCGTCGTCGGCGGCACGCTCATCGGCGCCTACTTCGGCCGGCGCATGCACGCCACCCGCAAGGGCGGCCGGCTCCTCGTCGGCGGCACCGGCATCACGCTCGGCGCGCTCACCCAGGCCGCCGCGATCTCCATGGACTCGCTGCCGCTGTTCGTGACGCTGCTGCTGACCTCGTCGCTGCTGTCGGCCACCGCCATCCCGAACATGACGGCCTCGCTCGCCGACGTGGTCGGCGCCGATTCGCGCGGGCTCGGCTTCGCCGTGCTGCAGCTGTTCATCACGGCCGGCGCCGCGTTCGGGCCGCTGCTGGTCGGCGTCTCGTCCGACAGCAGCGGCTCCCTCCTGACCGCCATGTACGTGCTGATCGTCCCGATGGTGCTCGGCGGCCTGCTCTGCCTGGCCGCGCGCGGCTTCTTCGAACGCGACGCCCAGCGCGTGCTCGACGCCGCCCGCGACTCCGCCTGAGCGACCGGCGCCTGACTACCAGCGCCCGTGCACCTGCGGGCGGATCAGCTCGTCGTAGACGTCCCGTACGGCCCGCAGCGTGCTCTCCGGCAGCGGCGGGAGAGCCGCGGCGGCCGCGTTGGCCGCCGCCTGGGCCGGGTTGCGGGCGCCCGGGATGACGACGGACACGCCCGGCTGGTCGAGGATCCAGCGCAGCGCGAACTGCGCCGTCGTCGCCCCCTCCGGCACCAGCGGGGCCAGCCGGCGCACCGCCTCCAGCCCGGTCTCGAACCCGACACCCGAGAACGTCTCGCCCACGTCGAACGCCTCCCCGTGCCGGTTGAAGCTGCGGTGGTCGTCCGGCGCGAACGTGGTCTTCTCGTCGTAGCGGCCCGACAGCAGCCCGCTGGCCAGCGGGACCCGGGCGATGATCCCCACGCCCGCCTCCCGCGCCGCGGGCAGCACGCGCTCCAGCGGCTTGAGCCGGAACGCGTTCAGGATGATCTGCACGCTCGCCACGCCGGGACGGGCGATCGCGGTCAGCGCCTCCTCGCACGTCTCCACGCTCACCCCGTAGGCGGCGATCCGCTCCTCGGCCACCAGCGTGTCGAGCGCGTCGAACACCGCGTCGTCGGAGAACACCGCCGTCGGCGGGCAGTGCAGCTGCACCAGGTCGATCGTGTCGACGCCCAGGTTGCGGCGGGAGCGGTCGTTCCAGGCGCGGAAGTTGTCCAGCACGTAGTTCGACGGCACCTGCTCCACCCGGCGGCCCATCTTGGTGGCCACGGTCAGCTCCGGGCGTCCCTGGGCGAAGCGGCCGACGATCCGCTCGCTGCGGCCGTCGCCGTACACGTCGGCCGTGTCGACGAACGTCACGCCCGCCTCCGCGGCGGCGGCCAGCGTCGCGAGCGCCTCGTCCTCGCTCACCTGACCCCAGTCGGCGCCGAGCTGCCAGGCGCCCAGCCCGACCACGCCGACCTGGCGGCCGGTGCGTCCCAATACGCGGTGTTCCATGAGGGTAACCCTGTCATATGACAGTCGAAGAGGAGTTACGACGTCACCCGGCGGTGGCCGACTGCGCCGTCGTCAGCGTCAGGACCGGCTCCGGAGGGCCGAAGCTGATCGCGTACGTGGTGCCGGACGGCGAGGTCACCGGCGAGGAGCTGCGGGCCTACCTGGTGGAGCGGCTGCCGGGGCGGCGGCTGCCGCGGTTCGTCACGCTGGTGCGGGCGCTGCCGCGCACGGCCGACGGGCGGGTCGACCATCGCGCGCTGCCGTTGCCGGTGCGCGCCACGGCCACGCCCTCCGGAGGGAAGGGCGGCGACTGGCAGCCCTCGACCGGCGCCGCGATGGCCATCTCCGCCGCGGTCGCCGCGGTCGCCGCCTACCTGCTGACGGACGTGCTGTGGCCGTACTCCACGGACCTGTCGGCCGTGCCGTCGCCGTGGGCGGGCCTGTTCACGGTGCTCTACCTGTTCGAGTGCGCGGCGTTCGGGCTCGGCGTGGCCTTCCTGCTGTCGGGGCGCACGCTGCTGGCGCGGCTGGACAGGCCGCCAGGGGTGAGCGCGGCGGCGCACCTGGCGATCACGTGGCTGCTGGCCGCCTGGTGGCCGCAGGACAACTTCTACCGGCTCGCCGCCAAGACCGACTGGCCCCTGCAGGCGGCGCTCGTGTACGGGTTCAACGTCACCCTGATGATCGCCGCGGCCGTGGTCGTCGCCTTCGTGGCCGCCCGACCTCGGTGAACGCGAGCG
The DNA here is from genome assembly GCF_053590035.1 of Nonomuraea sp. NPDC003214. Lineage (NCBI taxonomy): Bacteria > Bacillati > Actinomycetota > Actinomycetes > Streptosporangiales > Streptosporangiaceae > Nonomuraea > Nonomuraea sp. NPDC003214. The sequence continues at coordinate 582,737 of NZ_JBSFSX010000006.1, read as the reverse complement.
CCTCGTTGGCGGCCCGTACGGCGGCCTCGGCCCGGTCGAGGGCGTCCGCCGTGCGGGCGGCCAGGGCGACGCCCAGGTACGGCCACGGCTCCATCGCGGCCGCCGGGATCGTCGGCAGGAACGTCACGCCGAGCCCCCGGCACTCCCGCGCGACCTCGTCCAGATGCCCGCGCAGCGCCGCCGGGGGCAGCCGCGCGCCCAGCGGCAGCCGGTCCAGCGCCCGGACCAGATGCCGCCCGCCGCGCAGCGCGTCGAGCCGCGCCCGCAGGGTGTGGGCCGCCGCCGGGCCGGTCAGCCGCAGGTTGATCTCCGTCGGAGCCAGGCGTCCCGCCGGGTCGGTCACGAAGTCGACGTCGTACCAGCCCCGGTAGCCGTGCTCCGCGAGCGCCCGGCCCACCGCCGTGCCGAACCGTGCGGCCGTGGCCGTCAGCTCTGCGGGCAGCACGCCGGGGCCGGTGGTGACGCCCCGGTAGCGGGGGCCCTCGACCCGCATCAGCCCGGTCCCCACCGGGTGGACCGCGCCGTGGTCGTCGACGACGGCGTCGAACGTCGGGTCCCGGTACGGCCCGGAGCCGGGCACGTACTCCTCCACCAGCACGCCGGCGCGGGCCCACCGCCGCCCGGCCCGGCGCGTGCCGCCGTCGAGGATCAGCGTGCCGGAGCCGCCGACGCCGTACTCGGTCTTCAGCACCAGCGGCACGCCCGAGGCCAGCTCCCGGCGCAGCGCCCGGCGGGAGCCGACCGGCCGCTGCGCCGGGACGACGATCCCCGGATGGTCCGGCGCCAGCGCGCGGAAGAGCTCGTGCGCGCCGCGCTTGGACTCGAACCGGGCGATCGCGGCCAGCACCCGGCCCGGCGTGGGGACGATCCGGGCGAACTGCTCGGTCCGGCCCCACGGCAGCACCGGCCCCGGCGCCGACGCCAGCCGCCGCGCCAGCGCGGGCCGCCTCCCGATCGCCGCCGACACCGCGCCGTCCGGGGCGATGCCGTCGTGCACCTCGACCTCGCCCCAGCCGAGCTCGTCCGCCAGCCCGTCGATCCACGCCCGGTCCACCGGCACCGGCAGCACCACCGCCTCCGGCAGCGGCCCCGCGAACACCGCCATGCACGCGTAGTGGTCCGGCCCCGGCGGCGCGCCGTTGAACTCCGCCACGTTCCCCACGTGCACCGCCGGCCGCCCGCCGGTCCACGCCGCCACCCACGACGGCTCCGGCGCGGGTGGCCATGCCACCAGCCGCGCCACCAGCCGCGCCGGCCCGCACTCCTCCGCGCCCATCGCCGTGTAGAACCCCACCGCGTGCGGGTCGGCCTCGATCGTCAGCCGCGCGAACCCGGCCCGGCCCGCCTCCCGCAGCGCGTGCCCGTACAGCGCACGGCCCACGCCGCCGCCGATCGCCTCCGGCTCCACGAACAGCATGCCCAGCACCCCGTCCGGCGGCTCCCCGTCGACCGTGACGAACCCCAGCACCCGGCCGTCCCGCTCGGCCACCGTCACCCGGCGCGCCGCCACCTCCTCCGGCAGCAGCCGCAACTCCTCCCGGAACGTCTCCTCATACCCCCAGTACGCCTTCGACCGCACCGCCAGCTCGCTCAGCCACCCGGCCTCCTCCGCGCGCGCCGCCCTCAGCCGTAACGCCATGCCAGCATGCTGTCAGCCGGTCAACACGGGGAAAACCCGGATGCGGGGAGGAAGACGCCTCTAGTATCGCTGCGTGGGTGATCGAGCACACTTCGTGATCAAACGGCACGGCTCCTGGAGCCTGCGCTACTCCCCGTGGGCCGGCTACGACCTGGAGCTGGAGCTGCTGCCCGGCCCCGCCGCCGGCCTCGCCCACGCCGAACGTCAGCGGGCCGACACCACCTTCATGAACGAGGTCCTGTGCACCGGGGCCGCGCTCGTCGACGTGGACGAGCGGCGGCTGCTGTGGTTCTCGCCGTGCCGCGCCGACCCGTCCTACCGGTGCGCGGCGCTGCGCGTGCTGGCCACCACCTGGGCGGGCTGGCGGGTCGAATGGGCCTACGACGGCCTGGCCGACCTGGTCCGCGCCGTCGGCGAGGACCCCGCCGGGGTGGCCGCGCCCCGGTCGATGCCGGTGCCGCCCGGCGCGCGCACGCCCGAGGAGCTTGCGGCCAGGATGCCGATGCTCTGGCTCGACCCCGCCGTCTACCCGCCCGGGAGCCCGCTGCCCGCCTCCCTGCCCACCTGGCCCGACACGCTGCGGCGGGCCGCGCCGGGCGAGCCCGCGTGCCTGGTCACCGTCGCCCGCGCCGGGACCGTGCGCGGCTACCCGGTCAGCCCGCCCGTCGACGCCGTCATCGGCCACGGGCCCGCCTCCCTCGACACGTACGCGGCCTGGGAGCCCGTCTCAGCCTGGCCGGACGCGCCGACGGCCGGGATCCACCTCGACGCCGACACGCGCACGGCGGGCGTGTGGACGACGCGTGACCTCGCCCAGGTCCTCCCCGACGCGCCGCGGCTGTGGCCCGGCTGGCGCTGGGAGCCCTGGCAGGACCGGCACGCCGAGCACCTGCGCCGCTGCGCCCCCGCCGTCACCTTCCCCGGGCCGTCGCTGCGGACCGGCCTGCTCACGCTCGCCGCCGCCTTCCACGAGCACCGCCACGGCGGCCCCGCCACCCGCGGGATCAGCGCCCTGCTCGGCCTCACCGCCTCCGTGATGCTGGACGAGCGCGCCGTCCTGCGCGCCATCGACGACCTGCGCGCCTGACCGGACTGTCGGGGGCCGCCGCTAGGGTCCCCGCCATGTGGGAGGACCTGCTCAAGACCGTCAAGACCGGTGACACGGCCGCCGGCTCCGCCCGCTTCGTCCAGGAGGCGCGCAGGCTGCACCGGCTGCTCACGGGGTGACGGCGGGGCGCTCGTCAGGAGAGTGACACCAGGTCGCGGTAGTCGTCGTTCCACAGGTCCTCCTCCGCGTCCGGCAGCAGCAGGACGCGGTCCGGGCGCAGGGCGTCTACGGCCCCCTCGTCGTGGGTGACCATCACGATCGCCCCCGGGTACGAGCCGACCGCCGCCAGGACCTCGTCCCGGGACGCCGGGTCGAGGTTGTTGGTCGGCTCGTCCAGCAGCAGTACGTTCGCCCCGGAATGCACCAGGCCGGCCAGCGCCAGCCGGGTCTTCTCGCCGCCGCTCATCACCCCGGCCGGCTTGCCGGCGTCGTCGCCCGAGAACAGGAACGCCCCCAGCACCCCCCGCGCCTCGCCGTCCGTCAGGTGCGGGGCCGCCGCCGCCAGGTTCTCCCGTACGGTCCGCGCCGGGTCGAGCGTGTCGTGCTCCTGGGCGAAGTAGCCCAGCCGCAGCCCGTGCCCGCGCACCACCCGGCCGCTGTCCGGCTCCTCCTCCCCGGCCAGCAGCCGCAGCAGCGTCGTCTTGCCCGCCCCGTTGAACCCCAGCACGACCAGGCGGCTGCCCCGGTCCACCGCCAGGTCCACGCCGTCCAGGACGCGGTGGCCGTCGTAGGACTTGGTCAGGCTGATCGCGCCGAGCGGCGTACGCCCGCAGGGGGCCGGGTCGGGCAGCCGGATGCGCGCCACCCGGTCAGCCCGGCGGGCCGGCTCCAGGTCCGCCAGCATGCGGTCGGCGCGGCGGGCCATGCTCCTGGCCATCGTGGCGGTCGCCGAGCGGGCCTTCATCCGGTCCGCCTGGGCGTGCAGCGCGGCGGCCTTGCGCTCGGCGTTCGCCCGCTGCCGGGTGCGCCGCCGCTCGTCGCTCCCGCGCTGCGCCAGGTAGGCGCGCCAGCCGGTGTTGTGCACGTCGATCGTGGCGCGGTGCGGGTCCAGGTGGAAGATCCGGTTCGCGACCGCCTCCAGCAGGCCGGTGTCGTGGCTGATCACCACCAGGCCGCCCCGGTGCCCCTGGAGGAAGCCGCGCAGCCAGGTGAGCGAGTCGGCGTCCAGGTGGTTGGTCGGCTCGTCCAGCAGCAGGACGCCGTCGTGGCCGGCGAACAGGATGCGGGCCAGCTCGGCGCGCCGCCGCTGGCCGCCGGACAGCGTCGCGAGCGGCTGGTCCATCAGCCGCGCGGGCAGCCCCAGCCCGGCGGCCACGCGCGCCGCCTCGGCCTCCGCCGCGTAGCCGCCGCCCGCCTGGAACGCCGCCTCGGCCCGCGCGTACTCCGCCATGGCCCGCTCCAGCGCGGCCTCGTCGCGGGCCTCGGCCATCGCGGCCTCGGCGGCGCGCAACCGCCGCACGGCCTCCCCGAGCCCCCGCGCCCCGAGGATCCGCCCCGCCACCGTCAGCGCCGACCCTTCGGGGGAGTGAAACGCGACGCCCTCGCCCGGCCCTGCGGGCGAGCCCGGGGTGGCGGCCCCGCGCGGTCCTCCGGGAGAGGGCGGGGTGGCGGGCCCTCTCGGATCCTCGGGGGAGGTCCAGGTCCCGGCGGGGCGGGCGTCCTGGGAGAGGTAGGCGGTGGGGCCGGTGGTGGTGATGGTGCCCGCGGCCGGGCGGGCGTGACCGGCGAGCGCGGTCAGCAGGGTGGTCTTGCCCGCTCCGTTGCGGCCGACGAGGCCGATGCGGTCGCCGGGGGAGACGGTGAAGGACACGCCGGACAGCAGCAGGCGGGAACCCGCGCGCAGCTCGACGTCACGAACGGTGATCATGGGATGACGCTCCGAGAAAGCTCGAGGACACACTTCTGGCGTGGAAGCGGGTCCTCAGCTAGGAAACTCGGGGCGTCGACATGGCACCAGGTTACGTGATGTTGCCGCACGGCCGCATGTCGGGAGATGGTTGCCATGACGTCGGACGATCAGATCGCTGACGGGAAGGGAAGCGCACATGACGGCGCCGGGCGAGCTGGAGCGGGCGGCGTACGCCGCGTGGGACCGCGAGGACTGGGACGGCGCGGTGCGGGGCCTGACCGAGCTGGTGGCGCTGGAGCCCGACGGCGAGCGGAGCCCGGCGTGGTGGTTCGACCTGGCGCTGGCGCACAAGTTCCGCAAGGACTGGGCGCACGCGTACGAGATCGGCAAGGAGGCGGCGGCCCGCTATCCGCGCGGCGAGCAGGAGCCGGCGTTCTGGAACCTCGGCATCGCCGCCACGATCATGCGTGACTGGGCGACCGCCAGGGACGCCTGGGCCGGCTACGGTCTGACGCTGCCGCCGGGCGAGGGGGAGATCGACGCCGATCTCGGCATGGCGTGCGTGCGGCTGGAGCCGGACGGCGAGCCGGAGGTCGTGTGGGTGCGGCGGGTTTGCCCGGCGCGGGCCAGGGTCGTCAGCGTGCCGCTGGCGGCCGACCGCAGGTTCGGCGAGATCGTGCTGCACGACGGCGCGCCCAGCGGCGAGCGGGTGGTGGAGGGGGTGCGCTATCCGGTGTTCGACGAGCTGATGCTGTGGGCGACGTCCGACCTGCCGACGCTGTCGGTCACCGTCACGGGGAGCGGCGCGGACGTGGGGGAGCTGGTGGAGCTGTTCGCGGCGGCCGGGCTGGGCGCCGAGCCGGCCGGGAACGTGCGGGTGCTGTGCGCCTGTTGCAGCGAGGGCAGCGTGGAGCAGGAGCGGCACGCCGCCGAGGGCGGCACCCAGCGGATGTGGCTGGCGGCGCCGCCGTCGCGGGCGGCCGAGCTGCTGGCCGAGTGGCGCGGGCGCGCCCCGGGACGCGACTGGGCGGATCTGGGCGAGGCCCACCCGTGATCACCGGCTTCACGGGCCGCGGTCGGCCTCCTGCGGCGCGGCGGGCCCGTACAGCTCGCGCAGGCACTCGCGGGCGAGCTGCAATTCCTCGTGCACCTCGACGACCAGCACCGGGACGGCCGCGCCGGGGGCGCTGACCGGGCCGTCGTCGGCCCGGTTGCCGCGCACCGGCGTCGCCACGCCGAGCAGCCCCAGCCTGCGGCAGACCGCCTCGCGCACCTCCGGCTGGTCCCAGCCGATCTCCCCGGTGAACACCAGCGCGTCCAGGCGGCCCAGCGACGTGGCCGCGGCGGCGATCTCCCGGCTGACCCGGTGGCAGAACACCTCCAGCGCGAGCCCGGCCGCCCGGTCGCCGTCCCGCTCGGCCGCGACCAGGTCGCGGGTGTCGCCGGAACGCCCGCCGGACAGCCCCAGCAGCCCCGACTCGCGCTCCAGGCCGCGGCGCAGCTCGTCCGGCGTGAGCCGACCGTCCTCCAGCAGCCACAGCAGCATCCCGGGGTCGACGGCGCCGGACCGCTTGCTCATCGGCAGCCCGTCGAGCGGCGTGAAGCCCATCGACGTGTCCACACTGCGCCCGCTCGACACCGCGCACACCGACGCCCCGCCGCCCAGGTGCGCCAGCACCAGGCCGAGGTCGGCGACCGGCCGGCCGAGCAGCTCGGCGGCCCGGCCCGACGCCCACGCGTACGACAGGCCGTGGAAGCCGTAGCGGCGCAGCCCGTAGCGCTCCCGCCAGGGCCGCGGCAGCGGGTAGACGGCGGCGGCGTCGGGCAGGGCGGCGTGGAAGGCGGTGTCGGGGCAGAGCACGTGCGGCACGGCGGGCAGCAGCTCGCGGGCCGCGTCCAGCAGCGCCAGCGCGGGCGGCAGGTGCAGCGGCGCCAGCCCGGTCAGCTCGCGCAGCCCGCGCGCCAGCTCGTCATCGGCGACCACCGGAGCGCGCACCAGGTCGCCGCCGTGCACCAGCCGGTGCGCGACGGCCGCCACGTCGCGGTCCAGGTGGCGGCCGAGGAAGGCGGACAGCTCCTCGCGGGCGGCGTCCGGCTCCATGGCGCGCTCGGCGTGCGCGCTGTCGACGACGCTGCCGCCGTCGACCAGGTCGAGGCGGAGGCTGGACGATCCCGCGTTCACGGTCAGCACCGCCGCCGGGCCGCCGTCCCACACCTGCGCCGTCATGTTCCTCCCTGCCGATCGCCGTCCCCGTCGGCGCTACCCGTGAGGCATGGCGTGACACATGCCCTGGCCCGCCCTTTACGCTGCCGGGGGAGCACGTCGCCAGGAAGGGCCGCGAATGATCGAGTTCGGGTATGCCGGCACGCCGTTCGGACAGATCCACTACGCCTCGTGCGGGCGGGGCGAACCCGTCCTGCTGCTGCACCAGTCACCCCGGTCGTGGGACGAGTACCGCGAGGTGCTGCCGCTGCTCGGGCGCACGCGCCGGGCCGTCGCCATGGACACGCTCGGGTTCGGCGCCTCGGCGTCGCCGCCCGAACACACCGTGGAGGCGTACGCGGGCGGCGTGCTCGCCCTGATGGACGCGCTCGGCCTGGAGCGCGCCGCGATCGCCGGGCACCACACCGGCGGCGTGATCGCGATCGAGGCGGCGAGCCGGGCCCCGGAGCGGGTCACCGCGCTGGTGCTGTCGTCCACGCCGCTCGTCGACGCCGAGGGCAGGCGGGTGCGGCGCGAGAGGCCGCCGGTCGACCACGCCGAGGAGAACGCCGACGGCTCGCACCTGACCGCGCTGTGGGCGGGCCGCGCCGGCTTCTACCCGCCGGAGCGGCCCGACCTGCTGGCCCGGTTCGTGCGTGACGCGCTGGCCGTCTGGCCCGACGTGGAGCTCGGGCACCGGGCGGTCGCCGCGTACCGGATGGAGGACCGGCTCGGGCTGATCCGCTGCCCGGTGCTGGTCGTCGGCGCGTCGGCCGACCCGTACGCCTTCCCGGAGCTGAAGGCGCTGGCCGGGCGGCTGCCCGGCGCGCGGACGGCGGTGATCGAGGGCGGCATGGTGCCGCTGGAGTTCCAGGCCGAGGCGTTCGCCAGGGTCATCCAGAATTTCCTGGACGAGTAGCTTGTCCCCGGCGGCGCCCGGGTAGTCGAGCGGCCATGGAGATCACCCTGCGCGTGAACGGAGACGAGCGCACGCTGCCCGTGGATCCCCGCACCTCGCTGCTCGACCTGCTGCGCGAACGGCTCGGGCTGACCGGCTCGAAGAAGGGCTGCGACCACGGCCAGTGCGGCGCCTGCACGGTGCTGCTGGACGGGCGGCGGGCCAACTCCTGCCTGCTCCTGGCCGTGGCCTGCGACGGGCAGGCCGTGACGACGGTCGAGGGGCTGGCCGGCGACGGCGCGCCGCACCCGCTCCAGGAGGCGTTCATCGCGCACGACGCCTTCCAGTGCGGCTACTGCACCCCCGGGCAGCTCTGCTCGGCCGCCGGGATGCTGGCCGAGCGCGGGCCCAGCGCCGTCACCGAGGACCTGACCGCCGAGCCCGAGCTGACCGCCGGGGAGATCCGCGAGCGGATGAGCGGCAACCTGTGCCGGTGCGGCGCCTACCAGGGCATCGTGGCCGCGATCGCGGAGGTGGCGCGGTGAAGGCGTTCGAGTACACGCGCGCCGCCGACCCGGCCGCCGCGGTGGCGGGCTTCCGGCCCGGCGACATGTACCTGGGCGGCGGCACGAACCTGGTGGACCTCATGCGGCTCGGCGTGGCCGAGCCCGAGCGCCTGGTGGACGTCAGCAGGCTGCCGCTGGACCGCGTCGAGGCGGCCGGCGACGGGCTGCGCGTCGGCGCGGCCGTGCGCAACAGCGACCTCGGCACGCACCCGCTGGTGCTGGCCCGCTACCCGATGCTGGCCAGGGCCGTGCTGTCGGGCGCGTCCGGGCAGATCCGCAACCTGGCGACCGTCGGCGGCAACCTGCTGCAGCGCACCCGCTGCCCGTACTTCCAGGACGTCTCCAAGCCGTGCAACAAGCGGCGGCCGGGCTCCGGCTGCCCGGCCATCCCCGGCGACCACTCCCACCTGGCCGTGCTCGGCCACTCGGAGGCGTGCGTGGCCACGCACCCGTCGGACATGGCGGTGGCGCTGGCCGCGCTCGACGCCCGCGTGCACGTGACCGGCCCGGCCGGCTCGCGCGTGCTGCCGATGCCCGGCCTGCACCGGCTGCCCGGCGACGAGCCCGAGCGCGACACCGTGTTGGAGCCCGGCGAGCTGATCACCGCCGTGGAGCTGCCGCCCCCGCCGCCCGGCCGCTCGGCCTACCTCAAGGTGCGCGAGCGCGCCTCGTTCGCGTTCGCGCTGGTGTCGGTCGCCGCCGCGCTCGACGTCGGCGCCGACGGGACCGTCACCGGCGTCCGGCTCGCGCTCGGCGGCGTCGCCCACGCGCCCTGGCGCGCCGCCCGCGCCGAGGCCGCGCTGCTCGGCGCCCCCGCCGGCGAGGAGTCCTACGCCCGCGCCGCCGAGACCGAGCTCGGCCAGGCCAGGCCGCTGCCGCGCAACGCCTACAAGGTGCCGATGGCCCGCAACGTGATCGTGCGCGCGCTGAAGGAGCTGACCCCGTGAACCGTGTCGAAGGCCGGGACAAGGTCACCGGCCGAGCCCTGTACGCCGCCGAGTACCCCGTGGACGGCGTCGCCCACGCCTACGCCGTCCAGTCCGGGATCGCCAAGGGCCGCGTCACCGCGATCGACGCCGAGGCGGCCCGCGCGATGCCCGGCGTGCTGGCCGTGCTGTCCAGCGACGACCCGCCGGACCTGGCCGGCGACGCCGACCCCGAGCTGCGCCTGTTCAGCAGCCGGGACGTCGCCTACCGGGGGCAGATCGTCGCCGCCGTCGTCGCCGACACCTACGAGAACGCCCGCGCCGCCGCCCGCGCCGTCCGCGTCACCTACGCGGCCGAGCCGCACGACGTGCTGCTGCGCGCCGACCACCCCGGCCTCTACCGGCCGGAGAAGGTCAACCCGGCCTTCCCCGCCGACACCGTGAAGGGCGACGTGACCGCCGGGCTCGACGGCGCCGCCGTCACCGTGGACGTCACCTACAGCACGCCGCCGCTGCACAACAACCCGATGGAGCCGCACGCCGCCCTGGCCGTCCTGGACGGCGACCGGCTGACCGTCTACGACTCCACCCAGGGCGCCGCCGCCGACCGCGACACCATCGCGCGCACGCTCGGCCTGCCGCCGGAACGCGTGCGCGTCGTGTCGCGGCACGTCGGCGGCGGCTTCGGCTCCAAGGGCACCACCCGGCCGCACGCGATACTCGCCGCGCTCGCCGCCCGCGCCACCGGCCGCCCGGTCAAGATCGCGCTCACCCGGCAGCAGCTCTTCGACGTCACCGGCTACCGCACGCCCACCATCCACCGGCTGCGCCTCGGCTGCGACGCGACCGGCCGGCTGACCGCGCTCGACCACGAGGTGCGCGTGCAGAGCTCGACGCTCGTCGAGTTCGCCGAGCAGGCCGCCGTGCCCGCCCGCACCATGTACGCCACGCCGGCGCTGCGCACCGCGCACCGGCTGGCCCGCCTGGACGTCGCCAGCCCCTCCTGGATGCGCGCCCCCGGCGAGTGCCCCGGCATGTACGCGCTGGAGTCGGCGATGGACGAGCTGGCCGTGGCCGCCGGGATCGACCCGATCGAGCTGCGCGTGATCAACGAGCCGGACGCCGAGCCGGAGGGCGGGCTGCCGTTCAGCTCCCGCAACCTGGTGGCCTGCCTGCGCGAGGGCGCCCGCCGGTTCGGCTGGGAGGGGCGCGACCCGGCGCCCGGGGTCCGGCGCGACGGCCGCTGGCTGGTCGGCACCGGCGTCGCCGCCTCCACCTACCCGGCCATGACCCGGCCCTCCCAGGCCACCGCCACCGCCGAGGACGACGCCTTCGTGATCAGGATCGCCGCCGCCGACATCGGCACCGGCGCCCGCACGGCGCTCACCGCCATCGCCGCCCGCGCCCTCGACGTGCCCGCCGGCCGGGTGCGGGTCGAGCTTGGCGACAGCGACCTGCCCGCCGCGCCGCTCGCCGGCGGCTCGATGGGCCTGGCCTCGTGGGGCTCTGCCGTCGTACGGGCGTGCGAGGAGCTGCTGCGCGACGGGAAGCACGGCGCCGCCGACACCGCCGGGGAGGCGGGGAGGGGCGGCGACTACGCCAGGCACGCGTTCGGCGCGCAGTTCGCCGAGGTGCGCGTCGACCCGGACACCGGCGAGGTGCGGGTGCCGAGGCTGCTCGGCGTGTTCGCCGCCGGCCGGATCATCGACCCCGACCTGGCCCGCTCCCAGTTCGTCGGCGGCATGACGATGGGGCTCGGCATGGCGCTCATGGAGGAGAGCGTCACCGACGCGGAGTTCGGCGGGTTCGGCAACCACGACCTGGCCCAGTATCACGTCCCGGCGTGCGCCGACGTGCCGGACGTGCGCGCGTACTGGATCGACGAGGACGACCCGCACCTCAACCCGATGGGCGCCAAGGGCATCGGCGAGATCGGCATCGTCGGCACGGCCGCCGCGATCGGCAACGCCGTCCACCACGCCACCGGCCTCCGGGTTCGTGACCTGCCGATCACCCCGGCCAAGCTGCTGGCGGGGTTTTGACCCGCTTCCTCAAGGAAGAGGAGATCCCCGGCAGGCGCGAGGTCAGGGAGGGCGGGTATGGAACAGGTGCCGGAGCAGGACAGGGAGACCCGGCAGGAGCGGGCCGACCGTAATTTCGTCGAGCTGCTGCAGGGCGCCCGCGTGGCGGTCACCGGGGTGCAGGTGCTGTTCGCGTTCCTGTTGACGGTGCCGTTCTCGCAGGGGTTCGTCCGGCTGAGCGCGTTCGACCGGTGGCTGTTCTACGTGGCGCTGGTCAGCGCGGCGATCGCGTCGATCTGCTACATCGCGCCGGCCAACCAGCACCGGGTGCTGTTCCGGCAGGGCCTGAAGGAGCGGCTGGTGCGGCGCTCCAACTTCTACGGGATCGCCGGGGCGCTGGCGCTGGCCATGTCGATGACGGCGGCGACGATGCTGGTCGTGGACTTCCTGTTCGACTCGGCGCTCGCCTGGGGCACGGCGGGGGTCGTGGCGGCGCTGGCGGCGTGGGCGTGGTTCGCCCAGCCGGCCATCGACCGGCACAACTCCAACGGGGACGACGGCGGGTCTCAGCGCCGCTCGCGGCCCGGCGCGGGGGAGTGATCGGGCGGCAGCGCGGTGCCGTCGTCGTCCTCGGGGGCGCGGCGGCGGTGGGCCGCCCTGGCGATCACGTACGCGGCCACCGACACCGTGATCACCTGGGAGACGCCGACGATCAGCAGCGGCCCGGCGAGCCACAGGGTGGGCTCGCGCAGCCACATCGCCAGCAGCACCAGCAGCACGCTCAGCACCTGCGGCTTGGTGCCGGCGTGCATGCGGTCGAGGGTGTTGCGGAAGCGCATCAGCCCGGCCCCCGCCGACAGCGCCAGCACCGCCCCGGTGAGCAGGCACGCGGCCGCCGCCACGTCCAGCACGCTCACCGCGACCGGCCGGGGAAGAAGCGGGCGATCGACACCGACCCGACGAACCCGAGCAGCGACAGCACCAGCAGGATCGGGACGTCCGAATAGTCGTCCGTGACCGCCGCGAACGCGCCCAGCCCGCACATCGCCAGCGACGTCAGCACGTCCAGCGACACCGCCCGGTCCAGCATCGACGGCCCCCGCGCCACCCGGTAGAGCGCCGCCGCCGCCCCGCAGGCGAGCAGCGCCAGCGTCACCAGATAAACCGTGGTCATCCCAGCTCCTCCCGGTCGGCCGAGGTGCCGAACGCCCGGACGATGCGCGACTCCAGCCCGGCCACCTCCGCCCGGCCGATCTCGTCCAGGTCCCCGCGCCGCCCCAGCAGGTGCAGCACCAGCTCACGCCGCTCCGGCAGGTACTCCAGCACCAGGCTCCCCGGCACGGTCGACACCGCCACCATCACCATCATGATCATCGACTCGGACGAGGTGCGCAGCGGCGCCCGGACCACGCCCGTCGGCGGCGGCCCCGGATGCAGCACCCAGAACACCACCCGCACCGTCGAGGTCACCAGGTCCAGCCCGAACCACGCCGCGAACCGCACGAACGCGACCGGCCACAGCCTGATGCCCGGGTCGAGCACGGGCAGCGGCAGCAGCCACACCACCAGCGCCCCCGCCACCACCCCGCCCACCAGCGTGAGCGGCGACACGCTGCCCCACAGCAGCACCCAGATCAGCGTCAGCCACGCCACCAGCGGCACCGGCACCGGCCTGCCGAACACCCTCGGCGTGAGCAGCCTCGACGTCACTCGCCCCTCCCCAGCACGGCGGAGACGTACGGCCCCCGGGACATGAGCTCGGCGGCGGCCCGGTCGGTCAGCGCCGACAGCGGCCCGGCGAGCAGCGTGTACGACAGCCCGAGCACCACCAGCGCCGCCGTGGACCCGACGAGCGTCAGCGGCATCGTGGTCGTGGTCACCACCGGGTCCTCGCCGGTGGACTCGTCGCTCTCCACCACCGTCCCGGTGACCGACGGCTCCGGCGCCCGCCAGAACGCCTTGCCCCACACCTTGGCCACCGCGTACAGGGTGAGCAGGCTCGTCGCCAGGCTGCCCGCGACCAGCAGCAGCGCCAGCGGGCTGCCGTCGGCGAGCCCGGCCTGGATGAGCGCCAGCTTGCCCAGGAAGCCCGACATGGGCGGGATGCCCGACAGGTTCAGCGCCGGGATCAGATACAGCAGCGCGATCAGCGGCGTGGCCGTCATCAGCCCGCCCAGCCGCTCCACCCGCGTGGTGCCGGCCCGCCGCTCGATCAGCCCCGCCACCAGGAACAGCCCGGTCGTGACCGTGATGTGGTGCACCACGTAGAAGATCGCCCCGCTGAGCCCCTGCACGGTCGACAGCGCCACCCCGAACACCATGTAGCCGATGTGGCTGACCAGCGTGAAGGAGAACACCCGCTTGATGTCGGTCTGCGCGACCGCGCCCAGCACTCCCACCAGCATCGTCGCCAGCGCCACCCACATCAGCAGCGTCGCCACCGGCCCGCCGGGGAACAGCAGCGCCTCCAGCCGGATGATCGCGTACACGCCGACCTTGGTGAGCAGCCCGGCGAACACCGCGGTCGCCGGGGCGGGCGCCGTCGGATAGGAGTCCGGCAGCCACGCCGACAGCGGGAAGATCGCCGCCTTGATCGCGAACGCGAGCAGCAGCGTCAGCTCGATCAGCAGCTTCACGTGCGTGTCCAGCGGCCCGAACCGCTCGGCGAGCTGCGCGAACGACAGCGTCCCCGTCGCCGCGTACGTGACGGCCAGCGCGATGAGGAACAGCATCGACGAGGCCAGCCCCATCACCGTGTACGTGGCCCCGGCCCGGATGCGCGACTGGGTGCCGCCGAACGTCAGCAGCACGTACGAGCCGCTCAGCAGCATCTCGAACGCCACGAACAGGTTGAACAGGTCACCCGACAGGAACGCGTCCGCCACCCCCGCCACCATCACCAGGAACGCCGGATTGAAGATCGCCATGGGCGCGTCGTGCTCCTGGTCGGCGTACGCGCCGCCCACCGCGTACACCATCACGCACAGCGTCACCAGCGTCGAGACCACCAGCATCAGCGTCGACAGCCGGTCGGCCACCAGGCAGATGCCCACCGGCGACTCCCAGCCGCCCAGCTCGGTGACCACCGGCCCGTGCGCGTCCACCTCCACGAGCAGCACCAGCGACACCACGGCCGTGATCGTCAGCGTCACGATGCTGATGAGCGACTGCAGATGGCGCAGCCGCGCGCCGATCGCCAGCTTCACCCCGGCCGCCAGCAGCGGCAGCAGCACCGGCACCGCGACGAGGCTCTCCATCAGTCGTCGCCCTCCAGCTCCGGGTCCAGCGCCAGCGCCTGCCGCGCCCGCTCCTGCCGGATGGCGTGCCGCATCAGCCGCAGCGCCTCGCGCCGCCGCAGCCGCAGCCGCCGCCGGGCCTCCTTCTCCGTGGGCCGCTGCACCCGCTCCTCGGCCAGCAGCCGCCGGTACTCCTCCTGCCTGCGCCGCACCGCCTCGCTCAGCTCGCCCGCCCGCGCGCGCAGCCGCACCCGCCGGTCCTCGGTGTCGTCCTGCACCTCGTCGCTGCCGGTGAGCTGCCACGACCGGTGCACCATCGCCAGCAGGAACGCGGTCACGCCCAGCGTGATGACGATCGCGGTCAGCACCATCGCCTGCGGGAGCGGGTCGGCCATCCCCTCCTGCGGGAACCGGCCCAGGATCGGCGGGCTGCCCGGGCTGCCGCTGGAGGTGACGATGAGCAGGTTCACCCCGTTGCCCAGCATCACCACCCCGGCCAGCAGCCGGACCAGGCTCCGCTCCAGCATCAGCGTCACCCCGGTGGCGATCAGCACCCCGGAGGCGGCGAACGGCAGCAGCGGGATCGTCACGAGGCGTCCTCCTTCTCGATCTGACGGTCGAGCTCGGCGCCCAGCGCGCGCAGCACGTCCTGCACCATCCCGATCACGGTCACGTACACGCCGAGGTCGAACAGCAGGCCCGTGGACAGGTGCAGGGTGCCGAGCAGCGGCACCGTCACGTCGGCGGCCAGCATCGTCAGCGCCGCGCCGCTCGACAGCAGCCCTGCCAGCGCGGTGCCGGTCGTCAGCGTCAGCCCCGCGCCCAGCAGCACGCCCGCGTGCACCGGCACCGCCGCCGCCAGCTCGTACCGGCCGCCCGCCAGGTAGCGCACGGTGATCGCCAGCCCGGCCACGATGCCGCCCGCGAACCCGCCGCCCACCAGGCTGTGCCCGACGAGCAGCAGGTAGACCGAGAGCAGCAGCACCGTGTGGAACGTCAGCCGCGCCGCCACCTCGAACGCCAGCGCCCGCTCCCCCCGGGGCAGCGCCGAGCTCAGCCAGTGCGGCCGCCCCGGCGGCCGGGCCGTGCCGCCCTCGTCCCGCTCGATCGTGTACGAGGTGCGCCGCAGGAACACCAGGCTCGTGACGCCCAGCGTGAGCACGACGAGCACGGTGCTCTCGCCCAGCGTGTCCCAGGCGCGGATGTCCAGCAGCAGCGCGCTGACGATGTTGTGCGCCCCGGCCCGCTCGGCCGCCCCCGCCATCAGCGCGCCGACGGGCTCGGCCTGCCGCGCCTCCATCGCCAGCATCCCCGCGCCCGCCGTCACCGTCCCCACCACCAGCCCGATCGCCAGCCGGAACGGGAAGCGCAGCCGCGCCTGGACCGGCTCGATCGGCAGCCGCCGCAGCACCAGCGCGAACACCACCAGGCTCAGCGTCTCGGCCAGGAACTGCGTCAGCGCCAGGTCGGGGGAGCCGTGCGCCAGGAACAGCAGCGCCGTCCCGTACCCGGTCAGCCCGGTCACCACCGCGAGCAGCACGTACGCGCGCGCGGCCAGCGCCAGCGCGGCCGCCGCGACCATCAGCACCACGACGAACGGCTGCTCCGGCTGCTGCCAGGCGACGATCCGCAGATCCAGGTCCGGCGGCGTCACGTACAGGAAGGAGAACAGGCCGAGCGCCGCCACCGACGCCAGCGTGATCAGCAGGTAGTCCGGCACCGAGCCGCGCTGGACGATGCCGGTCGTCTGGATCGCGAACAGGTCCAGCCGCCGCATCACCGTCCAGAACAGCGTCGCCGAGTCGGCGAACTGCAACGCCGCGCCGATCCGCGCCACCGGCCGCCGCGCCCAGAACAGCAGCCCGCCCACGGCGAAGATCAGCAGCGACAGCAGCAGCGGCACCGCCGCGCCCGTCCACAGCGCCAGATGCGTGCCGTGCCCCGCGTCACGGAAGGAGCCCGTGTAACCCGACATGGCCGCGTCGTACACGCCCGCCAGCGGCGCCAGCGCCAGCCCCAGCGCCGACAGCAGCGCCGCCGGCGCGAACATCGCCGCCGGCGTGCGATGCGCCGGCGACGGCCGCAGCCCCCGCTTCGTGCCGAACGCCCCCCACAGGAACCGCAGCGTGTACGCGACGGTCAGCGCCGAGCCGGCCACCACCCCCGCCAGCGCCAGCGTGTCGAAGGTCTCCCACGTCAGCAGCGACTCCAGCGCCGCCTCCTTCGCCACGAACCCCACCAGCGGCGGCACCCCCGCCATCGACGCGCCCGCCAGCACCGCCGCCGCGCACAGCCACGGCGCCGACCGCCACAGCCCGCTCAGCCGGTTCAGGTCCCGCGTGCCCGCCGCGTGGTCCACCGCGCCCACCACCAGGAACAGCGCCGCCTTGAACAGCGCGTGCGCCAGCAGCATCGCCACCCCGGCCAACGCCGCGTCCCGGGTGCCCATCCCGAACAGGATCGTCAGGAAGCCGAGCTGGCTCACCGTCCCGTACGCGAGCAGCCGCTTCAGATCCGTCTCCCGCAGCGCCCGCCAGCCGCCCAGCACCATCGTCAGCACGCCCAGCGGCACCGCCACCGCCCGCCACACCGGCACGTCCCCGAACGCGGGCGCCAGCCTGGCCAGCAGGTAGACGCCCGCCTTGACCATCGCCGCCGCGTGCAGATACGCCGAGACCGGCGTCGGCGCCGCCATCGCCGCCGGCAGCCACGTGCTGAACGGGAAGATCGCCGACTTCGCCAGCGCCCCCGCCAGCACCAGGACCAGGCCCGCCGCCACCGGCCCGCCCTGCGGCGGGTCCGCCACGATCGCCGAGAGCCGGTACGTGCCCGCCGCCTGCCCGATCACCACGAACCCGGCCAGCATCGCCAGCCCGCCCAGCGTCGTCAGCGTCAGCGCCTTCATCGCCGCCCGCCTGCTCGCCCGGCTCTCCGGGTCGTAGCCGATCAGCAGCCACGAGAAGACCGTCGTCAGCTCCCAGAACACGTACAGCAGGAACAGGTCGTCGGCCATGACCAGCCCCAGCATCGCCCCCGCGAACGCCAGCATGAACCCGCCGAACCTGGCCAGCCCCGCGTCGCCCGCCGGGAAGTAGCGCGAGCTGTAGACCATGACCAGCAGCCCCACCCCCGTCACCAGCGCCATCATCAGCAGGCCCGGCTCGTCGGCGCGGAACGACAGCGACAGCCCCAGCGCCGGCGCCCACGACGAGCTCGACACCTCCGGCACCCCCGAGGCCAGCACCCACAGCGAATAGCAGAAGCCGGCCGCCGGAGCCAGCGCGAGCAGCGGGAACGCGTCCCTCCCCAGCAGCCGGGTCAGCCATGGAGCGCAGAGGGCGGCTGCCGCGTGCAGGATGAGCAGCGACTCCATGGTCTCCTCGGGACAGGCGTGGGCACTTCCCCCAATCTCCCGCCTGCCGGACCCGGCACGGAGCAGGCGCGGCCCGGGTTGACCGGAACCTCACCAGCCCATGAACATGCCGCCCACAGCCACGGGTATCGGGAGGGGCACGACAACAGGGGGAGAAGCGCCATGTCCGAGCAGAACCGCCCCGTCGAGGGCGAGCACAAGTACGAGCAGGAGATCGGCTCCACCGGAGAGCACGAGGAACGGCCCGGCCGCAGCCTCATCACCACCGACCACGACGTGATCCGCAAGTGGGCCGACGAGCGCGGCGCCCGCCCCGCCACCGTCCCCGGCACCGAGCACGACGGGCGGGCCGGGGTTCTCCGGTTCGACTTCCCCGGCTACGGCGGCGACGACCTGGAGGAGATCTCCTGGGACGACTGGTTCCGCACCTTCGACGAGCGCGGGCTCAACTTCATCTACCAGGAGCACAAGAAGGACGGCAAGCAGAGCAACTTCTTCCGGCTGGAGAACCCCGGCCGCGAGGACGCCTGACCGCTGCGCCTGGCCGACGCGCCTCAGCCCGCGTCGGTGACCCGGCGGCTCACCTCGTCCGCCAGCCGGCGCAGCGCGTCCTCCAGCATGGCCTGCACCTCGTCGGCCCGGTCACGCGAGGTCTTCTCGCCCGGCTCGTCCATGAGCGAGATGTGCACGGTCACCTCACTGGCGCCGCTCTGCCCGTCGGCCACCTGCAGCCAGCCGGCGTAACCAGGGTGGTCCCGGCCGCCCCACTCCACCCGCAGCTGGTCCGGCGAGGCGCTGAACAGGCCCTCGTGCCTGCCCTCGCCGGGCACCACCTCGCCGCCCGCCTCCAGCGTGTTCGGCCCGCTGTCGCGCACCCACAGGCCGTGCGGCAGCCACCGGTTCACCATCGAGACGTCCGACGCGATCCCGTACACCAGCGTGCTGTCCGCCGGCATCCCCCGCGTGGCCTCGTACTCCGCCATGACCGACCCCCGTTCCCCATCCCGTGCCCGACCGCCTGCCCGCCCGCCCCGTCCCCAAACCGCCCGCCCACGGGCCCGACCTACCCGGGACGCTCCGTACGGGCAGCGTCCGGCCAGGGCCCGGGCGAGGTGCGCGGCACGAGCGGCCATGAGGCGCGCGGTGCGGGTGGGGCAGGGGGGCGCGACACGGGCGGCGGCGCGGGGGGTGGGGGCGGCGTGGCACAGTGAGGCCATGCCCGACCCCCTTCCCCCGATCGCGCCGGGCCGCGCCGAGGTGCGCGAGCTGCTGCGCCGCGCCGCACGGCTGCTCGACGAGGCCGGCGCGCTGCGGCAGGAGCACGACGCCGCCCGCGAAGCCGTGCACGCCGCCCTGTCGGTGCTGCGCGGGCGCCAGGCCAGGACGGGGCTCGCCGCCATCCCGATCACCAGGCTCAGGGACGCGACCGGCGGCCGGCTGCGGCTCGGCGCCCTGGAGGCCGCCGGTTACGCCACGGTCCTCGACGTGCTGGACGCGACCCCGTACGAGCTCCAGCGCGTCCCCGGCATCGGCCCCCGCACGCAGGCGCAGGCGCACGCCGCCGCCCGCGAGATCGCCCGCGCGGCGGAGGCGGCCGAGACCGTCCACATCGACGTCGAGCGGCAGGACCCCGAGACCACCGCGCTGCTCACGGCCCTCCACCGGCTCGTCGCCGCCGGCCCCGACCTCCCCCGCGCCCGCCGCACCGCCGACGCCCTCACCGGCACCCCCACCGGGCCCTCCAGCCCTACCACCACCGGCACCGGTCCGGCCGATGCTGCGGGGCCCGCCCCCTCCACCGTCGGCCCTGGGAGGCCCGCCGGTCCCGGGGTCGCGGCCGGCGGCACCGGCGCCTCCTCTGGTGTCGCCGGAGGGCTCGGGGAGCTGGTCTCGGTGGCGCGGCCGGCCGCGAGCTGGTGGCGGGGGCTGGTCGCGGGCGGGCGGCGGCGGGCGGCGGCCGCGGAGGCCGTGCGGAGGATCGGCGGGCTGCTGGAGGGCGAGACCGAGACGCGGCTGCTGATCAACCAGGCCACCGCCGACCTGCTCCGCCCCGCGCCCGGCGGCATGGAGGCGTGGATCGACTACGAGCTGCGCGCCGCCGAGTATCACAACCTGCTGGCCGAGCTCGCCGCCGTGGAGCCGCGCGACCGCGCCGCCGCCGAGGGGTTCCTGCCCGACGACCTGTCGGCGCGCGTGCGCGGGCAGGAGCTCGACGACACCCTGCTGCGCGTCTCGCTCCGCGGCTACCAGGCGTTCGGCGCCCGGTTCGCGCTCGCGCAGCGGCGGGTCATCCTGGGCGACGAGATGGGGCTCGGCAAGACCGTCCAGGCCATCGCGGCGCTCGCGCACCTGGCCGCCCGGGGGGAGACGCGCTTCCTCGTCGTCTGCCCGGCGAGCGTCCTGGTCAACTGGGTGCGCGAGGTGGAGACGCGCAGCACGTTGCGCGCCTACCGGCTGCACGGCGGCGAGCGCGCCCTGGCCGAGGCGGAGTGGGCCGAGCACGGCGGCGTCGCGGTGACGACGTTCGAGGGGCTGCGGCGGCTCGACGGCGAGCGGGCCGGCGGCGGGCCGCAGGTCGGCATGCTCGTCGTCGACGAGGCCCACTACGTGAAGAACCCGGAGGCCCGGCGCTCGCTGGCCGTCGCCGCCTGGTGCGCCCGCGTGGAGCGGGTGCTGTTCGTCACGGGGACGCCCATGGAGAACCGGGTGGAGGAGTTCCGCACGCTTGTCGGCTATCTGCAGCCGGGCGCGCTGGCCGGGCTGCGGGAGAGCGACGCGGTGGCGGGCGCCCGGGCGTTCAGGCGCGCGGTCGCCCCCGTCTATCTGCGGCGCAACCAGGAGGACGTGCTCACCGAGCTGCCCGACCTGGTCCATGTGGACGAGTGGGAGGAGTTCAGCGCCGCCGACGCCGCCGCCTATCGGGAGGCCGTCGAGGCGGGCAGGTTCATGGCCATGCGCCGCGCCGCCTACGCGGTGCCGGAGAAGTCGGCCAAGCTCGAACGGCTGCGCGAGCTCGTCGGCGAGGCCGCCGGCGGCGGGCACAAGGTCGTCGTCTTCTCCTACTTCCGCGACGTGCTCGCCGCCGTGGAGGGGGAGCTCGGCGGCTGCTTCGGGCCGATCTCCGGCAGCGTCCCGGCCGAGCGCCGCCAGGAGATCGTCGACGCGTTCGCGGCGGCGCCCGGCCACGCGGTGCTGCTCAGCCAGATCCAGGCCGGCGGCGTCGGCCTCAACCTCCAGGCCGCCT
This sequence comes from Nonomuraea sp. NPDC003214, assembly GCF_053590035.1. Taxonomy (NCBI): domain Bacteria; kingdom Bacillati; phylum Actinomycetota; class Actinomycetes; order Streptosporangiales; family Streptosporangiaceae; genus Nonomuraea; species Nonomuraea sp. NPDC003214. The sequence continues at coordinate 561,674 of NZ_JBSFSX010000006.1, read as the reverse complement.
CCGTGGTGATCCTCTGCGAGCCGCAGATCAAGCCCACGCTGGAGAGCCAGGCCGTGGCCCGCGCCCACCGGATGGGCCAGGCCCGCCGCGTGCAGGCCCACCGCCTGCTGTCGCCCGACAGCGTGGACGAGCGCATGCTGCGGCTGCTGCACGCCAAGACGGCGCTCTTCGACGCCTACGCCCGTCGCAGCGAGCTGGCCGAGTCGACGCCCGAGGCGCTCGACGTGTCGGAGCGCGAGCTGGCCCGCCGCATCGTCGAGGAGGAGCAGCTCCGCCTGGCCACCGGCGGGCCGGCCGCTACGGACGCAGGCCCGTGAACAGGTCCTCCTCGTGCGACGGCGCGCTGACGCGGCTGAACACCCGGGTGAACGCCTCGTGCGAGAACGCCTGCTGCTGCGCCTCCTGAGGCATCTTCAGCAGGAAGATGTTCTCGCCCTGGCTCTCGTGCGAGCGCAGCGCCTTGAGCTTGCGCTCGGTGAACGCGGTGACGTCGACGACGGTCGTCACCAGCTCGTCGGGGGTGCCGAAGTCGTCGGACGGCTCGAAGTCGGTCTCCACGCCGCTGTCGCGCATCAGCTCGAACATGCGCTGGATCGCCGCCCGGGGGATGGCCGTGTGGTAGAGCTTGGCCGGGATGCCGGTCGCCTCGGCCGCCGCCATCGTGACGCGGTGCGTCTGCACGTGGTCGGGGTGGAAGTAGCCGCTGCCGCCGGTCTCGTCGTAGGTGACCACGACCTGCGGCCGGTAGCGCTCCATCAGCTCGCCCAGCCGGGCCGCCGCCACGTCGACCGCGACGTTGGCGAACGCCTCGGGGTGCTCGTTGGTCTCCCAGCCCTGCATGCCGGAGTCGCGGTAGCCGAGCAGCTCCAGGTGCTCCACCCCGAGGTGCTCGACCGACTCGCGCAGCTCGGCCAGGCGGCGCTCGGCGACCTCGTCGGCGTCGTGGCCGGGGTCGCCGGGCTTGACGCCGCCGGGGCCGTCGCCCTGCTCGCCGTTGGTGCAGGTCACCAGCACCGTGCGGACGCCCTCCTCGCCGTAGCGGGCCAGGACGCCGCCGGTGCTGAGGCATTCGTCGTCGGGGTGGGCGTGCACGACCATGAGGGTGAGCTGCTGATCCATGCCTGAGACCCTACTCGCCGGCCCTGACAGAACGGCGCGCCACCACCGCCCGGCCGATGCCCGGATCGTCGCAGAACGCGCCGTCCACGCCCGCGTCGAGCAGCCGCGACAGCCAGCCTGTCACGTCGCCCGTCGCGCGCCCGTACACCGGGCTGGCCGGATCGCCGAGCCGGTGATCGGCGGGAAGCTGGGAGTTCTCGTTGCGGACGGTCCACACGTGCACGTCCAGCCGCCTGCGGTGGGCGTCGGCGACCAGCGTCGTGGGCTGCTGGAGCCTGCCGTCGGGGCCGACGGGGATGACGCGGCGGGTGTCGACGCCGATCCCGTCGGCGTAGCGGGCCACCTCGCGCAGCCCCTCGGGCGTCACCATGTCGTCGTAGGTGCGCCCGTCGCCCGCCGCCACCCAGTCGTACGGCGCGCCGCCGTACGTGATGAGCTGGATGAGCGGCAGCCGCGTGCGGCCGCTCAGCTCGCGCAGGTTCGCGGTCTCGAACGACTGGATGTACGCCTTGCGCACCCGGTGGCGCTCCAGCACGTCGAGCAGCGGCTCCTCCAGCGACAGGCCGATGGAGTCGAAGTAGCTCGGGTGCTTGGTCTCGGGGTAGACGCCGACGCCGTGCCGCCGCGCGAGTCGGACGACCTCCTCGAACGTGGGGATCTCCGCCAGCCCGTCGAACGCCGTGTTGCCCGGGCGCAGGTCGGGCACCCGCTCCTTGGCGCGCAGGGTCTTCAGCTCGGCCAGCGTGAAGTCCTCGGTGAACCAGCCGGTCACCGGGCGGCCGTCGATCGTCTTGGTGGCCCGCCGGGAGGCGAACTCGGGCCTGGACGCCACGTCGGTCGTGCCGGAGATCTCGTTCTCGTGCCGGGCCACCAGGACGTGGTCCTTGGTGGAGACCAGGTCGGGCTCGATGTAGTCGGCGCCCAGGGCGATGGCCGTCTCGTAGGAGAGCAGCGTGTGCTCGGGGCGCAGGGCGCTGGCGCCCCGGTGGGCGATGACAAGGGGGTCGTGGCCGCGGCGCTCGGCGGCGGCGGGAGTCGTCTGGAACACCACGACGGCGACCGTACCGCCGCACAGCATCGCCAGCACACCGGCGATCAACGCGCGCATCGTCATGCGCGCGACGTTAGAGCGCCGAAGTGGCCTCCGGGTTACGCGCCGGCGAACCCCGGCGCCCGTGCGGCGGGCGGCGCGTCACCAGGACGGTGACGAGCGCCAGCAGGAGCCAGCCCGCGATCAGCGCCACCAGCGCCGGCCAGCCCGCGTGCCCGTACACCGCCGTCCCGGCCGTGCCTCCGGCGCCGCTGCCCAGGTAGTAGCAGAGCGTGTAGAGGCCCGCCGCCCGGCCGCGCGCCCTCGGCGGCGCCTCGGCGGCGACCCAGGCGCTGGCCACGGTGTGGGCGGCGAAGAACCCGGCGGTCAGGATCGCGAACCCGGCGGCCACCACGGGCACCGCGTCCGGCAGCGTCAGGAGGGTCCCGGCGACCGTCGTGGCCAGCGCCGCGACGAGCGCGGGCCCGCGTCCCAGCCGGTCCACCAGCCGCCCGGCCGCCGCCGACGAGACGGTTCCCGTCGCGTACGCCAGGAACACCAGCGACGCCACCGCCGGGGCCAGGTCGAGCGGGGGCGCGGTCAGCCGGAACCCGGCGGCGTTGTAGACGGCGACGAACGCCCCCATCCCCAGCGAGCCCGCCGCGCACGGCACGGCCATGCGCCGTATCCACCCCCGGTCCGGCGCCGGCCCGCTCCGCGCGGGGGCGGGCGCGGGCCGCACGGTGCGGGGGAGCGTGACGGCGGCGAAGACCGCGCAGGCCGCGGACACGCCCGCCACCACGAGCAGCGCCCCGTGCCAGCCCAGCGGCTCGGCCGTGAAGCCCGCGCCGAGCCGCCCCAGCATGCCGCCCACCGAGTTGCCCGCGATCATCGCCCCGACGGCCGCGGGCAGCCTGGCCGCCCCCACCTGGTCGGCCAGGTACGCCGCCGCCACCCCGGGGAACCCGGCGATCGCCACCCCCTGCAACACCCGCATGACCAGCAGCACCCGGTAGTCGGGAGCCAGCGGCAGCAGCAGCCCGAGCACCGCCGAGCCGATCACCGACCAGATGATGATCTTCCGGCGGTCCACCACCTCCGACAGCGCGGCCAGCGGCAGCACCGCCAGCGCGAGCGCCGTCGTGGCCACCCCCACCGTCAGCGAGGCGCTGCCGGGATCCAGCCCGTACGCCCCGGCGAGCTGCGGCAGCACCGCCTGGGGCGCGTACAGCAGGGCGAAGGACGAGACGCCCGCCGCGGCGACGGCGGCGCTGACCCGCCCGGTGCTCACGGGGGCGCGGAGATCGGTAACCACTCATCCGACGCTAAGCAAAGCTAACAAATACGTCTAATACCGGAATGAGCCATAATTCATACTGTGCTGGATGAATTGATGGACGAATCCGCCGACGCCCGGCTCGCCGCCACGCTCGCCCCGGCCCTCGCGCTGCTCGCCGCCGTCGCCGAGACCGGCCACGTCACCCGGGCCGCCGAACTCCTCGGCATCCCCCAGCCCACCGCCAGCAGACGCCTCTCCGCCCTCGCCGACGCCGTCGGCGCGCCCCTCGTCGTCCCCGCCGGGCGCGGCATCCGCCTCACCGCCGCCGGGCGCACCCTGGCCGCCTCCGCCGCCCGCGCGCTCGCCACCGTCGCCGCCGGGGTGCGGGAGGTGCGCGAGGAGGCCGACCCCGGCAGCGGCCACGTCAGGCTCGGCTTCCTGCACCTGCTCGGCCGCTCCCTCGTGCCGGGCCTCATCCGGAGCTTCCGCCGCCGCCATCCCCGCGTGCGGTTCAGCCTCGTCCAGGGCTCACGCCAGGACATGCTGCACGGGCTCCGCGAAGGCGACGTCGACCTGGTGTTCGTCGCGCCGCTGCCCGACGGCGACCCCGCCCTGGCCTGCCGGGCGCTCACCGACCAGGAGCTCGTCCTGTCGGTGCCGCGGGCCCACCCGCTCGCCGGGCGCTCCAGCGTCCGGGCCGCCGAGCTGGCGGGGGAGGAGCAGATCATGCTGGAGCACGGGTACGGGCTGCGCCGGATCGTCGACGACCTGTGCGCCGCCGCCGGGTTCGAGCCCCGGATCGCCTTCGAAGGCCAGGAGTCCGAGACCGTGCGCGGGCTGGTGGCGGCCGGGCTCGGCGTCGCGATCCTGCCCAGCACCGGCCTGCCCAGCACCGGCCTGCCTGGCACCGGCCTGCCCGGCACCGGCCTGCCCAGTGCCGGCCTGCCCAGTGCCGGGCCCGTGCCGTCAGGGGTGGTCGAGATCCCGCTGTCGCCGCCGGTGTACCGGACGATCGGCGTCGCCTGGCGCGCCGGGGATCCGCTCACCCCGGTCGTCCGCGCCTTCCTCGACCACGCCCGCGCCCCCGCCCCGCAGCCCTGATCTTCCGGGCATCTCAGGCGAAGCCGGGCCGGGGTCGTGCGGGCGAGGGGCGGGCGCGGCACACTTGTCGGCCATGACGCATGACGGTGACGCGGGAGTGCCAGGGTCGCTGGCGAAGGTGCTGGCCGAGGTGGCGGCGGAACGGGCGGCGCAGGACGCGCGCTTCGGCATGCAGGCGCTGCCCGACGGCACCGGCGGCGCGGCGGCGGCCGAGGCGGCCGGGAAGGCGCGGCGGGAGACGGACGAGGCGGCCCGCGACAGCGCGCTGACCTGGCGGCACATCCTCATGGAGGAGGTCCTGGAGGCGGCGGCGGAGAGCGACCCGGGGCCGCTGCGCGCCGAGCTGGTGCAGGTGGCGGCGGTGGCGGTCAAGTGGCTCCAGGCCCTCGACCGCCGCGACGGCCCCGCGACCGAGCCGGGCCACGGGGCGGGAGCCGCGGCGGGCCCGGCGCCCGGCCGGTTCCGGGCGATCGTGGACGTGCACGTGATGCTCGTCCGCGACGGCCAGGTGCTGCTGGGCAGGCGGTCGGGCACCGGCTACGCCGACGGGCTGTGGCACCTGCCGTCGGGCCATTTGGAGGCCGGCGAGTCGGTGGTGGCCGCCGCCGTGCGCGAGGCGCGCGAGGAGACCGGCGTCGTCATCGACCCCGCCGACCTGGCCTTCGCGCACGTCATGCACCGGGCGCCCGACCGCGTCGGCCTCTTCTACGCCGTCACCCGCTGGCGGGGCGAGCCGCGCAACGCCGAGCCGCACAAGTGCGCGGAGGTCGCCTGGTGGCCGCTCGACCGGCTGCCGGAGGACACCGTCGACTACCCGGCCGCCGCGATCGCCCACATCCGCGACCGGGTCCCGTTCGCCCTGCACGCCTGGTAGCGACCGCCGCCCAGCGCAGGTCAGAACCCGCGCTGTCAGAACCCGCGCTGTCAGAACCCGCGCTGTCAGAACCCGCGCTGTCAGAACCCGCGCTGTCAGAACCCGCGCTGTCAGAATGCCTCGCGCAGCTCCCGCTTGAGCACCTTGCCGCTGGCGTTCTTGGGCAGCGCGGTCACGAACTCCACCCGCTTGGGCGTCTTGAACGGCGCCAGCCGCTCCCGCAGGAAGGCGATCAGCTCGGCGGAGGTGAGGCTCGCGCCGTCGCGCAGCACGACGGCGGCGGTGACGGCCTCGATCCACCGCTCGTCCGGCATCCCGAACACGGCCGCCTCGGCCACGGCGGGATGCTGGTAGATGGCCTCCTCGACCTCACGGCTGGCGACGTTCTCGCCGCCCGACTTGATCATGTCCTTCTTCCGGTCGACGACCGACAGGTAGCCGTCGGCGTCCATCACGCCCAGGTCGCCGCTGTGGAACCAGCCGCCCCGGAACGCCTCGGCCGTCTTGTCCGGGTCGTTCCAGTAGCCGAGCATGGCGTGCGGGCTGCGGTGCACGATCTCGCCCACGACGCCGGGCGGCACGGGCTCGTCGTTGTCGTCGACGATCCGGGTCTCGACGTTGAGCGCGGGGCGGCCCGCCGAGCCGAGCCGGGTGAGCTGCTCGTCCGGCCCGAGGATGGTGGCGACGGGCGCCATCTCGGTCTGGCCGTAGAAGTTGAACAGCCGCACCTGGGGCAGCCGCGCGGCGATCTCCTTGAGCACCTCGACGGGCATGATGGAGGCGCCGTAGTAGCCCTTGCGCAGCGACGACAGGTCACGGCGGTCGAAGTCGGGGTGGCGCAGCAGCGCGATCCACACGGTCGGCGGGCAGAACAGCTTGGTGGCCCGCTCGCTCTCGATGGCGGCCAGGATCGCCGCCGGGTCGGCGCCGGGCAGCACGATGTTCGTGGCCCCGAGGTAGACGCCGGGCGTCAGGAAGCAGTGGAGCTGCGCGCAGTGGTAGAGCGGCAGCGCGTGCACCTCCACGTCGGCGGCGCTCATCTCGCCGTCGACGACGCAGGTCACGTACTGGGCGATGAGGCTGCGGCTCGACAGCGCCGCGCCCTTGGGCCGCGACTCGGTCCCGCTGGTGTACATGAGCTGGATGGGGTCGTCGTCGCCGATCTCCGCGGCCGGCTCGGTGTCGTCGGCGTGGGCGGCCCAGTCGTCGAACGGCTCCCACCCGTCGGCCCGCCCGATGACGCCGCGCACCGTGACGCGCTCGCCCGCCGCCCGGGCGGCCACCGGCGCCAGCGCCTCCTCCACGAGCATCCCGGTCGCGCCGGAGTGCTCCAGGATGTACGCGACCTCGTCGGCGCCGAGCATGAAGTTGATCGGCACGGAGACGGCGCCCAGCCGGGCGAGGGCGAAGTAGGCGACCACGAAGGCGTGGTGGTTGTGCGAGAACAGCGCGAACCGGTCGCCCTTGCCGACGCCGCGGGCGGCCAGCGCGTTGGCGGTGCGGTTGACCGTGCGGTCGAGGTCGGCGTAGCTCTGCCGCAGGTCTCCGAAGACGATCGCGGTCTTGCCGGGGAAGCGGGCGGCCGAGCGCCGCAACAGGTCACCGATGGCATGCTGGCGAGAGGTCATACCGGCACATCCTCACTAGGCCCGAACTATGTTCGGTGATCCTAACCCTCAGCGCGCCCGGACCTCACGCAGATCCTTGACCAGGATGCGGCAGACGTCCGGCACCTGCTCGACGCGCCCGTCGGCCCGGTAGACGCGGCGCGTGGTCCGTACGGGCGGATGGCCCCACTCCCGATACCCGAGCCGCCCGTACAGCGAGCCGGCGCGGTCGTTGTCGAGGTCGACGCCGAGCGCCACCCGCGCGTGCCCGAGGTCGCGCAGCCACCCTTCGGCCGCCTCGACGAGCCGGGTGCCGATCCGCCGGTTGCGATGCTCCGGCAGCACCTCCAGGTGCGTCAGCAGGGGCACGCCCGGCAGCCGGTCGCGCAGCTCCGGCTCCTCGGCCGAGCCGAGCCACAGGTACACGTCGCCGACCGGCGTGAAGGCGTGCCACGCCACCAGCAGCACCCCGTGCCCCGCCCGCTGCCGCCGGAGCTGGGCGGCGAAGTACGGCCCCTGCCCCAGAGCGCGGACGAGCGCGGAGAGATCCCCATCAGAAGCCACCCTGATCCGGACATGACGCATGACTTCCACGATCAGGGGACGAAACGCCCCATCACAAGCTCACACCGGCAATCTGTCAGATGACGACGAAGGATCAGGCCGGGCTTCGGCAACTTTCGGCAGCCTCAGTTGCAGGTGCGGCGGGGCGTGACCGGGCGCGGTGAGCGCGCGCAGCGCCTCGCGCACGGTCCCGGCCGGGCGCAGGCACGTGACGAAGTCGCGCCAGACCTTCAGGTCGGCCCGCCAGGCGTCGAGGTAGCCCAGGCACAGCTCGGGCGTGATGAGCGTGAGGCGGCCCAGCGACGCCTTCAGCGCCTCCTCCATGCGCCGCCGCTCGCCGGGTTCGAGACCGGCGGCGGGGACGCGGTCGAGCACGCTGACGATGAAGCGGCGGCGCCTGGCCAGGAAGTCGACCCAGTGGGACCGGTGTGCGTCGGCGATCGTGCGGCCCTCGTCCAGCAGCCAGAAGACGCCTTCGGCGAGCACGTCGCCGAGCTCCTCGGTGCGGGCCCGGTCGGGGGTGCGGAACGGGTCGTAGCGGGCCTGGCGCACCTGGCCGGTGACGGCGAGCGGCCGCAGCCCGTCCGCTTCGAGGAGATAGAACCAGTCCTCGTTATAAATATCCGGAAAAAAGGCGATATTTCGGGTCGTCTCCACCGCGAGCGCCCCGCCCCCGACGAACGAGTCCTGCTTCCCGCCCACCGCCCGGTACGCATGGCACACCACGGAGTTGTCCGGGAACCCTCCGATGGACAGCCCCACGGCGGCGAACCGGTCGAGCAGCCCGGCGGCCCGCCGCAGGTCGTCAGGCGCGCTCACCTCGATGTCGTCGTCGAGGAAGACGATCCGCGCCCAGCCCAGCATCCGCGCCAGGGCCAGCGCCAGGTTGCGCTTGGCCGCCGTGTCGGTGCCCCGCCGGAAGATCCTCGGCAGCATCTGCGAGGTCTCGAAGCGGGGCAGCGTCAGCCCCTCGGCCCCGCCCACGTCGACGGCGACGACCTCCGCGCCGGGCGGCGCCATGGCGCGCACCTCGGCCGCCGAGGTCCATCTCCCGCTGCAGAGCGCGACCAGCGGGCAGCGCAGGTCCATCGACAGCCGCAGCGCGTGCGCCAGGTAGCGGCTGGGCCGTGCGGTCGGCACGACGACGGCGTCGATCCGGGCCGGTCCCACGGCCGCCCCCGGGGCCGGGAGCAGGTGCCTGTGGGAGCCGTGATGGTCCCCGGATCTCAGCGAAGGCTTCATGGATGGGCTTCACCGTTCGGGATGTGCGAGAAGGGATCGGAGCGGTCACTCCGGCCATTCGACGAGCCTCGACGCGGGGCTCGTCCAGTCGGGTGTGATCACCAGGTTGTTCAGGATGACGACGCGGCTCAGGATGGCGAACGAGGGGCTGTCGCCGAAGCGCTCGCGCAGGAACTCGGTGTTCCTGTCGCGGAAGACGCTGTCGGTGAGCGCCCGGACCACGCCCAGCGTGCCGCGCCCGTACATGCCGTTGCAGATCGTCAGGGTCCGCTCCTTGTTGAGCGGGCTGGGGCCCCGGTAGAACAGCGCGACGTCCTCCTCGAGCCGGCCGTCGGACAGCCGGGGGTGGAAGCGCTCGCTCCCGCTGTCGAAGTACGGGCCGTTCTCGCCCTTCCAGTCGTTGACCTGCTCGACGGGCAGGGAGAGCTGGTGGACGACGCCGGTCGTGATGTCGTTCCAGTCGACGCCGCCCAGGAGCACCAGGTGGGCGGTCAGGTCGTCGGGCTCCAGCTCGCGGGGCGTGCGGCGGCGCACCTCGCTGCCCGGGTTGCAGGCGCGGATGTGGCCGTGCAGCTCGAACAGGGCGTCGAGGTCGGCGTAGGTGTAGAGCTCGATGTAGTCGGGGTCCTCGGGCACGACGTAGGGCATGCGCGTTAACAGCTCCGGCGGCAGCCGGCCGCACACGAGCGTGATCTGCTGGCCGTCGTCGAACTGCCACGGGTTGCGCGTGGCGTGGAAGACCGTGTGGCCGGGCTCGCCGAGCGCGGCGGCGCGCAGCGTGAGCAGCTCGTGCAGCAGCTTCTCGCGCAGCCGCTGCTCCTCGGCGGTCAGCTCGTCCTCGCCGAGCCGGACGAGGTCGTCGCCGCGCAGCGAGCGGGGCGTGCAGAACAGGGCGGCGTAGACCTCCAGGCGGCCGGCCGGCGGGACCTTCGGCGCGGTGGAGGACTCCCACGAGGAGATGAGGGGGACGCTCACGTCGAGCGCGCGTGCCAGCTGGGGCTGGGTGACGCGGGTGCCCGGCCATTGCCGGGTGCGCAGCGAACGGAGCCGGCGTGCAAGGGCCGGACCGGAATCCGTCATGAGGACACCCCCCATCTGAACTTCAGTGTTTTCAGTAAACCTCTACTGATGCCCAGATGCGAGCACATTTTTCCTGTTCAGCGCCGGGTCGCGGATCGCAGGACAGTGGGAGGTCATTCTAGGCCAGAGGACCCTCACTCCGCACGGCGATTAGTGCGACTTTATCGGGGGAATGCAATCTTTAGGAGTTCGATGTAGATCTTCTGAAGGTTAACTGAAGTTTCTGCGAGGTCGTCCACGACCCCATCGGCGCTTCACACAACGGGACCCTACATGCTCGTCGCCACAGTCTTCCCCACCCCTGAGGGCATCGCGATGGCCAGCATGGTCTACGGCCTGCTCGCCATGCTCTCCGTCTGGACCCTGGTCTACGCCGTCCGGCAGATCAGGAAGGTCGTCACCACGCTGTTCCGCATGCTGCTCGTGCTGGTGTTCCTGGCCGCGCTCGGCCTGGCGGCCGTCGGGATCATCGGCCACGTCTGGCTCGCCTACGGGCTCGCCTGAGCCGTCTCAGACGAGCCGGGCCAGCCGCCGGTAGGAGTCGAGCCGCTCCTCCAGGTCGTAGGTGTTCATCGTGACCATGACCTCGTCGGCCCCCGTGAGCTCGACGAGGTCGTGCAGCCGCATCGCCACCTCCCGGTCCGTGCCGTGGATCTGGCCCTTGCGCGCCTCCTCGAACAGCGCCCGCTCGCGCGCCGTCATCTCCAGCCGCATCACCGCGCCGGCCGGTTCGAGCGGCGGGAACGAGCCGTCGGTCCGCGAGCGCGCCGTCGCCCACGCCTCCGGCGCCTGAAGCAGCGCCGCCCGCTCGGCGCTCTCGCCGACCGCGACGTTCGCCGCCACCATCACGTACGGCCGCGCCGCCCAGGCCGAGGGGCGGAAGGCGGCGCGGTAGCGGCCGACCGACTCGCGCAGCTTCGCGCCGCCCCCGCCGATCACCAGCGGCAGCCCGTGCTCGGCGGCCACGTCCGCGCCCGCCCCCATGGCCAGCACGAACGGCTGCGGGCGCAGCCCCTCGGCCGGCAGCGCGTGCACGCCCGGATGGACGTCCTGCTCGCCGGTGAAGAAGCCGAGCAGCTCCGCGAGCCGGTCGCCGAACGCGTCGGCGTCCTCCTTGCCGTGGCCGAGCGCCCGGCGGATGCCGCCGGTGAAGCCGACGGAGCGGCCCAGGCCCATGTCGATCCGGCCCGGGTACAGCGACTCCAGCACGCCGAACTGCTCGGCCACCACCAGCGGCCGGTGGTTCGGGAGCATCACGCCGCCGGTGCCGACCCGGATCCGGTCCGTGGCCGCCGCGACGGCCGCCGCCAGCACGGTGGGCGCCGAGCCCGCCACGCCGGGCACGCTGTGGTGCTCCGACACCCAGAACCGGTGGTAGCCGAGCTCCTCGGCCTGCCGCGCGAACCGCACGGTCTCACGCAGCGCGGCCGAGGGGGAGTGCCCCTGCCGGACGAGGGAACGGTCGAGAATCGCGAGCCTGGTCATGTCAGGATGCAACGCGGCCAGGCCGGAAATGTTCCTACTCGCCGGAGCCGCCGGTCCTGGTGTAGACGCCGACCGACCAGCGGACCGGGCGGTTGGTGGTCTCGCCCCACGCCGCCACCTCGCCGGTGACCACCAGGCGCTCGCCCTCGGGCACCTCGACCTCGGTGAGCGCGGCCGGGTACGCGCCCGACTCCCACACGCCGCAGTTCGCGCCGCCCACCGGCTCCTCGTCGCCCACCCGGTAGGTGAACCGCATCCGCCGCGCCAGCTCGCCCGAGCAGAGCTGGTCGAGCGCGACCTTGCGGCCGTGGCCCTCGATCTCCAGCCGGACGACGGAGTCGCGCGGCCACACCCCGGAGGTGGACCCGGCCAGCTTCCACCCCTCGAACCGGGCCGGGAACTCCTTGACGGGCGCGGGGTCGGCCGGCTCGGCGGGCGGCGTCCACTCGTACACGCCGAGCGTCCAGGCGGCGGGGGCCGCCTCGTCGCAGGCCGTCATCCCCGGGCCGCACACACCGCTGCGGGTGCCGTCGAAGGTGACCTCGACCTGCCCGTCACCCTGGGAGACCACCAGCGGCAGCAGCTCCATCCGGGACGAGCACGGCCCGATCCGGGCGGACGGCGAGGGCGCGCGGCCGATGGACACCATCGGGGTGTTGTTCGCGCGCCCGTCGCCGTCGCACGCCACCGCCAGGTCCAGCGGCCTGCCGGTGACCGGGACGGTCAGCGTCTTCTTCTGCTCGCCGGACCGGCCGATCGAGGTGACCGCGAGCCGCCGGTAGGCGGCGCCGTCGGGCGCGGTGAAGGACTCCGGCAGCTCCGGCCCCGGGGCGGTGGCGGCCGTCGTCCGCCCGCCCGGCGTGACGGTGTCCGGGAGCGCGCCAGGAAGCACCGCCGCGCCGGCGGCGACGGCCGCGGCCACGGCCACCCCGGTCGTGATCCGCCTGCGCCGCCGGGTCCTGCTCACCCGGGCCCGCACCTGCGCGAGCCGGGCCGGGTTCGCCGGCGGCGGCCCGTCGGCGCGCTCGCGCAGCAGGTCACGCAGATCCTGTACGGTCATCCCCGCAGCTCCTTCACGATCGACTCGTCCACCCGCAGCGAGGCCAGCGCCTTGGCGGTCTGGCTCTTGACCGTCCCCGCCGCGCAGCCCATCAGCTGGGCCACCTCCGCCACCGCCAGGTCCTCGTAGAACCGCAGCACGATCACCGCCCGCTGCCGCGCCGGCAGCCGGCCCACCGCCCGCCACAGCTCCTCCCGGCCGTCGGCGGGCGGGTCGAGCACCGCCACGTCCGGGATCGTGTCGCTCGGCAGCTCCCTGCGCCACCTCCTGCGCCACCACGACGTGTACGTGGTCACCAGCACCCTGCGGACGTACGACTCCGGCTCGTCGATGCCGGGCCAGGCGGACCACGCCTTGGCCAGCGACTCCTGCAGCAGGTCCTCGGCGGTGCCCCAGTCGTGGGTGAGCAGGTAGGCGGTGCGTAACAGCCGGTCGGACCTCGCGCTCACGAAGTCCTGGAACATGGCCCTGTCTGCCACCGGTGCGCCTCCCCATCAGCTTGCTGACGGTACAGACGCATCGAGGCGCCGATCAGGTTGCCCCGGCGCGGCTCACGGTGAACGGCGACAGCTCGCCCAGCCCGCGCACCGACAGCCGGTCGACCGGACGCAGCCGGAACGCCCGGTCGCCCTCCAGCTCCTCGGCCAGCTCCGGATCGGCCAGCATGGTGCCCGGCAGGGCCAGCGCGGTGAGCCTGCTGGCCAGGTTGACGGTGGTGCCGAACACGTCGCCCATCCGCCAGATGACCGGCCCGGCGGCCAGCCCCACCCGCAGCTCCGGCATGCCCTTGCCGCGGGCGTGCTCCTCCAGCAGCCGCAGCCCGATCTCGGTCGCCACGTGCGCCTTGTCGGCCACGAACAGCACCGAGTCGCCCAGCGTCTTGACGACCCGGCCGCCGCACGAGGTGACGGCGTCGGCGGAGCGGCCCTCGAACCGGTCGATCAGCGCGGCCAGCTCCGTCTCGGTGATCTGCCGGCTCAGCCGGGTGAACCCGACCAGGTCCGCGAACCCGACGGCCAGCCGTACGGTGCTCATGTCCTGGACGGCGAGCCGCCCGGCGGCGGCGGCGAGCTGACGCTGCCAGGAGTAGACCAGCAGCCGCGCCAGGTCGGGCACCACCCGCTCGGCCCGGCGCCGCCACGCCTTGGGCCGCTCGGCCAGCGGCACCCCGGCCTGGTCGAGCGCCTCGGCGCCGATCTCCGCCTGCGACTCGGCCAGCCGGGCGGCGGCCCGGCCGAGCGAGCGGGCGATCAGCAGCACGTGGTCCTCGTCGTAGACGCCGTCGCTGACCATGCCGAGCAGCGTCTTGAGCGCCACCACGTCCGACTCGGTGAACTCGACGGCGTCGTCGGCCACGTTGGCGAAGCCGAGCGCCCGCCAGAACCGCCGGGCCTTGTAGACCGGCACCCCGGCCATCTCGGCGACCTGGTGACTGGTGTAGCGCCGGGGCTCACGCAGGAACGCCTCGGCCACCCCGTCCCCATCCTCCTCAGCCACGGAAGTCACACTACCCCGCCCCCCTACTCCAGCAGGGCCCGCAGAGCGGCCCGCTCGCCGGCCGGCACGTAGCCGACGTAGTAGTCGTACATCGTGCGCCGCGACAGGCGGGCGGCCAGCGGCCCGTCACCGGCCCGGACGGCGGCCAGCACCTCCTCGTGGTGGCGGATGCTCCGCAGCATCAGCGCCTCCCGGTCGTCCGAGCCCGCGATCTTCCCGGCGATCAGCCCGAGCACGATCGAGCGGACCACGTCGGTGCAGATCTGGATGAGCTTGTTGCGGCTGGCCCGGGCCACCGCGTCGTGGAAGGCCACGTCGGCGGCGCTGAACGCGTCGTAGCCCGCCCCGACCGCCTCGCGCATCCGGCCGATCGCCGCGTCCATCTCGGCCAGCTCGGCGTCGGTGCGCAGCCGCGCCGCCAGCAGGTTGGCCGAGGCGTCCAGCACCATCCTGAACTGCACCAGCTCGCCCAGCGACAGCTCGTCGACCCGGGCGAGCGTGGTCATCGACTTGTGTAATGCGGCGGGGGAGAAGGGCAGCACCTCCGCCCCGTTGGGATCGCCGGGCCGCGACCTGACCAGGCCGCGCGCCTGCAGCACCCGCAGCGCCTCGCGCACGGTGGAGCGGCTGACGCCGAACTGCGCCATCAGCTCGCGCTCGCTCGGCAGCCGCGCGCCGGGCGGCAGTCCGCCGCTCTCGACGGCCTCCTCGATCTGCTCCACGATGCGCTCGTAGGCGCGTACGGTCCGCACCGGCTCGAAGCGTGGACCACCCATGTAAGCCCCCTTGACCCGAGCCGTCGCGGACTGGCAGTGTGCGTAGCCTACTGGTCAGACCAGTGCACTAGCCAGGAGGCTGAACAATGAGGCGAATCGGGACATGGATCGCCGTGGGCGGTCTCCTGCTGAGCGTAGCCGCCTGTGGCGGCGGTTCCGGCGGGTCCGGCGACGGCGGCACCGGCGGCACCGGCGGCGCCGGGGGCAAGGCCGAGGCGCTGTCGGTCGGGTTCGTGGCCGAGCCGGCCAACCTCGACTTCACCTCCACCGAGGGCGCGGCGATCCCGCAGGCGCTGCTGGTCAACGTCTACGAGGGCCTGGTCAAGCTTGACCAGGCCGGGCAGATCCAGCCGCTGCTCGCCGAGAAGTGGGACGTCTCCGACGACCGCAAGACCTACACCTTCACCCTGCGCAAGGGCGTCACCTTCACCAACGGCGCCCCGTTTACCGCCGACGACGTCGTCTTCTCACTGGACCGGGTCAGGTCCGACTGGAAGCTCAAGATCAAGTCGCAGCTCGACATGGTCGAGGACGTGGAGAAGAAGGACGACGCCACCGCCGTCGTCACCCTCTCGCGGCCCAGCAACGGCTTCCTCTACACGATGGCCACCAGGCTCGGCGCCATGTTCAGCCGCACCGGCGTCGCCGACCTGGCCAACAAGCCCGTCGGCACCGGCCCCTACCAGCTCGGCGCCTGGCGGCGCGGCGACTCCATCCGCCTCGACGCCAACCCGAAATACTGGGGCGCCAAGCCGCAGATCTCCACCGTGACGCTCAAGTACTTCAAGGACGCCACGGCCATGAACAACGCGCTGCTCACCGGCGGCATCGACGTCGTCTCCAGCGTCCAGGCGCCCGAGTCGCTGCAGCAGTTCGCCGACACCAACCGCTTCCAGACGATCGAGGGCACCACCAACGGCGAGGTCGTCCTGTCCATGAACAACGGCCGCCCGCCCTTCGACGACAAGAAGGTCCGCCAGGCCGTCCGCCACGCCATCGACCACCAGGCCCTGCTCGACACCGCCTGGGCCGGGCGCGGCCAGCTCATCGGCTCGATGGTCCCGCCCACCGACCCCTGGTACGAGGACCGCACCGGCGACTACCCCCACGACGTCGCCAAGGCCAAGGCGCTGCTCGGCGGCAAGACGTACGACGTGAAGATGCGCATCCCCAACCTGCCCTACGCCGTCGCCTCCGCGCAGGTGGTCAAGTCGCAGCTCGCCCAGGTGGGCATCAACGCCGAGATCGAGCCGCTGGAGTTCCCCGCCCGCTGGCTGGACGTGGTGTTCACCAAGGGCGACTACGACCTGTCGATCATCAACCACGTCGAACCACGCGACATGGGCATCTTCGCTGACAAGGACTACTACTTCCGCTACGACAACCCCGAGTACGGCAAGCTGCTCGCCTCCGCCGACACCGGCACCGAGCAGCAGCAGACCGACGACCTCAAGGCCGCCGCCGCGCTGCTGTCGCAGGACGCCGCCGCCGACTGGCTGTTCCTGTTCCCCAACCTGATCGTCGCCAAGAAGGGCGTCACCGGCCTGCCGGAGAACGCCATCTCCGAGTCCTTCGACTTCACCGGGCTCGCCAAGCAGTGATCCTCTATCTGCTGAAGCGCCTCGGCGTGTTCGTCGCGAGCGTCGCCGTGGCCGGGGTGCTGGTGTTCGCCTTCATGGCGGTGCTGCCCGGCGACCCGGCCGAGGTCGCGCTGGGCGTCAACGCGACGCCCGAGGCGGTGGCGGCGCTGCGCGCCGAGTTCGGCACCGACCGGCCCGCCGCGGCCCAGTTCGCCGACTGGTTCGGCGGGCTCGTCACCGGCGACTTCGGCACCTCGTACGTGACCAGCGCCCCGATCGGGCCGCAGATCGCCGAGCGGCTCAACGTCACGGTGGCGCTGGTGCTCGGCGGCATGGTCATCGCGCTGCTCATCGCCGTCCCGGCGGGCACGTTCGCCGCCGTGCACCACCGCAATCCGCTGGGCGCGGCCATCAGCGCCTTCTCCCAGGTCGGCATCGCGGTCCCGGCGTTCCTGGCGGGCATCCTGCTGGTGTTCGTGTTCGCGGTGAAGGCCCAGGCGCTGCCCTCCGGCGGCTACGTGCCGTTCGCCGACGACCCCGCCGAATGGCTGCGCAGCCTGCTGCTGCCGTGGCTGTCGCTCGGCCTCGTCCAGGGCGCCGTGCTCACCCGCTACGTCCGCTCCGCCGTGCTGGACGTGATGCGCGAGGACTACCTGCGCACCGCCCGCGCCAAGGGCCGGGGCCGGATGGGCGCGCTGTGGCGCCACGGGCTGCGCAACGCCTCCGTCCCCGTCGTCACCGTGCTCGGCCTGCAACTGGCCACGCTGCTCATCGGCGCCGTCGTGGTCGAGCGGGTGTTCGTCATCCCCGGCCTCGGCGACCTGCTCCTCAACGGCGTCGCCGGCCGCGACCTGCTGCTCGTCCAGGGCGTCGTCATGGTGCTGGTGGCCGCCGTGCTGCTGATCAACTTCCTGGTGGACGTGGCCTACGCCGCGCTCGACCCGAGGCTGCGGGGGGCGCGATGAGAGGACGGCTCAACGCGAGCCTGGTCACCGGCGGCGTCCTCGTCGGGATCGTCGTGCTGGCCGCGCTGGTGTCGTTCGTGTGGACGCCGCACGACCCCACGCTCGTCGACGCCGCCGGCAAGCTGCGCGAGCCCGGCGACGGCTACCTGCTCGGCGCCGACAAGTTCGGCCGCGACACCTTCAGCCAGCTCATGGTCGGCGCCCGCACCACCCTCTACGTGGGCATCGTGGCCGTCGGCATCGCCGCGGCGATCGGCGTCCCGCTCGGCGTGATCGCCGGGATGACGCCGCTCGGCTGGCTGTCGGAGCTCGTCATGCGGGTCAACGACCTCGTGTTCGCCTTCCCGGCGCTGCTCCTGGCCGTCATGCTCGGCGCCGTCTACGGGGCCGGCACGCTCACCGCGATGATCGCCATCGGCGTCGCCACCGTGCCCGCGTTCGCCCGCGTCGCCCGCGCCGCCACCCTCCAGGTCATGGTCACCGACTACATCCTGGCCGCGCGGGCCGCCGGCCGCCGCCGCGCCGCCGTCGCCTTCCGCCACGTGCTGCCCAACATCTCCTCTGTCCTCATCGTCCAGGCGTCGGTGTCGTTCGCGATCGCGATCCTGGCCGAGGCCGCGCTGTCGTTCCTCGGCTTCGGCACCCGGCCGCCCACCCCGTCGTGGGGCCGCATGCTCCAGGAGTCGCAGGAGCTGCTGTTCTCCACCCCCCGCCTGGCGCTGTGGCCCGGCCTGGCCATCGCGCTGGCCGTGCTCGGCTTCAACCTGCTCGGCGACGGGCTGCGCGACTACCTCGACCCCAAGCTCAGGAGGATCCGTGCTGAGCGTTGAGGGCCTCACCGTCGCCGCCGACGGCGTCGAGCTCGTCCACGACGTGTCGTTCACCATCGCCCCTGGCGAACGCGTCGGCCTCATCGGCGAGTCCGGCTCCGGCAAGTCCCTGACCGCGCTGTCGCTCATGGGCCTGCTCCCCGAGGGCGTCACCGCCACCGGCGCCGCCCGGCTGCACGACCGCGACCTCGTCGGCGTCCCCGAGAAACGCCTGAAGGACCTGCGCGGCAGCGAGCTGGCCATGGTCTTCCAGGAGCCGATGACCGCGCTCAACCCGCTCATGCGCGTCGGCGCCCAGGTCGCCGAGGTCATGACCCTGCACGGCGTCCCCCGCGACCGGGCTCGCGCCCGCGCCGCCGAGCTCCTCGGCCGCGTCCGCCTGCCCCACCCCGAACAGGTCGCCCGCGCCTACCCCCACCAGCTCTCCGGCGGCCAGCGCCAGCGCGTCATGCTCGCCATCGCCCTCGCCAACGGCCCCGACCTGCTCATCTGCGACGAGCCCACCACCGCGCTCGACGTGACCGTGCAGAAGCAGATGCTCGACCTCATCGCCGAGGTCGCCCCCGCGCTGCTGTTCATCACCCACGACCTGGCCGTCGTCGCCTCCGTCTGCGAGCGCGTCCTGGTCATGTACGGGGGCCGCGTCGTCGAGAGCGGCCCCATCCGCGAGGTCTTCACCCGGCCCCGCCACCGCTACACCGAGGGCCTGCTGGCCGCCTCGAAACTCACCCCGCGCGGCACCCGGCTGCCCACCATCGCCGGCAGCGTCCCGGCCGCAGGGACGTTCCCCGGCGGATGCGTCTTCCGCAACCGCTGCCCGCACGCCGACACCACCTGCGAGCAAGCACCGGCGCTGACAGGAGAGGGCCATGCCCACGCATGCTGGCACCCCGCTGATCGAGGCTAGCGGCCTCACCCGCGTCTACCACCGCCCGCGCACCTCGCTCACCAGGCCGGGCGAGCCCGTCCACGCGCTGCGCGGCGTGTCGCTGACCATCCGCAAGGGCGAGCGCTTCGGCATCGTCGGCGAGTCCGGCAGCGGCAAGTCGACGCTGCTGCGCCTGCTGTGCGCGCTCGACCGGCCCACCGCCGGGTCCATCCGCTTCGACGGCCGCGAGATCACCGGCCTGCCCGAACGCCGGCTCCGCTTCCTGCGCCACAGCCTGCAGATCGTCTTCCAGGACCCGATGAGCTCGCTCGACCCGCGCATGCGCGTCCGCGACCTGGTCGCCGAACCGCTCGTCGCCCTCGGCGAGCCCGTCGGCGACCGCGTCACCGAACTGCTCGACGCCGTCGGCCTGCCCGCCACCGCCGCCGGCCGCTACCCGCACCAGTTCTCCGGCGGCCAGCGCCAGCGCATCGCCATCGCCCGCGCCCTGGCCCCCCGCCCCAAGGTGCTCGTCGCCGACGAGCCCGTCAGCGCGCTCGACGTCTCCGTCCGCGGGCAGATCCTCAACCTGCTGGCCGACCTCGTCGACGAGCTCGGCCTCACCCTGGTCTTCGTCTCGCACGACCTGTCCGTCGTCCGGCACGTGTGCGAGACGGTCGCCGTCATGAACGACGGCGAGATCGTGGAGACGGGCGCCGTGGACGACGTCTGGGCCGAGCCCCGCCACGCCTACACGCGCACGCTGCTGCAGGCCGTACCGACCTTGGAGGGGTTTCGTTGATCGAGGTAGACGCCCGCGGAGTCGTCGAGTTCACCCAGGCGCTCGTCCGGATCCCGAGCACCAACGACCCGGCGCGCGGCCGCAGCGAGCAGCCCGCCGCCGACCTCGTCGCCGCCAAGATGCGCGAATGGGGCTGGCAGCCCAGCGTGTACGAGGCCGCGCCCGGCAGGCCCAACGTGGTGGCCGTCGTCGAGGGCGGCGGCGGTGACGGGCCGACGCTGATGTTCGAGGGCCACACCGACGTGGTCACCGAAGGCGACCTGTCGGAGTGGACCGTCGACCCGTTCGGCGGCGAGATCCGCGACGGCAAACTGTGGGGACGCGGCAGCGCCGACATGAAGTCCGGCCTGGCCGCCACCCTCTACGCCACCCGCGCGCTCCAGCTCGCCGGGCCTTTCCCCGGCCGGATCAAGGTGTGCGCGCTCGCCGACGAGGAGGGCCTCATGCTCGGCGCCCACCACTTCGTCGCCGAAGGGCTCGCCGCCGGCGTCGACGGCGCCATCGTCGCCGAGCCCGAGGCCGGCGAGATCTGCGCCGTCGCCAAGGGCGCGCTGCGGCTGCGCGTCGACCTCACCGGCAAGATGGCGCACGGCGCCATGCCCCAGCACGGCCGCAACCCCATCGAGGCCGTCGGCGACCTCCTCACCGCGCTGCGCGACCTCCAGGCCGAGCTCCAGCGCCGCCACCCCGCCCACGAGCACCTCGGCGAGGTGTACGTCACGCCCACCGTGGTCCGGGCCGGCACCGAGGAACAGGTCAACGTCATCCCCGCGACCGCCTCCGTCTTCGTCGACGTGCGCACCGTGCCCGGCGTCTCCCACGACGACGTCGCCGCCCGCGTCGCCACGCTGGCCGCCCGCGACGGCATCACCGCCGACGTGGCCGTCCTCGTCGACCGGCCGCCCGTCGACGTGCCCGTCACCACCCCCGTCGTCGCCGCGCTCGCCGCCGCCCACCGCGACGTCACCGGCGCCGAGCCCGTCTACGGCGGCGTCCCCGGCTCCACCGACGGCACCGTCCTCACCCACTGGGGCGGCATCCCGTCCGTCGTGTACGGGCCCGGCGGCAAGTGGATCGCCCACCAGGCCGACGAGCACGTCTCCGTCGACGAGATCGTCCGGTGCACCCGCGTGTTCGCCGAGGCCGCCCGCCGCTTCCTCACCGGGACCCTCACGTGAGACCCGGCCCCGCCAACGCCCTCACCGACGTCCCCGGCCTGCGCGTCGGACACGCCCACCGCGTCGGCGACGGCTACCGCACCGGCACCACCGTCATCCTCGCCCCGCCGGGCGGCATGGTCGCCGGCGTCGACGTGCGCGGCGCCGCGCCCGGCACCCGCGAGACCGAGCTGCTCGACCCGCGCAACCTCGTCGAACGCGTCCACGCCGTCGTCCTGTCGGGCGGCAGCGCGTACGGGCTGAGCGCCGCCTGCGGCGTCATGGACCGGCTCGCGGACGCGGGCGTGGGCTTCCCCGTCGACGGCGGCGTCGTGCCCATCGTCCCGGCCGCCGTCATCTACGACCTCGGCCGGGGCGGGGCCTTCCGCGCGACCCCGGACGCAGCCTTCGGCCGCGCCGCCTGCGACGCCGCCCTGCCCTCCACAGAACGCCGCGCCGCCGGTGAGGCGCCCGCCGCCGGGTCGGTCGGGGCGGGGGCCGGGGCGGTGGCGGGCGGGCTGGCCGGGGGCGTGGGGATGGCGAGCGCCGTCCTGGACGCCGGGGTGACCGTGGCCGCGCTCGTCGTGGTGAACGCCGCCGGGTCGGTGCTGGACCCGGGCGGCGGGGTGCTGTCGGGCACCCGCTACGGGCTGCCGGGCGAGTTCGATCACCTGGGACCGCCGTCGCCGCGGGACGTGGCCGCCTGGGAGCAGGCGAAGGTCACGTCGCTCAACACCACCATCGGCGTCGTCGCCACCGACGCGACGCTGACCAAGGCGCAGTGCGGCAAGCTGGCCGGGGTGGCGCACGACGGCCTGGCGAGGGCGATCCGCCCGGCGCACACGATGGTCGACGGCGACACCGTCTTCGGCCTGGCGACCTGCGCGCGGCCCGCCCCGGGCGCGGAGCCGGAGGTGTTCGGGACGGGCGAGGCGCACCTGCACGACCTGCTGTCGGCAGGGGCGGACGTGTTCAGCCGGGCCGTCGCGCACGCGATCCTGGCGGCGACGGGCCGCGAGGGCGCCCCGGCGTACCTGGACGCGTTCCCGAGCGCGCTGCGATGAGCGATCAATTGGGGGAAATGAAATGACATTTCAGGCGGAGTGGCCTGCCGGGCTGCCGGTCGGCGACGGCTGGGTGGAAGCCCCGGCCACCTCGGACGTGATCTTCCCGTACGACGGCTCGGCCGTGACCCGCGCGCCCGTCGGCGACGCCGCGCTCGCGGCCCGCGCGGTGGACGAGGCGCTGGCCGTGGCCCCCGCCATGGCGGCGCTCCCGTCGCACGCCCGCCGCGCCGCGCTGACGGCCGCCCACGACGCGCTGCGCGAGCGGCGCGAGGAGTTCGAGCGCCTGCTCGTCCTGGAGACCGGCAAGCCGCTGGCCGACTGCAAGGTCGAGGTCGCGCGCACCGTCATCACCCTGGCCACGGCTGCCGAGGAGGTGGCCAGGCTGCACGGCGAGACGGTGCCGCTCGACCTCCTCCCGTCGGGCGAGGGCCTGATCGGGTTCTGGACGCGGCGGCCGATCGGCGTCGTCGTCGGCATCACCGGCTTCAACTACCCGCTCCTGCTGGCCGCCCACAAGATCGCCCCGGCGGTCGCGGCGGGCTGCCCGGTGATCGTCAAGCCCGCCCCCGCCACCCCGCTGGCCACGCTCTGGCTCGTCCACCTGCTGCGCTCCTCCGGCGCGCTGCCGCCCGCCGCCGTCCAGCTCGTCACCGGAGACGTCGAGGTCGGCCGCACCCTTGTGGAGGACCGGCGGATCGGCGCGGTGTCGTTCACCGGCTCGGCCGCCGCCGGGCACGCCATCGCCCGCGCCGCCGCCCCCACCAAGGTCCTGCTCGAACTCGGCTCCAACGCCGCCCTCGTCGTCGCCGCCGACGCCGACCTGGAGGCCGCCGCCGACGCCGTGGTGCGCGGCGGCTACTACGCCTCCGGCCAGGCGTGCATCTCCGTCCAGCGGGTGCTCGTCGAGGAGGCCGCGCACGAGGAGTTCCTGACGCTGCTGACCGAGCGGATGAAGGACGTGACCGTGGGCGACCCGCGCTCACCGCACACCCGCGTCGCGCCGCTCATCGACCCGGCCGCCACCGACCGGGTGCTCGACCGGATCGGCGCGTCCGGCGCCCGCGTCGTGACGGGCGGCGTCCGCGACGGCCGCGCCATCGCGCCCACCGTGCTCACCGGCGTCCCGGAAGGGGCCGAGGTGTGGGACGAGGAGATCTTCGGCCCCGTCGTGTGCGTCCGCCCGGTGCCCGACCTCGACGCCGCCTTCGACGCCGTCAACGCCTCCCGGTACGGCCTGCACGCCTCCGTCTACACCCGCTCGCTGGCCACCGCGTTCGCCGCGATCGAGCGCATCGACGCCGGGGGAGTGGTGGTCAACGAGGTGCCGGGCTTCCGGGCGGACAACATGCCGTACGGCGGCGTCAAGGACTCCGGCGCGGGCCGCGAGGGGCCCCGCTTCGCCATCGAGGAGCTGACCGTCACCCGGATGGCCATCATCCGCCCGTCCTGACAGCCGTCTGACAGCGGCCCGGCAGGCCCCGGCGGCACGCTGGGCCGCATGATGTTCATCGAACTCTTCGTTCCCAAAGGCGTCCTCGACTCCGACCGCCGCCTCGTCGCCGAACGCCTCGGCTCCCTCCACGAGCTGACCGGGGGAGGCGAGCTGATCGGCGACGGGACCGCCGAGGTGTTCCGGTCCATGTTCCAGGTGGTCGTGCACGAACCGGACGTGTGGGTGGCCGCCGGACGCGCCCTCGGCCCCGGCGACCGGCCCCGCTACCTGGTCCGCGTGTACGTTCCCGGCCCCTGGCGCAAGGACATGAGCGAGGCGGTGGTCTCGTACGTGACCAAGGTCCTCAGGGAGTCCGACGGCCGGGACCCGGACGTGCAGGTGCACGTGCTGGGCGTGCCCGAGGGCGGCATCGGCCTCAACGGGCGGGCCACCACCTCCGAGGGCATCGTGGAACTCCTGAACGCGCCGGTCGAAACCGACCTCGCCGGCGGACGCGCCGCCCGCGACCCGATGTGCGGCGTGATCGTGCCCCTGGACGACGACGCGGTCACCCTGGAGGAGGACGGCGTCCTGCACGCCTTCTGCTGCTCCGGCTGCCGCGACGCCTACGTCGACAGGCGCGCCAGGCAGGCCGCCCGCTCCTGACGCGCCTCACACCGCCCGCAGGACGGCGAGCGCGGCCGCCCGGTCCAGGCGGCGGCCGCGCTCGTAGGCGGCCCGGCGCCCGGAGGTGACCAGCAGGGCGCGCGTCAGCCGGACGACGTCCGGGTGGCGCGCGTCCGGACCGCCCCGAACCGCCTCGGCGGCGCCCAGCGTCTCCGCCGCCCGCACCGGCTCGCCGCGCCGCAGCAGCAGATCCGTCAGCCCCACCCCCACCTGCGCGACCATCGGCGGGTCCGGCATCGCCGCCGCCAGCGCCAGCGCCTCCCCGAGCCAGCGGGCCGCCGCCTCCAGCTCCCCGGCGGCGACCGCCAGCCGCCCCGCCCCCGCCGCGTACAGCGTCCGGTACGGCGTGTCGCCCTCCTCGCCCGCCAGCCGCAACTGCCGGCCGGCCTCGTCCAGGTCCCCCTCGTAGCGGGCCAGGTCCGCCAGCGCCACCCGCGCCACGGCCGCCCGCCGCGGCCCGCCGGGCCCCGGCTCGCCCTCCTCGGCCAGCCGCAGCAGCCGCGCCCGGGCCCGCTCCGGCTGCCCGGCGTGGACGCGCACCATCGCCACCCACACCCCCAGCTCGTGGTACGTGCCCAGGTCGGCGGCCAGCCCCTCGGCCTCCTCCAGCGCCGCCACGGCCGCCTGGTACGCGTCGGCGGCGATCTCGACGGACGCCAGCGACATCAGCGTCAACGCCAGCCCCCACCGCTCCCCGGCCTCCCGGAACCCCGCGACCGCCGCCACCAGATCGGCGCGCCCGGCCGCCATCCCGGCGCCCGTGCCGCGCAGCAGCGACCGCGCCAGCCACACCATCCCGCGCGTCCAGGGATCTCCCGCTCCCAGGTACGGCTCCAGCCCGCCCAGCCCGCTGCCCGCCTCGCCACGGGCCAGCGCCAGCAACGCCCCCGCGAAGGCCCCGAGCGCTCCCTCCTCACCCGAACCGCCGAGATCATCCGGGGCGAGGGCCGCCGCCGCGCCCGCCAGATCACCGGCCATCAGGGCGTTCAGCAGGAAGACGGCCACCGCCGTCCGCCGGGGACCCGGCGCGGACCGGCCCGGCACCCGAAGGGCCGCGCGCAGCCGGGCGACCGCCTCCGCGTGCTCACCGCGCACCGTCCAGAACATCGCCAGGGCCGCACCCAGCCGCACGGCCACATCCGCGTCGCCGTGGTCACACGCGGTGCGCAGCGCGGCCAGCAGATGGTCCCGCTCGGCCGCCAGCCGCGCCACCGCGCCCAGCTGCCCGGCGCCCCGCAGCTCCGGACCCGCGGACTCGGCCAGCGCGAGGAAGCACGCGGCATGCGCCTCCCGTGCCGCCCGCAACCGGCCCGACTCCGCCAGCCGCAGCAGCCCGTACTCCCGGATCGTCCCCAGCATCCGGTAGCGGTCGCCGTCGAGCTGCAGCAGCGACTTGTCCACCAGCGCGTGCAGCGCGTCCTCGCCGACTCCAGCCCCGGCCGCCGCCTCCGCCGTGAAGCTCGCCGGGAAGACCGCCGCCCGCTCCGCCGCCTCCCGGACGCCGCCGTCCAGCAGGTCCCAGCTCCACTCGACCACGCCGCGCAACGTCCGGTGCCGGGGCGAGGCCGTCCGGCTGCCGCCCGTCAGCAGCCGGAACGGGCCGTCCCCGCGCGGCAGCCGGTCGCCCAGCCCATCGGCCAGCCGGTCCAGCGTCATCGTCCGCAGCCGGGCCGCGGCCAGCTCGATCGCCAGCGGGAGCCCGTCCAGCCGCCCGCACACCTCACCGACCCGCCCCGACGGGACGAACCCCGGCTGCACGGCCAGCGCCCGCGCCGTGAACAGCCGCTCGGCCTCCTCCTGCGGCAGCGGGGCCACCGGGCACAGCGCCTCCCCGCCGATGCGCAGCGGCTCCCGGCTCGTCGCCAGCACCCGCAGACCGGGGCAGCGGCCGAGCAGCGCCTCCACCAGCCGGGCCACCGGGTCCGCCACGTGCTCACAGTTGTCCAGCACCAGCAGCGCCCGCGCCCCCGCGAACGCCTCGGCCAGCTGCTCCACGGCGTCCGCCCGGACCCGCAGCCCCAACGCCCGCGCCACCGCCAGCGCCACGTCCCCCGCGTCGGCCACCGCCGCCAGCCCCGCCCACCACACCCGACGGGTGGGATCGCTCCGGCGCGCCTCGGCGGGCACCCCGCCGGCGGCCACGGCTGCGATGGCGAGGCGCGTCTTCCCCACGCCGCCGGGGCCGACCAGCGTCACCAGCCGACCGGCGGCCAGGCGCGCCGCGATCAGCCGCAGCTCCGCCTCCCGCCCGACGAGCTCCGTCAAGGCCACCGGCACCCGCCCCTCACCCCCGAACGGCCCCTCTCCTGACGGACCGGTGCGGGAGTCCGGGAGGTGCGCGCCCCCGCCCCCGTACGGACTCCCGCCTCCGTACGGGCTCCCGCCTCCGTACGGACTCCCGCCCTCGTCCGGGGCTTGGCGCCCGTGCCGGGGCTGGCCCTTGCGCGGACCTTGGCCTTCGTACGGGCCCTCGTCCCCGTGCGGGGCTTGGCCTCCGTGCGCGCCCTCGGCCCCATGCGGGCCCTCGCCCCCGTGCTGGGCCTGGCCCTCGTCTCCGTGCGGGGCTTGGCTTCCGTGCGGGCGCTCGCCCTTGCTCGGGCGCTGGCCTTCGCGCTCGTCCGCTCCGGAGGGGGTGCGGTCCTGAAGTTCCCTCGGGTGTGCGCCGTCTGGCGTGGCCCCGGGGGGTGGGGGGTCGGAGGGGAGGGGGGTGGGGTGCCCAGGGCCGTGCGCTGGGGTGCGCGACGGGGGCGGGGCGGGCGGGGCGGGGGGTGTGCCGCGGAGGAGGTGGAGGTGCAGGGCGCGGAGGTCGGGGCCGGGGTCGGTGCCGAGTTCGGCGGCCAGCAGGCGGCGGTAGGTCTCGAAGGCGGCCAGGGCTTCGGCCTGCCTGCCGTGGGCGGCGAGCGTGCGGAGGTGGAGGGCGCGCAGGCGCTCGCGCAGGGGGTGGGCGGCGGTGAGCTGCTCCAGCTCGGCCACGCCGCCCGGCGGCCGGTGCCCGGCGGCAAGTTCGGCTTCGATGCGGTCCTCCAGCGCGCCGAGCCGCAGCTCCTCCAGGCGTACGGCGGCCGAGGCGGCGAAAGGGAGGGCGGCGACGTCGGCCAGCGGTTCGCCCCGCCACAGCGCCAGCGCGCCGGCCAGCGCGGTCAGGGCGGCGTCCGGGCGGCCCTGGCGCAGCGCCCGGTGCCCCTGGGCGGCGAGCCGTTCGAAGCGGGTCACGTCCACGCTGTCGCCGGGCAGGTCGAGCCGGTACCCGGCGGGTTCGGAGCGCAGGGCGTCGCGGCCGGGCAGGGCGCGGCGCAGCCGGGACACGAGCGAGTGCAGGGCCGGGGCCGGGTTGGCGGGGCCGCCGTCGGGCCACAGCGCCTCGGCCAGGGCGCGTGAGGTCACCACGCCGCCCGGGTCCAGGGCCAGCCGGATGAGCAGCGCCCGCAGCCGGAACCCGCCGACGTCGACCGGCCGCCCGTCCGCCACCACCTCCAGTGGCCCGAGCACCCCGATGCGCATGGCCCCACTCTGCCACGCCACGCCGGCCCGGCGGGCGGCCCGACCGGGAGGGGGCCGGTCCGGGAGGAGGGGGCCGGTCCGGGAGGGGGCCGGTCCGGAGGGCAGCGGGTTCCGGGGGCAGCCGGCCCAGGAGGCGGCCAGCCCGGGAGGCGGGTGACCTCGGCCGGTCGCTAGTTCGGTGGGTCGAAGCGGCCGTCGACGGCGGTCCAGCCGCCGTCGACATGGAGCACGGAGCCGGTGACGAAGCCGGCCGCGTCGCTCGCCAGGTAGACGACCGCGCCGGCCATCTCGTCCGCCGTGGCCCACCGGCCCAGCGCGCTCTTGGCCGCGTAGGCGTCGTACCAGGCGGGGTTGTCCTTGATCTGCTTGGTCAGCGGCGTCTCGACGACGCCGGGCGCGATCGCGTTGACCCGCACCCCGGACGGCCCGAACTCGGCGGCGGCGGTGCGCAGGAGCTGCACCAGCCCGGCCTTGGTGGCCGAGTAGACGCCCTGGCCGGGTTCGGTCACGGAGGCGCGGATCGACGCGAAGCCGATGATGGAGCCGCGGCCCCGTTCGACCATGCCCGCGCCGAAGGCCCGGATCACCTCGAACGAGGCGCGCAGGTTCAGGTCGACGACCCGGTCGAACTCCTCGCCGGTGTAGTTGAGCAGCCGCTTGCGCACGTTCGTGGCGGCGGTGAACACGAGCACGTCGACGGGGTGTTCGGCCGCGGCTGCGGCGCGCAGCTCGCCGGTGTCGAGCACGTCGAGCAGCCGGGCGGAGCCGCCGCAGCGCTCGGCGGTGGCGGTGGCGGCGGCCAGGTCGCGGTCGGCGCACACGACGTCGGCGCCGTGCGCGGCCAGCGCGAGCGCCGACTCCCTGCCGATGCCGCTGCCGGCCCCGATGACCACCGCACGCCGCCCGTCCAGGCGGAACAACCGCTCGTATGCCATGGAGGCACCCTAACGACTGGTCTGACCAGTGCACCAGGCCGGGTGGTTCAGGACCGGCGCGCCTCCCACTCCTCGCGGGTGATCTCGTACTCGACCTCGCCCTGGTCGGAGCCGTCGATCACGTCCGGCCAGTCCTGGAAGAACGTGCGCACGAAGCGCAGCCCGCACTTCTCCATGACGCGCCGCGAGCCGCGGTTGATCGTCATCGTCTCGGCGTGCACGCGCCGGGCGCCGAGGGAGAAGGCGCGGTCGATGAGCGCCAGCGAGCCCTCGGTCGCGTAGCCCTGGCCCCAGGCCGCCTTGTGCAGCCGGTAGCCCAGCTCGGGCCCCTCGGCGGGGCCGTTCAGGAGGAACCAGCCGATGAACGTCTCCCCGTCGAACGCGGCGTAGAAGCCCCCGGCGGCGAACCTCGGCAGCGTCTCCCCGGTGATCACCTCGCGGGGGACCGGCTTGCCGCCGTTGAGGTAGCGCATCACCTCGGGGTCGTTGTGCAGGTCGTACAGGAGGCCGGCGTCGGCCTCGGTCTCGGTGAAGCGGCGCAGGGCCAGGCGGTCGGTCCGCAGGTAGATGTCCACCCGCACACGCATACCACCCGGCTCCGGCGCGGTTCGACAGGTTTTCCCGGCCCGGCCGCCGGTCACTTCGACAGGTAGAGGGTCTTCCAGGTGCCCGCGTACAGGCAGGTGAGGGAGGGCTTGGCGGCCTTGGGCTCGGCGCAGACCTTGAGCTCGACCTGGTAGACGTCCCCGTGGCTGATCGTGAAGTGCTTCGGGGTGCGGTAGGAGCAGTCGCGGGCCCAGCGGTGCCGGAACGGCAGCTCGCCCCCCGTGCGGTAGGTGATGCGGAAGACCGCCCACCCGCACGCGGCGCCGCGCGTGTTGTCGCGCACGGTGCCGCTGATCCGGACGGCGTCGGCGGTCGGCAGGTCGGCGTGGTCCTCCC
The DNA here is from genome assembly GCF_053590035.1 of Nonomuraea sp. NPDC003214. Lineage (NCBI taxonomy): Bacteria > Bacillati > Actinomycetota > Actinomycetes > Streptosporangiales > Streptosporangiaceae > Nonomuraea > Nonomuraea sp. NPDC003214. The sequence continues at coordinate 532,194 of NZ_JBSFSX010000006.1, read as the reverse complement.
CGGTGGCGGTCAGCGTGCCCGCCGCGACGGCGCGCTTCCCGGGAGCCTGGTACGGGCCCCACGACCCGGCGGCGGGGGCGGCGTGCGCGGCGGGGGCGACGGTGGCGAGGGTGATGGCGGCGGTGGCGGCGGCTGCGAGACCGGCGAGGGCGCGGGAGAGGCTCATCGGAGGACCGTCCTTCCTGGTGGATGGCCTCACTGTGTGATGCGGCGGTTTCAACCGGCTTGCCGGTGAATGACCGGCGATTTCAACCGGCTTGCCGCACTCCGCCCCTCCTCGGAAAGCCGGGATGTCCCCGCGACCATACGACAGATTCACCTTATGTCTTAACAAACGTTGACTTTTTGTTCATCTCCCGGATAGAAAGCTGTCACTGATCGGCAAGGAAGACGGGAGTCCGGCGGCACCATGATCGGGGAGATCGAGCTGCTCAGCGTGGCCACCAGCCTGCCGGAGCCCGCGCTGGACCTGCACTACCTGCACTACCCGCTGGACGTCCCCGACGGCGCGGGCGAGCTGGAGCTGGAGCTCGCGTACGACAAGGTCATGGACGTCGTCCAGATCTACGCGGTGCTCCTCGACCCCGCCGGAACGTTCCGGGGGCACGTGCAGTGTCCCGGCGGGCCGGGGCCGAGGCGGCTGGTGATCCGCGTCGGGCGGCACGACGCGACGCCGGGATGCGTCCCGGGCCCGGTCCCGCCAGGCCGGTGGACCGTACGCCTCGATCTCGACCGCCACAAGCGGGCCGCGCCGTACGAGCTGACCGTGCGCGCCCGCCCGGCCGGAGAGCCGGTGACGGCGGCGGTGCGGGCCGTGCCGCGCGAGCGTCCCGCGCCCGGGGAGGTCGCGCGCGGCGGCGCCGGCTGGTACCGGGGCGAGCTGCACAGCCACTCCCACCACTCCGACGGCCGCAGGCCCGTCGCCGACCTGGTGCGGGCCGCCCGCGACGCCCGCCTGGACTTCCTGGCCGTCACCGACCACTTCACCTCCGCCCACTGGGACGACCTGGCCGCGCACGACGACGAGCTCGTGCTGCTGCGCTCGATGGAGCTCACCAGCCACCGAGGCCACGCCAACCTGCACGGCCTGTCGCGCTGGGTCGACACGTACGTGGACCGCCCCGAGCACACGATGACCCAGGTGGCCGCCGACGTGCACGAGCAGGGCGGGCTGCTCTGCGTCAACCACGCCTTCAGCGGCGACCAGGCGTGGCGGCGCTTCGACACCCCGTGGGACCGCGTCGACCTCATCGAGATCGCCCACCTCCAGCAGGGCGCCAACAACGACGCGCAGATCGGCCTGTGGGACCGGCTGCTCACAGCCGGGCACCGGGTGATCGGCGTCGCGGGCAGCGACTGCCACGACCCGCACGACCCGGCGCAGGCGCTCGGCCAGGTGGTCACCGTGGTGCACGCCGAGGAGGCGAGCCGGGCGGGGATCGTGGCGGGGCTGCGGGCCGGGCGGGTGGCCGTGTGGCGCGGCGCCGACCTCGACATGCGCGTGGACGGCGCGCCGATGGGGTCGAGCACCGGGCGCGGGCGGGTGCGCGTCGAGGTGGACGTGCGGGCGGACGAGCCGGTCGTGGTGTTCGTGCTGCGCGACGGGCTGATCATCGGCGTGGTCCCGGCCGCGGACCGGCCGGGGGAGTGGCAGCGGATCGCCGTCGAGGACGTGATCGACCGGCCCGGCTACTACCGGGCCGAGGCGCACGCCGACCCCGGCAGGCACGACCCCCGCTTCTGGGCCAGCTCGATGCGCGACCACAGCTCGCTGCGGGCCGCCGGCAACCCGGTATGGATCCGCTGAAACCCCCCTCAGATCAGGAGACACCACCATGCGGTACGGGATCATGCTCGGCGCGGTCACGCTGGCCCTGGCGGGCTGCTCGGGTGTGCTGACCAACAACGACGCGGGCGCCGGCCAGGGCGACGCGAACTCGCTCACGCTCTACTCCGTCAGCGGCCCCGAGGTCACGGACCCGATCCTGGCCGCGTTCAGGACCGCGCACCCCGACATCACCGTCAACAAGATCAGCCTGCCGGGCACCGGCGAGGCGTTCGCCCGCGTCAGGGCGGAGAAGGACCGGCCGCTCGGCGACGTCATCTGGGGCGGCTCGTCCGAGCTGTACTCGGCCAACGCCGACCTGATCGCCCCCGTCGAGCTGCCCAACGACGCCGCCACCGTGGCCAAGGACCCCAACCACGTGTGGCACGCCACCGACCTGCTCTTCCAGGCGATCGCCGTGAACACCGACAAGTTCCCCGACGCGAGCAAGCACCCCAAAACGTTCGCCGACCTGGCCCAGCCGGACTACCCCGGCGGCGAGATCGCCTTCGCCACCCCCAAGTCGTCCGGCACCTCCTACAGCCTGCTCACCACCATGGTCACGCTGCACGACTGGGAGTACGTGACGCGGTTCGCGAAGAACGCGCGCCTGCTCGACGGCTCCACGGCCATGTTCAACATGGTCAAGGACGGCGAGGTCGGCACCTCGTTCATCAACGAGGACCTGGGCGCCAAGTGGATCGAGGCCGGGGCCAAGATCAAGCTGATCTACCCGTCCGACGGCGTGTCCAGCCAGATCGGCTCCGCCGGGGTCATCAAGGGCGCCAAGCACCTGGAGGCGGCCAAGACGTTCGTGGACTTCCTGATGTCGAAGGAGGCCCAGCAGACGATGGTCGACCAGGTGCAGCGGCGCTCCTCCCGCGCCGACGTGTCCGCGCCGACCGGGCTGCCGCCGGTCGAGCAGCTCAAGCGGGCCGGCGTGGACGAGAAGTGGGCGGCCGGGCAGAAGGACGAGATCCTGGCCAAGTTCGACGACGCGGTCAAGAGCGCGGGCTGATGGCCGTCCGGTCCCGGTCCCGTTCCTCCCGGGCGAACTGGCGCGACCCGTGGCGGCTGGCCGGCCTCCTCGCCCTGCTCGTCCTGCTGATCTTCATCGTCTACCCGCAGCTGTGGATCGTCACGGCCGCGTTCACCTCCGACACGGGCGAGTTCACGCTCGACCGGTTCGCCGCGTTCGCCGCCGACGACCGGTTCACCGCGCCGCTGGTGCACAGCGTCGTCGTCAGCCTCGCCGTGGCGGCGGGCGCGGCGCTGGTGGCGGTGCCGCTCGCGTTCGTCATGGCCCGCTACCGGGTGCCCGGCCGGGAGGCCGTGCTCACGCTGCTGACGATGGCGACGACCTCGCCGCCGTTCCTCGGCGCGTACGCGTGGCTGCTGCTGCTCGGCAGCGGCGGCATCGTCACCAAGGCGGCCCGCGAGGCGGGGGTGCCGCTGCCGTTCGACTCGATCCTCGGCGTCGGCGGCATCATCTGGGTGGGCGTGTGGTTCACGTTCGCGCTGATCTTCCTCATGGTGTACGACGCGTTCCGGGCGGTCGACCCGGCGCTGGAGGAGGCCGCGCTGTCGGTCGGCTCCACGCCGTGGCGGGCGCACTGGAAGGTGACGCTGCCGCTGGCGGTGCCCGCGATCGTCACCGGCTGCTATCTGGCCGGGATGCGGATCTTCGCCGACTTCGGCACGCCCATGCTCATCGGCGGCGGCTACCAGATGCTGCCCGTCGTGGTCTACCAGAACTTCATGTCCGAGGTGGCCGCCAGCCCCGGCGTCGCCGCCACGGCCAGCATCGTGATGGTGCTCGTCTCCGGGCTCGCCCTGGTCGCGCAGCGCCGGATCGTCGCCCGGCGCTCGTTCGCCGTGACCGGCGGCCGGGAGCAGCCACTGCGCGAGCTGCGCGGCCTGCCCAGGGCGCTGACGCTGGGCGGGATCTGGACGGCGCTGCTGCTCGGGTTCGTGCCGCACCTCGTGGTCGTCCTCACCAGCTTCCTGCGCTGGCAGTCGGGCATCCTGCAGTGGGAGCCGACGCTGGACAACTACCGGCGGCTGTTCGAGGAGTCGCTGCAGCCGATCGTGCTCAGCTTCGTCTTCGCCGGCATCGCCTGCCTGCTCGCGCTGGTCACGGGCGTGGTCGTGGCCTACATCGTGGCCCGCAAGCGCTTCCGGATCTCCGGCCCGCTGCTGAACAACCTCGTCATGGTCCCGTACATCCTGCCGGGCACGGTGTTCGCCATCGGGTTCATCCTGGCGTTCAACCACCTGCCGGTCATCCTCACCGGCACCGCGCTGATCATCGTGGTCGCCTACTTCATCCGGCGGCTCCCGTACGTGATGAAGTCCATCGAGACCGCGCTCGCCCAGGTGCACCCGTCGCTGGAGGAGGCCGCGATGAGCGTCGGCGCGCCGCCCAGGCGCAGCTTCCGCGACGTCGTCGTGCCGATCATCAGGCCCGCCGTCATCTCCGGCGGCACCGTCGGCTTCCTGCAGATGATCACCGAGCTGTCGGCCACCGTCATGCTGTACGCGGTGCCGTGGGTGACCATGACCGTGGTCATCTTCACCAACGCCATGCAGCCGGGCAGCCCGTTCGGCGTCGCCTCGGCCATGACCACCGTGCTGCTCGTGTCCGTCTACGTCCCCCTCTACCTGCTGCGCCGCCGCTACAACATCCGGAGCATCTGATGGACATCAGCATCGAGGGCGTCTCCAAGTCCTTCGGCGAGACCACCGCCCTGGAGTCGGTCGACCTGCGGGTGCCGTCGGGGCGGCTGGTCACGCTGCTCGGCGCGTCCGGCTGCGGCAAGACGACGCTGCTGCGCATCGTCGCCGGGTTCGAGACGGCCGACACCGGCAGCGTCCGGTTCGGCGAGCGCGACCTGGCCCGGGTGCCGGTGTGGAAGCGCCGCATCGGGTTCGTCTTCCAGAGCTACGCGCTGTGGCCGCACATGACCGTCGCCGAGAACGTCGCGTACGGGCTGCGCCTGCGCAAGCTGCCCAAGCAGGAGATCGCCGCGAAGGTGGAGGCCGGGCTGGCCATGGTCGGGCTGACCGGCCGCGAGCAGCGCAGGCCCGGCCAGCTCTCCGGCGGCCAGCAGCAGCGCGTCGCCCTGGCCCGCGCGCTCGCCCTGGAGCCCGACGTGCTGCTCATGGACGAGCCGCTGTCCAACCTGGACGCCAAGCTGCGGATCGAGATGCGCCGCGAGATCCGCCGCATCCAGCAGGAGACCGGCATCACCGCCGTCTACGTCACCCACGACCAGGACGAGGCGCTGGAGATCTCCGACCTGGTCGCCGTCATGAACGGCGGCCGCGTCGAGCAGATCGGCGCCCCCGAGGACGTCTACGACCGGCCGGAGACCACGTTCGTCGCCTCGTTCGTCGGCACCGTCACCCTGCTGAAGGGCGAGGTCACCGCCGACGGCGGGCTCGCGCTCGGCGGCGGCGCCACCGTCGCGCTCGGCCGGCCGCCCGGCCCGCCCGGCGCCGTCGTGAACGTCGCCCTGCGCCCCGAGGACCTGCGCCTCGTCGACGCCGGCGCCCAGTTCACCGGCACCGTGGTGCGCAGCAGCTTCCAGGGGTCCGGCCGCGAGTCCGTCGCCGAGCTGCCCGGCGGCGAGCACGTCACGTTCGAGCACCGCCGGCCGCTCGCCACCGGCGCCACGGTCGGGCTGGTGGCCGACCGCTTCACCGTCGTCGAACGCGACACGGGCCTCGCCTGAGTCCCGGACCGGCGGGGTACAAAGGATCACATGACCGCACTCGGCGCCGTGTTCCGGCCCCAGCTCCCGCCCGAACGCCTCCGCGAGGTCGCCCAGGCCGCCGACGACGCCGGGCTGGAGCAGCTGTGGCTGTGGGAGGACTGCTTCTTCGAGGGCGGCGTCTCCACCGCCTCCGCCGCGCTCGCCTGGACCCGCAGGCTGCGCGTCGGCGTCGGGCTGCTGCCCGTCCCGCTGCGCAACGCCGCGCTGGCCGCGATGGAGGCGGCCGCGCTGCACCGGATGTTCCCCGGCCGGGCCGTCGTCGCGCTCGGCCACGGCGTGCAGAGCTGGATGGGGCAGACCGGCGCGCGCGTGGAGTCGCCGCTCACGCTGCTGCGCGAGCACCTGGCGGCCACCCGGGCGCTGCTGCGCGGCGAGCGCGTCACCACGCGGGGGCGTTACGTGCGGCTCGACGACGTCGCCCTCGTGTGGCCGCCCGCCTCGCCGCCGCCGGTGCTCGCCGGCGCCACCGGGCCGCGCACCCTGCGCCTGTCGGGAGAGGCCGCCGACGGCACCGTCATCGTCGCCGGCACCGCCCCGGACGACGTACGGCGGGCGCGCCGGCTCATCGACGAGGGGCGGGAGGCGGCCGGGCGTGACGACCGGCACGAGCTCGTCTGCTACCTGCACGCCGCCACCGGCCCCGACGGGCCCGCCCGGCTCGAGGCCGAGACCGCACTCAGCGGCAGGCCGGAGTACGGTGCCGCCGGGCCGGCCGCGGCGATCGCCGAGGCCGCCGCGCGGCTGGCCGAGGCCGGGGCCGACACCGTGATCCTGCAGCCCACCGGTGACGAGCCCGACCCGGCGGGCTTCGTCCGCTTCACCGCGGAAGAGGTGCGGCCCCTCCTCACCTGACCGGACGCCGTACCGGGACTCGCGGCGGCGTCACGGGGCCCAGGCGGTGGCCTTCAGGACGGCGGCGGCCACGGCGGCGGGCGGGTCGTCCGCCACGCGCACCGTGACGTCGTCGACCTCGGCCGCGTCCAGGATGTCGTCGAGCTCGCCCGCGCGGGCCAGGTGCCAGCGCAGCCGCGCCTCGTCGCCGTCGTGGCGCCGGACCAGCCGCCGCCGGAGCGTGGCGGGCTCGACGCGCAGCCGGCACACGGTCAGGTCGACGCCGAGCGCCTCCCGGTAGCGACCCCGCTCCTCCAGGCTCTCGATGACGCCCGCGAGGACCAGCCGCACGGCCCCCGCCTCCAGGTAGTTGCGGGCGACGCTGCGCAGGTTGCGCACGGTCATCGCCGAGTTGAACGGGTCGCCGGGCGGCGACGGCCAGGAGCGGCGCAGCCAGTCGAGGTCGAGCACGGCGCCGGGGACGCGGGCGTCGGCGAGCAGGTCGCCGAGCGCGTCAGCCACCGTGGTCTTGCCAGCGCCGACAGTGCCCGTGATCAGGAGGGCGCGGGCTGGGGACATGCGGCCATTCTGGCAGAGACCCCGTCCGGCCGGTCCGCGCCCCCGGCGGCCGGCTCACCTCCCGCCGCGCCGCACGTACACGGGCTCACCCACGTCGACCAGGCGATACAGCTTGTCGGCGGTGTCCATCGGCACCCGCACGCAGCCGTGGGAGGCGGGCCGCAGCGGCACCTTCGTCGACCCGTGCATCGCCACCCCGCCGACGAAGTACAGCGAGTTGTACATCGACCCGAGCGGCCCCGTCGTCCATCCCGGGGCCCGCTTGGTCACCCGGAAGTCACCCTCCGGGGTGCGCGCGATCCGGCAGCGGCCGCCCTCGCAGAACCGCACTCCGGCGCCGCTCGACATGTGGGAGACCAGCACCGGCCGCCGGTCGCGGTAAACGGCGAGAAGCTGGCGGCGCAGGTCGATCTCGACCCGGTCGCGGGGGCCGCCCGGCACCAGCGGGCGCATTCTCCGGGGACGTTCCAGGGCGCGCAGCACCTTGGCGTCGGCCACGTTGCGCGGGCGCATTCCCTGGCTCTTCTGGAACCCCCACACCGCGGCCCGGGTGGATTCGTCGAAGACCCCGTCGGCCTGTCCCCAGAAATAGCCGCCGGCCCGCAGCCGCCGCTGCATCTGCTTCACGGCGGGGCCCCGGTCGCCGGGCCGCAGCACGCCCGCCGGAGCGGCGGGATCGGCGGCCGCGCGGGCGGCGGGCGCGAGCGCCGTGGGTGCGGGGACGGCGGGAGCGAGGGGCAGTCCCAGGCCCACCGCGAGAACCAAGACGTTGATCATACGCCACTTCGTTTCCCTGTTCGGTGCATGCGCACCCCGGCGAAATGCCTTTTTCCGTAAAGGGCTGCGAGCCATTGTTGTCCCACTAAATCCGGACAAATTGAATTACGCTCTCACGCCTCGCGGAAATGGCGATCCTTTGATCATCCATTGCTGTTCGACTGGATAAGAGTGATCGGGAGTGCGGGTATGTCTGCGGCTGTCGCGGAGCGAGCGAGTCGGCGCCCCGCGTCCAGATCGATAAACCCATGAACGGAAACGATCGCCCATGAACACTGAGAGTCGAGCGCCACGCGCGCTCAAGCGGGTCGCCACCCTGGCCCTCGCGACTGCTGCCGCCAGCGTCATGCTTCTCCCGGCGGCGCAGGCCGCCGGCGCCAGCACGGCTCAGGTGGCCGGCACCGCCGTCCAGGCGGGCGTGGTCACCGGTGCGCACGAGAAGCCCCTCCTGGGCTGCCGTCACCGCCGCTGCGGGCACGGCTGGGGCCACCGCTGGTGGGGTGGCTGGCGCCACAAGTGCCACCGTCACCACCACCACTGCCGGCGCGGCCCGAGGGGCCCCGAGGGCCCGCGCGGCCCGCAGGGACCGGCGGGTCCGCAGGGCCCCCAGGGCCCTCCCGGAAAGGTCATCCACAAGCCGGTGTGGCCCCACAAACAGCACGAGCTGGAGCCGTGGTGGGCGCACAACGACCACGACCACGACCGCGACTGGAACCGCGGCTGGGACGACGGTAACGGCTGGTGGGAAGGCTGGCGCCACCACGACCGCAACCACGACGACGACTGACCGGCGGGCGCGCCCGCGCGCCCGCCCGGCCTGAACGCTGATGCCGCACCCGTGCCACGGGTGCGGCATTCGCGCGTTGACGGCCTGATGAGCCGCCGTCCGACCGGCTCCGTGCTCACCGTCCGTAGCCTGGAGCTCCACGGCTTGACTACAAGTCAGGATATGTGGTCGTCTCGTCACTTCTATTCGTAACGGGATGACTTCGGGGGGTTTCGCGCCATGCCATGCCGGCACGCCGTGGGCCGCGTGCTCGCTTCCACGTCCATGGCGATCGCCGCTCTGGCGGCCACCCCTCACCCGGCCCCGGCGCACGCCGACCCGGCCCGCCCCGCGGGGCAGCCTGCCCGGACGGAGGCCCAGACTCCCCGCGCCGGGACCGTGCCGCCGGTGCCCACGCCGTCCGGCACGCCGGTGCGGGTCGCGCTGGAGCCGTCGCCCGCCCTGGCCGACCCCGGCGACGGGCAGACCGGCCCGGAGGCCCCCGAGGTGACCACCCCGGCGGGTCCGGCGCTCGCCGACGCCGTCGAGGCCGAGGCCCGCGAGAGCGCCCGGGCGCCGGAGACGAACCCCCAGGCGGACGACGGGCCGGCCAGCGACGGGCCGGGCAACGGGCGGGAGAACGACGGGCCGGGCGACGGCGGGCCGGTGTCGCCGCGGGACGTGCTGCCCGCCGCCGACGGGGCCGCGCCGCTGGCGTTGCAGGCCCCCGTCGCCGGGCTGTTCGGCAAGCTGGCCAAGCAGGTTCCCGGCCTGACGTACCGGCTGTGCGTGGAGAGCGAGCGGGTGCCCGTCTCCTGCTCGGGCCCGCAGCCGCTGGCCAAGCCGGTGGCCGCGGACGTGACCGGCGACGACAGGGCCGACGTGGCGGCGTACCTGCTGCCCGAGGCCGAGCCGGGGAAGTCCGCCGTCGGGCTCGGCTTCACGGTCAGGCGGCTGCCCGGCCGCCCGGCCGCCAGGGCCCGGGTGTGGGCCGAGTACGACGGCCGCGTCTCCGTGGGCTTCGGCGGCCTGCTGTCCGGCACCGACCGGGGCACGTTCACCGTCGACCTGTCGGGCGGCCGCGTGAAGGCGAGCGTGACCCGTACGGACCCGGGGGCGTCCGCCACGACGGTGGCGGGGCTGACCGGGAAGGCGCTGGTGAGCCTGCGCCAGACGCCCGCCACCGGCCGCCTCACGGTGGACGCGAGCCTGGGCTCGCCGCGCCTGGACGTGACCGCGTCGGCCCCGGCCCGGGTGGAGGCGCTCGCGGTCACCGGCCGCCGCGTGACCCGGGCGGTGCTCGACCGGATGCCGAGGAGCGCCCGGGTGACCCTGGAGGGCGGCGGGGCGCGCTTCACCGCGCCGAGCCGGATCGGCCGCGCCGAGCTGCACGACCACCACTACAGCGAGGGCCGGCTCACCCGGCTGGCGAGCGTCGAGCTGCGCGACGTGCCGCCGGTCCTGACCGCCCGGTACGCGACCGAGCGCGGCAGGCAGGTGCTGACGTTCGGCACCGGGCGCGGCCGGGCCGGGGCGGCGCGCGTCCGCTACTACGACCGGGCGGCGGGCCGCGCCGTGCTGCGCGCCGGGCTCACCGGCCTGCCCGCCCGGCTGCGCCTGGTCAACGACCCGGCCGCGCACCGGGTGCGGCTGACGGCGAGCTCGCCCGTGGGCCGGTTCGAGGCCGTGCTCCAGCGCGGCGGCGGCGCGATCGCCACCCCGCGCGGCGGCCACGTCACCATGATCAAGGACGGCGCCGCGTTCGGCGTCTCGGCGCTGCTCACCAAGCTGTCGGCGTTCGACGTCACGTACGGGGCGCGGCCGCGGGCGCGGCTGGAGTCGGGCGGCGGCCGGCCGTTCACCGGCGCGGCGAGCGTCGACGGCGCGCACCGGGCCAGGCTGGAGCTGTCGAACACGCCGCACGAGGTGGAGGTCACGCTCGACCCGGCGGGCAAGGCCGTCTACCGGTCCGCCGGCACGATCGGCGAGGTGCGCGCCGCCTACGCGAACACCCGTTCCGCCCTCGCCGTCGACGTCACCGCGCGGGGCGTGCGCGGCGACGCCGGCGCGTCGTGGGAGCTGGGGGAGCGGTCGAGGGCGGCCGTCTCGGGGTCCGCGCCGCTGCGCGAGATCCGGCTGCGCGCCCGGCGCGGCGGCGACGACCTGAGCGCCACGGTGACCGGCCCCGGCAGGCGCGCCGAGCTCGTCGCCGACGCCGCCGCCAGGACGCTGACCTGGACCTCCGGCGCGCCCGTCCGCTCGGTGGACGCGCTCGCCCGCGCCACCGCCGGCGGCCGGAAGGTGCGGGCCGCCGCCCGGGTGACCGGCGTGCCGGCCCGCTTCGACGCCTCCTGGGACCCGCGCGGCTACCGCTTCCGCGGCCTGTCCGGGCCGGTCGGCTCGGCGGCGCTCGCGTTCACCAACCACGACGGCGCCAAGGTCCCGGCGGGGCCGCACCTGGCCGCCCACTATGACGAGGCGTCCGGCGACCTGGACGCCGCCGTGCGGGTCAGGGGGCTGCGCTCGGTCGCGTTCACGCCGTCGGACGGCGGGTTCGCCGCCGACGTCCGGGCCGCCCGGCAGACGCTCGCGCTGTCGGCCGACGTCACGCGCGGCGACGTGCGCGCCGGGCTGCTCGGCACCGCCGGGCCCGCGCCCGGGCGGCTCGCGGTCTCGGTGTCGGGCGGGCAGGTCACGTACTCGGGCACCCGCATGGACGTGCGCGCCCGCGCCTGGGCCGGCAAGACCGGGGCGCTGCGCGACCTGAAGGACGCGCCCGCGCTGGACGACGGCATCTCGCTCGTCGACGGCGGCTGCCGGCCGGGCACGCGGGGGTGCGCGCCGGGCCCGTTCTGCGCCGAACGGGGCTGCTTCGCCGTCCGGGCCCACCTGGACGTGGCCGGGCTGCCGGAGAAGGTGACGGTGGACCCCGCCAGGAGGACGTTCACCTTCGACGGCTACCGGCCGGGCGGCCGCGGCCTCGGGCTCTACCTGGCCGGGACGGTCCTGCCGCCCGCGCCGGTCAAGGTCGCCGCCCGGCTCACCGGGCTGCCGTCGCGGATCACCCGCATGTCCCTGGGCCCGTTCGGCGTGACGCCCGGCCCGCAGGGGAACGTCGTCGAGGCCGCCTACCGCGTCGAACCGGCGGCCACGCTGGGCGCGCTCACCGCGCACGCCGAGGCCGGGGGAGCGCGCGGGCGGGTCGCCGTCGCGCCGGTGCCCGCCGCCGTGGCCGTCCACGGCACGTACGGGGCGCGGACCCGCGTCAGGGTGATCAACTCCGCGCCGGTCGAGCGCCTCAGCGCCCAGGTGACGGTCCCGGGAGCCGGGAGCGGGGAGCTGCGGTTCACCGACGTGCCCGCCCGGTTCGGCGTGGACGCCGACGCCTCGGCCACCGGGCTGCGCGTCCCGGCCGTCACGTACAAGGCCGAGGGCGGCCTGTCCACGCTCGACGGCCTGCTCCGCGTGGACGGCGGGCTGGCCGACCGGTCCGGGAGGCTCGGGCACGTGTCGCTCTCCGTCACCGACCTGGCCGCCGACACCACCGTCAGGCTCGGCCCCGACCTGTCGGTGGACCTGGTGTCGCGGCCGGTGCCCACCGGCCGGGTCGCGCTGCGCGCCGGGCTCACCGTCGACCCGGTCGCCCGCCAGCGGGTGCGCGCCGCGCAGGACGTCCCCTACACCGGCGGCTTCCTGTCCTACCAGGTGAACGGCGACTTCGCGCTCGGCCGCAGCTCCGTCGCCGACCTGTCGCTGGCCGTGCGGAAGGTGTCGCGGCTCACGGTGCGGCCGGGGCGGGTGCCGTTCGGGCTGAAGGCGCCGGCGGCGCTCGGCTACCTGACGCCCGGCTTCGAGGGCGCCTACGACCGGCTCACGCTGCGTGCCCGCGGCGTCGACCTGCGGCCGGACGTCACGCTGGGCGTCCGGCTCAGCCGGGAGGTCGGCGCGGACGTCTTCCGCGAGTCGGTGCGCCTGGGCGCGGCCACGTCGCTCGCGCCGCGCCGCTACGACCAGCGGCTGCGCCGCATCTCCACCCGTCCGCAGGTCGCGGCGGCCGGGATCCGGCTCGCCTGCCTGGCGGTCAGCGCCAAGCCGGGGTTCGCGGCGCGGGGGAAGGGCGACTCCATCACGCTGCGCGGCGCGGGCGGCCCGCAGATGGTGTCGTTCCTGGACCCCGGCGGCCAGACGCCCGACTACGCGGTCGACCTGCTCACCCACTTCATGTCGCCGTTCCCCGGCGCCGTGTGGAAGGTGGACGCGCGCGCCGGGGGCTGCCGGGCGTAGGCGGCGGTTAGTCGAGGGGGTGGCCCAGGCGGATGAGGCGGCGCCCGCCGCGCTCGACGACCTCGCTCACCGTCCACACGCGCTCGGCCACCACCGTGCCGTCCATGGTCATGTAGCCGCCCACGCGCAGCACCGGGCGGCCGGTGTCGTCGAGGGTCAGCTCCGCGCGCGACTCGGAGTCGTCGCCGAAGCGCAGCAGCAGGTCGTCGAACTCGACCGGCGCGTCCAGGATCATGCCGGGGGCCAGCCGGGGGTCGGAGGTCTCGATGAGGTCCATCCGCCCGCACTACCCAGGAAAACGGGGGATAGCGGTTACCAGGGTTCATGCGGTGAAATATCTCCGGACCCTCAACAAAAGGCTGGAGTTTCGCAGTGCCCCTGTTCGATCTGCCGCTTGACCAGCTCCGCGACTACCGCCCGGAACGCGACGAGCCCGCCGACTTCGACGACTTCTGGGCCCGTACGCTGAGCGAGGCGCGCGAGTTCGCCCTGGACGCCGTCTACACCCCCTACGACGCTCCCTACGCCCACGTGGACGCGTTCGACGTCTCCTTCTCCGGCTGGGGCGGGCACCGGATCAACGGCTGGTTCCTGACGCCGCGCGGCGCCGATGGGCCGCTGCCCTGCGTCATGCACTACATCGGCTACAGCGGCGGGCGCGGCTTCCCGCACGACCACCTGCTGTGGCCGGCGGCCGGGTACGCGGTGTTCGTCATGGAGACGCGCGGCCACGGCGGCGCGAACTTCGCCAGCCCGGGCACCACCGCCGACCCGCACGGCAGCGCCAACGCGCAGGCCCCCGGCATGATGACGCGCGGGATCATGGACCCGGACGACTACTACTACCGGCGCGTGTTCACCGACGCGGTGCGGGCGGTCGACGCGGCGGCGGAGCACCCCGCCGTCGATCCCGGCCGCATCGTCGTCTCCGGCGGCAGCCAGGGCGGCGGCATCGCGCAGGCCACGGCCGCGCTGCGCCCGGGGGTCCTGGCGGCGCTCGTCGACGTGCCGTTCCTGACGCACTTCCGCCGGGCCGTCGAGATCACCGACCGCGACCCGTACCAGGAGATCGTGCGCTTCCTGGCGAGCCGGCGCGAGGTCGCCGACCAGGTGTTCCGCACGCTGTCGTACTTCGACGGGATGAACTTCGCCGCCCGCGGCCGGGTGCCGGCGCTGTACTCGGTGGCGCTGATGGACCTGACCTGCCCGCCCTCGACGGTGTTCGCGGGCTACAACCACTGGCAGGGCGCCAAGGAGATCACCGTCTGGCCGTGGAACGACCACGAGGGCGGCAGCGGCTACCAGCGTGAGGAGCAGCTCCGCTACCTGCACAAGCTGCTGTCCGCCTGACACGCCGCCGGTCCGGTACGGGCGCGTACCGGACCGGCGGCGTGGGCGTGCGGGGTCAGGCTGTGTGGTCAGGCTGGGCGGTCGGTGACCAGGAACGACACCGCCCCCTGGTCGTCGGCGCCCGCGTCGAGTGACTTGTCCTCCAGCACCGTGGCGGCCACCGGGTCGAGGTAGACGCGGGCCCCCTCGGCCTCCACCACCTCGTCGGCCGGCTCCGGAGCCGTCGCCAGCGACAGGGTCAGCGAGTTCGCGCTGTCGCCCTGGGACGAGATGCGGATGCCGCTCTGGGCCGGCTGGGGCGCCGTCGCCGTCAGGTCGCGGATGGCCTGCGCTGCGTTGGCTGTCAGGGTGAGCACCAGGGCTCCTCCTCGTTTTCGACGTACATGAGTTGCCTGCCCTTCCCCCTTCCACCGGACCCAACCATCCGCGGCCGAAATCTTTACCGTTCGGTGCGCGCCGCCCGGCGCGGCATGGCGCTGCGGAGAACGCGAACACCTTATTACTGTTCGTGGTTGACATCTCGCTGACAGTGATTCGGGGGACCGTTCATGCGTATCCGATCTCTTGCCCTGCTGGTGGCCGCGGGGGCTGCCGCTGCCGCCGTGTCCGGCTGCGCCGACGCCAGGACCTCGGCGGGGCTGCAGTCGCCCGCCCCCTCGCCCACGGCGACGGGCACGGCCTCTCCGGGGGCGCTGTCCGACCAGGACCGGATCTGGATGAAGAAGATCCACCAGGGCAACCTGGCCGAGATCCAGGCCGGTGAGCTCGCGGCGGACAAGGCGACCGGGGCCAAGGTCAAGGAGGTGGGCGAGCTGCTGGTCAAGGACCACACTGCGCTGGACGAGCAGCTCACGGCCGCCGCCGGGAAGCTGGGCGTCAAGCTGCCGTCGAGCGCGACGAGCACGCAGAAGAAGGCCGTCCAGGCGCTGGAGTCGGCCGCCAAGGCGGACTTCGACGAGGAGTTCCTCGCGGCGATGCGGGTCGAGCACCGCAAGGCCGTCGCCGAGACGCAGACGGAGCTGAAGAAGGGCTCCTCGCCCGAGGTGAAGGCGATGGCCGAGGACGCGCTGCCCAAGCTGCAGCACCATCTGGACATGATCAAGGAGGCCGGGGCGGGGAACTGAATCCCGGGATCCGGCAAAACCTGCCCGTCAGGCGTGCGCTTATAGAAATGCGGGGTATTTGTCCGATTTGAGCCACCTGTCGGCCATGACATAGGCCGCGGGACGAACAATTCGGGGGAATCGTCGTGGCTATGCAAACAGAGATCCGCAGTCTGCTCGACTGCCATGTCATCGGCTCGGACGGCCAGCACATCGGCAAGGTGGGCCAGGTCTTCCTCAGCGACCGCACCGGCGAGCCGGAGTGGGTGACGGTGCGGACCGGCATGTTCGGCATGCGGCAGACCTTCGTGCCGCTGGCCGGCTCGCGCCGCTCGGGCGGGGAGATCCGCGCCCCGTACGACAAGGAGACCATCAAGGGCGCGCCCAACGTCGACGTGGACGACCGCCTGACCCTGGAGGAGGAGGCCGCGCTCTACCGCTACTACGGCCTGCAGCCGTCGAACATCCCGACCCAGCGCAAGCCCGAGACGGGCACCGGGACGACCGGCACGACCGGCACGACCGCGGGCAGGGGCACGGCGGCGGGCACGGCGGCGGGCGCCGGCCAGGCGATGCGGGGGCGCGAGCGCGATCGCGAGGGCGACATCGACATGACCCGCTCCGAGGAGCACATGCACGTCGGCAAGGAGCGCCGCGAGGCCGGCCACGTGCGGCTGCGCAAGTACGTCGAGAGCGAGGACGTCGAGGAGACCGTGCCGCTCGCGCACGACGAGGTCGTGATCGAGCGTGAGCCCATCAAGGACGGCAGCTCCATGGACGCCAGGATCGGCGAGGACGAGGAGGTCATCACCCTGTACGAGGAGCGGCCCGTCGTCGGGACCGAGACCACGCCGGTCGAGCGGGTGCACGTGCACAAGGAGCGGGTCAGCCGCGAGGAGAAGGTGCGCGGCAAGGTGCGCAAGGAGCACCTCGACGTGGAGCAGGACCAGGACGGCAGGCCCCTGGACGAAGGCGTCCGCCGCGACCGCGACAGGCGCGGCGACCGCTGAGCGGGCGGCCGCCGGCCCGGATGTGGCGGGAGCGCACCGCGTTTCCCGCCATTTCCTAATAAAGTTATAGATTCAATCGAATATTGTATTGTCAAGCTCAGTCAAGTCGCCTGTCAGAAGCTTTTTGCGAGGCTTGACATAAAGCTCGACCTCGTTGAGCATCGCGCAGGTCGCGCCGATCTCGGGATCGCATCCCGCGCTCTCCTCGGCGACGATTCTGACGTGCCTGCCCCTGACCGGCGGGTCGAACGTCACATGACGCAGCGCGTAATCGGTGCGGTCCGTGACCGTCGCCACCGGCTCGCCCCAGGAGACCCCGTCGTCCGAGACGTACACGCGGGCGCTCGCCGGATGCCCCGGCCGCAGGCTGAGCCCGAGCCGGGTGAACCGCTGCCGCTTGCCGAAGCCGAGCGTGAGCGTGCCGGGCCCGCCGGCGGCCACCGCGCCCGACCAGTAGGCGGTGCTCCCGTCGAAGGCCCCCTCCGCGCGCGTGCGCGGCCGTGACGGGCTCGACCAGGTCATCGTCGAGTCCACGGCGAGCGCGCCCGACCGGTGCAGCGCCGCCAGGTCCAGCCTGCCCGGGGCCGGCTCCGGCAGGTCGATCGTCCGGTGCCGGATCCCGTACCAGCTCCCGTGCTCGAACAGCCCGCTGTCCGGGCAGGCGGTCTCGTTGAGGCCGCCGCCGGGCAGCAGCCCAGGGAGCTTGCAGTTGTCGAACACCTGCAGCAGCCGGTGCGGCCCGACCGCCGCGATGCCGGTGTAGCCGGACGTGCCGTGCGCGTCGTAGACGCCGTCGCGGTTGTGGTAGGTGACCCGGGGGTCCTCCCACGTCTCGCCGAGCCCGTCGGGTGAGAGCGCCAGCCACACGTCCGGGCGGCCCGCGCTCAGCACCAGGGTCCCGCCCGGCATCAGCAGCAGCCGCGGCGCCACCCCGCGCACCACGCAGTCCTGGCCGGCGAAGGTCAGCTCGCGCACCGGCGACCAGGTGACGCCGCCGTCGGCCGAGCGGCTGGTGGCCAGCGTGGCGTACTGGCCGCCCTCCCGGCGCAGCACCGCCAGCAGGCTGCCGTCGGCCGTCTGCTCGATCGCCGCCTCGTTGTACACGTGGATGCCGGACGGCCTTGCGATGACGCCGCGCCGGGTGAACGTCCTGCCGCCGTCCGCGCTGGCGTACACCTCGGCCTGGTGCTTGCCGGTGTCGGTGTAGCGGGTGTAGACGCTCACCAGGATCGTGCCGTCGGCGAGCTGGATCGGCAGCCCGTGCGCCACCCCGCCGCCGATCAGCTCGCCGGGGCTGGTGAACGTGGCCTCGGTGCGCGTCCACGGCTGCCCGAGCCCCGGGGAGGTGAACACGCCGAGCCGGTTGGTGTGCTCGTCCTGCCTGGTCAGGTAGTACGCGGTGGCGAACAGGCTGCCGTCGTGGAGCTGGATCGGCGCCTCGCGCAGCGGCGTGTCGGCGGGCGCGCCGAACGTCAGGCCGCCGTCCGTGGACGCGGCCTCGGCGCTCTTGTACGACTCCATCACGGCGTCGGCGTTCCGGGAGTAGGTGACGAGCACCCGCTGCGAGGGCGACCCGTCGGCCTCGGCGGTGTCGATCGCCGTGGCGTTCGGGAAGCCGGCGAAGTCCAGCCGCTGCCGCGTGTCGGGCTCGGCCGCCGGGGGGTGCGGGGCCGGGTGGATCCAGCCCGGCTCGGTCAGCCGCGTGTCGGGCACCCGGCAGTACGCGACCCCCGCCGCGCTCCGGGTGGCGGGCAGCATCGGCAGGAGGCAGGCCGCCGCGACGACCGCGACGGAGCCCGCGTATCGGGGTCCCCCGCTGTAACCGCGGGGTCGCCTTTTCCCGGCCTCAGGGGACGTTCATCTTGCCTTAGCGCCATATCCGGACTGTAGATCACGAAAGGCGCGATGAGCCGCATTTACCTGACGAGTCCTGCCGAAATGGCGCACGGGCGCGGCTGGAGCGGCGTTCGGGGCGCCCTGCGGCGGGCGAGGCGCTTGCCCAGCCTGCCGAACGGTAAACCAGCCGCCTTCGTTAAGTGCCAGTTGACAGAAGGGGGGCTATTGGCAGGATCATGACTCACAGAATTAGTGGAAGTTTACAGAGGCACGGCTGACCGCACCCCCACGGTAGGAGCCCAACGTCATGTCCCTCCACACCGACAACTACCGCCACCCCTACAGCGCCGACCCGCCGCGCCGGCCGCGCTTCGCCGTGCTGGAAGCCCCGCCGGAACTCCCCCCGGAAGAGCCCGACACCCAGGTGGCCGAGCGACTCCAGCAGATCCGGGAGATCTCCCACCGGGCCATCGGATCCATCGACGACTTGCTCAAGCGCACCGCCTGATCGCGGGACCAGCGGGGGGATTCCGCCGGGAGCGCACCGGCGGGACCACACGGGACGACATCTCAGCAAAGAGGAGTGTCATGCAGGGTCAAACGCGACTGGCGTCGGCAGCACGGGACGTCGGAGCTCACCGTCCACGCGTCATCGCGGGTGTCGCACGCCCGCAGAGCGTCACCGAGGTGCGCGCCGTGGTCCGCCGCGCCGCCGCCGACGGACACCGGATCTACCCGATCAGCACCGGCCGCAACTGGGGGATGGGATCGGGCGTCCCCTCCACCGACGACAACGTGGTCGTCGACCTCAGCGGCCTCGACCGCATCCGCAGCCTCGACCTCGACAACGGCTTCGCCGTCGTCGAGCCCGGCGTCACCCAGGCCCAGCTCGCCGCCGAGCTGCGCGACACGCCGTGGCTGCTCAACGTCACCGCCTCGTGCGCCGACACCTCCGTGCTCGGCAACGCCCTCGAACGCGGCGACGGCTCCGTGCGCTCCCGCATCCAGGACGTCGCCGGCATCGAGGCCGTCATGCCCGACGGCAGCCTCGTCCACACCGGCGGGCTCGACACCTGGGGCCGCTACCGCGGCCGCGTCGCCGGCCCCGACCTGACCGGCGCGTTCGTGCAGAGCAACCTCGGCATCGTCACCGCCATGGCGATCGCGCTGGTGCCCAGGCCGGCCAGCTTCGGCCTCGTGCACGGGCGCATCCCCCGCGACCAGGTCGGCCGGGCCGTGGGCGCGCTGGGAACGTTCCTGCGCCGCGGCAACCCCGCCGAAGGACTGCTGCGCGTCCGCGACATCGCGCTCGTGCCCAGCCGGGGCGGCTGGACCGTCCCTGACGGCGTCGACCCCGAGCTGTTCACCATCGTCGGACCGCTGCTCGGCAGCGGCGAGACCGTCCAGCTCGCCGAGGAGCTGCTGCGCAAGGCGCTGCTGGAGGTCGAGGGCGCCGAGGGCCTGCGCGTCCTGGACGCCACCGCCGTCATGCCCGACGACCCGCTCTACCCGCGGGCGCTCATGGCGCAGGGCATCCCCACCTGCCGCGGCGTGCACAAGGCGCTCGGCGTGACCTCCTGCGACCAGATCGACACCGGCAAGATGGGCTTCCTCGCCCTGCTGCCGCAGCTCCCGATGGAGTCGCGCTCCACCGACAACATCCTCCAGGTGCTGCGCGCCGCCGTCGAGTGCAACGGCACCGCCGCCATGCTGGAGTGGAACCTGATCAGCAGGAACCTCGCCAACGGCGTCATCCAGATCTTCTTCGACCGCGACGACGCCGACGCCGTCAGCCGCGCCCACCGGCTCCGCCAGGACGCGGGCGGCCTGCTGCGCGGCCACGGATGCGCCATCTACCGCTCCGACATCGACAACTCCGCCGCCGACCTCTACGCGCAGAGCACGCCCGACACCCTCGGCATGCTGCGCAGGCTCAAGACCGCGATGGACCCGTACGGGCTGGTGTCGCCCGGACGTTACAGCGCTTGACCGACCCCCGTCCGCCGGCCGGCGCGCCAGGGCCGGAACCCCGCGCCGGCGGCGGTCAACCATAGGCTCTCATGGAGGTGACCACGTGCCCTCGTCACCAGCGGCCATCCAGGCAGGAGGCCCCGCCGTCCGGCGCGGAACCCTGCTCCGGCTCGTAGGAGCGGGCGTCATGCTGGCGGTCATGGCCGACATCACGGCCACCACGATCGCCGTCGGCCTGATGCGCCACACCGACGCCGGCAACGGCATGCCGCTGAACGACCTGGTCTGGCTGACCAGCGCGGCCTTCGTCCCGATCGCGGCGCTGCTGGCGACCGCCGGTCGCTGGGCCGACCTGTTCGGCAGGCGGCGCGTGCTCGTCATCGGGCTGCTCGTGTTCGTCATCGGCGGCATCGCCACCCTCACCATGCCCACCTGGCCGCTCGTGCTGGCCGCCCGGGCCGTGCAGGGCGCGGGCGCCGCCGCGATGATCCCCGCCAGCCTCGCCGTCCTGCTCGGCGAACTGCCCGAGCACCAGCGGCGCGGCGCCATCGCGCTGTGGAGCTCCGCCTCCGGCCTCGGCTGCCTGCTCATGCAGGCCGGCGCCGGCTGGCTCGCGGGCGCCTTCGGCTGGCGCGCCCTGTTCGCGCCCGTCGTCGTCGTCGGCCTGCTGCTCCTCGTCGCCAGCGCCTGGCTGCCCGAGGGCAGCGCCCGCGCCCAGGCAAGGAGCAGGCCCGACATGATCGGCGCCGTGCTGCTGGCCGCCGCCATCGCCGCGCTCGTGCTCGCCATCTCCAAGGTCACCGCCTGGGGAGCCGACGCGGGCTGGCTCGCCTGCGGCGCCCTCGTGCTGCTCGCCGCCGCGCTCGCGCAGGCCCGCCGCCACCGGGTGCCCGCCATCGACCTGACGCTCTGGCGCCGGCCCGGGTTCGCCTGGGGCTGGCTGGCCACGTGGGGATTCGGCGTCCTGTCGTACGGGCTGCTCACCCTCCAGCCGCTCTACCTGATGCACGTGGGCTTCTCCATGATGGAGGTCGCCCTCTGGCTGACCCCGACCTCGATCGCCATGGTGATCACCGCCTGGCTCGGCGGCAAGATCGTCCGCAAGATCGGGCCGTACGGGCTCATCTACCTCGGCGCCGCGGTCTCCGGAGGCGCCTGCGTCGTGGCGCTCGCCCAGACCGGGCCGACCCTGTGGGGACTGGCCGCCAGCGTCGCCGTCGGCGTCGGCGTCGGCGCCCTCGCGCCCGGCACCTCCATGGCCACCACCCTGGCCGCCCACCCGCACCAGTACGCCTCCGCGGTCGGCGCCGCCGTCATGTCCCGCATGGTCGGCGGGGCCGTGGGCGTCGCCACCGTCTCGGTCGTCATCGACCACCCGTTCATGGCCGGGCCCATGGGCGGACTCGCCAGCGCGCTCGCGCTGTGCGTGGCCGTCTCGGTGCTCATCGGCAGCCTGGCCCTGATCAAGATGCTCCGCATGCCGCACGCCACCGGCGAGGTCATGGTACTGGTGCCGCGCCGCATGCTCCTGGAGCTCCGCAGCACGCTCGCCGCGGTCGCCGCCGAGGCCGACGCGCTGCTGCCCGCCCAACCCGGAGAGCGCCCGGCAGCCGCGACCGGCCGAGCCCCCCATCCCGTACCAGCTCCGCGGCGAGCCCAGGCCCATGCCATGAGGGCCACCCCCGGCTCGTCCACCCGCGCCCATGGGGGCACGCGTCTCGTCCGATCATCAGAAGGGCTCTCGTCATGGCAATGACATCCTGCGACGTCGCGATCGTCGGCGCCGGGCTCGGCGGCTGCTTCCTGGCACTGCTGCTGGGACGCGGCGGCAAGCACGTCGTCGTCGTGGAGCAGGGGCCGTCCGTCCCCACCGCCGGCGCCGACTTCGTCAAGCGCCCCGGCATGCAGGTGCTCGCCCGCCACGGCCTCATCGGCCTCGTCGAACGGCAGGCGCTCAAGCGCGACGTCGTCCGCTACTACCACGACGGGCAGCCGATCCAGGAGTGCCGCTACCCCGACGGGTTCCTCATCCGCCCCTACCGCGAGCTCGTCGAGGTCATCTACTCCTCCTGCGCGATGGAAGGCGTCGAGTTCCTGTTCGACGCCCGCATCGACCACCTGGCCGCCGACGGCGACCGCATCGGCCACCTGGTCCTCGCCGACGGCCGCGAGCTGCGCGCCGGCGTCGTCATCGGCGCCGACGGCACCCGCTCGGCCGTGCGCCAGGCGCTCGGCGTCGAGAAGAAGACCACCGCGTACCCGCACCTGCTGCGCGTGGCCACCGTGCCGCTGACGGCCAGCATCGCCCAGCTCAACCGGCTCTACTTCGACTCCAGAGGCTGGTTCAGCTACCTGTACCCGGTCGACCAGGACCAGGCCAGGGTGTTCGTCGGCCTGCCCGGCGACGCCGAGCCCAGCACGCCCGAACTGCTCGACGGCCTCCGCTCGTTCGTCACCGACAACGCCGACGCCTTCGGCGTGCTCGGCAACGCCGCCTGGCAGACGATCCCCATCTCCGCCATGCGGGTGCCCGCCTACCACCGGGGCAACGCCGCGCTCCTCGGCTCCGCCGCGTTCGCCTGCCACCCGATGACCGGCATGGGCATGAGCTACACGCTGCACGACGCCGAGATCCTCGCCGAGGCCGTCATCGGCGCCGGAGGCGACCCCGCCCGGCTGGAGAAGGCGCTGGAGGACGCGTACGAGCCCCGCAGGCGCGCGCACGGCGAGCTCATCGACTACGGCGACGCCCTGGCCGGGACCTACCATGACAAGGACGCCTACCTGCGGACGTTCCGCCAGGACCTGCACGTGTTCGGCGACACGCCGCCGATGGACGAGCAGTTCGTCACCCGGCTCTGACCCCCCGCCGTGGTAGGGCCAGCCCTACCGCGAAGACGGGTGGCAGCGGCAGTCCGCCGGCCGGGCGCGACCGCGATGCTTGAGCGATATGACGATCGACCAAGCCCCGGCACGCCCGGCCCGGCAGGGCAGCGACTTCGCCGGCCTGTCCCGCCGCATCGCCCAGGCAGGGCTCCTGGAGCGCAGGCCCGTCTACTACGCCGTCCGCATGACCCTGGTGGCCGCCCTGTTCGCCGGCGGCTGGACCGCCTTCGCCCTCGTCGGGGACTCCTGGTGGCAGATCCTCGTCGCCGTCTTCCTCGCCGTGATGTTCGCCCAGGTCGCGCTGCTCGCCCACGACCTGGCGCACGGCCAGGTGTTCCGCTCCCGCCGCCGCAGCCGCGTCGCCGGCCTCATCGCCGGCAACCTCGGCATCGGCCTCGGCTACGGGTGGTGGACCGACAAGCACACCCGCCACCACGCCAACCCCAACCATGAGGACCACGACCCCGACGTCTCGCCCGACGTGCTCGTCTGGTCCGTCAAGCAGGCCGAGAACAGCAGCGGCGTGGCCCGCTTCGTCGGCCGGTGGCAGGCGTTCCTGTTCTTCCCGCTGCTCACGCTCGAAGGCCTCAACCTGCACGTCTCCAGCCTGCGATCGCTGCGCCGCCCCACGCTCAAGAACCGCGGCACCGAGGCCGCCCTGCTCATCGCCCACGACGTCGCCTACCTGGCCGCCGTGTTCGCCGTCCTGCCCGTGGGCAAGGCGCTCGTCTTCCTCCTCGTCCACCAGGCGTGCTTCGGCGTCTACCTCGGCTGCACGTTCGCCCCCAACCACAAGGGCATGCCGGTCCTGACCGCCGAAGACGAGCTCGACTTCCTGCGCAAGCAGGTGCTCACCTCACGCAACGTCCGCGGCGGCCATCTCGTCAACGTGGCGCTCGGCGGGCTCAACTACCAGATCGAGCACCACCTGTTCCCCAGCATGCCCGCGCCCAACCTGCGCCGCGCCCGGCCCATCGTGCGCGACTACTGCCGCTCCCTCGACGTCTCGTACACCGAGGCCGGGCTCCTCGCCTCCTGGGGACAGGCGCTGCGCCACCTGCACGAGGTCGGCCGCCCGCTACGGTGAGGGCAGCACCACCAGCTCCGCGCCGTCGCCGTCCTCCGACACCTCGAACCCCGCCTCCGCCAGGACCGTCCGTAACGCCAGCCGGACCGCCACCCGGATCGTCGCCCCCCGCGCGCCGTCGCCGCGGGCGGGCACGTCCCACCGGACCACCACCCCGCGGCCCGGCTCCCGCCACACGCTCAGCCCGCCGTCCGCCGGGGCCGCCGCCCGCTCGATCGTGAACCCGGCGTCGATCAGCTCCCGGCGGACCAGCCGCTCCAGGTCCGGGCTCACAGCGTGCATCCCGTACGACTGCCCGAGGACGGGCGCGGCGAACCTGGCCGCGCTAGGCTCGGCGGGATGCTGATCGCTGAGGCCCGGCGCGTCGCGGGGGAGTGGGCACGCGAGGAGGGGGCGCGGCTGCCCGGGTTCGCCGGGGCGTTCCTCACCGGGTCCGCCCTGTGGGCCGAGCCCGGCGACGACCTCCCCACCGGCTCCGACGTGGACGTGATGGTCGCCCTCGACCCCGTCCCCCTCGCCGGGGGCGGCAAGTTCCGGCACCGGGGGGTGCTGCTGGAGGTCTCCTGCCTGCCCGCCGACGCCGTCGCCGACGCGGAGACGGTCCTCGCCGACTACCACCTCGCGGGCGCCTTCCACCGGCCCGGCGTGCTCGCCGACCCCGCCGGGCGGCTCACCGCGCTCCAGCGCGAGGTCTCCCGCCGCTTCGCCGAACGCCGCTGGGTCCTCGCCCGGACCGGCCACGCGCTGAGCCGGGTACGCGCCTTCCTGGCCGACGTCGTCACCCCCGGCCGCCCGGGTATGACGGAGGAGGCGCACGTCACCGCCTGGCTCTTCGGCACCGGCGTCACCGCGCACGTCCTCCTCGTCGCCGGGCTGCGCAACCCGACCATCCGCCGCCGCTACGAGGCCGCCGGCGAGCTGCTGGCCGCACGCGGGCTGCCCGGGTGCCACGAACACCTGCTCGACCTGCTGGGCAGCGCCGCCCTCACCCCCGCCAGGGCCCGCCGCCACCTGGCCGCCGTCGAACGCGCCTTCGACCACGCCGCCCCGGTCCACGCGCCCGCCTACCGCTTCTCCTCCGACATCAGCAGGGCGGCCCGGCCCGTCGCCGTCGACGGCAGCCGTGACCTCCTCGACCGCGGCCTCCACCGCGAAGCCGCCTTCTGGCTCGTCGCCACGTACGCCCGCTGTCTCGCCAAACTCGCCTCAGCGGGCCGGCGGCCCCCGGCGGTCCTGCTGGACGGCTTCCACGCCCTCCTCGCCGACCTCGGCGCCGACACCCCGCAGGCCCGCCGCGACCGCGCCACCCGCGTCCTCGCCGCCCTCCCCGCCCTTACCGGGATCGCCCACACCCTGGCTCCCCCCTGACCCTCGCGGACGTGGGCACCCCCGCCCCCGCGCCGGACCACCCGCGCCGGACCGCCCGCGCCGGGCCGTCCCACGCTGACCTCGTCCGCCTCCAGGGGGCCGGATCCCCGGGTCGCGTCTCAGCGGCCGTCGAGGAGGCGGTATTCGGGGCCGAGGGCGGCGGAGGTGGCGTCGCCGATGAAGTCCAGCGGGAAGCCCAGGGAGAAGGGGACCGCGGCCTCCAGGCGGCGCAGGGCGTCGTCGGGCAGGGTGACGGCGGCGGCGCCGAGGTTGTCGCGGAGCTGGCCGGGGCCGCTGGCGCCGATGATGGGGTGGACGGCGCGCGAGCGGGCCATCGTCCAGGCGATGGCGACCTGCGAGGCCGTGGCGCCGAGCTCGGCCGCGACCTCCAGCACCGCGCGCGCCGCCGCGTGCTCGCGCTCGCCGAGGGAGCCGGGCGCGACGCGGGTGCCGGGCGCGACCGGCGCGCCGCCGGTGAACTTGCCCGACAGGACGCCGCCCGCCAGCGGCCCCCAGGCGGCGACGCTCATCCCGAGCTCGCCCGCCATCGGCAGCAGCTCGCGCTCGATGTCGCGCCACAGCAGGTTGTACGGCACCTGCAGCCCGGCGAAGCGGGTCCAGCCGCGCCATTCGGCCAGCGTGTCGGCCCGGCTCACCACCCACGCGGGAGCGTCCGACATACCCACGTACAGGACTTTCCCGGCGCGGACCGCGTCGTCGAGGGCGCGCATGGTCTCCTCGATCGGCGTGTGCCGGTCCCACATGTGCACCCAGAACACGTCGACGTAGTCGGTGCGCAACCGGCGCAGGCTGCGTTCGAGTGACAGGACGAGGTTCTTGCGGTGGTTGCCGGAGGCGTTCAGGTCGGAGGGGTCGCGGCTGAGCGTGTACTTGGTGGCGAGCACGAACCGGTCGCGCCGCCCGGCCAGCAGCTCGCCGACGACCTCCTCGCTCTCCCCGTACGCCGAGGCGGTGTCGATGACGTTGCCCCCGGCCTCCGCGTACAGGTCGACCATCTCGCGCACCTCCGGGGACGCCTCGCGGAACGTCATGGCCCCCAGGAACAGCTCGGAGACCCGCAACCCGGTCCGGCCGAGCAGGCGATAACGCATGTTGTCCGTACCCTTTCGTCATGAGCGGTCCCCGCCCACGATGCCGTGCTGGTCGCGCCGGAGGGAGACCGGCCCGATACCGGCCCTGCGGGGGCCACCCTGAGCCCGTCCGATCCGTACACTTCGTCCCCGTGAGTGACAACGAGCTCGGCTCCTACCTGCGCGCCCTCCGTGAAGCCGTCCGCCCCGCCGACGTGGGGCTGCCCGCGGGCCCCCGGCGGCGCACCCCCGGCCTGCGCCGCGCCGAGCTGGCCACGCTGGCGGGCGTCAGCGTCGAGTACCTCACCCGGCTCGAACAGGGCCGCGACCGCAAGCCGTCGCCGCAGGTGCTGGGCGCGCTCGCCGACGCGCTGCGCCTGCCTCCGGGCGAGCGGCTCCACCTGCACCATCTCGTCAAGGTCAACACCGGTGAGAGCGCCCTGTGCCCGGGCATGGACCAGCCGCCCGCGCGGGCCGTGCGCGCCACCGTCCGGGCCGTGCTCGACCGGCTGGAGCCCGCCCCGGCCGTGCTGGTCAACCGGGTGTACGACGTGCTCGCGCACACCACCGGTTACGCCAGGCTCGCCGGGCCGCTCGGCGTGCTCGACGGTGAGGCGCCCAACCTGGCCCGTCATCTGTTCACCGATCCGCGGGCCAGGGCCGCCTTCCCGGACTGGGAACGCCTCGCCGCCGCGCAGGCCGTCGAGCTGCACCGCGCCGCCGCGCTCGCCGACGTCCAGGCCCGCGCCCTGGTGGACGAACTCGCCGTCACCGCCGGGGCCGCGTTCACCGGCCGCCCGGCGCTCACGGCCGCGGAGCCCGGCGCGTACCGGGTCGTCCATCCGGAGGCCGGCGAGCTGCGGCTGACGCCGGAGACCCTGGAGATCCCCGACGCGGACCAGCGGCTGATCGTCCACCTGCCGGGCGACGCCGCCACGGCCGCGGCGCTCGACGCGCTCGCGGAGCGGCGTCCCCGCGCGCTCACCGGCTGAGCACGGCAGGGCGGGCCCCGCCGCCACCGGCGGCGAGGCCCGCTGTCGGAACCCCCGGTCAGCCGGGCGGGATCCGGCCGTCCTTGGCGACCGGGACGCCGAGCTGGACCGCCGCGGTGAGCGTCGCCCGCTCCTCGGGCAGGCGGGCGAGCACCGGGTTGAGATGCCGCAGCGCCAGGTCGACGGGCGTGATCGCGCGCGCCGTGATGTCGTACTTCTCCAGATCGATCCACCGGACGATCTCCAGCACGTCGGCCGGGATGTCGTCGCCGCCCTTGTACACGGGCACGCAGAGCTGGCGCGAGTAGCTCACCCGCACGTCCGCCGTCGGGATCTTGCCGACGAGCACCGGGTTGAGCTGCTGGAGCGTCAGCGCCCTGTTCATCGGCACGTTCGGGGTGGCGCCGTAGCAGAGCAGGTCGACGTGGCTGGCGACCCGCAGCACCTCCGCCGGGGGCAGCACGCCGTTCTTGGCGACCGGGACGCAGAGCTGCTCCGGCCGGTTCAGCGTGATCTGCTTGCGCGGCACGTCACGCAGGACGGGGTTGAGCTGGCTGAGCACGAGCGGCTTGTTCGCCGCCGGCCCGGTGACCCGGTAGCACGACAGGTCCACGAACCGGATGAAGTCGAGCACCCCGTCCGGCGGGATCACGCCGTTCTTGGCGACGGGGACGCACAGCTGGTCGCGCTGGCCGAGCGTGACCTGCTCGCTGCGCAGGCCGCTGAGCACCGGGTTGAGGTGGCGCAGCGTCAGCCCGACGGCGGGCGGCTGGTAGGGGCTGGTCTTGAAGCACTCCAGGTCGAGGTTCGACACCAGTTGCAGCGGGGTGGGCAGCGCGACGGCGCTGACGGGCGGGGTGACGAGGAAGACCAGCGCGACGAGTCCGACGATCGCCGATAAGGCGCGGCGGACCCGGCGCGTGGGGCGGCGTTCTGCGGGGGCGGGCGGTTGCATGCTTCTCCTCAGGGTGCTGGACGGCGGGCGAGCGAGGGCTGGACGGCAGCACGCGCGGGTGGGACGGGCCGGTGAGACGGACCGGTCGGCGAAGGAGAACGCGTCGCGCGGCTCTCACCGTCGTGCGTGGCCGACCTGACAACGCGACTGTCCGCCGCGTGAACCACCCGGTCAACCCCACGAATGAGGGGCGAGGCTCAGCCGGTCACCGTGAAACCCAGGGCGCTCGCGACGACCGTGGCCTGGAAAGGGTCGATGATCGCCCGGTTGACCGCCGTGACGTGCGGGTCGAGGCTGCCCAGGTCGCTGCCGCGCAGGTCGCAGCCGGTGAGGTCGGCGCTGTGCAGCCACGCGCCCGACAGGTCGCACCGCCTGACCTCCGAACCCTCCAGCCGGGCCCCGGTCAGGTCGGCCTCACGCAGCCGGACGTCGTGGAAGGAGCTGCCGCGCAGGTCGGCGCCCGGCAGGCCGGCGAACGACCAGTCGCCGCCCTCGACCTTGAACAGGCCGAACGTGCAGCCGTCGAACATGCTGCCGGTCAGCTTGCAGCCGCGGAACGTCGCGTCGAAGAAGGAGGAACGCGAGAACGTGCAGTTGAGGAAGCTGGCGTCCTCGTGCTCGGAGACGTTGAAGCGCACGTTGCTGAACGTGCACTCCTCGAACGCCGAGCCCCGGTCGACCAGCTCGGTCATGTCGACGTCGACGAACAGCACCCGGTGATAGGTCTCGCGGATCAGCTCACGGCCGTCCCAGTCGGCGGACCTGATCGCCGACTCCGTCGGCGGCGCCGGGACCCCGTGCTTGCGGTCGGCCATCCAGCCCGTCACCCCTTCCGCGCCCAGCGCTCACCTCGGAGGACCAGCCTGCCATCGCCCACCGACAGAAAACGCGCCCGGGGTCAGGCGCGCTTGGCGATGGCCTCGAACAGCGGCTGCACCAGCTTGGCCGCCAGCGGGCCGAACGCCGCCAGGATCAGCACGTACGCCGCCGCCAGGGGCCCGAGGTCGGGATGCGCCCCGGCCGCCACCGCCAGACCGGCGATGACGATGTTGAACTCGCCGCGCGGCACCAGCGCGATGCCGGCCCGCGCCTGACCGGCCTTCGAGATCCCCGCCCGGCGGGCCGCGTACATGCCGGTCAGCAGCTTGGTGATCATGCTGACCAGCGCGAGGGCGGCGGCCAGCCCGGCCACCGGGAGGATCTTCGCCGGGTCGGTCTGCAGGCCGAAGAAGACGAAGAAGACCGCCGCGAACAGGTCGCGCAGCGGCGCGAGCAGCGCCTGCGCGTCGTGCGCGAGCTGGCCCGACAGCGCGATGCCGACGAGGAACGCGCCGACCGCCGCCGACACCTGGAGCTGCTGCGCCAGCCCGGCCACCAGCAGCGCCAGGCCGACGACCTTCAGCAGCAGCACCTCGGAGTTCGGGCTGGAGACGAACGCCTCGATCCACTTGCCGAACCTGAGCGCGACCAGCAGCACCACGCTCACGGTGCCCAGCGCGATCGCCACCGTCACCGCGCCGCTGAGCAGGCTCAGCCCGGCGAGCATCGCCGTCAGCACCGGCAGGTAGATCGCCATCGTGAGGTCTTCGAACACCAGCAGCGACAGCACCGTGGGCGTCTCGCGGTTACCGATCCATCCCAGGTCGGACAGGACCTTCGCGGTGATCCCGGACGAGGTGGCGTACGTGACGCCCGCCATCGCCACGGCCGCGACCGGGCCCCAGCCGAGCAGCAGGGCGCAGATCGCCCCCGGCGCGGCGTTGAGCACCAGGTCGACGATGCCCGCGCGGGCGTTGCTCTTCAGGCTCGTGACGAGCTCGTCGGCGTTGTACTCGAGCCCCAGCGTCAGCAGCAGCAGGACGACGCCCAGCTCCGCGCCGACGGAGATGAACTCCTCGCTGGTGGCCAGCGGCAGCACGCCGCCCGTCCCGAAGGCCAGGCCGGCGATCAGATAGAGGGGGATGGGCGAGATGCCGGCGCGCAACGCCAGCGCGCCCAGCACACCCAGACCAAGAAGTACGGCACCGAATTCGAGGAACAGGATGGCGGTGTGGTGCACCCGCGGCCCTTAACCTTCGGCCAGGATGTCGGCGACCTCGGACGTGCTGTCGGCGGTGCCCACCACGACGACGATGTCGCCGGCCGCGAACACGAAGCCGGGGCCCGGGCTGGCGACCACGTTCCCGTTGCGCACCACCGCCACGATGGAGGCGTTGGTGCGGGTCCGGACGCGGGCGTCGCCCATCGGGCGGCCGGCGTACGGGGAGCCCGGCGGGATCGCGAGCTGGAGGCTGACCAGCCCCTCGACCTCCTGGTGCGCCTGGTTGAGCCGCTGCACGATGCGGGGGGCGCCGAGGAGCTCGACCAGGGCGTCGGCCTCCTCGTCGTTCAGCTTGACGACCTCGCAGGCGCGGTCGGGGTCCTCGCGATCGTAGATCACCAGGTCGCGGCGGCCGGTGCGGTGCGAGACGACACCGACGCGTTTGCCGGACTGGGTGGTGAAATCATGGCGCAGCCCGATCCCGGGCAGTGCCGTCTGCTCGACCTCCACCGGTCTATCCCACCCATCAAGTCCGGAAATATCCCGAATACCCTACCAATGCTCTCTGCTGGGTTTGTCCATACAGAAGCCCTCTTCAGGGCACAACAGGCTCCCCTCGCGGCCACAGACCGAGCCCGGTTCGGTCGCCCCCGCACGCAGGCAGGGGTCTCGCGGGCGTCCGGCGGGATCGCGGACAATGGACGGGCCCGGTGATCGGCCCTCAGCGAACGGAGCCCGCATGACGCAGTTACCGCGCCCCACGGCGACCGGCCCGATCCGGCTCATGCTGGTGGAGGACCACGACATGGTGGCCGAGGCGCTGGGCGCGGCGCTGGGCGAGGCGGCGGGCATCGACCTGGTGGCCACGGCCGCGACCGTGGCGGCGGCGGTGGCCGGCGCCGGGAGGTGGCGCCCCGACGTGGTGGTGCTGGACCGGCGGCTGCCCGACGGCGACGGCGTCGCGGCCATCGGCCGCATCCGGGAGGCGGCGCCGGGCGCGCGCGTGCTGGTGCTGACGGCCGAGGCGTCGGCGGACGTGGCCGCGCGGGTGGTGGAGGCCGGGGGAGCGGGCCTGGTGGTGAAGACGTCGCCGCTGCGGGAGCTGGAGTCGGCGGTCCGCGAGGTGGCGGCGGGCGGCGTGGTGTTCGGGCCGGCGCTGCTGCCCGGGGTGCTCGACCGGCTGGCGGGCCGGGACCGCGGCCCGGGCGGGACGCTCACCGGGCGCGAACGGGAGACGCTGCTGCTGCTCGCCGACGGGGTGAGCACCGAGCAGATGAGCAGGCGGCTCGGGGTGGCGCGCAACACGGTGCGCAACCACGTGCAGCACGTCCTGGAGAAGCTGGGGGCCCGCTCGAAGCTGGAGGCGGTGGCGATCGCCCGCCGCGAGGGCCTGCTCGACTGATGCGTTTGCACCAGGCGGACCGGGGCGGATGCGTCTCGTGATCGACGGGCGCGCTGCCCGACAGTAAAGGCATGGGCACGGAGGTCGGGCCGTTCAGGCTGGAGCACCGCCTGGCCGAGGAGATGGGCAGCATCACGGCGGCCCGGCGGATCGCCCGCGACGCCATGGACGCCTGGGACTACCACGGCTCCCGCGACGACGTGCTGCTGGTGGTGTCGGAGCTGGTCACCAACGCGCTGCGGCACGGCTCGGGCGAGCCGGTGCTGCGCATCACCGGCGGCTCGTGGCACGTCCGCGTCGAGGTCGGCGACGACGCGGAGCGGCTGCCGGAGGCGCGCATGCCCGGACCGGCCGACGGCTGGGGCCTGCACGTCATCGGCGAGCTGTGCACCCGCTGGGGCGTCACGCCGCACACGGGCGGGAAGGTGGTCTGGTGCGAGCTGACAGCCGGGGAGCGGGCGGTGTGACGAGCGCGCGGCTGTGCGAAGCTGCGGTATGCCCGAGCAGAGCGACCTGGAGCTGCTGGTCCAGAACGTCGTCGACTACGCGATCTTCATGCTGGACCCGCGCGGACACATCGTGAGCTGGAACGCCGGCGCCGAGCGCATCAAGGGGTGGACCGCCGGCGAGATCGTCGGCCGCCACTTCTCGGCGCTCTACCCGCCCGCCGACGTGGCGGCGGGCAAACCGGCGCGCGAGCTGGAGGTGGCCGTCGCGGAGGGCCGGCTGGAGGACGAGGGCTGGCGCGTCCGCAAGGACGGCACCCGGTTCTGGGCGAACGTGATCATCACCGCGCTGCGTGACGACCAGGGGCGGCTGCGCGGGTTCGGCAAGGTGACGCGCGACCTGACCGAGCGGCGCGCGGTCGAGCGGGCGCTGGACGAGCGCGGCAGGCTGCTGGCGCACCTGGTCCACGCGCAGGAGATGGAGCGCCGGCGCATCGCCTGGGACGTGCACGACGACACGATCCAGTCCATGGTGGCGGTGGGCATGCGGCTGCAACTGCTGGCCACGCGGCTGACGGGCGAGCACCAGGCGGCGGTGACGCGGCTCAACGACACGGTCGACGCCGCCGTGGGCCGGCTGCGCAACCTCACCTTCCGGCTGCACCCGCCGGGCATCGACAGCACCGGCCTGGTCGAGGGGCTGACCCGCTACCTGGACCAGGTGGTGTCGGGCGACGGGCTCACCTACGAGCTGACCCACGACCTGGCGGCCGAGCCGCCGCCGGAGACGTCGATCACGATCTTCCGCATCTGCCAGGAGGCGCTGACGAACGTCCGCAAGCACGCCCGCGCCCGCGCGGTGACGGTCCGGCTGGCCTCGGCGGAGCAGGGCGTGCACGTCTGGGTGAACGACGACGGCCACGGCTTCGAGCACGCCGGGGAGAACGACCCCGAACCCGGCCATTTCGGGCTGATCGAGATGCGGGAGCGCGCCGAGATCGCGGGCGGCTGGTGCGCCGTGCGCGGCAACCCGGGAGAGGGGGCGACGGTCGAGTTCTGGGTGCCCGCCGTCTCCCGGGGCGAGCCGTGAGCGACCCGGTCACGGTGCTGGTCGCCGATGACGAGCCGCTGATCAGGGAGGTGCTGGCCGAGGTGCTGGAGGCCGAGCCGGGACTGACCGTGGTGGCGGTGGCGGCCGACGCGGGGGAGGCGGCCGAGCTGGCGGAGCTGCACCGGCCGGCGGTGGCGGTCCTGGACGTGCGGATGCCCGGCGGCGGCGCGTGGGCGGCCCGCGAGATCCGCCGCCGCTCGCCCGCCACCCGCGTCGTGGCGTTCTCCGCCTACGGCGACTCCGGCTCGGTGGCCGAGATGCGCCGGGCGGGCGTCACCACGTACCTGCTCAAGGGCCTGCCCAACACGGCCATCGTGGCGGCGGTGCGCCGGGCCGCCGCCGGCTAGACCCGGCGCGGCGCTCAGGACATGGACGTGTCCGGCCAGGTCCACGAGCTGATCGCGGGGGCGTCCTCGCCGTGCAGCCGGGTGTGGGCGCGGGCCTGGAGGCGGGCGTCGGCCATCCGCTGGCGCAGGTGGGCGGCCCGGGCGCCGAGGCCGGGGACCCGGTCGACGACGTCCATGACCAGGTGGAAGCGGTCGATGTCGTTGAGCATCGCCATGTCGAACGGCGTGGTCGTGGTGCCCTCCTCCTTGTAGCCGCGCACGTGCAGGTTGGCGTGGCCGTGGCGGCGGTAGGTGAGCTGGTGGATCAGCGTCGGGTAGCCGTGGAAGTCGAAGATGATCGGCCTGTCCGTGGTGAACAGCGTGTCGAACTCGGCGTCGGACATGCCGTGCGGGTGCTCCGAGGATGGCTGCAGCCGCATCAGGTCCACCACGTTGACGACCCGCACCTTCAGGTCCGGCAGCTCCTCGCGCAGGATCGCGGCCGCCGCAAGCGTCTCCAGCGTGGGCACGTCGCCGGCGCAGGCGAGCACCACGTCGGGCTCGGCGCCCGCGTCGCTGGAGGCCCACGGCAGGATGCCCAGGCCGCGCGTGCAGTGCGCGATCGCCTCGTCCATCGTGAACAGGTCGAGCACCGGCTGCTTGCCCGCCACGATCACGTTCACGTAGTCGCGCGAGCGCAGGCAGTGGTCGGCCACCGACAGCAGCGTGTTGGCGTCCGGCGGCAGGTAGACGCGCACCACCGACGCCTTCTTGTTGACGACCACGTCCAGGAAGCCCGGGTCCTGGTGGCTGAAGCCGTTGTGGTCCTGCCGCCACACGTGCGACGACAGCAGGTACGTCAGCGACGCCACCGGCCGCCGCCAGGGGATCTTCTGCGACGACTCCAGCCATTTGGCGTGCTGGTTGAACATCGAGTCCACGATGTGGATGAACGCCTCGTAGCAGTTGAACAGCCCGTGCCTGCCGGTCAGCAGGTAGCCCTCCAGCCAGCCCTGGCACAGGTGCTCGCTCAGCACCTCCATCACGCGGCCGCCGGGCGCCAGGTGCTCGTCGGTGGGCAGCCGTTCGGCGTTCCAGGCCCGGTCGGTGGCGTCGAAGACGGCGCTGAGCCGGTTGGAGGCGGTCTCGTCCGGGCCCATCAGCCGGAACGTGCGCGGATTGTCCCTGATGACCTCGCGCAGCAGCGTGCCGAGGACCTTGGTCGGCTCGCTCGCCTGCGTCGCCGGCGACTTGACCTCGACGGCGAACCTGCGGAAGTCGGGCAGCCGCAGCGGCGACAGCAGCTCGCCGCCGTTGGCGTGCGGGTTGGCGCTCATCCGGCGCCCGCCCTCCGGGACCGTGCCGAGGACGCCCGCGACCGGCCGCCCGCCGCTGTCGAACAGCTCCTCCGGCCGGTAGGAGCGCATCCACTCCTCCAGCATCGCCAGGTGCTCGGCGTTGTCGCGCACCGCCGCCAGCGGCACCTGGTGGGCGCGCCAGGTGCCCTCCACCGGCAGCCCGTCGACCTCGCGCGGGCCCGTCCAGCCCTTGGGCGTGCGCAGCACGATCATCGGCAGCCTGCGGTCCGCGCCCTCCCGGTAGGCGGCGATCTCCTCGAACGCCTCGTCCAGGGTGGCCGCCATCTCGCCGTGGTCCGGGCCCACGACGTGCGGACGGTACCCGTACCCCTCCAGGAGTTTGAGCAGGTCGGCCTCCGGGATGCGGGCCAGCAGCGTCGGGTTGGCGATCTTGTAGCCGTTCAGGTGGAGGATCGGCAGCACGACGCCGTCACGCTCGTGGTCCAGCAGCTTGTTGGAGTGCCAGCTCGCGGCGAGAGGGCCCGTCTCGGCCTCGCCGTCGCCGATGACGCACGCCACCACCAGGTCCGGGTTGTCGAACGCGGCCCCGTAGGCGTGCGCCAGCGCGTAGCCGAGCTCGCCGCCCTCGTGGATGGACCCCGGCGTCTCCGGCGCCACGTGGCTGGGCACCCCGCCGGGGAAGGAGAACTGCCGGAACAGCCGCCGCATCCCCTCCGCGTCCCGCGTGACGTCCGGATAGCGCTCGGTGTAGGAGCCCTCCAGCCACGCGTGCGCCACCGCCGCCGGGCCGCCGTGACCGGGACCGGCGATGTAGATCATGTCCTGGTCCCGCTCCCGGATCACCCGGTTCAGGTGGGCGAAGCAGAAGTTCAGGCCCGGTGTCGTGCCCCAGTGGCCGAGCAGGCGCGGCTTGATGTGCTCCGGCCGCAGCGGCTCGCTCAGCAGCGGGTTGTCCAGCAGGTAGATCTGGCCGACCGACAGGTAGTTGGCCGCGCGCCAGTATGCGTCGACATGGTCCATGCCGTCCCCCCTGCCCCGGCAGGGCGGGGCGTAAGCGGCGGGCCGCGAGCGGGTACGGGACCGGAGCCGGACGCTCGGCTACAGTGCCCGCATGGCGCTGAGAAGCTCACGGTGGTATTCGGGCGACGACAGGAACTCCTACATCCACCGGGCCTGGATGCGCAGAGGCTTACCGCGCGAGGCCTTCGACGGCGAGCGGCCGCACATCGCCATCGCCAACACCGCCTCCGACCTGACCCCCTGCAACTCCCACCTCGGCGAGGTGGCCCGCAGCGTCTCCGACGGCGTCTGGGCCGCCGGCGGCGTCCCGCTCAACCTGCCCGTGATGTCACTCGGCGAGACGAACGTCCGCCCCACCGCCATGCTCTGGCGCAACCTGGCCGCCATGTCCGTCGAGGAGATGCTGCGCGCCAACCCGATCGACGGTGTCGTGCTCCTCGGCGGCTGCGACAAGACGATCCCGTCGCTGCTCATGGCCGCCTCCTCGGTCGACCTGCCGGCCGTCGTCATGCCCGGCGGGCCGATGCTCACCGGCCACTTCCGCGGCGTCCCGCTCGGCTGCGGCACCGACGTGTGGCGGCTCAGCGAGGAGGTGCGCGCCGGCACGCTGTCGCGCGAGGCGTTCCTCGACTCCGAATCCTCCATGATCCGCAGCCGGGGCCACTGCAACACGATGGGCACCGCCTCCACCATGGCCTGCATGGCCGAGGCGCTCGGCATGACGATCCCCGGCACCGCCGGCATCCCCGCCGCCGACAGCCGCCTGCTCGAACGCTCCCACGAGACCGGCCGCCTGGCCGTCGGCCTGGTCCGCGAGGGACGCCGGCCGAGCGACGTCATGACGCGCGGCGCGTTCCTCAACGCGATCGTCACGCTCGCTGCCATCGGCGGCTCCACCAACGCCGTCATCCACCTGCTGGCCATCGCCGGCCGCCTCGGCGTCGAGCTCGACCTCGACGACTTCGACCGCACCGGGTCGGGCGTGCCGCTGCTGGCCGACCTGCAGCCCGCCGGACGCCACCTCATGGACGACCTCTACCGGGCGGGCGGGCTGCGCGCCCTCCTCAAGGAGGTCGCCGACCTGCTCCACGACGAGCCCACCGTCACCGGCGCGCCGCTGTCCGCCTGCCTGGACGACGCCCGCATCTGGGACGAGACCGTCATCAGGCGGCGCGCCGACCCGCTCCTGCCCGACGCCGGCATCGCCGTGCTGCGCGGCAACCTGGCGCCGTCGGGCGCCGTCATCAAGCCCGCCGCCGCCTCGCCCGAGCTGCTGCGCCACCGCGGCCGCGCCGTCGTCTTCGACAGCGTCGAGGACGTCCACGCCCGGCTCGACTCGCCCGACCTGGACGTGGACGAGACCTCCGTGCTCGTGCTGCGCGGCTGCGGCCCCAAGGGCTACCCCGGCATGCCCGAGGTCGGCAACCTGCCGCTGCCCGCCAAGCTGCTGGCCAAGGGCGTGCGCGACATGGTCCGCGTCAGCGACGCCCGCATGAGCGGCACCGCCTACGGCACCGTCGTGCTGCACGCCTCGCCCGAGTCCGCCGCCGGCGGGCCGCTGGCGCGGGTCCGCACCGGCGACCCGATCGTGCTCGACGTGGCCGCCCGGCGGCTCGACGTCGACATCCCCGACGCCGAGCTGAACTCCAGGCCGCCCGTCGCCGACGGCCACGCCAGGCCCGCCCGCGGCTGGGAACGCCTCTACATCGACCACGTGAACCAGGCCCACCAGGGCGCCGACCTGGACTTCCTGCGCGGGTCGAGCGGCGACGCCGTGGGCCGCGATTCCCACTGACCGGCAAACCGGCCGGCAAAGAGTCCGCTCCGCCATGCGCGGAATGAGGACCGGGGGGTACGGGGTTGCGGGACGATGTGACCGGCCGGCGGTGATCGGCCGGATGAGATCGGATTGACGGT
The DNA here is from genome assembly GCF_053590035.1 of Nonomuraea sp. NPDC003214. Lineage (NCBI taxonomy): Bacteria > Bacillati > Actinomycetota > Actinomycetes > Streptosporangiales > Streptosporangiaceae > Nonomuraea > Nonomuraea sp. NPDC003214. The sequence goes on along the minus strand of NZ_JBSFSX010000006.1, from coordinate 494,125 downwards.
GCCAGGAGGAAACGTGAGCGGCGACATCACCCGGAGCCAGGAGTGGGCGGCCCTGGAGAAGCATCATGAGGAGCTGGCGGGCAGGCATCTGCGCGAGCTGTTCGCGGACGATCCCGGCCGGGCCGCCCGCATGACGGTGACCGCCGGCGACCTCTACCTCGACTACGCCAAGCACCGCGCCACCGAGGAGACCATCGGCCTGCTGGTGCGCCTGGCCGAGCGGGCCGGGCTGCGTGAGCGCGTCGAGGCGATGTTCACCGGTGAGCACATCAACGTCAGCGAGGACCGCGCCGTGCTGCACACCGCGCTGCGCGCCCCCGCCGGCGACAAACTGGTCGTGGACGGCCAGGACGTGACGGGCGACGTGCACGCGGTGCTCGACCGGATGAGCGAGTTCGCCGGCCGGGTCCGGTCCCAGGAGTGGCGCGGCGCCACCGGGCAGCCCATCACCACCGTGGTCAACATCGGCATCGGCGGCTCCGACCTGGGCCCGGCGATGGCCTACGAGGCGCTGCGCGACTACGCCGACGCCGGCATCGAGGCCCGGTTCGTCTCCAACGTCGACCCGGCCGACATCTCGGGCAACCTGCGCGGCCTCGACCCGGCCACGACGCTGTTCGTGGTCAGCTCCAAGACCTTCACCACCCTGGAGACGCTCACCAACGCCAAGGTGGCCCGCGACTGGCTGGTGGGCGCGCTCGGCGAGGACGCCGTCTCCCGCCACTTCGTCGCCGTGTCCACCAACGCCGCCAAGGTCGCCGAGTTCGGCATCGACACCGGCAACATGTTCGGCTTCTGGGACTGGGTCGGCGGACGCTACTCCTACGACGGCGCCATCGGCCTCTCCCTCATGATCGCGATCGGGGCCGACCGGTTCCGCGAGATGCTGGCCGGCTTCCACGCCATCGACCGCCACTTCCGCACCGCCCCGTTCGAGGCCAACATGCCGGTGCTGCTCGGCCTCCTCGGGGTGTGGTACACCGACTTCTTCGGCGCCCAGACGCGCGCCGTGCTGCCCTACAGCCAGCGGCTGCACCGCTTCCCCGCCTATCTGCAGCAGCTCACGATGGAGTCCAACGGCAAGTCGGTGCGCGCCGACGGCACCCCCGTCACCGTCGACACCGGCGAGATCTTCTGGGGCGAGCCCGGCACCAACGGCCAGCACGCCTTCTACCAGCTCCTGCACCAGGGCACCCGGCTCGTCCCGGCCGACTTCATCGGCTTCGCCGAGCCGTACGAGGACCACGAGGGCATGCACGACCTGCTGACCGCCAACCTGCTGGCGCAGACCTCGGCGCTGGCGTTCGGCAAGACCGCCGAGGAGATCGCCGCCGAGGGCACCGCGCCCGAGGTCGTGCCGCACAAGGTGATGCCGGGCAACCGGCCCACCTCCACCATCCTCGCGCCCAAGCTGACGCCCTCCACGCTCGGCCAGCTCGTCGCCCTCTACGAGCACGTCGTGTTCGTCGAGGGCACGATCTGGGGCGTCGACTCCTTCGACCAGTGGGGCGTCGAGCTGGGCAAGAAGATGGCGCTCGACCTGGCGCCCGCGCTCACGTCCGCCGAGCCGCCCGCCGAGTTCCCCGACCCGTCGACCGAACTGCTCGTGCGCCGCTACCGCGAGCTGCGCGGACGGCGCGTCTGACCCCGAGGGCGCTGGCGCCCGGGCCGTCGCGGGGAGAGCATGGCCGCATGGACATCATGCGACTGGTGGATCAGGCCAAGGACGCCGCGACGGTCGGGCGCGTGTTCGGCGAGCCCGTCGAGCGCGACGGCGTGACGATCATCCCGGTCGCCCGGGTCGCCCACGGCGGCGGGGGCGGCCAGGGCACCGGCGGGCAGGGCGAGCAGGGCAGCGGCTCCGGCTACGGCGTCGCCGCCGCCCCGGCGGGCGTCTTCGTCGTCAAGGACGGCGACGTCCGCTGGCAGCCCGCCGTCGACGTCAACCGCATCGTGCTCGGCGGCCAGGCCGTCGCCGTCGTGCTGCTGCTGACGCTGCGCGCGATCCTCAAACGCCGGGGCCGCCGCAAGCGGTGATCGCCTCTACGCTGGGGGCCATGACCTCTCTGACGCAGATCGTGGCCTTCGGCGGTGTGGTGATGCTCGGCGCGATGTCGCCCGGCCCGGACTTCGCGGTCGTGGTGCGCCGCTCGGCGCTGTCGGGGCGCGGCCACGGCATGGCCGCCGCCGCGGGCATCTCCCTCGGCGTGTTCGTGTGGGTCGTCGCCGCCGCGACCGGCGTCGCCGCGCTGCTGGCCGCCTCGGCGGTGGCGTTCACCGTGGTCAAGGTCGTCGGCGCCGCCTACCTGCTCTACCTGGGCGCCAAGGCGCTGCGCGCGGCGGTCAAGGGCGGCGGCGGGCTCGCCCTCGACGCGCCCGCCAGGGGCGGCAGGGGGCCGTGGGCGGCCTTCGCCGAGGGGCTGCTCACCAACGTGCTCAACCCCAAGGCGGCGCTGTTCTTCGTCGCGCTGGTGCCGCAGTTCCTCTCCGCGGGGGCCTCGCTCGCCGACACGCTGCTGCTGTCGCTGATCGCGCTCGCCGGGACCGTGCTGTGGTTCCTCACCGTGGCCAACGTCGTCAGCGCGCTGCGCCGCGCGTTCGCCCGGCCCGCCGTCCGCCGCACGCTCGACGGCCTCACGGGCGCCGCGCTCGTCGCCCTCGGCGTCAACCTCGCCACCGCCGCCCGCCCCTGACCCCCTTCCCGGTACGGGGCGCGTGCCGGGACCGGGGGCGGGGCGCGTACCGGCTCGGGCGTGGGCCGGTCAGGCGATGGTCACGCCCAGCAGGTGGCCCAGCCCGAACGTGACCGTGGCCGCGCCCACGCCGAGCGCGAGCTGGCGCAGGCCGCCCAGCCACCACGGGCGGGCCGTCATCACCGCCACCACCGCCCCGAACCCGAACAGCCCCAGCACGCTCAGCACCACGGCCAGCGTCAGCCCCGACGCCCCGAACAGGAACGGCGCCAGCGGCACCAGCGCGCCCAGCGCGAACGCGCCGAACGACGCGGCGGCGGCCAGGCGCGGCGACGGCAGGTCGTCCGGGTCCACGCCCAGCTCCTCCCGCACGTGCACGCGCAGCGCCTGCTCCGGGTCGGCCGACAGGCCCGCCGCCACCCGGTCGGCCAGCTCGGCGTCCAGGCCCCGCGAACGGTAGAGCGCGGCCAGCTCGGCCCGCTCGCCCTCCGGGTTCCTGGCCAGCTCCTGGCGCTCCACGGCGATTTCGGCGCGCATCAGCTCGGTCTGCGACTTCACCGACGTGTACTCGCCCGCCGCCATCGAGCACGCCCCGGCCACCAGCCCGGCGAACCCCGCCAGCACGGCCCCCCGCCCGGCCCCGGCGGCGCCCACCACTCCGGCGATCAACGCGAAGTTGGACACCAGGCCGTCCATGGCGCCGAACACCGCCGGCCGCAGCCAGCCGCCGGTCACGTCACGGTGGCTGTGGTGCTTCTCGGGCGAGTACGTCCGCTCCAGCTCAATGGTCATGACATTCCCTCCCATAAGACCAACTCGTCCGACATTTAGACATATGTCGGCATGATCCGCAACGAAGGGGAGGCTTGCCTGACCTGCGGTTCCGTCCTCGGGCGGAACCGCTTCCCGAACGTGTTGACGAGAAAAGGCGCAGGTCGGGGCGGGGGTCTCAGAGGCCCCAGAACGGGCCGTCCAGCCCGGCGGCGGCGAAGTGCGCGGCGGCCTCGGACGGCTCCCGGCGGGTGTAGCCGCGCTCCAGACGGCCGTCGTACCAGCCCCGGGCCAGCCGCCACAGCGCCGGCACGTCCATCACGTAACCGCGCGGCAGCCCCGTACGCGCCAGCCATCCGTCCACGCAGCCCGCCGAGCAGAACAGCCGCTGGTTCGAGCACGTCCGCACCACGTCGTCCCACATGCGGGCCACCGGGACCAGGAAGTGCGCCACCTGCTCACCCGGGGGAGGCGCGGCGCGCCCCACCGACCAGGCGTGCGGCGTCCCGCACCCGGGGCACCGGGTGGCGACCAGCACCTCGGGCTCGTCCTTGAGCAGGTGCGGCACGGCGAACGCGTCCCACGCGCAGCCGCCCCACCACAGCGTCTCCCGGCCCATGACCGAGAACCCCAGCGGCACCGACGAGAACGGATGCGCCATGACGATCGCGCCGCCCTGGCCCTGGCCCTCGCCTTCGCCCTCGTCGCTGTCGCTGTCGCCGTTGTCGCCCAGCACCAGTGCCCGGGCCCCGTGCAGCCGCCGCAACGCCCGCCGCACCTCGCCGGGCCCGGCGCCGGTGGTCGCGGCCAGCTCCTCGACCCCGGGGGCCCGTCCCGTACGGGCGAACCCGGCGTAGACGGCCACCCGCACGTCCTCGTCGTCCATCCCCACCCCCATCCAGAGGGTCAAGGGTACGGCCCGGTCCGCTCAGGACAGGGGGACCGGGAGAGGGTTCGTGACGGCCTGCCGGGTTTCTCCTCCCTGGATGAGGGCGGCGCAGTCGGCGATCGCCCCCGCCAGCAGGTCACGCAGCAGCGGGTCCGGGTCCGGGACGCACGCCTGGACGATGCCCACCACGGCGAGCTGGACCGCGTTGGGCGCGGCGTAGCGGCGGAAGCCCTTCTCGGTGATCCGCGCCGCCCGGCTGAACCTGCGCGCCTGTTCGGCGGCCTGCGGCACCTGCTCCATCGCCGCCCGGCTCCGCTCGCTCAGCCGCCCCGGCGGCCGGCCGTCGAGCCTGGCCAGCATCTCCTCGGCCGCCAGCACCGACACCGCCAGCGCGAGCTGCCGCTCGGCCGCCGCGACGGGCAGCGCGGTGGTGGCGCAGCGCAGTGCGATGTGGGCGTCCACCCGCAGGTCGTCGGAGGTCAGGCCGATGATCGACGGGACGAGCTCCACGAGCTGGCCGCGCTGCGCGTCGCCGATGTTGTCGTTGACCAGCCGGGCGAGGGCCGCCAGCAGCGGATGGGTGCAGGCGGGGTGGTCGCTCCACCGCTCTCCGGCCAGGTAGGAGGCCAGCTCCATGAAGCAGGCGCCCCGCTTGGGGTTGCGATGCCTGCCTCGGGACAGAACCGGCATGTGATCAAGGTGGTTGTCCACGGGTGCTCCACTGTTTCGCGGGATCGCCGTCCTTCCAGTCTGCGCTCCCGGTCGCGGCAAAGCCAGTCTTCTCCAGCTCGGGGATCATATAACCCGCGTGGGGTTATAGTGGGGGCATAGTTGAAGGAGGAGGTCGCGTGCCGAAGATCAACGTTTATCTGCCCGACGAGCTCGCGGAGGCCGTCAAGGAGGCGGGGGTGCCCGTGTCGGCCATCTGCCAGCGGGCGCTGGAGCAGGCGGTGCGCCGGGTGACGGCGATCCGCGCCAGCGTCCCCGCGGACCTCGACCCGGACCGGCCGTCCGGGGCGCTCAGCCACCTCACCGCCCGCACCCGCACGGTCCTCAAACGCGCCGCCGACCTCGCCGCCGCCGGCCGCGCCCCCGCCGTGGGCACCGAGCACCTGCTCGCCGCCATGCTCGACGAGGGCACCAACCTCGCCCTGCACGTCCTGCGCGCCATGGACATCGACCCCGCCCACGCCCGCCCCCACCTCCCGCCCGCCCCGACCACGGAAGGCGCCTCCCGCCTCCCGGGGGTTCCGACCCCGGAGGGCGCCGCCCCCCGGCCCGCCGATGCGCCGTCTCCCGAAGTCGCTGCCCCGGAAGGCGCTGCCCCGGAAGGCGCTGCCCCCGAAAGCGCTGCCTCCGAAGGCGCTGCCTCCGAAGGCGCTGCCCCCGAAAGCGCTGCCGGGGTGGCTTCCTCTGGGGAGCAGGGTGGGGGGCGGTTCAGCGGGGCGGCGGCCAATGCGCTGGAGTTCGCCGTGAACGAGGCCGCCTCGCTCGGGCACAACTACATCGGCTGCGAGCACCTCCTGCTCGGCCTGGTGAACGAGCCCGACGGGACGGCCGGGCAGGTGCTGCGCGGCCTGGGCGCGGAGCCGAGGCTGACCCGCCGGGCGGTGGTCGCCGCGCTGGCGGGCTACGTCCACCTGCGCGCCCAGGCCCAGCAGGCCCCCACGGCGAGCGCCCCCGCGGCGGGCGCCCCCGCGGCGGGCGGGCCGGCGGGGGCGCCCGCGGGCGGTGCGCAGGATCCGGCGCAGATGCTGGCCGCCGTGATGCGGGACCAGCTGCAGCCCGTGATCCGGCGGCTGGAGCGCCTGGAGGAGCGGGCGGGCCTCACCCCGGACGCCTCGTCGTGACGATCGCCCGGGCCGTCGTGCTCACCGCGGCGGCCCTGATCGTCGCCGGGATCGTCGTGGCCGCCTTCCTGTGAGCCGCGCCCCGGGTGCCTGTGCCGCACCCGGTCCCGGGGCGTGAAAAGGATCACCTCCGCGGCTGCTCCCGTGCTAGGTTGCCTGCGTTCCATGACATGAGTGGCGCGGGGCGGCCCCGCCGCACTCCCTTCCTTCTCCGCATGGGGGCCAACGGTGAGGTGGGCGCTTTTCCTGCTGGTCGCTTCGACGTTGTGGTGGGCGGCGCCCGCCGTGGCGGCGACCGACGACGCCGCTCCCGGCCGGGTGGCCTTCATCGGGGTGCCGGGCCTGCACTGGGACGACGTCACCCCCGAGTCGGCCCCGAACCTGTGGCGGCTGGCCGGGCAGAGCGATCTCGGCTCGGTGTCGGTCAAGACCCTGGGCACCGTGGCGTGCCCGTACGACGGCTGGCTGACCGTCTCGGCGGGCGTGCGGTCGGCGTTCGGGCAGCGCTGCGGCCTGCCGCCGGAGCCGGAGCGGCGGGGTGAGGGCGCGGTGGTGCCGGGGTTCGCCGGCATCCTGGCCAAGCGTGACGGCGGCTACGTGGGCACGCTCGGCGCGGCCGTGCAGGCGGCGGGGGAGTGCACGACGGCGGTCGGCCGGGGCGCGGCGCTGGCGCTGGGCGACCGTGAGGGCCGCGTCGACGTGTACGCGCCCGACCCGGCCTCGCTGGCCGACTGGTCGCGCTGCAAGGTCGTCGCCGTGGACGTGGACGAGCTGATCAGGCCCTATCTCGGCGCCGACGGCAAGCTGTCGAGGGAGCCGGAGGCGATCACGCCGGAGGCGCGGCGCGCGGCGGTGCGGGCGGCGGACGCGGAGGTCGGCGCGGCGCTGGCCAAGCTGCCCGCCGGGACCCAGGTGGTGCTGGCCGGCAACGGCGACCACGGTTCGGTGCCGCACCTGCGCGTGGCCATGTGGAAGCACGACCAGGCGCGCGGGGCGATCCTCGGCACCAGCTCCACCCGGCGCGAGGACATCGTGATCCTCACCGACATCACCACGACGGTGCTGACCGCCGCCGGCATCCCGGTGCCGCCCACGGTCATCGGCATCGCCTGGAAGCCCGGCGACGTCGCCGGGCGGGACGCGGGCGTGGAGCGGCTGCGGGAGGCCGACCTCAAGGCCACCACCGTACGGAGCGCGACCGGCGTGTTCTTCACCGTCTTCGCCACGATCACGGTGTTCTTCTACGCGATCGCCTACTTCGTGCTGTCGCGGCGCAGGCGGCCGGGGGCGATCGGCCCGGTGGCGCTCGGCCTGGCGGCGGTCCCCGTCTCGACGTACCTGGTCAACCTGGTGCCCTGGGTGCAGGGCACGTACCCGATCGTCCCGCTGGTCTGCGCGGTCGTGGCGATCGACCTGGCGATCGTGGGGCTGGCGGTGGGCGGGCCGTGGCGGCGCGACCCGCTGGGGCCGCCGGCGGTGGTGGCGACGTTCACCGGCCTGGTGCTCGTCGCCGACCTGCTGACCGGCACGAACCTGCAGTTCAACAGCCTCATGGGCTACACCGCCGTGGTCGGCGGGCGCTACTACGGGCTGGCCAACATCCCGTTCGCGCTGCTGGCGACGGGCGTGCTGATGACCACGGCGATGGCCGCCGACCGGCTGGTGCGGCGCGGGCACAGGCGGGCCGCGGTGTGGGTGGTGGCCGGGCTGGGCGTGGTCGCGATGCTGCTGGCGGGCTGGCCGGGCGTCGGCAGCGACTTCGGCGGCGTGATCGCGTTCGTGCCGGGCATCGCGGTGACCGCGCTGCTCGTGGCGGGCCGGAAGGTGTCGGTGGTGAAGCTCGGCGCGTTCTGCGTGCTGGGCGGCGTGGCCGTGTCGATCATCGCGGTGCTCGACCACCTGCGGCCCCCGGCCGCGCAGACGCACCTGGGCAGGTTTGTCGGCCAGGTGATCGACGGCACGTTCTGGCCGATGATCATGCGCAAGCTCGGCGCCATGCTCAACACCATGCTCTCGCCCAACCTCATGCCGATCGTCATCGCCGGGCTGGCGTTCCTGGTCTTCGCGATCCTGCGGCCGGAGAAGATCAGCGCGGGCATCGTGCCGAGGGCGTTCGCGCGCACCCCGATGCTGCGGGCGGGGCTCATCGGCGCCCTGGTCAGCGGCGTCGTCGGCATGCTGGTCAACGACTCGGGCACGGCCGTGCTGTCGATGGCGGTGGCCACGGCGGTGCCGCTGGTGCTCTACGCGGGCATCAGGTCGGCCCCGCAGGAGGCCGGAGCCGGTGACGGGGCGCCCGATGGGCGGGTCGTCGCCGGCAAGATCTGAAATTTTCTTTTAGTTCACCCCCAAGTCTTGAAAGTTATATCCATGGGCGATTGAGTTCGGTCGTGCAGACCCTCCGTTATCTGGCCGCCGCGGCTCTGGTGTTAACCGCGGCGTCCCCCGCTCACGCCGAGCCCACACCCCCCGCAGAGGACGCGCTCACCGCGTCGTCCTATCCGCCGCCCTCCACGCTGATCGCCGCCTCGGACGCCCCCGGCGGCAGGCTGGAGACGGACAAGAAGACCCGGCCCGTCGCGCCCGGCATCACCCTGACCTCCTTCGACACCTACGACGCGCTCGGCTGGCTGCGCGCCGACGCGCTCACCGCCGACCTCGGCGGCGGCGCGAAGGCCGGGTACGTGTACTCCGGCGAGGTGTCGAAGACCGAGCCGCTGTCCGGACCGGCCAAGCGCTCGCGCGCCGTCGCCGCCGTCAACGGCGACTTCTTCGACATCAACAACTCCGGCGCCGCCCAGGGCATCGGCGTCCAGAACGGCGAGCTCGTCCAGTCGCCGCGCGCCGGCCACGAGAACGCGGTCGCCGTCAGCGCCGACGGCGTCGGCCGGGTGCTCAAGATGTACTTCGAGGGCACCGCCACCCCCGAGGGCGGCGCGCCGGTCACGCTCACCCAGTTCAACCAGATCGTGCAGAACAACGGCGTCGGCCTGTTCACCCCGCTGTGGGGCTCCTACACCCGGGCCCGCGCGGTCGAGGGCGCCGCCTCGGTCACCGAGGTCGAGCTCAAGGACGGCGTGGTCGCGGCGGTGCGGCAGGAGGCCGGCAGCGGCCCCGTCACGGCCGGCACCACGATCCTGCTCGGCCGCGACGCCGGCGCGAGCGCCCTGGCCGCGCTCAAGCCGGGCGACCGGGTCGACGTGCGCTACCAGCCGAAGGCCTCCGACGGCGGCGCCGTCGAGTCCGCGGTCGGCGGCAACTACGTCCTGGTCAAGGACGGCGCCGTGCAGCACTCGTCCGACCAGTCGGCCCACCCGCGCACCGCGGTCGGCTTCTCCGCCGACGGCAGGAAGATGTACCTGCTCACGGTGGACGGCCGCCAGGCCGACAGCCGCGGCGTCACGCTTGACGAGCTGGCCGCCATGATGGCCGACCTCGGCGCCGCCGACGCGCTCAACCTCGACGGCGGCGGCTCCTCCACGCTGCTCGCCCGCGAGCCAGGCCAGGCCGACGTCCAGGTGGAGAACAGCCCCTCCGACGGCGGCGAGCGCCACGTGCCCAACGGCCTGGCCCTCTACGCGCCCGAGGGCAGCGGCAAGCTCAAGGGCTTCTGGCTGGAGACCGCTACCGACCCGGCCAGGGCCCCCGGCGCGGCCCCCGTCGCCGGTGGCCGCCCCGACCGCGTCTTCCCCGGGCTCACCCGGCGGCTGACCGCCGCCGGCTACGACGAGACGTACGGGCCCGCGTCCGGCACGCCCCTGTGGCGCTCCACCCCGGCCGTGCACGGCGTCGTGCGCGACGGCAGGTTCCACGCCCTGGTCCCCGGCCAGGCGAAGGTCACCGCCTCGCGCGGCAAGGCCAAGGGCACCCTGGAGCTGACCGTGCTGCAGCCGCTGCGGCGGCTCGGCGCCACCACCGACCGGGTCGGCCTGCCCGGCCAGGACGGCACCGCCGCGTTCGGCGTCGTCGGCTACGACCGCAACGGCAACAGCGCGCCCATCGAGCCGGCCGACCTCACGCTCGACTACGACCGCGGCCTGTTCGAGGTCACCGCGGCCGAGCAGGGCTATTTCACGGTCAAGGCCAAGCGGCCCACCGGGTCGGGGCTCATCACCGCCAAGGTCGGCAAGATCAGCACCGCGGTGCCGGTGACGGTCGGCTTCGAGGACCAGCCGGTGGCCGACTTCGAGAACGCCGCCTCGTGGAAGTTCGCCACCGCGCGCGCCACCGGCTCGCTGTCGGCCGCGCCCGGCCAGAGCGGCGGCGGGCTCAAGCTCGCCTACGACTTCACCCAGTCCACCGCCACCCGCGCCGCGTACGCCAGCCCGCCCGAGCAGATCGTGGTGAACGGCCAGCCGCAGGCGTTCGGCCTGTGGATCCACTCCACGGGCAAGGGCGAGTGGCCCAGCCTGGAGTTCTACGACGCGGCCGGGCAGTCGCAGATCCTGCGCGGCCCGTACCTGACGTGGACGGGCTGGAAGTTCGTCGAGTTCGCGGTGCCGGCGGGCGTCAACTACCCGCTCAAGCTGCGGCGCTTCTACGTGGCCGAGACCAAGGCCGCGGCCTCGTACACCAACGAGATCCTGATCGACGGGCTGGTGGCGAAGGTGCCGCCGTCGGTCGAGGCGCCCGAGGTCCCGGCCGTGGCCGATCCGGTGGTGCGGCCGGAGGTGGGCGACATGCCGTGGCGGTTCGCGGTCATGTCGGACGCCCAGTTCGTCGCGCGTGATCCGGACAGCGACATCGTCCGCAACGCCCGGCGCACGCTGCGCGAGATCAAGGCGGCCAAGCCCGACTTCCTGGTGATCAACGGTGACCTGGTGGACGAGGCGTCGCCGGAGGACTTCGCGCTGGCCAAGCGCATCCTCGACGAGGAACTCGGCGGTGAGCTGAAATATCACTACATCCCGGGCAACCATGAGGTGATGGGCGGCAAGATCGACAACTTCCGGGCCGTCTTCGGCGACACGTACCGGACCTTCGACCACAAGGGCACCCGGTTCATCACGCTCGACACCTCCCGCCTCAACCTGCGCGGCGGCGGCTTCGAGCAGGTCGCGCTGCTGCGCTCGGAGCTCGACGAGGCCGCCCGTGACTCCTCGGTCGGCTCGGTGGCGGTGCTGTTCCACGTGCCGCCGCGCGACCCGACGCCCGGCAAGGGCAGCCAGCTCGGCGACCGCAAGGAGGCCGCGCTGGTCGAAGGCTGGCTGGCTGCCTTCCAGCGTGACACCGGCAAGGGCGCCGCGTTCATCGGCGCGCACGTCGGGACCTTCCACGCCTCCCGCGTGGACGCGGTGCCGTACTTCATCAACGGCAACTCCGGCAAGAACCCGGCCACCGCGCCCGGCGACGGCGGCTTCACCGGCTGGTCCCTGTGGGGCGTCGACCCGGTTACGGGCAAGGAGGCCGAGCACGTCAGGCGCAACTGGTTCGCCGACGCGCCCACGTGGATCGGCGCCCAGGTCAGGCCGCACGTCGACGAGCTCACGCTGACCGCTCCGGCCACCGTCGCGGTCGGCGCGCCGGCCACGGTGTCGGCGACGGTCAAGCAGGACGAGCGCGCGGTCCCGGCCGCCTACCCGGTGTCGGCGCGCTGGTCGGGCTCGCCGAACCTGCACGTCGGGCCCCGGCAGACGGCCAAGCCGTGGCACGTGGCCGTCCTCGACCCCGAGGCGGGCACGCTCACCGCGCTGCGGCCCGGGAACGTCACGGTCGCCGTGACGGTCAACGGCGTCACCCGGCAGGCAGGCGTCGCCCTGACCGCCAAGGCCGCCGCCTGACCTCAGAGCCGCCGCCTGACCGCCAAGGCCGCGGCCTGACCTCAGAGCCGCGGCCTGATCGCCCCGGGCGCCCCGCCCCTTCGCGGGCGGGGCGTTCGGGAGGCGATCTCGCGGGAACGGAGGGAGGATGCCGAAGTCCGACAACCGGGTAGGACCCTCCCAGTGACCGACCTGATCACCGCGCTGCGCGACCTGCCGCTGGTCGACCACCACGTGCACGGCGTCACCGGGCACGACCTGTCGCGCACCGCGTTCGAGGAGCTCATCACCGAGTCCGACCGGCCCGTGCCCTCCTGGATGACGCAGTTCGACTCCCAGCTCGGTCACGCGATCCTGCGCCACTGCGCGCCGCTGCTCGGGCTGGAGCCGCACACCGCGCCCGAGGCGTACCTGGCCAGGCGTGCCCGGCTCGGCGCGGACGAGGTCAACCGCCGCCTGCTCGGCGCCTCCGGCGTCGGCCACTACCTGGTGGAGACCGGCTACCGGCCCGGCGAGATCCTCGGCCCGTCCGGCATGGCCGAGGTCACCGGCGCCCCGGTGGACGAGGTGGTCCGGCTGGAGGCCGTCGCCGAACAGGTCGCGGCCACCGGCGTCGACGCCGCCGGTTACGCAGGACGCTTCGCCGAGACGCTGGCCGAGCGCACCCGCACCGCCCGGGCGGTCAAGACCGTCCTGGCCTACCGGCACGGCCTCGACGCCGACCCCGAGCCGCCCACGGCCACCGAGGTGACCGAGGCGGCCGGCCGCTGGCTGGCTGGGGGCGGCGCCCGGCTGGACGACCCGGTGCTGCTGCGCCACGCCGTCTGGGCCGGGATCGAGCGCGGCCTGCCGTTGCAGATCCACACCGGGCTCGGCGACCCCGACCTGGACCTGCGGCGTTCCGACCCGCTGCTGCTGCGCGGGCTGATCGAGCGGGCCGAGCCGTCCGGGGTGCCGCTGCTGCTCCTGCACTGCTACCCGTACCACCGCCAGGCCGGCTACCTCGCGCACGCGTACCCGAACGTCTACTTCGACGTCGGCCTGGGCCTGCACTACAGCGGCGCCGCCTGCGCCGCGCTGGTGGCCGAGAGCCTGGAGGTGGCGCCGTTCGCCAAGCTGCTGTTCTCCTCCGACGCGTGGGGGCCGGCCGAGCTGCACTTCCTCGGCGCCGAGCTGTGGCGCCGGGCGATGGCCCGGGTGCTGGGCGGCTTCGTCGCCGAGGGGGAGTGGTCGGCGGCGCAGGCGGCGAGGGTGGCGGCGATGGTGGGCGCGGACAACGCCCGCCGCGTCTACGGCCTGGGGGCGCCGTGACCAGCCGCCGCGACGTCCTGCTGCGCGAGGTGCTCCGGCGCGAGCTGCACACGGCCGTGGAGCTGCGGCGCGAGCTGCACGCCGAGCCCCGGCTGTCCGGCAAGGAGGGCCCGACGCTCAAACGGGTCCTCGACGCGCTGCCCGGCGGCCAGGTGGAGCACGTCGCGGGCACCGGCGCGCTGCTGCGCGTGGGCGGCGCCGGACCGGCCGTCGGCGTGCGCGGCGAGCTGGACGGGCTGCCGATCGTCGAGCGGACCGGCGTGCCGTGGGCGTCGGTCAACGGCGCCATGCACGCCTGCGGCCACGACGTGCACCTGGCCGCCGTGGTCGCGCTCGCCCGCGCCGTCGACCGGGTGACGGACGTGCTCGGCCCCCGCGACGGCGGCGTCACGCCGCTCGTCGTCGTGCTCCAGCCGCGCGAGGAGAGCTACCCGTCCGGCGCCGCCGACATCGTCCGCTCCGGGGCGCTCGGCCGCCACCGGATCGCCGCCATGATCGGCGCGCACGTGCAGCCGGTGCTGGACGACGGCGTCATCGCCTGCACGCCCGGCGCCGTCAACGCCTCCTCCGACGAGTTCCGGGTGACGGTCAGGGGCAAGGAGGGGCACGCCGCCTACCCGCACCTGGCCCGCGACCCCGTCGTGGCGATGGCGCAGGTCATCGTGGCCGCCCAGCAGCTCGTCAGCCGGGCCGCCGACCCGATGACGCCGACCGTGGTCACCTTCGGCACCGTGCACGCCGGCACCGCGCCCAACGCCATCCCCGGCGAGGCCGTCGCCCGGGGCACGCTCCGGTCGCTGTCGCAGCCCTGGCGCGAGACCCTGCACGAGCGCTTCGCCCAGATGGCCGCCGACGTGGCCAGGGCGCACGGCTGCGAGGCCGAGGTGACGGTCCTGCCCGGCGAGCCCGTCCTGGTCAACGACGCCTCCCTGGCCGTGCGGACCGGCGAGCTGCTGCGCGCGCAGGGCCGTACGGTCACCGCCGAGCTGCGCTCGTGCGGCGCGGACGACTTCGCCCAGTACGGGGCGCTGGTGCCGTCGCTGATGATGTTCGTCGGCGTCGACACCGAGACCGGCCTGCACACGCCCGAATTCCTGCCGGACGACGCCAGCGTGGGCGCCGTCGCGGAGAGCATGCTGGCCGGCTACCTCGCCGCTGACGAAAGCACCGCCAGCCTCTAGGCTCGGCGGCGATGGACATCGAGACATTCACCCCCGGTTCCGGCCGCCTGGCTCCCAGGGCGGCTCTCCGCTCCGACGCACCCTCCCTCGACCTCAACGGCCCCTGGCGCTTCCGGCTCTCGCCGCACGCCCGCGCCGCCGACGACTTCGCCGCCCCCGGCTACGACGACTCCGGCTGGGACGAGCTGCCCGTGCCGTCGCACTGGCCGCTGCACGGCCACGGCGCGCCCGCCTACACCAACGTGTCCTATCCGTTCCCGATCGACCCGCCGCACGTGCCGTCGGAGAACCCCACCGGCGACTACCGCCGCGTCTTCGACCTGCCCGAGGGCTGGACCGGCGGGCGGCTGCGGTTCGACGGCGTCGAGTCGTACGCCAAGGTGTGGCTCAACGGGCACGAGCTCGGCTTCACCACCGGCAGCCGCCTGCCCGCCGAGTTCGACGCCGGGCCCTGGCTGCGCCCCGGGCGCAACGTGCTCGCCGTCCGGGTCCACCAGTGGTCGGCCGCCAGCTACCTGGAGGACCAGGACATGTGGTGGCTGCCCGGCATCTTCCGCGACGTGACGCTCACCCGCTCGGCCGCCGACGTGTTCGTGCACGCCTCCTACGACGACGGGCGCGGCACGCTCAGCTTCGACGGGCCCGGCCTGCTCACCGTCGCCGAGCTCGGCGTCACCGGCCTGGCCCCCGGCACCCCCGTCACGCTCGACGTCGAGCCGTGGACCGCCGAGACGCCCCGCCTGTACGACGCCGAGGTGCGGCTCGACGACGAGACCGTGCGGCTGCGCATCGGCTTCCGGACGATCTCCATCGCCGACGGCGTGCTGCTGGCCAACGGGCGGCCGCTGCTGTTCAAGGGCGTCAACCGGCACGAGTTCCACCCCGACCACGGCCGCGCCGTCCCGTACGAGACCATGCGCGAGGACGTGCTGCTGATGAAGCGGCACAACGTCAACGCCGTCCGCACCAGCCACTACCCGCCCCACCCCGACTTCCTCGACCTGTGCGACGAGCTCGGGCTGTGGGTGATCGACGAGTGCGACCTGGAGACCCACGGCTTCGGCCAGGTCGGCTGGCGCGCCAACCCCATCGACGACCCGCGCTGGGAAGAAGCCCTGCTCGACCGCATGCGCCGCACGGTGGAACGCGACAAGAACCACCCCAGCGTCGTCATGTGGTCGCTCGGCAACGAGGCGGGCACCGGCCGCAACCTCGCCGTCATGGCCGCCTGGACCCGCGAGCGCGACCCGTCCCGGCCCATCCACTACGAGGGCGACCTGTCCTGCCCGGACGTGGACGTCTACTCCCGCATGTACGCCTCCCACGCCGAGGTCGAGGCCATCGGGCGGGGCGTGGAGGAGCCGCTGGCCGACCCGGCGCTCGACGCCCGGCGGCGCGCGATGCCGTTCCTGCAGTGCGAGTACGCGCACGCGATGGGCAACGGGCCCGGCGGCCTGGCCGAATACCAGGAGCTGTTCGAACGCTACCCGAGGCTGGCCGGCGGGTTCGTCTGGGAGTGGATCGACCACGGGCTCACCCACCCGGTGCTCGGCCACGCCTACGGCGGCGACTACGGCGAGCCGGTCCACGACGGCAACTTCGTCATCGACGGCCTGCTGTTCCCCGACCGGACGCCGTCACCCGGGCTGCTGGACCTCAAGAAGGTGTACGAGCCCGTCCGGTTCGCCTTCTCGGCCGGGGCCGTGTCGATCACCTGCCTGTACGGGTTCCGCGACCTGACCGGGCTGGCCTTCTCCGCCCTGCTGGAGATCGACGGGGAGGAGGCCGCCGCGTTCGCTCTGGAGGTGCCCGCGGGCGGGGGCGAGGTGAAGATGCCCGACCTGCCCGAGGGTGACGGTGAGCGGTGGCTGACCGTGCGCGCCGTGCTGGCCCGCGACGAGGCGTGGGCGCCGGCGGGCCACGAGGTGGCGTTCGGCCAGGTCCGCCTGGGCACGGGCGGAGCCCCCTACCACGACGGCGGAGCCCCGTACCACGACGGCGGCGCCCGGCCCGCGACGGCCGCGATCTCCGCCCCGGGGTCCGTGACCGCCGCGCCCGGCGGTGAGCTGGTGCTCGGCGGCGGCGTGTTCGACCCGGTCGGCGGGCGGCTCACCCGCCTGTTCGGGATCGACGTCGAGGGGCCACGCCTGGAGCTGTGGCGGGCGCCGATCGACAACGACCGTTACAGCGACGCCGAAGGGCGCTGGCGGCGGCTCGGGCTGCACCGGCTCACCCACCGGGTCGACGCCGTCGAAACCGGCGACGGGCTGGTCGTGCGCACCCGCGTCGCGCCCGCCGCCACCGACGTCGGCCTGCGCGTCACCTACCGGTGGAGCGCCGGCGGCGACGTCCTCGGCCTCACCGTGGACGTCGAGCCCGACGGCGACTGGACCGAGCCGCTGCCCAGGCTCGGCGTGGCCCTGACCCTGCCGGCGGCCTTCGACCGCGTCACCTGGTTCGGCAGGGGGCCCGGCGAGGCGTACCCGGACACCGGGATGGCCACCCGGGTCGGCCGCTGGAGCGCCACCGTCGACGAGCTCCAGACCCCGTACGTCTACCCGCAGGAGAACGGGCAGCGCGCGGACGTGCGCTGGGCCGAGCTCACCGGGCCGGCGGCGGGCCTGCGGGTGACGGGCGACCCCGTGTTCGGGCTGACCGCCCGCCGCTGGAGCACCGCCGACCTGGACCGCGCCACCCACCTGCCCGACCTCGTGCCGGGCGACCGGGTGCACGTCCACCTGGACGCGGCCCAGCACGGCATCGGCACCGCCGCGTGCGGCCCCGGCACCCTGCCCCGCTACGAACTCAGGCCCGCCCCCACCACCTTCACCTTCACTTTCGCCCCGATCTGACCCGACCGCCCCCGGCAACGACCGCCCGGCCCGGTTCCGGAGCCGCGCCTGGCGCCGGGCGCTTCGCCCGGCCGAGGGGCCGTGGCCCGCCGGGTGCTCTCGCCCGGTCCCGGGCCGCGTCCCTGAGGGCGAGGAGGCGCCCCCTCCCCTCCCGGGAGGGGAGGGGGCGTCCCGTGGTGGCGGCGGGAGGGTCAGTCGTCCACCGTGAGGACGGTGCCGGCGCCGACCGTGAGGCCGCCCTCGCGGATGGCGAAGCCGAGCCCCGGGTCGAGCGCGACCGGCTTGCCGAGCTCGACCCTGACGTCCACCGTGTCGCCCGGCCGGACGGGCCCGGGCAGCAGCAGCTCGCCCGGCACGTCGGTCGTGCGCAGGTAGAACTGCGGCCGGTAGCCCGGCGCGACGGCCGTGCGCCGCCCGCCCTCGTCCGCCGTGAGCAGGTGGACGCGGGCGGTGAACGTGCGGTGCGCCCGCTGGTGGCCGGGGGCCGCCAGCACCATGCCGCGCCGCACCTGCTCGCGCCGGACGCCGCGCAGCAGCACGGCGGCGTTGTCGCCCGCCTCGCCCCGCTCCATCGTCCGCCCGAACGTCTCGACGCCGGTCACCACGGCCGTCAGCTCGCCGCCGAGCCCGACGGCCTCGACGGTGTCGCCGACGCGCACGGCGCCGCGCTCGATGGCGCCGGTGACGACCGTGCCCCGGCCGGTGATGGTCAGGACGTTCTCCACCGGCATGAGGAACGGCGCGTCCACGTAGCGCACCGGGACCGGCACGTGGTCGTCGACGGCCTGGAGCAGCGCCTCGACGGACGCCGTCCAGTACGGGTCGCCCTCCAGCGCGCGCAGCCCGGACACCCGCACCATCGGGGTGCCGCGGTAGCCGTGCTCGCCGAGCAGGTCCTGCAGCTCCAGCTCGACGAGGTCGGTGAGCTCCGGGTCGGCGCCGTCGGCCTTGTTGACCGCGACGACCAGGTGCTCGACGCCGACGCGCCGGGCGAGCAGCACGTGCTCCCTGGTCTGGGGCATGATGCCGTCACGCGCGGACACGACGAGGATGGCGCCGTCGAGCTGCGCCGCCCCCGTGATCATGTTCTTCACGTAGTCGGCGTGCCCGGGCATGTCCACGTGCGCGTAGTGCCGGGTCGCGGTCTCGTACTCGACGTGCGAGATGTTGATCGTGATGCCCCGGGAGTGCTCCTCCGGGGTCCGGTCGATCCGCTCGAACGGCGTGTACGTCGCCCGGCCCCGCTCGGCGAGCACCTTGGTGATCGCCGCCGTCAGCGTGGTCTTGCCGTGGTCGACGTGGCCCATCGTGCCGATGTTGAGGTGCGGCTTGGTGCGGGCGTAAGCCTGCTTCGCCATGATCCTTCCTTCTTGACGCCTGGAATCCGTGGTGACCCGTACGGGCCGCTACCTCCCCCCGCCGGGTCACACTCGGGACATACGGGAAGAGGTCAGCGCTCCAGGCCGTCGCAGGCAAGCCCGGACGCGCCCGCGGTGCGGGGCGTCGTCAGGAGGGCGTGCCGGATCATGGTGACCATGGTGAGGCAGTGAGCGTTCCCGGGCAACGGGATATTCCCTTTGGCCCGCCGTACAAGGTCGGAGCTCGCCTTCGTCGTGCAGACCGAAGAACGCGGGGCGGCGCTGGCCTAGCGTTCGCCTCATGCCCCGCCTCACGCTGGACGACCTGTTCCGCATCGCCGTACCGTCCGATCCCCAGACGCGGCCCGACGGCTCCGCGGTCGCGTACACCCTGACCACCTCCCGGCGCGAGCCGGACGAGAACCGTGCCGAGATCTGGCTCGCCGCGCCCGGCGCGGAGCCCCGGCGGCTGGCCGAGGGCTCGTGCCCGCGCTGGTCGCCGGACGGGCGCACGCTGGCGTACCTGCGCGCCGAGGGCGGGCCGCCGCAGATCTGCCTGCTGCCGATGGACGGCGGCGAGCCGGTCGCGCTGACGTCCGCGCCGCTGGGCGCGGGCGCGCCGGTGTGGTCGCCCGACGGCACCAGGATCGCGTACGCCGGCCCGCACGGCGACGTCGACCCGCACGCCCCGGTGGTGGCCGACCGGCTGGACTACAAGGCCGACGGCGCCGGGCTGCTGCGCGGCGTCACCACGCACGTGTTCGTCGTGGCAGCGGGGCAGGACGGCGGCGAGCCGGTGCGGCTGACCGAGGGTGGCTTCCACGCGGGCCAGCCGGCGTGGTCGCCGGACGGGGAGCGGCTCGCGTTCACCGCCGGGATGGAGCCCGACGGCGACCTCGACCTGTCGAGCTCCGTCTACACGGTCGAGGCGGCGGGCGGCGAGCCCAAGCGGCTCACCGGGCCCGAGATGATCGCCGTGGGCGTGTGGTGGCTCGGCGAGCGGCTGGTCGTGGCGGGGATGCGCGGGCCGGTCGCCCACACGCGGCTGTACACGGTCGGCGAGGGCGGGGCCGAGGAGCTGGAGACCGGGCTCGACCGCAACGTCATGGTGGGCGCCCCCGGCTACCCGGGCGCGGCGCCGCAGCTCGCGGGCGACCGGCTGCTGTTCGCGGCGCGCGACGCGGGCTGCACCCACCTGTACGCGCTGCCGGCGGGCGGGGGAGCGGCCGTGAAGGTCGCCGGCGGCGACGCGGTGGTGTCGGGCGCGAGCGTCGCCGGGGGCGTGATGGCGTACGTGGCGTCGACGCCGCGCAGCGCCGGGGACGTGTACCTGGCCGGCCTCCCTGCGGACGAGCCGTGCCGGACGCTGCCCGGCAGGCCGCTCACCGCGTACGCCCTGGACGGGGTGGAGCTGTTCGAGCCGGTGCGGCGCACGTTCACCGCGGCCGACGGGACGCCGGTCGAGGGCTTCGTGCTGCGGGACGAGACGCGGGACGGGCCGGGCCCGGTGCTGCTCGACGCGCACGGCGGGCCGCACAACGCGTGGGCGCCCGTCTTCGACGGCGCGCACCTCTACCACCAGGTGCTCGCCGCGAACGGCTGGACGGTCCTCACCATGAACCCGCGCGCCAGCGACGGGTACGGCGAGGCGTTCTACACGGCGGCGGCCGGGGCCTGGGGGCTGGCCGACGAGCAGGACTTCCTCGGCCCGCTCGACGACCTGATCGCCGACGGGATCGCCGACCCGGAGCGGCAGGCCGTCACCGGCTACAGCTACGGCGGCTACATGACGTGCTGGCTGTCGGCGCGCACCGGCAGGTTCAGGGCCGCCATCCCCGGCGGAGCCGTGACCGATCTGGTCAGCATGGCAGGAACCTCCGATATGGGATATTTCCTGAAAACCTTTGAATGTGGAGGTGACGTCGTCGCCCAGTCCCCGTTCACCCACGTGAGCGACGTGACGGCCCCCACCCTGATCCTCCACGGAGACGCCGACGACCGATGCCCGGTGAGCCAGGCCGAGCAGTGGTTCGGCGCGCTGCGCGAGCGGAACGTCCCCGTACGCATGGTGCGCTACCCGAACGCCTCCCACCTGTTCATTCTCAACGGACGCCCCTCACACCGCCTGGACTACAACGAGAGGATCATCGCGTGGCTGGAGCAATGGGTCACCGGTTCGCCGAGCTGATCACCCAGTACGAGGTGCCCGGCGCGGCCCTCGCCTACCTGCACGACGGCCAGGTCCACGAGTTCGCCGCCGGCGTGCTCAACGCGGACACCGGCGTGGAGGCGACCCCCGACTCGCTCTTCCAGATCGGCTCGGTCACCAAGGTGTGGACCGCGACGATGCTCATGCAGCACGTCGAGGCGGGCGCCTTCACCCTCGACACGCCCGTCGCCGAGGTGCTGCCCGAGTTCCGCGTCGCCGACGCCGAGGTGACCAAGACGGTCACGATCCGCCACCTGCTGTCGCACACCAGCGGCATCGACGGCGACCTGTTCCTCGACACCGGCCGGGGCGACGACTGCGTGGAACGCTACGTCGAGGCCTGCGCCGACCTGGTGCAGAACCACCCGCTCGGCGTCACCCAGTCCTACTGCAACTCCGGGTTCACCGTCGCCGGGCGCATCCTGGAGAAGCTCGACGGCAAGGTGTGGGACGCCGTGCTGCGCGAGCGGATCATCGAGCCGCTCGGCCTCACCCACACCTGCACGCTCCCCGAGGACGTGCTGCGCCACCGGGCCGCCATCGGCCACGTCGAGGGCGGCAAGGTCGCCCCGGTGTGGGGGCTGATGCGCTCCGCCGGACCGGCCGGGCTCATCTGCGCCCGCGCCGCCGACGTCGTCGCCTTCGGCCGCGCCCACCTGGAGGGCGGCCTGCTGGACGACCCGCAGGCCATGTGGGAGCCGCAGATCGACATCCCCAACCCGCACACGCTCGGCAAGCAGTGGGGCATCGGCTGGATCCTGGACGAGTGGGACGGCCACCGCGTCATCTCGCACGGCGGCAACACCATCGGCCAGCACGCGATGCTGTGGGTGGTGCCCAGCACCGGCACGGTCGTCGCGGTCGTGGCGAACGGCGGCCACAGCGGCGCGTTCACCCACGCCGTCGCCACCGAGCTGTTCGCCGAGCTCGACGGCATCACCGTGCCGCCGACGCTCGGCCCGCCCGCGACACCGGTCGAGGTCGACGCGTCCCGCTACGCGGGCGTCTACGAGCGCGCCGGCGCCCGGATGACGATCAGCGAGCGGGAGGGCGGCCTCCAGCTGCGCATCGAGGCCACCGGCCCGCTCGCCGAGCTGCAGGAGCCGGTCGAGCTCGGCCTGGTCCCCGTCGACGCGACCACGTTCGTCGGCCGCCGCGACGGCGACCCCGACTGGATGTCCGCGGTGTTCTACGAACTCCCCGACGGATCCCCGTACGTGCACCTGGGGGCCAGGGCGACCCCCAAGGTGAGCTGAGCGGTGCGGGAGATGCTCGCGGGCGCGCGCGGTTTCGTGCACGCCCGCGACATCGACGGCGACGCCGAGTTCGGTCTCGACCCGGACGAGCCGGTGGTCCTCGCCTCCGTGTTCAAGATCGCGGTGGCGCTGGAGTACGCCCGCCAGGCCGCGGCGGGCGAGCTGTCGCGCACCGAGCGGCTGACCGTCACCGCCGCCGACAAGGACGGCGGCATCGGCACCTCCGGCTGCGCCGACGACGTCTCGCTCACGCTGCGCGACCTGGCCCACTTCATGCTGACGATGAGCGACAACGCCGCCACCGACGTGCTGCTGCGCCGGGTCGGCCTGGACCGGGTGCACGCCACGCTCGCCGGTCTCGGCCTGCGCCGGACCCGGCTGATCGGCGGCTGCGCCGAGCTGTTCGCCCAGGTGGTGGCCGAGCTGGGCACGATCGACACCGACGGCATGCCGCGCGAGCGGATCGAGCCGCTGGCCGTGCGCGACCCGGAGCGCACCACGTCCAGCACCCCCCGCGAGACGACCGCGCTGCTGGCGGCCATCTGGCGGGACGAGGCCGGCCCGCCCGAGGCGTGCGCCGAGGTGCGCACGATCATGGGCAACCAGATCTGGCCGCACCGCCTGGCCGCCGGGTTCGGCGACGAGGTGCGCGTCTCCGGCAAGACGGGCACCCTGTGGGGAATCCGCAACGAGGCGGGCGTCGTGGAGTACCCCGACGGGGGCCGCTACGCCGTCGCCGTCTTCCTGCGCACCACCAGTCTCGGCGGCCGCGACCCGGAGGCCGACGCCGCCATCGGCCGCGCCGCCCGCCACGCGGTGGACCGGTTGCGCGGGCGATGACGAACGCCGCCTATGGTGTGTGGATGACCACCCGCCCACGTGCCAGCCTGCGGCGGATCCTGGACGACCTCGGCAGCACCGTGCTCGACGTCGCCGCCGCGCCCGGCGACCTCGACGCCGAGGTCACCGGCGTGCACATCCACGACCCGCTCGACGAGCCGCACGTGCCGCCGGGCGGGATCGTGCTGGCCGTCGGCATCCACGGCGCGGCCGGCATCCGCGCGCTGCTGGAGTCCGTGCCGGCCGCGGCCGGCGTGGTGGTCAAGCTGCCCGTCGACGTGGACGACGGCGTCCGGGCGGCGGTCGCCGAGACCGGGGTCGCCGTCCTCGGGCTCACCCGGGCCGCCTCCTGGGCGCAGGTCGCCGCGCTGCTGCGCTCGCTGCTGGCCGAGGGCGACCTGGCTGAGGCGGGGGAGGAGGCGCAGGGCGACCTGTTCTCGCTGGCCAACGCCGTGTGCGCGCTCCTCGACGCGCCCGTCACGATCGAGGACCGCTCCTCGCGGGTGCTGGCCTACTCCGGCCGCCAGGACGAGGCCGACCCCGGCCGTGTCGAGACCGTGCTCGGCCGCCAGGTGCCCGAGCGCTACCAGCGCATGCTCGACGAGCGCGGCCTGATCAAGCAGCTCTACCAGAGCCGCGACCCCATCTACATGGAGCTGCCCGGCGACAGCATCAACCGGGCCGCCGTCGCCGTCCGGTCCGGGGACGAGATCCTCGGCTCGATCTGGGCGGCCGTGCACGAGCCGCTGACCGAGCAGCGCCAGCGGGCGCTCGCCGACGCCGCCAAGATCGTCGCGCTGCGGCTGCTGCGCGAGCGGGCCGGCGCCGACACCCAGCGCCGCCTGCGCGCCGACCTGCTGTCCACCGTGCTCGCCGGCGGCGCCGACGCCGCCGAGGCCGCGGGCCGGCTCGGCGTCGCCACCCAGCGGCTGTGCGTGCTGGCCGCCCAGCTCACCGGCGAGCCCGAGGGCGACCCGGCACGCGGCGAGAGCGACCGGCAGCGCTTCTGCGACGCGCTCGCCCTGCACGTGGCCACCATCCACCCCAAGGCCGCCGCCGCGCTCGTCGGCTCCGTCGCCTACGCCGTCCTGCCGCTCAACCCCGGCGGCGAGGAGGAGGCCCGCGCCGTCCGCATCGCGCGCAGCTTCCTGGCCAGGGTCGGCCCGCGCCACCCCGCCAACGTCGGCGTCGGCCGGCTGGCCGGCACGCTCGCCCAGGTGGCCAGGTCCCGCGCCGACGCCGACCGGGCGCTGCGCGTGCTGCGCTCGCGCGGCGCCTCCGGCGAGGCCGCCGGCTACGCCGACGTCCACTTCGAGTCGCTGCTGCTCCAGGTCGCCGACGTGGTCAACGCCGAGGAGCAGACCCCCACCGGCCCCTACCAGCGGCTGCTCGCCCACGACCGCGAGCACGGCAGCGAGCTCGTCGCCACCCTGCGCGCCTACCTCGACGCCTTCGGCGACGTCAACGCCGCCTCCGCCCGGGTGCACGTGCACACCAACACCTTCCGCTACCGGCTCAAGCGGCTCGTCGAGATCAGCGGCCTCGACCTGACCGACCCCGACGCCCGGCTCACCGTCATGCTGCAGATGCGGATCTTCGGCCCCTAGCACGACGCCGCCCGTACATTTCGTCGCAGGGAACGAAGAACGCGCGCCGGTGAGCGGACAGGGTGAGGCATCACCCCCAGACTCCCGGAGTCACCATGAGAAAAGCAGCAGCGGCCGCCGCACTGGCCCTGTTCGCCACCGCCTGCGGCGGCGCCCCCGAGACCGCGCCCGCCGGGGGCGGCGGCACCTTCACCTTCGCCATCCCCGCCGACCCCGGGGTGCTCGACCCCGCCACCGCCGTGCTGTCGGCCACGAACTCGTTGCTCGTCTTCGCCTACGACACGCTCGTCAACGTCGGCGAGAAGGGCGAGATCATCCCCGGGCTGGCCGAGAAGTGGGAGGTGAAACCCGACTCCGTCACCTTCACCCTGCGCAAGGACGTCACCTGCTCCGACGGCTCCAAGCTCACCCCGGCCCAGGTCGCCGCGAACGTCAACCACATCGCCGACCCCGCCACCAAGTCGCCCGTCTACGGCGTCCTGCTGCCCACCGGGATGAAGGCCGAGGCCGACGACGCCGCGGGCACCGTCACGCTGTCCATGCCCGAGCCGTACGGGTTCATCCTGGAGACCACCCGCAACCTGTTCATCGTCTGCGGCAAGGGCGTCGAGGACCGGTCCGTGCTGGCCCGCGGCACCTCAGGCTCCGGCCCGTTCGTGCTCACCGAGGCCGCGCCCGGCGACCACTACACCTTCGAGCCGCGCCGCGAGTACGCCTGGGGGCCCGGCGGCGCCACCGGCAAGGACCTGCCCGACAAGGTCGTCCTCAAGGTCGTGCCGAACGAGCAGACCGCCGCCAACCTGCTCGTCGCCGGCAGCATCAACGGCGCCACCTTCTTCGGCCCCGACCGCGCCCGCATGGAGTCCACGCCCGGCCTCGGCAAGCTCACGCCGCCCGGCGGCAACGGCCAGTTCCTCTTCCACCAGGGCGACGGCCGGCCCACCGAGGACGTGGCCGTGCGCAAGGCACTCACCCAGGCGCTCAACCTCCAGGAGCTGGCCGGCATCGCCTCCAGCGGCACCGGCAGGCCCGTCACCGGGCTCGTCATCGACCCGCGCCCCTGCCCCGGCGACAGCGTCACCGGCCACCTGCCCGCCTTCGACGCCGCCGCGGCCGCCGCCGCGCTCGACGCCGCCGGCTGGAAGGCCGGCCCCGACGGCACCCGCGCCAAGGACGGCGAGAAGCTGAGCCTGCGCGTGCTGTACGCGACCACCCGCGGGCCCGGCGTGCAGGCCGCCGTCGAGTACATGGCCGCCGCCTGGAAGAAGATCGGTGTCGACGTCAAGCTCAACGGCGTCCTGGACACCAAGCTGTCGGAGTCGCTCAACGCCACCCAGGACTGGGACGTGGTCTGGCTGCCGATCACCGTCACCCTGCCCTCCCAGCTCATCGGGTTCCTGTCCGGCCCCGCCGCGCCCAAGGGCGCCAACTTCGCGCACCTGTCCAACGACCGCTACGAGGAGCTCGTCGCCAAGGCCATGCCGGTGCCCGGCGCCGAGGGCTGCAAGTCGTGGCTGGAGGCGGAGTCCGCGCTGTTCGACAACGTCGACCTGGTGCCCGTCGTGGAGAACACGCTGCTCGTCGCCACCAAGGGCGCCACGTTCGCCTTCGATGCCGGGGCGCTGGTGCCCACGTCGATCCGCGTCACGGGGACCTGAGTGTCACGCCTTGTGCTGAGGAGGCTCGTCCGGTTCGCCGTGTCGCTCGCGGTGCTCGTCGTGGCCGCGTTCGCGATGATCCACCTGATCCCCGGCGACCCCGTGCGGGCCTCGCTCGGCCCGGCCGCCCCGGTCGAGCTGATCGAGGCCCGCCGGGCCGCGCTCGGCCTCGACCAGCCGCTGCCCGCCCAGTTCGCCGCCTACGTCGCCGGGCTGTTCTCCGGCGACCTCGGCACCTCGTTCCTCACCGGCGAGCCCGTCGCCGAGGTGATCGCCACCCGCCTGCCGAACACGGTGGGCCTGGCGCTGATCGCCACCGCGGTCGCGCTGCTGGCCGCGGTGCCGCTCGGCATGTGGGCGGCCGTCCGCACCGAGAACGGCCGCAACCGCGGCACCGAGGCCGCGTTCGGCTCGGTGACCGGCACCGCCGTCGCCGTCCCCGAGTTCCTGTACGCGATCGCCCTCGTCACCGTCTTCGCCATCGGCCTCGGCGTGCTGCCGCCCGCCGGTAAGGAGGGCGCCGTCTCGTACGTGCTGCCCGTGCTCGCGCTGGCCATCGGCCCCACCGCCACGATCGCGCGCATCGCCAGGGTCGAGACGCTGCGCGCGCTCGGCACCGACTACGTCCGCCTGGCCCGGGCCAAACGGCTGCCGGCCGCCCGGCTGCACCTGCGGCACGTGCTGCCCAACACGCTCACCGCCACCCTCACGCTCGGCGGCCTGATGCTGAGCGCGCTCATCGCGGGCAGCGTGCTCGTCGAGTACGTCTTCGCCTGGCCCGGCCTCGGCATGAAGATCGTCGAGTCGATCACGCAGAAGGACTACCCGGTCGCCCAGGGCGTCATCCTCGTCTACGGCGCGATCGTGCTGCTCGTCAACCTCCTCGTCGACCTGGCGCTCGGCGTCCTCGACCCCACCTCTTCGATCAAGGAGTCGTGATGTTCCGCACCCCCGCGGCCGTCGCGGGCGCCGTCCTGGTCGCCGCCATGGTGGTGCTGGCCGTCATCGGGCCGCCCATCTGGGGGGAGGCCGCCGAGCACATCGACGCCGGCGCCATCCTCCAGGGCTCCTCGGCCGCCCACCCGCTCGGCACCGACAACCTCGGCCGCGACCTGCTCGCCCGGGTGCTCGTCGCCGGCCGCTACTCGCTGCTGCTCGCGCTGGCCGCCGCCCTCATCGGCGCCACCGCCGGGATCGTGCTCGGCGCGCTGCCGTCGGTGCTGCCCGCCCGCCCCGCCCGCCTGGTCACCGGCGCCGTCAACGCGCTCGTCGCCTTCCCCGGGCTGCTGCTGGCCATGTTCACCGCGGTCGTCGCCGGGCTCGGCGCGCGCGGCGCGGTCCTCGGCATCGGCGCCGCCATCGCGCCCGGCTTCGCCCGCCTCACCCAGACGCTCGCCGCCTCCGTCGCCGGGGCCGACTACGTCTCTGCCGCCCGCATGCTCGGCGTGCCGCGCCGCCGCATCCTGGCCAGGCACGTGCTGCCCAACATCGCCGAACCGCTCATCCTCCACCTCACCCAGGCGCTCGGCGGCGCGCTGCTCGGCCTGGCCGGCATGTCGTTCCTCGGCCTCGGCGTGCAGCCTCCCTCGTTCGACTGGGGACGGCTGCTGTTCGACGGGTTCGGCCGCATCTACGTCACGCCGGAGGTCGCGCTCGGGCCCGCGCTGGCCGTCGCGCTGGCTGGCATCGGCTTCAACCTGCTCGGCGACGCCCTGGCCAGAGGCGCCGCGCGCACCTCCGCGCCCCGGACGAAGGCCGTGGCGCCCGAGAGCGCCGACCCCGGCGAGCCCGAACCGGGCGCCGTGCTCGACGTGCGGGACCTGACCGTCACCTTCCCCGGCGGCGTCACGCCCGTGCGCGGCGTGTCGCTGAGCGCCGCCCCCGGCGAGATCGTCGGCCTGGTCGGCGAGTCCGGCAGCGGCAAGTCGCTCACCGCCGCCGCCATCGGCGGCCTCGTCCCCTACCCCGGCGTCGTCGGCCACGCCCGGCTGCGGCTGGACGGCCGCGACGTCGCCGGCCTCAGCCGCAAGGAGCTCGGCACCTCGCTCGCCATGGTCTTCCAGGACCCGATGGCCTCGCTCAACCCCGCGCTCAAGGTCGGCGGCCAGCTCGCCGAGGTCGCCGTCGTCCACCAGGGCGCCACCCGCGCCGAGGCCCGCGCCCGCGCCGTCGACCGGCTCGGCCACGTGCACCTGCCCGAGCCCGGACGCCAGGCCCGCAGGCACCCGCACGAGCTGTCCGGCGGCATGCGCCAGCGCGCCGTCATCGCCATGGGTCTCATGGGCACGCCCCGCCTGATCATCGCCGACGAGCCCACGACCGCGCTCGACGTCACCGTGCAGCGGCAGATCCTGCGGCTGCTGCGCGAGGTCACCGAGGAGACCGGGTCGGCCGTGCTGTTCATCTCCCACGACATCGCCGTCGTCGGCGAGCTGTGCGACCGCGTCGTCGTCATGTACGCCGGCCGCGTCGTCGAGGAACTGCCCGCCGACCGGCTCACCGACGGCGCCCACCCCTACACGCGGGCGCTCATCGCCTCGCTGCCCGACATGGACACCGACCGGTCGCTGCCGCTGGCCAGCATCCCCGGCCGCCAGCCCGCCCCCGCCGAGGTCGGCGACGGGTGCGCGTTCGCCCCCCGCTGCCCGCTCGCCACCGGCGCGTGCGCGGCCGGGCGCCCCCCGCTCGTCGAGCACGGCCCCGCCCACCGGGTCGCCTGCTGGGAGGTCACATGCACATCGACGGCCTGACCGTGCGCTTCGGCGCCTTCACCGCGGTCGACTCCGTCACCCTGGAGGTGCCGCCCGGCCGCATCGTCGGCCTCGTCGGCGAGTCGGGCAGCGGCAAGTCGTCGCTGGCCAAGGCCGTGTGCGGGCTCGTCCCGCACACCGGCAGCGTCACCGGCGCCTCCCGCGTCCAGATGGTCTTCCAGGATCCGTACGCCTCCCTCGACCCGCGCATGCGCGTGGGCGAGTCGGTCGCCGAGGCGCTGCTGCGGATGCCCAGGCAGGCCAGGGCCGCCGAGGTGGAACGGCTGCTCGGCCTGGTGTCGCTGCCCGCCGAGGCGGCCGGCCGCTACCCGCGCGAGCTGTCGGGCGGCCAGCGGCAGCGCGTCGCCATCGCCCGCGCCCTCGGCGCCGAGCCCGACCTGCTGGTGGCCGACGAGATCACCAGCGCCCTGGACGTCTCCGTGCAGGGCGCGGTGCTCAACCTGGTCCGCTCGCTGCGCGACCGGCTCGGCCTGCCGATCCTGTTCATCTCGCACAACCTGGCCGTGGTCCGGTACGTGTGCGACGAGGTCGCCGTCATGCACCGGGGCCGGCTCGTCGAGCACGGCCCCACCGAGGACGTCGTCGGCTCGCCCGGCCAGGACTACACCCGCACCCTCCTGGAGGCGGTGCCCCGCCTGCGCCGCTGAGCCCGCGAAACGGGCAGGGCCGCCTTCGCACCGGAAGGCGGCCCTGCCGCTGCTGCCGTCTCGCTACAGCGGGATCCACTCCGTGGCCGTGGTGACCTCGTCCAGGATCGCCGGGACCGGCTCCACCCCCAGACCGGGGCCGGTCGGCACGTCCAGGTGGCCGTCACGCAGCTCGAACGGCTCGGTGACGTCCGTGGCGTAGTAGCGGCGCGAGCCGGAGGTGTCGCCCGGCAGCGTGAAGCCCGGCAGCGCGGCCAGCGCCACGTTCGCGGCCCGGCCCAGCCCGGTCTCCAGCATGCCGCCGCACCACACGGCGACGCCGTTGGCCCGGCACAGGTCGTGGATGCGGCGCGCCTCCAGGTAGCCGCCGATCCGGCCCGGCTTGACGTTGATGATCGAGCAGGAGCCGAGCGCGATCGCCGCCGCCGCATGCTCGGCCGACTCGATCGACTCGTCCAGGCAGATCGGCGTGCGCAGCTGCCTGGCGAGCTTGGCGTGCTGGACGAAGTCGTCGTTGGCCAGCGGCTGCTCGATCAGCAGCAGCCCGAAGTCGTCCAGCTTGGCGAGCTGGCGGGCGTCGACGAGCGTGTAGGCGGCGTTGGCGTCGACCTGGAGCAGCAGGTCGTCGCCGAAGCGCTCGCGCACCGCGCGGACCGGCTCCACGTCCCAGCCGGGCTCGATCTTGAGCTTGATCCGCACGTAGCCCTCGTCCAGGTAGCCCTCGACCGCGTCGAGGAGCTGCGGCACCGAGTCCATGATGCCGACCGACACCCCGCACGGCACCCGGTCGCGGGCCGCGCCGAGATACTGGCCGAACGACTCGCCCGACGCCCGGAGCTGCGCGTCCAGCACCGCGGTCTCGACGGCCGCCTTGGCCATCCGGTGCCCCTTGACGTGCTCCATCGCCCGGCCGGCCGACTGGGCGTCCAGCGTCGCGGGCAGCGCCGGCAGCAGGAAGCGGCGGATCACCTCGGCCGCGCCGTCGACGTACTCGGAGGAGTAGAGCGGCTCCGACATGGCCACGCACTCGCCCCAGCCCTCGGCCTCCGGCGTCACCACCCGGACCAGCAGCACGTCCCGGGCCGTCTCGGTGCCGAACGAGGTGCGGAACGGCGCCACCAGGGGCATCGCGATCCGGCGCAGCTCTACTCCTGTGATCTTCACGCTCTCTCCACTACATAGAACGATTTATCGTGAAACCCCGTGACCTTGCGGCCCTCGGACAGCATCTCGCCCAGCGTGTCCCGTACGGCGTGCCGCCACGCCTTGGCCGTTCCCGGGTCGGCGCCCCGCAACCGCTCGACGTCCTCCGGCACCGCCACCAGCACCGTCGCCGCGTCGGCCCGGCCGGGCACCGGCCGGCCGCCCTCGTCCGCCAGCGCCACCACCGCGTCCGCCGGCACCCGCGCCGGCGCCACCCGGCCGCCCTCCAGCGCGCGCACGTGCGGCGCGGTCAGCGGCCACGCCGCCAGCACCCGGTCCGACTCGTCGCCCTGGTTGATGGCGTCGCCCATCACCCCGTAGAAGGCCGGCAGGTACTCCTGCGGCATGGCGCCCAGCTTGGCCAGGTTGAAGTGCGCGTTGCGGCGCACCAGCGGGTCGAACGTCCAGGTGATGCGCTCCACGCCGCGCTCCAGGGCCCAGCGCCGCTGGTGCAGCTTCAGCGCGAAACCCGTGCCCGGGGCCCGGGACACTCCGGTGATGTGCGAGTGCAGCGTCGCGCCCGCGCCGAAGAACGCGACCGACGCGCCCGCCAGCCGCTCGCCGTCGAAGGCGCCCGCCACGTAGTTGCCCGCGTGCGCCAGCGCCCGCATCAGCTCGACGGTGATCGGCCGGCCGGCCGGCTCGAACTGCCAGATGTCCTCGAACAGCGCCATGACCTGCTTGAACTCCGCGATGTCGTGGAGCTCCCTGATGGCGATCAAGCTGTCGGCCCTCTCCCTGGATCGGATGTCACCGCGACCGTACTTCGCGGCGGGGCCGAACGGATTCGTGCCAGAGCACCAAGACCGCGCCGACCTTCGTCCAGCCGTCCTATGGGAGCCGGGAACCTCGCCGGGGGTCAGCGGTCGAGGACGAGCAGGGGCTGCGGGCCGGCCGTCAGGAGCGCCGCGCCCTGCGCCGTGCAGGCCGCCACGTCCGCCACCCGGGCGCCGAACAGGTCCGGCACGTAGATGGCCGGCTCGACGCAGAGCACCATCCCCGGCTCCAGCGCGGTGTCCTCGCCCGGCCGCAGCCGGGGTCCCTCGTCGTGGCCCAGGCCGAGCCCCCGCCCGGCCGACGGGGCGGCGAAGTGGCCGTAGCCGCTGCCCTCGATCACCGCCCGGGCGGCGGCGGCCACCGACCCGGCCGGGGCGGCGGGCCGTACCGCGGCCAGGGCCGCGCGGTGCGCGGCGAGCACCACCGAGTACATGGCCTCGAAGTCCTCGGGCGGCTCGGCGACGGCGAACACCCGCGCGGCCTCCGCGCACCAGCCGTCCCAGCGCCCGCACACCGACACCAGCAGCGCGTCCCCCGGATTGATCACCCGCTCGCCCGGCAGGTGCGCGGGCCTGGCGGTGTGCTCGCCCGCCGACACCCGCACCGACAGCGCCTCCTCGCAGCCGCCCTCCAGCAGCAGCAGCCGCAGCCGGGCGGCCATCTCCCGCTCGGTCGCGCCGAACCAGGCCAGCTCCCGCGCCTGCGCCAGCACCGCCTCGGCCGCGCCGGCCGCCGCCGCGACCGCCTCCACCTCGGCCGGGTGCTTGCGCAGCCGCAGCGGCGCCAGCACGGCCGCCGCCGGGACCAGCTCGGCCTCGATCGCCAGCCCGAACAGCTCCCGCACCCGCATCTCCGGGTCCACGCCCACCCGCCGAGCCCCCGCGGGCACGTGCGGCGCGGGGTCGGCGGTCTCGACGGCCGCGTCCGCCGTCACCACGAGGAACGCCCCGCCGCGCCCGCCCAGGAACCGGAAGTCCGGCGACGGCCGCAGCACCAGGGCGTCGATCTCGGATCCGGTCATGGCGGCCCGCACCTGGGCCAGCCGCGCCGGGTCTTCGGGAATGCCCGTCACCACGGCCTCCGTATCACGCCTTCTCGGGCCGCCCGGCCGCCGCCGGGGCCGGTGGGCCGTCGTCGGCGTGCAGCCAGCAGGCCACCGGGCCGAACGTGGGATCCTTGACCCGGCACACGTCCATCACGTGCGGGCAGCGCGGATGGAAGCGGCAGCCGGCCGGCGGGTCCGCCGGGTCCGGCACGTCGCCCGGCAGCTCGGCGGGCAGCACGCCCAGGCCGTCGGGCGCGGGGATCGCCTCCAGCAGCGCCCGCGTGTAGGGATGGCGGGGGTTCGCCCACACCTCGGCGGTGTCGCCGGACTCGACGATCCGGCCCAGGTACATGACCGCGATCCGGTCGGCGATCAGCCGCACCACCGACAGGTCGTGGCTGATGAACAGCAGCCCCGCCCCCGACTCCACCGCCAGGTCGCGCATGAGGGTGGCGACCTGCGCCTGCGCCGAGGCGTCCAGCGCGGAGATCGGCTCGTCACCGATGAGCAGCCTCGGCCGGGCGGCCAGCGCCCGGGCGATCGCGATGCGCTGCCGCTGCCCGCCGGAGAACTCGTGCGGGTGCCGCCGCTCGAAGTCGCGCGGCAGCCCGACGCGTTCCAGCAGGTCGGCGGGCCGGGTGGTGGTGTCGCCCGAGGTGCGCAGCCCGTCGGCGATCTGGTCGCCGACCCGGCGGCGCGGGTTCAGCGACGCGTACGGGTCCTGGAACACCATCTGGATGCCGGTCAGCCTGCGCCGCCGCAGCCCGAGCGGGGTGACGGCCTGGCCCTCGAAGGAGATGCCGCCCGAGGTGATCGGGTTCAGCCCGCACACGGCCCTGGCCAGCGTGGACTTGCCGCAGCCGGACTCGCCGACGAGGCCGACGACCTCGCCGGCGCGCACCTCCAGGCTGGCCCCGGCCACGGCGCGGACCACCGGCCGGCCGGGGGAGCGGTGCTCGACGACCAGGTCGTCGATGGTCAGCAGGCTCATCGGCCCCCCTCGTCGATCTGCGCGTCCGGCAGCGAATCCAGCAGGGATCGGGTGTACGGGTGCGACGGCTCGCGCAGCACCCGGCCCCGCGGCCCGGTCTCGACGACCAGGCCGTCCTTCATCACGCTCACCTCGTCGGCGACCGCCGACATCACGCCCAGGTCGTGCGTGACCAGCAGCACCGCCAGGCCCAGCTCGTCGCAGAGCCCGCGCAGCAGCCGCAGCACGCCCGCCTGCACGGTCACGTCCAGCGCGGTCGTCGGCTCGTCGGCGATGAGCACCCGGGGCGAGCAGGCCAGCGCCACCGCGATCGCGATGCGCTGCCGCATCCCGCCGGAGAACTGGTGCGGGTAGCGCCCGACGGCCTCCTCCGCGCCCGGGATGCGCACCTTGCCGAGCAGCTCGACGGCCCTGGCCCGCGCCTCCTGCTTGCCGAGGCCCAGGTGGTGGCGCATGTGCTCGGTGAGCTGCCTGCCGATCGTGAGCATCGGGTGCAGGCTCGTCGCGGGGTCCTGGAAGACCATCGCGACCTCGCCGCCGCGTACCTTGTTCAGCTCGGCGGGCGGCATCGTGAGCAGTTCCCGGCCGCCGAGCGTGACGCTTCCCGAGGTACGCGAGCCGTGCGGCAGCAGGCCGAGCACGGCCAGCCCGGTCATCGTCTTGCCCGAGCCGCTCTCCCCGGCCAGGCCGTGCACCCGGCCCTCCTGGAGCGTGAGGTCGACGCCGCGCAGCACCTCCTTGCCGCCGATCGACACCTTCAGGCCGGTGATGTCCAGCGTCACAGGGCACGCTCCTTGATGGCGCGGGCGGTGCGGGGGTCGAGGGCGTCGCGCAGCGTGTCGCCGAGGAAGTTGAACGCCAGCACCACGGTCAGGATGGCCAGGCCCGGGAAGGCCGCCACCCACCAGCTGTCGAACACCTCCATGCCGGAGGCCACCATCGAGCCCCACTCGGGCGACGGCGGCTTGGCGCCCAGCCCCAGGAACGACAGGCCCGACAGCAGCAGCAGCGCGGTGCCGATGTCCAGCGTGGCCAGCACCAGGATGGGGCCGGTCACGTTCGGGAGCACGTCCACGCGCAGCGAGCGCCACGCGGAGAAGCCGAGCAGCCGCCCGCTGAGCACGAACTCGCGCTCGCGCACGCCGAGCACCAGGCCGCGGGTGACGCGGGCGTAGGCGGGCCAGGCGACGACGAGCACGGCCAGGACCGCGTTGGTGAGGCTCGCGCCGAGCGCCGCCGCGACCACCATGGCCAGGATGACCGTCGGGAACGCGAACACCAGGTCCGCGACCCGCATGATCGTCTCGTCCACCCATTTGCCGAAATATCCAGCGCAGGCGCCGAGGAGGCCGCCGATCAGCACCGACAGCGCCACCAGCAGCAGCGTCAGCGGGATCGACACCCGCGCCCCGTATAGCACCCGGCTCAGGATGTCGCGCCCGAGCTGATCGGTCCCGAACCAGTGGTCCGGGCCGGGCGGGGCCAGCCGGGGGAGCTCCTGGGCGAGCGGGTCGTGCGGCGCCAGCAGCGGTGCCGCCACGGCGATCACCACCCAGGCGAGCGCGATCACCACGCCCACGACGGCCAGCGGCTGCCGCCAGGCCTCGGGCAGGCGCCGCAGCAGCCCCTTGCGGGCCAGCGGGTCCCGTCTCATTGCAGCCTCACTCGGGGGTCGATCACGCCGTACAGCACGTCCACGATCAGGTTGATGACGAGGTAGACCACGCCCACCACGAACCCGACGCCCATGACGGCGGGCAGGTCGAGCGTGGTGGCGCTCTTGTAGGCGTACTGGCCGATGCCCGGCCAGGCGAAGATCGCCTCCACCAGCACGGTCCCCGACAGCAGGCTGCCGAACGCCAGCCCCGCCACCGTGATGACCGGCACCAGCGCCGAGCGGAGCACGTACCGGAACAGGACCGTGCGGCCCGGCAGGCCCTTGGCCCGAGCGGCGCGCACGTAGTCCTGGCCCAGCACCTCCAGCACCGCCGAGCGGGTGAAGCGGGTCAGCAGCCCGATCGTGTAGAGCGCCAGCACCAGCGCCGGCGTGACCAGGTGGCCGACGGCGGAGACGAACACGTCCCACCGGCCGGCGATCAGCGCGTCCACCGTCTGCAGCCCGGTCACGCCGGGCGCCAGGCCGAGCGCCGGGTCGACCCGGCCGCTGCCCGGCGTGATCTGCAGCCGGTAGAAGAACACGTAGAACGCCACCAGCGCCAGCCAGAACGTCGGCACCGAGATGCCGATCAGGCTCAGCACGCGCAGCACGTGGTCCGGCAGCCGGTCGCGGCGCAGCGCGGCCACCACGCCGAACGCCACGCCGAGCACCAGCGACACCAGGATGGCCGCGCCGGCCAGCTCCAGCGTCGCCGGCACGAACTCGGCCAGGTCCTGGGCGACCGGCCGGTGGCTCTGCTGGCTGGTGCCCAGGTCGCCCTGGAGCATGCCCTGGAGGTGCAGCCAGTACTGCTCCCACAGCGGCTTGTCCAGGCCGTGCTCGGCCCGCCACTGCGCGACGATGGCCGGGTCGTTCATCGCCCGCTGGCCCAGGTTGGCCGCCACCGGGTCGCCGGGCACCAGGTTCGTCAACACGAACGTCACCACCGTGATGCCCCAGGCCAGCAGGATCGCGGTGAGCACCCGCCGGATGAGGAACCGCGCCAGCGGCGGCATGGTCCAGGCCATCGGCTTACTTCGCGCCCAGGTCGGCCAGGTCGACCGTCCACACCGGGTGGTACTCCACGCCGGTCACCGAGGCGGCCGTCACGATGTTCTGACCCGGCTGGATGAGCGGCACGAACGGGCCGGAGGCGTTCAGCTTCTCCTGGACCTCGTGGTAGGCGGCGGTGCGGGCCTCGTCGCCGATCGCCTTGGCGGCCTTCTCGCCCGCCTCCTCGATCTCCTTGGCCGAGCCGGTCTTCCACCCGGCCCGCGCGCCGACCGTCTGGCCGGGCAGGAACGCCAGGTAGTCGTTGGGGTCGGGGTAGTCAGGGCCCCAGTACCACAGGCCCATCTCCTCCTTGCCGTTGCGGTAGTTGTCCAGCGCCACCGTCACCGGCGCGGGCTGGAGGTCCACCGTGATGCCGACCTCCTTGAGGTTGGCCTGGATGCGCTCGGCCAGCGGCTGGAACGACAGGCCGTTCACGGTCAGCTCGCTGGGGAACTCCAGCTTGACGCTCGGGTTGGACAGGCCGCTCTCGGCGAGGGCCTTCTTGGCGCCCTCGACGTCGCGCGCCGGCGCCCGATCGGCCGGCAGCGCGCCGAGGAGCTGCGACGGGATGACACCCGGCGCCCGCGTCGAGCCCTCACCGGCCAGCTCCAGCAGGCCCGCGTAGTCGACGCCCTTGCGCACGGCCTCGACGAACTTGGCGTTCGTGGTGGTCTTGCTGATCGCCGGGTCCTGGTTGGCCAGCAGGAAGATGACGTTGGCCGAGGCGGTCTTCTTGACCTGCAGCGTCGCCGGCATGTTCGTCACCTGGTCGCCGGACAGGTTGAGGGCGATCTGGCTGTCGCCGCGCTGGACGTTCAGCTTCTGCGTGGCCGCCTCGACGTTGCGGATGACGACCTTGTCGTAGGCGGGCTTGGCGCCGTAGTACTTGGGGTTCGCCTTGAGCACGACCTGGCTGCTGACGTTGAACGACTCGATCTGGTACGGGCCCGAGCCCGCCGAGTTGCCGTTCAGGTACTGCTCGGCCTTGTCCTGGGCGTCGGCCGTGCCGCCCTGGGCCTTGACGACCTTGCTGTTGAGGATGCCGAGCGCCGGGTTCGGCAGGATGTACGGCAGCGCCGCGTTGGCCTTCTCCGACGTGAGCGTGATCGTCGAGTCGTCGGTCTTGGCGATCTCGACGCCGTCGAGCAGGAACGACGGGGTGCCCTTCATGTCGCGCACCCGGGTCAGCGAGAAGACCACGTCGTCGGCCGTGACGGGGGCGCCGTCGGCGAAGGTCGCGCCCTGCTTGAGCTTGAGCGTGACGACCTTGCCGTCCTCCGACAGCTCGTACGACTCCGCCAGCGCCGGGACCGGCTTGGTCACGTCGCCGCCGTCGAAGGTGAGCAATGTCTCGTACGTGGCCTTGCCCACGATGAGGCCGGTCGGCTCGTAGGTGCGGCCGGGGTCGGCCGTCTTGAGGTCGAAGGACGTGTCGATGACGAGCGTCTTGCCGCCGCTCTGCGCGGCAGGGGCCTGTGAGCCGCCGCTTCCGCAGGCGGCGAGGGCGAGTGCACCGGCGAGCAGCACAGCCGCCGTCTGCGAGCGGGTCGCCATGGTGAGTCCTCCAGATGGACGTTCGGAACGAGGATGCCGAGGATTGTCCGGCAGAATGTCCAGGCCCCGTGCGGTCACCAAGACGGATATAAAGGGGCGAGAGGTAACAATGAGTGAAATTTCCAGAAATGGTGGCATGGGTGGCGCTCAGCCTGGACGGATCGGCATCGGTCTCGAGCTGGACGACATCCATATGAAGATCCTCGAGGTCCTGCGCGAGAACGGCAGGATCTCCGTCGCGGCGCTCGCCGAGCGGGTCGGCATCTCCCGCGCGAACGCCTACACCCGATTCGAGGCGCTGCGTGCCGACGGCGCGATCAAGCGTTTCACCGCCGAGATCGACCACGTCAGGACCGGTCTCGGCATCACCGCGCTCATCTTCGTGACCGTGCGGCAGCAGATGTGGCGCCAGTTCAGGGCCGAGCTGGCCAGGATGCCGGAGGTCGAGTACTGCGCGATCACCACCGGTCAGCACGACGCGATGATCCAGGTCCGCGTGGCCGACGTCGCCGAGGTGCACGCCATGGTGACCGACCGGCTGGCCAACATCCCGGCCGTCAAGGCGACCGAGACCGTGTTCATCCTCGACGAGGTGCTCAGACGGCCCTACGTGCTGCCCGGCGACGGCGACAGGAGCCGCCCCGCCCGGCGGCCCGCGCCCGAGGCCCCGGGCGACGTGCCGCTCGGCAAGATGCGCTTCGTCGGCGCCGCCGAGGGCCGGGCCGCCCTCCGGAAGGACGGCTGACAGCCCGGCTGGACGGATCTTCCCCGTGGACGGCGCGCTCCGGCGATCCGTCCAGTGACCGTCATGACTTCCTTTGCATTGCGCAATGTGATAGCCAGATAACGGTCAGTAGTCGACGGGCAGAGGGAGATCCACATGATGGCGTACATGCTGTCGGTCATGGCGGCGGTCGGGGTGGTCGCGACCGCCGCCGTGGTGTTCCGGGTGGCGCGCAAGGGCACCGACGACCGGCACGCCGACGGCCCGTCGGCGGGCCACGCGGGCGCGATGCTGTCGGCGCTGTTCCTGCTGGTGTTCGCCATCGCCATCATCGTGCCGTGGACCACCGCCGACGCCGCCCGGCAGAACACCCACACCGAGAGCCGGGCCGCCGTCGACGCCTACTGGGCCGCCGCCGACCTGCCCGCCGACTCCCTCGCCCAGGTGCGCGGCGGGCTGCAGGAGTACGTCGCGTTCGTGGTCGAGGACGAGTGGCCGGTCATGGCGCAGGGCAGGCTCGACCCGTCCGGGTCCGCCCGCCTCGACACGCTGCGCGCCCAGGTCTCCGCGCTGAAGCCCGCCACCGAGAACGAGCAGGAGGCCAAGGGCGCGGTCCTCGACCACCTCGCCGCCGTCTCCGCCGCCCGCGCGCAGCGCGCCGCCGACGCCGCCGCCACCCCGCCCGACGGGCTGCTGCTGCTGACCGTCCTCACCGGGCTGATCGTCGTGGTCTTCCCGTTCCTGGCCGGGGCCAGGCCGCGCGGGGCGTCGCTGCTGCCGCTCGGCGCGATGGCCGCGATGCTCGGCTTCGGCGTCTACCTGACCGCCGACATCTCCCACGCCTTCGCCGGGCCGCTGGCCGTGGGGCCGGAGGCGTTCGGCGGGGCGCTGCAGGAGTTCGCCCGCATCGCCGGCGGGGTGTGACATGGCCGCCAGGCACGCGCCCCTGCTCGTCGCCGCCGCGCTCCTCGCCATCTGCGTGAGCGGCCCCGCCACCGCCGAGCACCCGCGCCGCACCGCGACCGAGGGCGGCCTGTACGGCGTCCGCGACGCCGACGTCACCCCGGTCCGCCTCCCCGCCGCCCCCGCCGCCGCCCCCGCCGCCGTCCCGGCCGCCGCGTCCGGAGCGGGCGCGCGGCGCGGGTCCCCGCCCGGCGAGCTGCCCGTGGACGTGGACCGGCTGGTCAAGGCGCCACGCAAGGCGGCCCGCACTCCGCCGCGCACGGTGCCGCGAACGGTGCCGCGCACGGTGCCCTCCCGGCAGCGGGACGTGCCCGGCGTCACCATCCGCAGCACGCCGCGCACCCGCAAGGCCACCCCCAGGCCGCGCGTCTCGGTGCCGGGCGTCTCGGTCTACGACGACGCGGTCTGCGTGGACGTGCCCGGCTCCAGCGTGCACGTGGGCGCGTGCCGCTCGCCGCGCGCCCGCGCCACCGCCCGCCCCCGGGCCACCCTGCGGGTCCCGGTCCCCGCCGCCACCCGCGCGGCCGCCGCCGCGTCGCCCACCGCGACCCCCACGCCCACGCCCACGCCGACGCCCAGCGCGTCGGAGCTGCGGGCCAGGGCGGCGCGC
The DNA here is from genome assembly GCF_053590035.1 of Nonomuraea sp. NPDC003214. Taxonomy (NCBI): domain Bacteria; kingdom Bacillati; phylum Actinomycetota; class Actinomycetes; order Streptosporangiales; family Streptosporangiaceae; genus Nonomuraea; species Nonomuraea sp. NPDC003214. The sequence continues at coordinate 453,896 of NZ_JBSFSX010000006.1, read as the reverse complement.
CCGGCGCCCCCGCCCCGGCGCGAGAACCCCCTCGGCACCGTGCTCCTCATGGTCGTGCTCACCACCGTGATCGCCTCGACCACCGCCGTGGCGTTCGGGGCCATCCGGTAATCCCGTTGCCGCCGGCCGCTCCGGTTCGCCACGCTGATCGGCATGAACGTCCCCTACCGGCAGATCCGCGCCGCCCACACCGAGGAGTCCGTCACCGTCTACCAGGCCTACGACCCGGCCGTCGCCGCTCCCGCCGTCGCTGCCCAGCGGTTCGTCCCGCCGTTCAAGCGGGAGCGGATGACCTGGATCAAGCCGTCGTTCCTGTGGATGATGTACCGCTGCGGCTGGGCCGCCAAGCCCGGCCAGACCCGCGTGCTGGCGATCGAGGTGACCCGCGACGGCCTCGCCTGGGCGCTCGCGCACTCCTGCCTGAGCCATGACGACGGGCGCGGCGACTGGCCGGAGCGGCTGCGGCGCAGCCCCGTGCGCGTCCAGTGGGACCCGGAACGCGACCCGCACCACAACGCGCTGCCGTACCGCTCGATCCAGATCGGGCTGTCCGGCGAGGCCGTCGCCCGCTACGCCGACGAGTGGACGCTGTCGATCACCGACATCACCGCCCGGGTCCACGACCTGCGCGCGGCCCTGCGCGCCGGCCAGGACATCTCCGCCCGGCTGCCTGAGGAGCGCCCGTACCCGCTCCCCGCCGAGCTGGCCGGCAGGATCGGCGCCACGCCCGCCTGACGGGCCTGTTCGCCGGCCCTGCTGGTCGGCCCTGTTCGCCAGAACTGTTCGCCGGGTGCTATTCGCCGGGGCGCTGGCGGGCGCGCCGCCCCGACAGCTCCAGCGTCTGCCCCCGCCGCAGGTAGGCGACCCGGTCGCCGAGCCCGGCCTGCTCGACGTGGTCGCGGAAGTCCGACAGCGGCGACTTGAAGACCGTGTAGTCGTCGAAGTGCACGGGCACCACCGTGTCCGGATCCATGAGGTCCACCCAGCTCGCGCCCTGCTCCCCGTCCATCGTCACCGTCATCAGCCCGAGCAGCCTGGTGCCGCCCAGGTGCACGACGCCCACGTCGATGTCGGGGAACCGGATCGGGATCGACTCCAGCCGCCGGTCCATCAGAGTGTCGCCGCTGATGTGCATGCGCAGGTCCAGCAGCCCGTCCCGGTCGCAGAACTCCAGTACGCTGCCCATGACCGGCGGCAGCAGCGCCTGCGCGGGCCCCGGCGCGTGCCGTCCCGGCGTGGCGGTGATCGTCAGCGTTCCCCCGGCGCCGCGCAGCTCGTACTGCCCCCAGGTGTCCAGCCCGGTCGCCTGCCGGAACCCGCGCCGCCGCAGCCGGCGCGCGGCCTGGCCGGTGGTGACGATCGGCGTGTCGCGGTCGAGGCCGCGCCGAGCGACCCGGTCGAAGTGGTCGCCGTGCAGGTGCGACAGCACCACGGCGTCCAGCGTCGGCAGCTCCTCGATCTCCAGCGCCGGGTCCGTCCTGCGCCGCGACGCGAGCCCGTACCCGAGATAGGCCGCCTGCCCCCGGTGCAGGAAGTTCGGATCGGTGAGCAGCGTGAACCCGTTGTACCGGATGAGCATGGTGGCGTTCCCGATGAACGTCAGCCCGTTGTCGCGCATGGCGGTCCTCCCAGGAGCCGGTCAGGCCGGATGCGGCGGCCGCTGCTCGGGAGGCACGCCGCCGCCCTTGCCGCCGCCCTTCTTGCCCTTGTCCGTCCCGTGCGGCTGGGCGGTCCCCCGGGTGCCGCGCCGCTTCTCGGGGATGGCCTGCGCGGAGCTGTCGTCCGTGGCGCCCTTTCCGGACCTGCGGAGCTCCTGCTGCTGTGGCTTCGTCATGGTTTAGCCCCCTTTCATGCCTTTCGTCCCCCTGCCACGGGAGGCATGGAGCAAACCACGCGCGGACGCCGGACAGGCGCCCCCGGCTGCCCGCCCGGCGTCCGCGCTCCACGCTCAGAGCGTGAAGCAGGTCCGGCCCTTCGCCCGCCAGCCCGCGCCGACCTTCTCCCAGCCCTGCGCGCAGATCCGCATGCCGGGCGCGTAGTCGTCGACGCCGCTCCAGATCGCCGCCTGCGGCGGCCGGGAGTCACCCCGCTGGATCGTCGCCCTGCCCTCGCGGTGCAGGTCGATGTGGCCCTCCCAGGCCCCGGTGCGGCCGTCGTGGTACGCCTCGGCGTACGTGACGCGGGTGCCCTCGTTGACGACCTTCAGGCACACCCCGGGGACGTCGCTCCGGTTGCTGCAGGACTGGTGGTCGGCGTGGGCCGACGGAGCCAGGGCGACCACGCCGCAGGCGAGCACCGCCGCCGCGAAGAGACCCTTGACCGTGCGGATGTCGTTCATCGCTGTTCCTCATCCCTGTCGGGGAGCGGCGCCTGTCGCCGCTGCCGAGAACCAGCGAACCCGCAGGTCAGGGCTGTCCAACAGAGGCCCGGACGGACTCGTCCGCAATCGGGCCACTCCCGGCCGCCCCCGGACGGCCGCCCTTCAGCCCTCGCGGCCGGGCGCGCTCATGTCCCCCGTCGCGGGCGTGCCCTCGGCCAGCCCGTAACGCAGCAGGACCGTGCCCTTCGGGCTCGCCGCCGGCGGTTCGAGCAGGGTGAGGTTCGTCGGCACCGCGCCGCCGTCGAACACCTTCTTCCCGCTGCCGAGCACGATCGGATGCACCCACAGGTCGAGCCGGTCGAACAGCTTCTCCCGCAGCAGCGTCTGCACCAGGTTGAGGCTGCCGACCACCTTGACGTGCTCGTGCCGCTCCCGGATCTCCCGCACCGCCCCGGCCAGGTCCGGCCCGAGCTGCGCCGACCCGGCCCAGGACAGGTCCGGACGGCCGCGCGAGGCCACGTACTTGGGGACGCGGTTGAACAGCACCGCGAACTCGTGGTCCTCGCCGCCCTCCTGGTGCGGCCAGAAGGCGGCGAAGATGTCGTACGTCCGCCGCCCGAGCAGCAGCGCGTCGGTCCCCTCGTACGCGGCGGCGACCTGCGCCCCGGCCACCTCGTCCAGCAGGGGCGCCTGCCAGCCGCCGAACGAGAACCCCAGCGGGTCCTCCTCGGGGCCGCCGGGCGCCTGCCCGACGAGGTCGAGGGTCGTGAACAGCTCGATGTGGATGAGGCCCATGACGTGTTCTCCCGGTGGCTCGGCCGTCCTGTCGTGAGATGGACCCGCGGGCGCGGCCGGAATCATCGCTGACACGCCCCGGAACTCTCCGCTCACGATAGGTCACGGACCGTGCGGCCCGATGCCGTGGAGGCAGGTGGCGACGAGCCGGGCGGCGAAGCCGGGCGGGACGTCGACGGCGGCCGCCGGGGCGCCGGCGAACAGGTGGGGGAGGACCAGCTCGTGGCAGGCGCCGACGATCATGGTGGCGGCGGCGTCCGGGTCCGCCGACGGGGAGAGGCGGCCCAGGGCCAGCTCCTCGCGCAGGTAGCCGGCCAGCGTCTCCTTCAGGGCCGGGCCGCCGTCGAGGGCGGCGAACCGGGTCAGGATGCCGGGCTGGGTCAGCAGGCCGGTGAACGCGGGGAGGATCGCCCGGTGGAACTCCACGCCGTAGGTCACGTACGCGAGCAGGTTCGCCTCCAGGTCGCCCGTCCCGGGCTCCGGCAGCGGGGGGAGGGCGCGGGCGACCGTGCGGACGTGCGCGTGCAGGGCCTGGGCGAGCAGCTCGTCCTTGTCGGCGAAGTGGTTGTACAGGACGCCGTCGGCCACCCCGGCCTCGCGGGCGACGGCCCGTACGGTGAGCCCGGCCGCGCCCTGGCGGGCGATCAGGCGTCCGGCGGCGGCGACCAGGTGCTCGGGCAGCGTCACGTCCCCGCCCACCGCCCCCGCCTTGCGCGGGCTCACGGGCGGCCGCCCGCGAGACGGGTGCCGGTGTCCTGGGTGGCGGTGTCCAGAGTGGCGTCCAGGGTGGCGGTGATCAAGGTGGCGGTGACGCGCAGCCGTACGGCGCCGTCGCGTTCGAAGGGGCGCAGCGCGGGCTCCAGGGCGGCGAGGGCGCGGCGGGCGGAGCCGGCGTCGGAGTGGCGGAGGTGGTGGCGGAGCGGGCCGCCGGCGGCCAGGAAGTCGGCGGCGTCGCGCGCGTCGCGGCCCAGCACCTGCTCGGCCCCGACCGCCTCGGCCCGGACGCCGGTGAACCCGGCGGCGGTGAACACCTCGGCGGCGCGGCCGGGGTCGGCGAGCGAGAGCGGCGAGGTGCCGTCGGGCGACGGCGGCGCCTCCGGCAGGTGCGCGGTCACGGCGGCGAGCACCGTGCCGAGGTCGCCCGGGTCGCGCAGGCCCAGGAACGCCACCCGCCCGCCGGGCCGCAGCGCCCGCCCGATGTTGGCGAACGCGGCCACCGGATCGGCGAAGAACATGATCCCGAACCGGCTCGTCGCCACGTCGTACGCGCCGGCCTCGAACGGGTGGATCTGCGCGTCGCCCCGCTCGAACGCGACGTTGCCGAGCCCTTCGGCGGCGGCCAGCCTGCGGGCGGTCTCCAGCATGGGGGCCGACAGGTCGACGCCGGTGACGTGGCGGGCGCGGCGCGCGGCCAGGCGGCTGATCTGGCCGGTGCCGCAGCCGACGTCGAGCACCCGGTCGCCGTCGGCGACGTGCCGGAGGAGGTGGTCGTTGAAGCCGCTGTTGACGGCGTCGTAGCGGTCGGGGTGGCCGGCCCAGTGGGCGCCCTCGTAGCCGTTCCACGCCTCGGACTGGTGCTCGTTGACGATCATCGCGCCTCCTCATGAACGTGCGTTCATGAACGATCGTTCATCACATGCGGGGTTGTCAAGGAAGACGGCGGGCGCCCGCGTGGTTGGGACAGGACATGGAGGAGATCGACGTCGTGGTCATCGGCGCCGGGCAGGCGGGCCTGTCCAGCGCGTACTTCCTGCGCAGGTTCGGCTTCGAGCCGCTGGTGCTCGACGCGGCCGACGGTCCTGGCGGCGCGTGGCGGCACCGGTCGCCGACGCTGACCATGGACAAGGTGCACGGCATCTTCGACCTGCCGGGCGTGCGCCGCGAGCCCGACGTCGACGGCGCGCGGCCCGCCGCCGAGGTGGTGCCCGCCTACTACGCCGGCTACGAGGCGAGCGCCGGGCTGCGCGTGCTGCGGCCGGTCCGGGTGACCGCCGTGCTGCCGGGCGACCGGCTCACCGTCGTGTCCGGCGCGGGGGAGTGGGCGGCCCGCGCGGTGGTCAACGCCACCGGCGCCTGGACGCGCCCGTACTGGCCCTACTACCCGGGCGCCCGCGCGTTCGGCGGCCGGCAGCTCCACTACGCCTCCTACCGGGGTCCGGCGGAGTTCGCCGGGCGGCGCGTCGTCGTGGTCGGCGGCGGGCACTCGGCCGCGCACGTGCTGTCGGAGCTCGCCGGGGTGGCCGCGAGCACGCTGTGGGTCACCCGCAGCGAGCCCGACTTCCGCGACGGCGAGTTCGGCGAGCAGGCCCGCCGGGAGGCGGTCGCGCTGGTCGAGGAGCGGGTGCGGGCGGGGCTGCCGCCGCGCAGCGTCGTCAGCGTCACCGGGCTCGGCCACACCGCCGTCGTCCGCGACGCGCTGGCCAAGGGCGTGCTGGAGCGGGTGCCGATGTTCGAGCGGATCACCGCCGGCGGGGTCGCCTGGGCCGGCGGGCGGCACCACGAGGCGGACGTGATCGTGTGGGCGACCGGGTTCCGCTCGGCGCTCGACCACCTCGCCCCGCTGCGGCTGCGCGAACCCGGCGGCGGCGTCAAGGTCGACGGCACCCGGGCGGTGCGCGAGCCCCGGCTGCAGCTCGTCGGCTACGGCCCCTCGGCGAGCACCATCGGCGCGAACCGGGCCGGCCGCACCGCCGCCGCCGAGGTGCGCCGGCTGCTGTCGGGGGCGACCGAAAACCGGCCCGGACTGATCGGCGGGTCAGCCGGCGTGCCCGCTGCCTGAGCGTTCGCCGGACCGCATCGGCGAGGGGAAAAATACCGACTCAGCGGCTCATGGTTACAAATTCGGAACCTCTCGACACAGGCTGTGACGATAGGCTAGCGTCCCCCGCAGAAGGATCTTTCCCCCTCGAACGCGGAGGTTCCGTCATGGAGGTTCCCGGCTACACCGAGATCCGGGAACTCGGGCGCGGCGGCACCGGGCACGTGACGCTGGCCGTGCGCGACTCCGACGGGACGGCCGTCGCCGTCAAGCACCTGTCGGACCGGTTACGCGAGGACCCCGTCTTCGCCGCGCGCTTCCGCGCCGAGGCGCGGGTGATCGCCGAACTCGACAGCCCGCACATCGCCCGCCTGCTCGACTACGTGGAGGACGAGGCCGGCGCCGCCATCGTGATGGAGCTCGTCGACGGCGTCCCGCTGCGCCGCCTGCTCGGGCAGGAGGGCGGCACCGGCCCCGAGGCCGCGCTCGCCGTGCTCAAGGGCGCGCTGCTCGGCCTGGCCGAGGCGCACCGCCACGGCATCGTGCACCGCGACTTCAAGCCCGAGAACGTCATCGTCACCGACGACGGCGGCAGCAAGCTGGTCGACTTCGGCGTGGCCGCCCGCACCGGCGAGGCGGGCCCGCCGGCCGGCACCCCGCCCTACATGGCGCCCGAGCGGTGGGACGACACCCCGGCCGGGCCGCGCTCCGACGTGTACGCGGCGGCGGCGGTGTTCTACGAGTGCCTCACCGGCCGCCGCCCGTTCACCGGCGACAACGTCGCCGCCCTCGCCCACCAGCACCGGCACGCCGTCCCCGACCTGGGCGCGGTCGACGAGCCGGTCCGCGGCCTGGTCCTGTACGGGCTGGCCAAGGACCCGGCCGAGCGGCCCGGCTCGGCCGAGGCGTTCCTGGCCGAGCTGGACCGCGTCGCGTCGGCCGCCTACGGCTCGCGGTGGGAGGCGCGGGGCCGCTCCCGGCTGGGCGCGCTCACCGTGCCGTTCCTCACCCTGCGCACCCCGCAGCCGGCCCCCGGCGCGGGCGCCCTCCCGTTCCCGGCCGGGCTCGCGCCCGCCTCCCGCCTCGCCGTGACCGGCGGCCTCGTGCTGGCGACCGCGGTGGCGGTGGTCTCCGTCTTCCTCATCTGGAACGAGACACCCGGCCCCCGGTACGCGTCCCCGCCCGCCACGTCGCAGCCCGCGCCCGTACCCGGTACGGGCAGCCCGGAGCCCACGGCGTCCGGCTGGATGACGCCCCCGGTCCGCTTCACCGCCCAGCCCGGCACGCCACCCGCCCGCGACCCTGCCCGCGACCCTGCCCGCGCGGCGACGTTCGGCCCCACGGTCCCGCCCGCCCGCACGCCCGATCCGCACCGCCCCACCCGCGACGCCGGCCCCGGCGACCCGGCGCCCACCGACGCGCACACCGGCGCACCCACCGAAGCGCCCACCAAGACCCCCACCACGGCCCCCGCTCCGACCGGCACGGCGGGCCCCGCCGAGCCCGACGAGCACGAGCGGCCCAAGCCCGAACCCGGGCCCGGCACCGAGCGTCCGGACCCGCCCGCCACCAGCGCCCCGCCGCCCCCTCCCAGCACCCGGCCGCCGGCCAAGAGCAAGGAGCCGCTGGTCTCGGTGTCGGTCAAGGTGTCGGTGGACGTGCCCGTCCTCGGCGGCAAGGGCGACGGGCTGCTCGACGCCGACGTCGGCCTGGGGCTCGGCACCAGCCTGTTCGGCGTCGTCCTCGTCCCCGGCTCGGTGCTCCTCGGCCGGTGCCTCGCCGTCCGCAGAACCCGCCGGAACAGGCCGCCGGACGCCTGACGCCCCCCTCGGGCAGGAGCGCCGGGAGGCGCGGTGGTCAGGACGGGGCGGCGGTGAGCCGCCAGCCCCGCCCGCCGCGCTGCGCCTGCCAGAGCCTGCTGTAGGGCCCACCGGCGGCCACGAGGGAGTCGTGCGTCCCGGTCTCGGTCACGCGCCCGCCCTCGACGACGGCGATCTGGTCGGCGTCGACGACGTTGCCCAGCCGGTGCGCGACGAGCAGCACCGTGCTGTGCCGGGCCAGCTCGCGGACCGAACGCCGCAGGAAGCGCTCGTTCTCGGCGTCGAGCGCGGCCGTGGCCTCGTCCAGCAGCACGATCGGCGCCCGCTTGAGCAGCGCCCGCGCGATCGAGACGCGCTGGCGCTCGCCGCCGGACAGCGACACGCCGCCCTCCCCGACCCGGGTACGCCAGCCGTCCGGGAGCCGGGCGACGATCTCGTCCACGCCCGCGAGCCGGGCCGCCTCGGCCAGCTCCTCGCCGGTGGCCTCCGGCCGGCCGAGCCGGATGTTGGCCTCCAGCGTGTCGTCGAACAGGTAGACGTCCTGGAAGACGAGCGCGAGCTGCCCAACCAGGTCCTCGGTGCGCAGCTCGCGCACGTCGGCCCCGCCGACGCGGACCGTGCCCTGCCCGGCGTCCCAGAACCGGCTGATGAGCCGGATGACGGTCGTCTTGCCGGAGCCGGACGGCCCGACCAGCGCGGCCACCGAGCCGGCCGGCACGGTGAGCGAGAAGTCGCGCAGCACCGGCGTCCCCGGCCGGTAGCCGAACGTGACGCCGTCGAGCTCGATCCGCCCGGGCCGCGGCAGGGGCGCCGAGACGGCCGGCTCCGGCACGGCAGGCTCGCGCAGCACGTCGGTGAGGCGGCGCAGGTCGTTCCCGGCGATCCGGATCGCGCCCGCGTACTCGACGGCGTCGGCGAGCGGGCCGGCGAAGCGGAACGCGAGCGCGATGAGCGCGACCGCGGCGGCGGGCGTGACGGCCCCGTCGAGCGCGAGCCACACGCACACCAGCAGCAGCGCCGTCACGGCGAGCTGCACCGCGAGCCCGCCCACGGTCAGCCCCGCCACTCCCTGGGCCAGGGTGCGGCGGCGGGTGCGCCGCTGCTCCTCGATCGCCTCCTCCAGCGGACGGTAGCCGTGCGCGCCGCGGCCGAAGGCGCGCAGCACCCGCTGGTCCCTGCCGAACTCGATGACCCGGGTGGCCGCCTCGACGTCGGCGGCGTGGTTGCGCGCCTCCCCGCGCGACAGGCTCGCGGCGGCGAAGCGGAACGCCGGCGCCAGGACCGGGACGGACAGCGCGGCGGCGAGCCCGAGCCGCCAGTCGTACCAGAACAGGGCGACGGTCACGGCGGCGGGCGAGGCGACGGCGATGACCAGGGGCGCCAGCAGGTGCGCGAAGATCCCGGTGATCATCATGGTGCCGTCGGTGGCCACGCGGGTCAGCCGCCCGGTGCGCCCGGCGTCGAACCAGCCGAGCGGCAGGCTCACCAGGTGGTCGCCGAGCCGCCGGTGCATGGCCGACATGGTGTGCAGCGCGGCGGCCGACCCCCGTACGGTCTGCGCGTACCGGACGGCGGCGGCCACGGCGGTGACGGCCGCGAGCGCCAGCAGGTGCGGGCCGAGCGCGTCGCGGTCGCCGGCGGCGAGGTCCTCGACCACCGGTACGAGCAGCGCCGCGGCGACGCCGCTGAGCAGGCCGTAGACGACGGTCCAGGCCAGGTAGCCGGTCAGGACGCGGGCCCGGTCCGGGCCGAGCAGCAGCCTCAGATCGGCGATCATGCCGCGACCTCCTCGTGCGCCGCCCACATGCGGCTGTAGGGCCCGCCCGAGGCGAGCAGTTCGGCGTGGGTGCCCGTCTCGGCGACGCGGCCCCGGTCCAGGACGACGATCCGGTCGGCGCCGGCGACGGTGGCGAGCCGGTGCGCGATCACCAGCACCGTCCGGCCGCCGGCCAGGCGGGACAGCGCGTCCTGGATCGCCGCCTCCGACTCCGGGTCGGCGAACGCGGTGGCCTCGTCGAGCACCAGCACGGGCGTGTCGGCCAGCAGCGCGCGGGCGATGCCGACCCGCTGCGCCTCGCCGCCGGACAGGTGGGCGTCGTGGCCGGCGACGGAGTCGTAGCCGCGGGGGAGCGCGAGGATCCGGTCGTGGATCTGCGCCGCCCGGCAGGCGTCGTGGATCTCGGCGTCCGTCGCCTCGGGCCGCCCGAGCGCGACGTTGTCGCGGATCGAGCCGCCCAGCAGCCGCACGTCCTGCAGCACGAAGCCGATGTGACGGTAGAGCTCGGCCGGGTCGATCTCCCGTACGTCCACGCCGCCGACGCGGACCGCGCCGCCGGTGACGTCGTGGAAGCGGGGCAGCAGCGTGGCCAGCGTGGACTTCCCGGAGCCGGACGGGCCGACGAGCGCCGTGACCGTGCCCGGCTCGCAGGTGAAGCTCACCCCGGCCAGGACGTCGTGCTCGTCGTAGGCGAACCGCACGTCGTCGTACTCGACCCGGTGGCCGGCCGGGCGGCGCGGCGACGCGGGCGCCGGCAGCGGCGCGACCTCCAGCAGCCGCTGGATGCGCAGCGCGGCGGCCGCGGCGGAGCGGCGGCTCAGCGAGGCGAAGCCGAGCGGCTCGATCGCGATCGGGATCACGAAGGCCAGCAGCACGCAGGCCAGCGCCTCGCCCGGCGTCACCCAGCCCGCGCCGGTGAACCACGCGCTCCCGGCGACGGCGACCAGTCCGACCACCGGCGCGGACACCGCCAGCCCCGCCAGCGCCTCGATCCGGTCCATCGGCCGGACCCAGGCGGCGAAGAACTCCGTGTACTCCTCGGCGGCCCGCCGGTAGGCGGCGTGCGCCCGGCCGGCCCGGCCGAACGCCTTGACCACCGCGATGCCCGAGACGAACTCGACCACGGCGGAGCCCAGCTTCGCGTTGCTCTCGTCGATCCTGCGCATGACGTCGTTGGAACCGCGTTCCATGTACGCGTACGCGCCGGCGAACAGCGGCACCGTCGCCACCGCGAGCAGGGCCAGCCGCCAGTCCAGGACCAGCAGGTAGGCGAGCGCGCCGAGCGGCGTGACGATCGCGGCGGTGGTCTCGACGGCCTGGTGGGCGACGAGCTGGTGCAGCGCGTCGACGTCGCTCATCGCGGTCTTGCGCAGCGTCCCGGAGGAGTTGCGGGAGAACCAGCCGAGCGGCACCCGGCCGAGGTGGGCGATCATCCGGCGGCGCAGGACCGCCTGCAGCCGCACGTCGGCCACGTGCGTGATCGTCAGCGCCGCGCTCATGAACGCGCCGCGCAGCAGCAGCCCGAGGACGATCAGCGCCGCCACCAGGACCACCCGGTCCCGGTCCGGCGGCGTGGCCAGCAGCGCGCCCGCCAGCTCGGCCAGCCCCGCGTACGGGGCCAGCCCGGCCAGCGCGCCCAGCCCGGCGAGCACGCACGCCGGCCGGACGCGCCCGGCGACGGGACGGCGCAGCTCCCGCAGCGCCCGCACGGCCTCCCGGTGCTCGGTGTCGTCGGCCTGCCCGCTCATGACGCGACCCGCGGGTGCTCTCGCATGTGTTCGTGAGGGTGTTCGTGAACCATGTCCACGACCCTGGCGCGGCCTACCCGGCGGCGTCTTGAACGAATGTTCCCCCAGGTGCCGCCTGACCCCCGGCCCAGGCGCGATGAAGCGACGCGGGCGTGTACCCGGCCAGCTCGCGCAGGTCGCGGGTGAGGTGGGGCTGGTCGGCGTAGCCGTACCGGGCGGCGACCTCGGCGGGCGCGGTCCCCGCCATGATCGCGTCGATCGCGGGGGACAGGCGCACGATCATCGCCGCCCGCTTGGGCGTCACCCCGATCTGGGCCTTGAACCGCGACCACAGCCGCTTGCGGCTCCACCCCGTCTCGGCCGCCAGGTCGCTCGTGCGGCGCCGCCCGCCGCTGGCCACCAGCCCGCGCCAGACGAAGGCCACCTCCGGGTCGACGGACCGGCCCGCGTGCATCCGCCCGGCGAGCGCCGCGCGCAGCTCGGCGAACCGCTCCTCCCACCGCCCCGCGCCCGCGAGCGCCGCGCGGAGCCGCCGCGCCTCGGCGCCCCACAGGTCCTCGAACCCGGCGACGGTGCCGGCCAGCTCGGCGACCGCCCCGTCCAGCACGGAGTACGCGGCCAGCGGGGACAGGTGGACGTCCACGCAGGCCACGTCGCGGCCGTGGACCCGTACCGAATTGACCCCCACCCCGCTGACGATCCCGGCCGTCACCGGGCCGGACCGCTCGATCCGCAGCTCCCCGTCGAGCACGAGCACGATCGTCAGCCCCGGCTGCGGCAGCACCGGCATGTCCAGGCCCCGCCCGGCGCGGTCACGGTAGCCGACGAGCTCCACGCCGCCGGGACCGAGCCCCCGGACGACCTCCCAGCCGCCGCCCTGCTCAGCGCGCACGACCACGGCGGGGACCGGATGATCTAGCAGGACGATTTTCGTACATACCCCGACAGTATCTTCGGGCACCCGTTATCGAGCAGGCGGCCTCGACCCCTGCCGAATCCGTCAATTGCCGGGCACGCAGGAGGATCCCCTACTATCTTGCCTCGATAGAGGGCACCCCCGGCCTGATTTACGTCCTGACCGGATTCCGCCCTGCGGATCGGGCAAAGGAGAAGCGTGGCGGTTGCGTCCCCCGCCGGACGGCGGCGCGGCTCGCTCGGTTCCCGTACGGCGGTCCTCGCCGTCGTGGCGGCCCTGCTCATCGTCCCCGGCACCGCGGGCGCCGACCCGAAGCCGACGGTCAAGAGCCTGGAGAAGGAGCTCGCCGCGCTGCGCAAGGACTCCGACCGGATGATCGAGGACTACTACCACGGCCGCCGCGAGCTGCAACGGGTGGAGAAGGCCGAGAAGGCCGCCCGCGAGAAGCTGGAGGCCGCCCAGGAGATCCTCGACCGCGAGTCCACCTACCTGCGGACGATGGCCGTCGCCGAGTTCATGAGTGGCAGGCGCAACGAGCTCACGATGGTCGCCGAGGAGGAGGACCCGGCCGACCTGCTGAACCGGCTGGCGCTGCGCGACCACCTGATCGCCCAGCAGCAGGCCAGGCTGAGCGGCTACACCCAGGTGCGCGACCGGCACCTGAACGCCCAGAAGGAGGCCGAGGCCCGCGCCGAGGAGCTGTCGGCCACCGTCGGCGACCTCGCCGGGAAGCGGGAGAAGGCCGAGAAGCAGATCGAGCGCATCCGGGACAAGATCGACCAGCTCCACAAGGCGCCCGGCCGCCGCGGCGACGGCACCTGGCTCCCGCAGCTCCCCGGCGGGCCGGACAACATCACCCCCCGGATGCGGCTGGTCAAGACGCTCATCGCCAAGCGCTTCGAGGTGCCGTTCGGGATCGGCTGCTACCGGGCGATCCAGGACGGCGGCGAGCACCCGCTGGGCCGGGCCTGCGACTTCATGCTCAGCCGGGGCGGCGCCATGCCGTCGGCCGCCGAGATCCAGCGCGGCCACGACATCTCCGCCTGGGCGATCAAGAACGCCAAGAGGCTCGGCATCATGTACATCATCTACCGCCAGCGCATCTGGCACGTCCGCACCGGGGCGTGGCGCTACATGTCCGACCGGGGCGGCGCCACCGCCAACCACTACGACCACCCGCACATATCGGTCTACTGACGCACAAGGTCGCCCTACCAGGCGGATCGTCCTCTACGTAGGGGCTTGTTCCGGTTCCTCGGCCCACCGGACCGAGAGCAGCACGCCTGTGGCCTTCCGGGCGGGCCGGTCCTCGGCCATGACGCCCGGACATCACCTGCGAAGGGTGTGGGTTCACTGTGGCCGGCCAGGGCTGCACGCGGATTGGTCGCAGCGACATCTCGAGGTCGGTGAGCAACCCTCTGAGCCGGAGGTCCCCAAGGGCGCGGGCCGGCTCAGAGGTGTGCTGATGCTCGACGCGAGGTGACACGTCATGACAGGGCCTGGGCTCGTGGTTGGGGGGCTTTCAGACACTGGTTCGCGTTGTCCGGCTGGCGGGTACGGCTCAAATCGTCTGTGTGCAGAGGTAGCCGGGAGGTTGCTTCGTTTCGGCGCATGCCCAGAGCTCCCTCCACCCTTTGGTCTCGGCGCTGGTTTGAGCGGCGGTTCCGCCTGGCTGAACCCAGCCTGGACGACCGACTCGTGCGTTGATGTCTGGCCACTCGAGATATACCTCTGTGCCTTCGGGAACGCCGAACACCCAGCCCGAATAGACATCCGAGCCGCCCGGCAGCTTCAGCAGGCAGAGCCAGCCGGTCAGATAACGCGCCCATCTGACGGCCTCCCAGCCGCGGAGGTGGCACTCGACAGGTGACGCCTGGGCGTGGGAAGTGGATGCGTGAGAGACGGGTGCGGCAAGGCCCGTGAAGGACAGGACGTTTGCGGCGATCGTAGCGGCCATGATTCGCCGGCGGATGTTCATGAATGGCTCCTCTTCGTGACGACTGGACACTTCAGCCCAGTGGACTGAGTCGCCAGTAAAAGGCTGCGGCAGCGATGTCCAACAGGACGTCGGACGGAGTCGGACAACTTCGGACGTGCGTGCAAGACTTCGCCCGCTTGGCCGCCGTGCGCCGGGAAACCTTTCGTAACTGGGTGCGTCAAGCGCAGGCGACGGGACCGCTGGGCGGCATTGGCCCACCGCCCAGGCCGCCCGCCTGGCGGTCTTCGAATATCACCCGCTACAACACCCGCAGGAGAAACTTCACCCTGGACTACCTCAGCCCCACGCTGTTCGCCGCATAACCACCGGTGTCCAATTTCGGGGTGAAGCCTCCACCACGTACGCGCGAGCCGAAGAACGAGACGGTCAGATAGGCCGCCATCATCTTCCAGGACGGTGGATGAAGCCGACGATCATCAGCGCGATCAGCCACGTAGCGCCCAGCACCAGGCCCCGTCCCATCAGATAATCCGCCGTAATGCTCTGCGGGCCCTCGACAAAGTAGTCGGTGACGGCAGTCCCCACGAACAAGATCGTCACGAAGGTGGCCGCGCCGAGCACGACCAGGCCAGGTTCCTGGTCCGTAAAGCGGGGACGACGTGCCATGCTGCCTGCCTTCCAGGTACGGCCACTGCCCGACCTGTGCGATTGATCCTAATCCAGCAAGCCGTATCCCGGCATTGAGCACCGGTAATGCCGAAGTCGGATCGCTGCCGATAGCGGTCCCGCAATCCGATCCGCCAGTCCCAGGACCAGGCGGCCAGCCGACGCCTGTAGTGCTACGGCACGCGTACTACATCGACGAACAGCCGCCCACGACCGGCGAGTACGGAGGACAGCTCCTCGCGCAGAAGGAGCACTCGAGAACCAGATGGCTTACAACCGGCAGCAGCTCGTCGAAGCCAGCGGAGGTGGCGAGTTCATCGAGCGGGGCAGGCGCAAGGTCTACGTCGGCGACCGCGTGTGGGCGTGGAGATACACGGTCTCGCCCGCAAGACCAAATCCCACCACGGTCCAGCTCGACCTCCGGACCTCTGGCAGCCGAAGGCCGACTACACCGACGTCCTGAAGGTCGGCTGCCCGCACGGCGACGAGCTCGCGGTGATCGCGCCCCCTCATACGCTGACTAGTCGCCCGAGCGGCCGGCGTCCGTGCCGAAGCCGTCGTGCGACGCGCGTTCCTCAAGGGTGCTCAGCTCCTGGAAGACCGTGATGTGCAGGCCGTCCTCGACGACACAGCGGGCCAGGCGCAGTGTTACGGTGGGCCATGAGGGCCTTTCCGGCTGGCGTGCAGATGTCGAAATCCACACCAAACCGAAGGCCTTCACCCCATTCACAAGATCATCGACTTCGTGTCGCCCGTACTCAACCTCTGTGGGCAGTACAGCTAGCACTCCGGTCGCGCTTCGACGATCATGCTTCGAGAGGGGCCGGCAGGGGGACCCGGCCGCCCTTTCGCGAAGGGACCTCCTCGCTCACCCGGCGCCCCGACGATGAGCTGGACGCGGCAGCCCGATCGCGACGCCGCACAAGCCGTCGTGACTGGCGTCCGGCCCGCCGAGACTGCGGTGCACCGGCAGTGAGACCGGTGCACGCGTCGTCGTTCACCGTGGTTTCGGCCGCAACCGGTAAGGAGGGTTACGCATCACCTGAGCGCTTCAGTTCGGGCTGGGTTTCGTGCGCCGGGAGCTTGCGCGCGAAAGAGCTGAGCTGCCACTCGTAGGTTCCGGGCGCCCCCGCCTCCCGCATGCCGATCTCGCGCTTGACCACTCGATAGAATTCTCCGCGCGCCCGGCTGGTCGCCTGGACGGCGAGATCCCAGGTGAGGTCCGCCTCCTGCCCGTCGGCGATCAATTCCAGCCGGAAAACAGCTTCGTGCCACTTTCTTCCGGCGACGATGGCCTCGTCGCTCCCGAACAGAAGCACGGCCTCCCAGCTTATGGTTCGCTCTTCCTCCGCCGCCGCCAGATCCGATTTCGAGTATTCCGGGGCGAGAAAGTTCAGTTCCGCGCCCACGCCTCGCTGGGATGCCAGCTTCATGCAGATGGAAATGGTTTTCTTGACGGCGTGCGCGTACTCCATGTAGGCGATCACGCGCCGCTCGTCCCATCGCGTGGCAAGCTGTCGTTTCCACCTCGTGCGTTCGGTGAGTGCGGTGACGCCGTACGTTCCGATCGCGCCCAGCAGAACGCCGATGAGTGCGGGGAGTTGTGCCAGGACGTTCTGCAACGCGCACGACCTTTCTCGGCGGGGCGATCCACGCGCCGGGAAGATCAATATACTGCCGGCGCCGGCCCGGGGGAGAGGTCCTGTTCGCCCGGGGCGCCGGGTGCCCCGGGAGGGAGAGCGTCTAGGCTCAGTCCCGGCATCTAGGGGGGAGCCTGATGAAGGTTGTCATACCCGGCGGCACCGGGCAGGTGGGTGCGATCCTCAGGCGGGCGCTGACCGGCTCGGGCCACGACGTCGTGGTCCTGACCCGGCGGCCGGCGCGCGAGGGTGAGGTTCACTGGGACGGCGAGACGCCGGGGCCGTGGACGGCCGAGATCGACGGCAGCGACCTCGTGGTCAACCTGGCCGGCCGGAGCGTCAACTGCCGCTACACGCCTGAAACGCTGAGCGCCATGATGCGGTCGCGGGTGCGCTCCACCCGGGTGGTGGGCGAGGCGATCGCCGCCGCCGCGCGGCCGCCCCGGGTGTGGCTGCAGATGAGCACCGCCACCGTCTACGCCCACCGCTTCGACGCGGCCAACGACGAGGCGACCGGCGTGATCGGCGGCGGCGAGCCCGGCGTCCCGCGCTACTGGGCCTACAGCGTGGAGATCGCCAAGGCGTGGGAGCGGGAGCAGGAGCGGGCCGGCACGCCGGGCACCCGCAAGGTCGCCCTGCGCACCGCCATGGTGATGAGCCCCGACCGCGGCGGCGTGTTCGACGTCCTGCTGCGGATGGCGCGGCTCGGCCTCGGCGGGGCGATCGCGGGCGGCGCCCAGTACGTGTCGTGGATCCACGAGCGCGACTTCGCCCGCGCCGTCGAGTTCCTGGCCGGGCGCGACGACCTGGCCGGGCCGGTGAACCTCGCCGCCCCCGACCCGCTGCCGCAGCGCGCGTTCATGCGGGAGCTGCGCCGGGCGAAGGGCGTCCCGGTGGGGCTGCCCGCGACGCGGTGGATGGCCGAGCTCGGCGCGCTCGCGATGCGCTCGGACACCGAGCTGCTGCTGAAGAGCCGCCGGGTCGTCCCCGGACGGCTGCTCGACGCCGGTTTCACGTTCGACTTCGGCCAGTGGCCGCAGGCCGCCCGCGACCTCGTCCGCCGCTCACGCACCGGCGCCCGCTAGCGGCCCGACCGGACGCCCCGCCCCGGCCGAGGTCATTCGCGGACCCGGCCGCGGGGGCGGAGCCGGGTGCCGGGCAGGGCGGGGGCGGGCAGCGGCGGGCCGTCGAAGCCCTCGACGACGCCGAACCCGTCGCCCGACGCCCACTCCTCGCGGAAGGCCACGATCTCGTCGTGGTCGCGGCCGACGAAGTTCCACCACATGACGATCTCCTCGCCGAACGGCTCGCCGCCGATCAGCAGCACCCGCCCGCGCCCGCTCAGCCGTACGCGGTCACGTCCCGGCGGCAGGTAGCGCAGCGGGCCCGCGCGCAGCGGCTCGACCTCGCCGTCGAGCAGCAGCAGCCCGTGCTCGAACGCCGGATCCAGCGGCAGCTCGGCCGTCCCGTCGACCGCCGCCTGCGCGCCCACGAGCGGGCTGAAGACCGTGGCGGGGGAGACGGCCCCGCCCAGCGCCCCCATGAACACGGTCGCCGAGAAGCCGTCGCCCGTCAGCTCCGGCAGCGCGGCGTGGTGCTCGAAGGCCGGCGCCGTCCGCCGGTCGGTCCCGGGCAGCGCCACCCAGAGCTGCACCCCGTGCAGCGTCTCGTGCGGCGACTCCTCCGAGTGCGAGATGCCGCGCCCGGCCGTCATCAGGTTGAGCTGCCCGGGCCGTACCTCGCGCAGGCTGCCGAGGCTGTCGCGGTGCAGCACCCGGCCCGCCAGCAGCCAGCTCACCGTCTGCAGGCCGGTGTGCGGGTGCGGCGGCACCCGCATCCGCGTCACCTCGGGACCGTAGGCGTCGGCGAAGCACCAGGCGCCGATGAGCCGCCGCCGCACGCCGGGCAGCGTGCGGCTCACCGCCATCGCCCGCGGCCCGCCCAGCGGCACGGACCGCCCCTCCAGCAGCTCCTCGCCCCCGCCGTCGGCGGCGCAGCGGATCTCGCGCGGGTCCGTCTCAAGGTTGCTCATCCTGAGACTGTACGGCCGCGGGCTGCACAACCGTGGACCGCACGGCTGCTCAGCCGAGCGTCTCCCACCACCCGTCGACGGCCGGGGCGGCGGCGGTGTCGACGGCCTCGCCGGGACGGGGCACCACGATCCGCACGTCACGCGCCTTGGCCTCGCGCCACAGCCGGTCCACCGGCTCCGACCAGGGGTGCAGCGCCAGCGTGAACGTCGCCCAGTGCACGGGCAGCATCAGCCGCCCGCCCAGGTCGAGGTGGGCGTTGACCGCCTCCTCCGGGTTCATGTGCACGTCGGGCCAGGCCGGGCTGTAGGCGCCGATCGGCATGAGCGTCAGGTCGAACGGCCCGTGCGCCGCCCCGATGCCCTTGTAGCCCTCGAAGTAGCCGGAGTCGCCCGCGTAGAAGACCCGCTTGGTCGCCCCGGCCACGACCCAGGAGCCCCACAGGGTGTCGTTGCGGGAGAACGTCCGGCCGGAGAAGTGGCGGGCCGCCGTCGCGACGAACCGCAGCCCGCCGACCACGGCCTCCTCGTCCCAGTCGAGCTCGACGATCCGGTACGCGGGCACGCCCCAGCGCTCCAGGTGGGCGCCGATGCCGAGCGGCACCAGGAACGGCGCCTTCTGCGTGCGGATCAGCGTGCGCACGGTCGCCAGGTCGAGGTGGTCGTAGTGGTCGTGGGAGATGACCACGGCGTCGACCTGGGGCAGCGCGCCGAGCCCCACGGGCGGCTCGTGGTGGCGCTTGGGGCCGACGAGCCGCGTCGGCGACGGCCGCCTGCTCCACACCGGGTCGAACAGCACCCGCCGCCCCTCGATCTCGACCAGCGTGGACGCGTGGCCGTACCAGACGGCCCGCACGCCGTCGGCGGGCGGCGCGTCGGCGGGCGGGATCCGCACCGGGATCCGGCCGGGCGGCCGGCGCAGCTCCTTGTCCTTGGCCAGCTCGCCGAGCAGCCCCACCGGCGGCGTGGTGATCATCGCGGTGCCCTCGGGCATGGTGTTGACGAACGCGCCGTCCCTGAACTGCGGTGAGCGCCGGATCCGCGCCGCCCGTTCCGGGCCGGACGTCAGCGGGCGCACGCCCAGCTCGGCGGGCACGTCCCGGAGCGCCCATCCCGCGGCGGCGAGCGCCGCGCCCCCCACCAGGATGCGTCGTGCCGTCCGAAAACCTGCCATCGCTCACTCTCCCCTGAATTCCGGTACACCAGCTCAACTGATCGCGGGGCCGCCGGTGTTCCCGGGGACGGACGCCGTTTCGCGGCGTCAGACGGTCTTCGTCGCGCCGCCGTCGACGACGTAGTCGGCGCCGCTGACGCTCGCGGCGAGCGGCGAGGCCAGGTACGCCACCAGCGAGGCGACCTCGTCGGGCGTGACGAACCTGCCGGTCGTCATGCCCATCGTGCCGGGCAGCCCGGCCAGCAGCTGCTCGTGCGGCAGGCCGAACGCGCCCGCCAGCGCCGCGCCGTAGCCGTCGGGCGCCTCCCACATGGCGGTCAGCACCGGGCCGGGCGAGACGGTGTTGACCCGCACCCCCTGCGGCCCGAACTCCTCGGCCAGCGCCTTGCTCCAGGCGGTGAGCGCGGCCTTGGCGGTCGTGTAGGGGACCGGGCCGGCGTGCGGCATGCGGGCGCCGTTGGAGGAGACGTTCACGACGGCGCCGCTCCCGCGCAGCAGGCTGGGCAGCGCGGCCCGGGTGGCGCGCACGGCGCTGAGGAAGTTGAGGTCGTGGGTGAGCCGCCACTGCTCCTCGGTGAAGCCGAGGAAGCCGCCGGTCTGGCCCTCGCCGCCGTCGCCGCCGCCCACGTTGTTGACCAGCAGGTCGATCTCGCCCAGCTCGGCCAGCGCCCGCTCGACCAGCTCGCCGGGTCCGGCGGGGGTGGACAGGTCCACGCTGACGCCGGTCGCGCCGGTGGCGATCAGCTCGGGGGTGATCGTCCTGGCTCCGGCCACGACGCGCATGCCCTCCTCGCGCAGCGTGCGGACGATGGCCAGCCCGATGCCCCGGCCGGCTCCGGTGACGACGGCGGTCTTCCCGGTGAGTCGCAGGTCCATGATGAAGCCCTTCGTAGTTGCGACAAGCTCGATGCGTAGACCATAGAACCTGCAACACCGATGACGCAACTCTGCGGCAAAGCGGTACGGTGCTGTATCCTCGTGACGTGTGAGCCAGGGAACCCGGGCCCGCCGGTCAGACGCCGAGCGGACCGTACGCACGATCCTGGAGGCCGCCGAGCGCGTCCTCAGCCGCAACCCGTCGGCCAGCATGGAGCAGATCGCCGAGGCGGCCGGCGTCGCCCGCACCACCGTGCACCGGCGCTTCGCCTCCCGCGAGGCGCTGGTCGAGGCCATGACCGAGTGGGCCACCCGGCGCTTCGCCGAGGCCGTCGCCGCGGCCGGACCGCAGACCACGCCGCCCCTGGTCGCGCTCTACCAGGCCACCGCCAACGTGCTCCGGGTGAAGATCGACTGGGGCTTCGCCATGAGCCGCGCCGCCACGGCCGGGCCCGAGGTCGCCCGCGTCCACGCCGAGGTGGAGGAGAGCTGCGCCGAGCTGTTCCGCCGGGCGCAGGCGGCCGGGGTGCTGCGCGGCGACGTGGACCTCGACTGGGCCAGGCGCGTCTACTACGCGCTCATCCACGAGGCCGCGCAGAGCCCCGGCGAGCCCGACGCCCTGGCCACCCGCCTGGTCGACACCCTGCTCAGGGGCGTCGGCGCGGAGCGGCTCAGCGACGCGGGCTGATCACCGCCGGACGTTCAGCCGATCACCCGCACGCCCGTCTTCGACCACAGCGCCCGCGAGGCCGCCTCCGGGTCGGCCACGTCCGACGGCTTCACGTCGAACAGGTGGGTGACCGCCGTCGCCGGGTCGTAGGCGGGCCAGCCGGGGTCGCCGGTGGCCGCGAACCGGGTCCAGGCCGTGCGGAACTGCTCCGACATCGCCTCCATGTCCGGCGAGCCGCCCGCCCGCATGATCGCCAGCTCGCCCCGCGTCGTGCCGAACACCAGCGGCACGTCCAGCCCGTGACACGCGCCCAGCACCGGCGTGGGCGCCCAGGTCAGCTCGTAGGCGTACGTGGTCCCGTGATGGGCGTCGGCCAGCAGCGCACTCGGCATCCTGAACAGCCAGTCCGACATCAGCCGCACGTACAGGTCGCCGTCCGAGGCGCCCGGCAGCGCCGCCCGGTAGGCGGCGTCCGCGCCGTCGGGGGCCAGCGCCTCCAGCGCCGCCGCCAGGTTCGGCGGCCCGCTCGCCATCGCGTGGAAGATGGTGAACTCGTCGCGGTTGTACCCGACGATCAGCTCCACGTCCGCGCCCGCCCCGGCCGCCAGCGCGTTCCACGGCGTGTCCGGCAGCACCTCGCCGTCGACCACCGGCGCCACCGGCATCCCCATGTGCGTCAGCAGCCCCCACCGATCGCGCGCCCCCGGCAGTTCCTCCCGGGCGAACGCCGCCGACGCCGCCACCAGCCCCTCCGGCGTCGTCCCGTACGGGGACCCGCCGCCCAGCCGGGCCATCACCGCGCCGGTCACCCGCGAGGCCAGCTCGGAGGTCAGGAACGGCCCCGGCACGCTCTGCGCGATCGCCCGCCGGAACAGCCCGGCCGCCGACGGCATCACCATGAGCGCCGCCACCGAGCCCGCCCCCGCCGACTCGCCGAAGATGGTGACGTTGTCCGGGTCGCCGCCGAACGCCGCCACGTTCTCCCGCACCCAGCGCAGCGCCGCCACCTGGTCCAGCAGCCCCCGGTTGGCCGGAGCGCCCTCGATCTGGGCGAATCCCTCCATGCCGACCCGGTAGTTCAGCGTCACCACGACCACCCCGTGCCGGGCCAGCCGCGCGCCGTCGTACTCGGGCCAGTCGGCCGACCCCATCCAGTACGCGCCTCCGTACAGCCACACCATGACCGGCAGCCCGGAGCCGCCGGGATCGGGCGTCCACACGTTCACCGTGAGGATGTCCAGCCCGGCGGCCGGATCCCACGGCTCCTGGTCGGGCATGATCGCCGGCTGCGGCGGGCGCGGCCCGAACGCGGTCGCCTCCAGCGTGCCCTCCCACGGGTCCGCCGGCTCCGGCGCGGTGAACCGGAGCGGCCCGAACGGGATCTTCGCGTACGGGATGCCCTTGAAGACGGCGACGCCGTCGTCCTCCAGGCCGCTGACCTTCCCTGTCGTGATCGTCGGCATGACGTGAGCCCTTCTCGTCGTCGTGTTGCGATCACCAGTCTTCTCCGCTATGGGGCCGGTCTACCTTTCGGGGTGCGGCCACGGGTTCGGGCGGCAGCGGCCCAGCGACTTCGTCTGCTGCGCCATCACCGGGGCGAGCCGGCCGGGGCCCGGGCACGGCCGATGGCGGTGGCCCAGCGCGTGGCCGACCTCGTGGCTGATCAGATAGCGGCGGTAGGCGGCCAGGTCGCCGCCGTACTGGGGGACGCCCCGCGCCCAGCGCAGCGCGTTGATGACCGAGCGGGTGCCGTTCCAGCAGGACAGGTGGCCGCCGGTGCGCAGCGGGCGGCACCTGCGGTCGGTCGTCGCCGGGCTCGACAGCGCCACCCGCACCCGCACCGGCGGGCGGGACACGCGACGGAACCGCGTCCAGCCGCGCGGGTCGTTCAGCGTGCGGTGCACCTGCGCCGCGAAGGCCCGGCCGTCGAACGGCAGCCCGCGCTCGACCTCCACCAGGTAGCGCACCGCCCGGCCGGACCCGCGCCGGGCCGCCGCGCTCCCGCCGACGACCTCGTAGTGCCCGGACGCCGCCCTCGGCACCACGACCTCCCGGGCCTCCCCGGCTTTTCGAGCCTCCGCGTTCTCCGGGCCGGGCGCCGTCGCGGCCACCCCCGGCACCGGCGGGCCCGCGGGCGTGACCGCCTCGCCGCACCCCGCCGTCAGCAGCACCAGGACCAGGACCAGGAACGGGCGCATCGCCGCCTCCCCCAACTCGCGCACGGTGGGGGAACGACGATCATACGCCCGGCCCTCACACCGGCGGGGCGTACGGGGTGAGGTCGATCGGCGGCTCCTCGCCCAGCGCCAGCGCGGCGGCGATCCGGCCCGCGAACGGCCCCGCCGTCAGCCCGTACGCGCTCAGGCCCGTCGCCACCACCACCCGGTCGGTGAGCCGCCCGATGAGCGGCCGGCCGGGCGCGTACACCGGCCGCAGCCCCACCCTCGCCTCCGTCACCGTCGCCCCGAACAGGCCCGGCGCGATCCGCAGCCCCGCCTGCAGCACCTCGTCCAGCCCGCCCATCGTCACGCGCGGCGCGAACCCGACGTCCTCCACCGTCGCCCCCACCACCAGCCGCGACCCCGGGAAGCCCAGCAGGTACGGCCCGCTGCGCGGCAGCACGATCGGCCACCACGCGGTGTCGACGCCGTCGAGCGTGGCGTGCACGATCTGGCCCCGCCTCGGGAACACGGGCAGCTCCACGCCGAGCGGCCGGCACGCCTCCCCGGCCCACGCCCCGGCGGCCACGATCACCGCGTCCGCCTCCAGCGCCTCCCCGGCCTCGCCGCCGGGCCCGGCCTCGACCTCGCGCCCCACCCCGAAGGCCGGCCCGGCGGACGGCGCCCCTTCGGCAGGCGCTCCCTCGCCCGGTGCCCCTTCGCCCGGCGCGCCTTCCGATGCGCCCGGGGCGGGGTCGCCCTGGCGCCAGGTGCCCGCGGGGGGCGGGGGAGCGGCATGGCGGGCGTGGACGCGGGCGCGGGCGTCGGCGGCGCGGGTCTCGCGGACGAGGACCTGCCCCGACGGGGTGAGCACCGCCGTGCCGGGACGCACCTCGGCCCCCCGGGCGGCGGCGGCGTGCAGGAGCGCGTCGCGGACGGCCCGGCCGTCGACCCGGGCGGCGCCCGCGACGTGCAGCGCCACCAGGTCCTCGGCCAGCGGCGGGAACAGCGCCGACGGCGCCGGCACGTCGGTGACCTCGCCCATCTCCGGCGCCTCGGCCCGCCGCCGCTCCAGCAGGGCGCGCACCGGCTCCAGGTCGGCGGGCTCCTCGGCGACGAGCAGCGCGCCCACGCGGGCGTAGCCGAAGTCCTCGCCCAGCTCCTCCACGAGCCCCGGGTAGTGGCGGGCGCCCTCGCGCGTGAGCCGGTACCAGTCCTCGTCGTCCCAGTGGTCCACCCACGGGCAGACGATGCCCGCCCCCGCCTGCGTGGCCTCGCCCGGGTAGGCGCCGTCGACCACGGTCACGGACACGCCGCGCCCGCTCAGGTGGTGGGCGGCGGCCGCGCCGACGATGCCGCTCCCGATCACTGCAACACGCATGCTCCAATGATCGCAGCCGGGATAACGTCGGAGAATGACAGTCGTACTCATCGGCACCCTGGACACCAAGGGGCACGAATACGGATGGCTGCGTGACAGGCTGATCGAGCTCGGCCGCGACGTCGTCGTGATCGACACGGGCACCGGCGAGCCGGGCGTGTCGTACCCGGTCGACGTCCCCAACGACCGGGTGGCCGTCGCGGGCGGCGCGGACCTGGCGGCGTTGCGCGCGGCGGGCGACCGGGGAGCCGCCGTCACGGCCATGGGCGAGGGCGCGGCGGCGGTCCTGGCGGACCTGCACGCGCGGGGCCGGGTGGCCGCGGTGCTGGCGGTGGGCGGCAGCGGCGGCTCGTCGATCGCCGCCCGGGCGGTCCGGGACCTGCCGATCGGGCTGCCCAAGATCATCGTGTCCACGATGGCGTCCGGCGACGTGTCCCCGTACGTCGGCGCCAAGGACGTCACGATCATGTACAGCGTGGTCGACGTGGCGGGCGTCAACCGGGTCTCGCGGGCGATTCTCGGCAACGCGGCGGCGGCGGCCTCCGGGATGGCGCTCGCCTACCGCGAGCAGCGGCCGGAGGCGTCCGACCGGCCGCTGGTCGGGGCGACGATGTTCGGCGTGACCACGCCGGCCGTCGACGCCGCCCGCGACCGGCTGGAGGAGCTGGGCTACGAGGTGCTCGTCTTCCACGCCACCGGCGCGGGCGGCCGGGCGATGGAGGGGCTGGCGGCCAGCGGGATGCTCGCCGGGGTGCTTGACCTGACCACCACCGAGCTGGCCGACGACCTGGTCGGCGGGGTGCTGTCGGCGGGCCCCGACCGGCTCACGGCCGCCGCCCGGCACGGCGTCCCGCAGGTGGTGGCGCCGGGCGCGCTCGACATGGTCAACTTCGGGCCGCGCGACAGCGTGCCCGCCCGGTTCGAGGGCCGCACCCTGTACGTGCACAACCCGGCCGTCACGCTCATGCGCACCACCCGCGAGGAGATGGCCGAGCTCGGCCGCCGCGTCGCCGCCAAGCTGGCCGGGGCCAGGGCTCCGGCCGTCGTGTTCGTCCCGGCCCGGGGAGTGTCGGCGCTCGACGCCGAGGGCATGCCCTTCCACGACCCGGAGGCGGACGAGGCGTGCTTCGACGCCCTGGCCGCCCATCCCGGCACGGTGCGGCTCGACCTGCACATCAATGATCCGGAGTTCGGCCGGGCCATGGCCGGCCGGCTCCACGAACTGATCGGAGGACACCGGTGAACCGGACCACGGCACTCGAACGGCTGCGCCGCGGCGTCGCTGACGGCAGACCGGTCATCGGCGCGGGCGCGGGCACCGGCCTGTCGGCCAAGTGCGCCGAGGCGGGCGGCGCGGACCTGATCATCATCTACAACTCGGGCCGCTACCGCATGGCCGGGCGCGGCTCGCTGGCCGGGCTGCTCCCGTACGGCGACGCCAACCAGATCGTCGTCGAGATGGCGGCCGAGGTGCTGCCGGTGGTGCGCGACACGCCCGTGCTCGCCGGCGTGTGCGGGACCGACCCGTTCCGCGTCATGCCGGTCTTCCTGGACCAGCTCAAGGCGATGGGCTTCGCCGGGGTGCAGAACTTCCCGACCGTCGGCCTGTACGACGGGGTGTTCCGCCAGAACCTGGAGGAGACCGGCATGGGCTTCGACCTGGAGATCGAGATGGTCCGGCTGGCCCACGAGCGCGACCTGCTGACCGCGCCGTACGTGTTCGACGAGGACCAGGCGCGGGCCATGGCCGAGGCGGGCGCCGACGTGCTGGTGCCGCACATGGGCCTGACCACCAAGGGCAGCATCGGCGCGGGCACCGCGCTCACGCTCGACGAGGCCGTCGCGCGGGTGCAGGCCATGCGCGACGCGGCCGCCGCCGTCCGCCCCGACGTGCTCGTGCTGAGCCACGGCGGGCCCATCGCCGAGCCCGCCGACGCCCAGTACGTGCTGTCGCGGACGAAGGGCGTGGCGGGCTTCTTCGGCGCCTCCTCCGTCGAGCGTCTGCCCACCGAGCGGGCCATCACCGAGCAGGTGACCGCGTTCAAGAACCTGGAGCTGTAGATGCTGATCAAGCCGGACACGGTGCCGACGATGACGTTCGGCTGGGGCGCCATCAAGTGGTTCGTCACCCCGTCGCTGGTCCCCGGCGCGGCCAGCACGCTCGGCGAGGTCGTCGTCAACCCGGGCGCGGGCCACGCCCGCCACAACCATCCCGACGCCGAGGAGGTCATCTACGTGATCTCCGGGGAGGCGGAGCAGATGGTCGACGACGGCGACCCGTTCCCGATCCGCGAGGGCGACACGGTGCACATCCCGATGGGGGTGTTCCACTCGACGTACAACACCACGTGGCGCCCGCTGCGCCTGATCGTCACCTACACGCCGGGCGGCGAGGAGAAGGCGCTGGAGGGCGCCCCTGACTACCACCTGCACGCGCCGGGGCAGCAGCCGCACTGGCTGCACCCCTGACCCGGGGGGGCCGCCGCCGCGCGTCAGCGGCCGGCGGCCCAGCCGTAGGTCTTCATCAGCCGGGCCGCCACCCGGGCGAACCGGTCGGCGTCGAGCACCGCGCCCTCGCGCCGGATGTCGTCCTCGTCCAGCGCGAACACCCGGTCCAGCCGCAGGTGGGAGACCTTCCCGTCGCGGCCCCACGCGCCGATCTCCACCCAGTCGGGGCCGTCGCCGCCCCGGCTCGACAGCATCATCGCCAGCAGCCTGCGCCCGCTGCGGCCGACCACGAGCAGCGGCCGGTCCTTGCCGCGCGACGGGTCCTCCTCGTACGGCACCCACGCCCAGACGATCTCCCCGGGGTCGGCGAGACCGTCGAGGTCGGGGGAGTAGTGCAGCGTCGCCGCGCCGCTCATGGAGTGGATCTCGCGCACCGCGCCCCGCACGGGCCTGGGGTCCTCACCTGGATCACGCACGGGCGGATCCTACTCCGGAACGCGGCCCAAGCGGAGTAGTTGTCATGGTTTCGGCCCTCGTTCACCTTTAGCACATGAGTGCGAGACAAAGCGTTCTACCTGTCGTGGTTTCTGTGGAAAGCACTTTTGTCCCGCTGGACCCACGTGAAACGGCAGAAACATGACGCGCATCAGCGCACCACGACGCGCCTGGCCCGGAGCGATCACCGCGATCGCCCTCGCGGCCGGCGCACTGGCCCCCCAACCCGCCGCCGCGGCCCCCGAGGACCGGCCCACCTACCTGGGCAGGACCCTCTACACCGGCGAGTTCCACTCGCACACCTCCGTGAGCGACGGCGTCAAGCTGCCGCCGGACGCCTACGAGCACGTCCACGGCACGACCGGGGCCGACTTCTTCACGGTGTCCGAGCACGACGTCATGTGGGACATCCGCAACGGCGACGACTACCTCGACGACTGGCGGGAGGCCGACTCGGCCGAATGGCGCTACCTGCACGAGAGCGCCGAGAAGTTCAACGCCGGCCAGGACAAGCTGGTCGCCGTCCCGTCGATCGAGAACACCTGGTACGACGGCACCGGCCACATCAACGTGTTCAACGCCGACTGGCACGCCACCGCCAGGGCGACCGAGAAGGGCAGCGTCGACGGCTACGGCAACGCCTTCGGCACCGGCGACCTCAAGTACGACTACTTCACGTTCCTGGCCCGCATCAAGCAGGACCCGGACGCGATCGGCCAGTTCAACCACCCGTCCCCGACCGCGAAGGGCGACTTCTTCGGCTTCAAGGGCCTCGACCCCGTCGCCGACGAGCGGATGGAGCTCATCGAGGTCAAGTCCGCCGACGCGGTGAAGGAGTTCCAGAAGGCGCTCGACGCCGGCTGGCACCTGGCCCCCGTGTGGAACGGCGACGAGCACTCCGCCACCTGGGTGTCCGGCAACCCGTCGATCACCGGCGTGTGGGCCGCGGAGCACTCGCTCAAGGGCCTGTACGCGGCCATGCGCGAGCGCACCCTCTACTCGACGACCGACGTCGACGCCGTCGTCGCGCTCGGCGGCAACGACAAGCCCATGGGCACCATCCTGCCCGCCGGCACCACCGCCCTGAACGTGGACCTGCGGCTCGCCGACCCCGGCGACGGCGACTCCTTCGCCGGCGCCCGCCTCATCACCAACGGCGGCGCCGTCGCCCACGACTTCGGCAAGCTCAGCGGCAACGACCTGACGCTGAACGCCGAGCTCGCCGTCCGCGACGGCGACTTCTTCTACGTCCGCGCCGACCAGGCCGACGGCGACTTCGTGGTCTCCGCCCCGATCTGGATCGGCGAGACCACCCGAGGCGCCAACTACGCCCCGGAGATCACCGTCTCCGGCGTGCCCGCCACCGCCCGCCACGGCGACACGATCACCCTGCCCCAGGCCACCGCCACCGACGACTCCGGCACCCGGCCGGCCGTCAGCGTCGAGGTGTACGACTCCGCCGGCGAGGTCCCGGTCACCGGCGGCGCCTTCCGCGTCCGCTCGTACGACGACGCGTTCGTCGTCGTGAAGGCCACCGACAACCTCGGCAACACCAACGCCGAACTGCTCCGCATCCGGATCTCCCAGGACAAGCCCGACGCCGAGTCCGTCTTCCTGCGCGCCAACGTGGCCGTGGGCGACAAGCCCGGCACCGCCGGCATCGCCGTCACCACCGACCGCGCCATCCGCAAGGTCTACGCGCAGGTCCTGCCCGAGGGCTCGGGCGACTGGGCCGAGGCCCCGGTCCTCACCGCGGAGAACAGCCGCCCGTACGAGGTCGACGTGGTCGGCAACGACGAGCCCGTCCGCCAGCACGCGATCACCGGCCGGACGCTGCGCTCCCACGAGTTCCGCCTGACCGGGCTGAAGACGGGCACCGCCTACCGCTACCGGCTCAGCGCCGACCGCTCCTCCTGGACCGGCGAGCGCGGCCCGTTCCTCGCCGGCGACGCCGGACCCGTCTACCTCCTGGGGGACGTCCAGGTGCCCGACGGCGACCCCGGCGCCCTCGCCCTGCCCGGCAAGGTGCTCGACCGGCTCAAGGCCGAGCGGCCCGGCGGCGGCACCGTGCTCCAGGTCGGCGACCTCGTCGACCGGGGCGGCCGCGGCGAGCAGTGGGCCGAGGTCCACGAGCACTTCCTGTCCCGCCTCGGCCTGCAGTACGCGGGCCTCGTCGGCAACCACGAGACGTACGAGGACCTGGACTACGACGTGGTCGGCGGCAAGCCGGCCGCGATCTTCACGAACACGTTCGCGCTGCCCGCCAACGGCGCCATCGGGGAGAGCAACTACTCCTTCGACCGCGGCGAGATCCACTTCTCCGTGCTGAACTCCAACACGCGGCTCGACGAGCAGCTCGCCTGGCTGGTCGACGACGTGCGCGCCTCCGGCGCCAAGTGGAACGTCGTCACCGGCCACTTCTCCTACTACGGCGGCCGGCACGCCGGCGACGCAGGCATGGACCTGGCCCGGGAGAAGGTCACCCGCGTGCTCGACCGGCTCGGCGTCGACCTGTACATCGGCGGCCACGACCACGTCTACAAGCGCTCCACGATCTTCGAAGGCCGCCTGGCCAAAACCCCCGAGGAGCAGGCCGCCGGCACCACGTTCGTGACCCTGGGCTCCTCCGGGCCCAAGTTCTACGACAACCAGCAGTTCTGGTGGGACGACAAGGTCTTCGACGAGAACGTCCAGATGGGCGCCGTCCTGGAGGCGACCGAGGCCGGGCTGAAGCTGTCGGCGTACACGATCGACGGGCGGCCCGTCGACGAGGTGACCGTCACCAAGCCGCAGGGCTCCTGGAAGGTCTCCGCCGCCGAGGTCGAGAACCGCGAGCTCGCCGGCGTGGGCCTGCTGTCCTACCCGGGCAGTCTGGACAAGGCCACCGTCATGGCCGCCACGTACGACAACACCCACCAGCGGATGATCGACGTGCGCACGGCCGACGTCACGTTCGACCACCTCGGCCGCGAGCAGTACGTCCGCTTCCGCACGCCGCTGCCGGTCGCGCCCAGCGCGACCGTCAAGCTGTACGTGTGGAACTC
This sequence comes from Nonomuraea sp. NPDC003214, assembly GCF_053590035.1. Taxonomy (NCBI): domain Bacteria; kingdom Bacillati; phylum Actinomycetota; class Actinomycetes; order Streptosporangiales; family Streptosporangiaceae; genus Nonomuraea; species Nonomuraea sp. NPDC003214. The sequence continues at coordinate 423,241 of NZ_JBSFSX010000006.1, read as the reverse complement.
GCTCGCGTCCGGCAGGCCGCTGCGGCCGGTCATGACCGTGCGCGAGGGCCTGGCCGGTGAGGGCACCGCCGAGTCGCCCTACCTGATCGACTCCGCCGACGACCTGGCCAAGGTCGACAACGACCCGGCCGGCCACTACCGGCTGACCACCGACCTCGACCTGACCGGCGTCAGCCGCGCCCAGCTCGGCCGCGCGACCACGTTCACCGGCGTCCTCGACGGCGACGGGCACACCGTCTCCGGCCTGGCCGCCCTGCCCGACCAGGGGCCCGGCCTGTTCGCCGACAACCACGGCACCATCGAGGACCTCGTCGTGCACGGCGACGTCACCACCGACCGCACCCCCGCCGGGCTGGTCGCCGACCAGAACCACGGCATCATCCAGCGGGTCCGCGCCGGCGGGACGCTGACCGCGCACAGCTACGCCGGCGCCGTCACCGGCCACCACTTCGGCACCGTGCGCGACAGCGTCTCCACCGCCGACGTGCGCGCCACCACCCAGTACGCGGGCGGCGTCGTCGGCGTCGCCGTGGGCGGCTCCGTCACCGAGAACGTGCTCGCCACCGGGGCCGTCAGCGCGCAGAGCGCCTCCGCCGGCGGCGTGGCCGCCTACGGCTACACCGGCACCCAGGTGAGCCACTCCGTCGCCCTCAACGCGAACATCACCGCGTCGAGCCACGCGCACGCCATCGTCGGCCGCGTCTACGGCGGGCAGACCGCCACCCTGGAGGACAACCACGTCAGCAGGTCCGTGCCGATCAGCGGCCAGACCGTCACCGACCCGCCGTCGGCCGGCAACCAGAAGGGCAACGTCGTCGCCCCCTCGGAGATCCAGCGGCAGGCCTTCTACGAGGCGCGCGGCTGGGACTTCGGCGCCGTCTGGCAGTGGGACGACGTCGCCAGGAGGCCGACCCTGCGGACGGCGCCCGAGAAGCTCGAACCGGCCCCGGCCCCCCCGCTGCCCACCGACGCGCGCGGCTTCCACCTCGTCGACAGCGCCGAGGACCTGACCGTGATGGGCGAGCACCCGTCGCACGACTACGCGCTCGCCGCCGACCTCGACCTGACCGGCACGCCGTTCACCAGCCTGCCCAGGCCGTTCACCGGCGAGCTCGACGGCGCCGGGCACAGCATCAGGGGCCTGACCGCCCCGCTGTTCACCCAGGTCTCCGGCCGCGTGCACGACCTCGCCCTGGCCGGCGTGGTGAACACCACCGCCGCCCGCGCCGGCATCCTGGCCGCCACCAGCACGGGCACCATCGAGCGGGTGCTCGTCTCCGGGTCCGTGACCGCGGGCTCACGCGCGGGCGGCCTCGTCGGCGACTCCCAGGGCGTCGTGCGCGACTCCTACTCCACCGCCGACGTGCACGTACGCGCCACCGAGGCGGGCGGCGTCGTCGGCGTGGCCCTGGCCGGCTCCACCACCGAACGGGTCTTCGCCACCGGGACCGTCCGCGCGGACACCCGCAACGACGGCGGCGTGGCCGGATACGGCTACACGGGCACGGTCATCCGCGACTCGATCGCCCTCAACCCGGCCGTCTCGGCCCCGTCCTGGGCGCACCGCTTCCTGGGCCGCGTCGGCGCGGGCCACGTCGCCACCCTGGAGAACAACTGGGCGCTCGAAACCGTCCAGGCCACCACCCAGACCGACACCACGACAGGCCCCGCCACCCTCAACGGCGCCACCGCCACCCGCGACCAGGCCGCCGCCGAGGCGTTCTGGTCGGGCGAGCTGGGCTTCGACCTGGCCTCGACCTGGCAGTGGGACGCCGCCCTCGGCCACCCCACCCTACGGGCCACCGCCGCGGCCGCCACGAAGCTCTCGGCCGCCGCGACCCTGTCGGCCACGGCCGCGTCGGCGGCGTCGGGCGCCTCGACAGCTTCCTCGGCCTCGGAGACGTCGGCGACGGGGAGCGGGATCAGCCACGCGGCGACCGCGGGCGACGGGACGGTCACCGTCGCCATGTCGGCGGGCGCCGGCGCGGCCGGGGCCCAGCTGTCGTTCCTCCTGCTGAAGCCCGGCGCCTCGGCGTCGGCGCCCGGCGAGGCCGACATCGCCCACCTCGGCGAGGTCCGGCTCGACGAGCAGGGCAACGGCGCCCTGACCGTACGCCTGGCCGAGCCGGCCGGGACCGTCCTGGCGCTGAACACCTCGGCCGGGACCCAGCGCTACACCGCGCCCCTGCTCGCGCGGGAGCCCGGCGGCGCGGGGATGAGCGTGGCCGACGACACCGTCACCGCCACGCTCAAGCCCGGCAACGCCCCCGCCCAGGCGACGATCACCCTGATCTGCGCCGGGGAGGGCAAGTGCCAGGAGCAGGTCACCGTCACCCACGACGGCGACCCCGTCGACGCCAAGAAGGTCACGCTCCAGCCCGGCAGGAGCCGCGACCTGAAGCTGAACCTCCGCGGCGACGCCCGTACGGCCCTGCGCGCCGGCACCCCGATCACCCTGGAGGTCCGGATCGGCGCGTCCCCGCCCACCCGGGTCACCGTCACCCCGTGACCCGCGGCGCCCGTGATCTCGCGGTCACGGGCGCCACATCCCCACCCGGACCGGCACCCCGGGCGAGGCGTGGAGCAGGGCGGGCCCATGCGGGTCCGGCAGTCCCGCGGCCCGGGTCAGGTCCTGCTCCAGGCTGATCAGGCTCGCGTGCCGCAACGGCCACGGCGGATGCTCCACCGGCGCCGAGACCGTCCGGCCCGCCACCCTCGTGAAGAGCCGGAACCGGGCGGTCAGGAAGTGCGCCAGCTCGTCGCGTTCGTCCTCCGTCAGGGTGCCGCCCAGCTCCACCTCGACGTCGCAGCGCGGGCCGCCCGGCCAGTGGCGGCGGCACCGGTAGCGGACGCGGCTCCCGCCGTCCACCGACATGTCCGACCAGAAGTACGGCAGGCCGTACCCGGCCCGGCCGCCGAGCGCGGCGGGCAGCCGGGCGACGTCCAGGGACAGGAACCACAGGCCCGTACGCCCGCGGGCGTCGCGGACGTACGTGCGCAGGTTGGTCTCCGGGAACGTGGACAGCCACGGCAACGCGGGCACGCCCGGGACCCGTACCCCCTCCATGAGAAAGGGCGTCAGCCCCACCCACGCCGTCCCGTCGAAGGTCTCGGGGGTGAGGCCGTCCGGCAGCAGCGCACGCACGTCGGCGACCGGATAGCGCCAGTGGATGAAGGTCAGCCGCGACCAGCGGTGATACATGACCGGCCGGGTGACGTGAGGGGACGGCGGGGCGCGCATCCCGCACCCCTGCCCTCCGGCGCCGGGTCCAACCCCGGGCCCGGGGCGCCGCGAGGTCGGGGCGTCAGGGCAGGCGGCCGGCGTAGCGCGCCTGCGCGCCCAGCTCCTCCTCGATCCGGATGAGCCGGTTGTACTTGGCGGTGCGCTCGGACCGGGACAGCGAGCCGGTCTTGATATGGCCGCAGCCGGTGGCCACGGCCAGGTCCGCGATCACGGTGTCCTCGGTCTCCCCCGAACGGTGTGACATCACCACGCCGTAGCCGGCCTCGTGGGCGGTCCTGACGGTGGTGAGCATCTCGGTGAGCGTGCCGATCTGGTTGACCTTGACCAGGATCGCGTTGGCGACGCCGTGCTCGATGCCGCTGCGGAGCAGGGCGGCGTTGGTGCAGAAGACGTCGTCGCCGACGAGCCGGCAGGCGCCGCCGAGGGTGCCGGTGACGAGCTGCCAGCCCTCGAGGTCGTCCTGGGCCATCGGGTCCTCGATCGAGACGACGGGGTAGGCGGCGGCCAGCCCGGCGAGGTAGGCGACGTGCTCGTCGGCCGACCGCGTGACGCCCTCGCCGGAGTAGACGTAGGCCCCGTCGCGGTAGAACTCCGACGCCGCCGGGTCGAGCGTGATGGCGACGTCCGTGCCGGGGACGTAACCGGTGTTCTCGATCGCGGCCATGATGAAGTCCAGCGCCTCCTCGGCCGAGCGCAGGTCGGGCGCGAAGCCGCCCTCGTCGCCGACGCCGGTGTGGTGCCCGGCGGCCTTCAGCGCCGCCCGCAGGGTGTGGAACACCTCCGAGCCCATGCGCACGGCCTCGGCGAAGGTGGCCGCCCCGATCGGCGCGATCATGAACTCCTGGAAGTCGAGCAGGTTGTCGGCGTGGGCGCCGCCGTTGATGATGTTCATCATCGGCAGGGGCAGCAGCGCGGCGTCCGCGTCGAGATAGCGGTAGAGCGGGAGCCGGTGCGAGGCCGCCGCGGCCTGGGCCGACGCCAGGGAGACGCCCAGGATCGCGTTCGCGCCGATCCTGGCCTTGCTCGCCGTGCCGTCCAGCTTGATCATCGTCTCGTCGATCGCCGTCTGGTCCTCGGCGTTCATGCCGGTGACGGCATCGGCGAGCTCGGTGCGGACCGCCTCCAGCGCCTTCCGTACGCCCTTGCCGTGATAGCGGCGCGGGTCGCCGTCGCGGAGCTCCACGGCCTCGTTGGCCCCGGTCGAGGCGCCCGACGGGATGGCCGCGCGCCCCAGGCTGCCGTCCTCGAGGATCACGTCCACCTCGACGGTCGGGTTGCCGCGGCTGTCAAGGATTTCCCGGCCGGTCACCCGGACGATCGCTGTCATACTCGCCCCTCAGCATGAGTTTCAGTATGGAACTCGGTCAGTTCCAGAGCAAAACTTAACCGGTCGCCGCGTCGAGCGCCACTCGCCGCTTCCGCTGCGGGGCCGAGCTGTGGGTGGCCGGCGCGTCAGCGCCGGGTCGAGGCTCTCAGGCGCTGCGCCATGCCCCCGGACGCGGCCCGCCGCTCCTCCGCCACCTCGGCGCCGAGCCGGAGGGCCTCCTCCACCGCGCCGGGAATGTCGGTGATCGGATAGCGGACGTGGCGGATCGTCCGGGCGGAGTCGACGACGACGACGGCCCGCTTGAGGCGCAGGGCCTGACCGGCCCGGAAGGTGGGCAGCCGCAGGGCCGCGCACAGGGCGAGCTCGGCGTCGGACAGAAGGGGGAAGGGGAGGTCCTCGGCCTCGGCGAAGGCCTGCTGCTCGTCCGGGTCCTGGGTGCTCACCCCGCGAAGGGCGATCCCGGCGTCGGCGAAGGCGGCGGCGGAGTCGCGGAACAGCCGGTTCTCCAGCGTGCAGCCGGCCGCGCCGGGGATCTGCGACCAGTTTGCCGGCAGCGGGCCCGGGGTGCCGGTGGCCGGGTAGGTGAAGACGACGGTGACGGGCGCGTCGCCGGCCACGACGTCCAGCTCGCCGCCGCCCGTCGCGGGCAGGCGCAGCGGGGCGGGCACCCGGGAGCCGACGAGCGTGTGCAGCCGGTCGGTCTGGGGGCTGCCGGGGGCGGCGTCGCCGGTGACGGAGCCGTCGCCGAGGACGAACCGGTCCGCCCAGTCCTGCAGGCCGATCAGCACGGGCGCCAGCGCCCGGCCGGCGTCGGTCAGGTGGTACTCGTACCGGGTCGGCCGCTGCTGGTAGGGGCGGCGCTCCAGCACGCCGTGGTCGAGCAGGTGCTTGAGCCGCTCGGCGAGCACCCGGCGGGAGATGCCCAGCTCAGCGTGCAGGTCGTCGAAGCGGCGCCGGCCGCGGATGACCTCCCGCACGAGCAGGAGGCTCCACCATTCGCCGACCACGGCCGCACCCTGTGCGATCGCGCACACGGCGTCCTGCTCCCGCACCTGTCGTGACACTGCCCGTCTCCTTGCCGATCACCGCGCCGTGCGGCGACACTCGCTCCAGTGTAGGTATCGAAGCGAAACCCACCGGGTCCCGCCGCACTACTCTGTGATGCTGTATAGTGGTACTCGGTGCTACAGAGTACCGAGAACGAAGAGGGCCAGGATGGACGACCTGACGGAGATGCTGAAGGGCACGCTGGAGGGCTGCGTGCTCGAGATCATCGGCAGCGAGGAGACCTACGGGTACGCCATCACGCGACGGCTGAACGAACTCGGGTTCGCCGACGTCGTCGAGGGGACGGTTTACACCATCCTGCTGCGACTGGAGAAGAAGGGGCTCGTCCAGGTCACGAAACGACCGTCCGGGCTGGGCCCGCCGCGCAAGTTCTACGCGCTCAACGACGCGGGACGCGAAGAGCTCGCGACGTTCTGGGCGAAATGGGAGTACATCACCTCCCGAATCGACAAGCTCAAGGAGGGCGGGACATGAACTTCTGGGAGACCGTGACAGGCAGCGATCTCACCAGGGAATGGAAGGAGTTCGAGACCCGGGCCCGGAAACTGCCCGCCGACCACCAGGCGGCGTGGGAGGAGATGAAGGGCCACCTCGTCCTCTACTCCGACTTCACCGGCCGGAACCTGATGCCGATCTTCGACAGCGCCCTCGGGCTGCTCGAAGAGACGGCGGCCGACGGCCAGAGCGTGCACGAGGTGCTGGGCGACGACATCGCCGGCTTCTGCGCGGCGCTGGCCGGAGGGAAGGGCGGCCGGACCTACCGCGACCGGTGGCGCGAGCAGTTGAACAGGAACGTCGCCCGCAAACTGGGCCGGTTGGGAGGCTGACATGGGCATCCGGGACATCCTCGAAGGCAAGAGGCAATGGCGGGCCCACATGGCGCGGGTCAAGGCGCTCCCGCCGGACTACGAGATCGTCTACAAGGAGATCCAGCGCTACTACTTCAAGGTCGGACCGGTCGGCCTGCTCGACGGCTCCCTGCTCCCGGGGCTTGTCGACTTCTTCGAGGAGGGCGTCGCCGCCGGCAAGGGCGTCCTGGAACTCATCGGTGACGACGTCGCCGCGTTCTGCGACGACCTGATCAAGGACTCGCCCACGTACGCCGACCTCTACCAGCAGTCGATCAAGGGAAAGTCCGGCCCGGCGGAGAAGTGACACCGGACTCCCCGGACGTCTCGGACTCCCCGGACGCGGCCGGGGTGCCGTCGCGCCGCCGCGGCAGCGCCACCGCCAGGACGGCGACGGCGGTCAGCACCACGGCGATGGCGGCGAACGCGTCCCCGTAGCCGGCGGCCGGCACGTGCGCCGGTGCCGGGCCGCCGCCCGGTGCCGCCGTCAGCGCGACCAGAGCCGCCAGGCCGAGCGCGCCGCCGACCTGCTTGGCGGTGTTCAGCAGCCCGGAGGCCGCTCCCGCGTCGGCCGGGGCGACCCCCGAGGTGACCATGACGGTCAGCGGCGTGTTCAGCAGGCCGCCGCCGAGCGAGATCAGTACGGCCGGGCCGAGGACGGCCGTCAGGTAGTCCTGGCCGGGGGCGATGCCGCTCTGCCACCAGAACCCCGCAGCGCCGGCCAGCGCCCCGGCGGCGATGAGCACGCGATGATCGACACGGCGCATCAGCCACGGGGTCAGGCGCAGGCCGACGAGCATGGTCAGCACGGTGTGCGGCAGGAACGCCAGCCCGGTCAGCAACGGCCCGTACCCGAGGACGTTCTGCAGCGACAAGGTCAGGAAGTACCACATCGGGTTCAGGCACGCCCCGGCCAGCAGCATCGTCACGTTGCCCAGCCAGATCGCCCTCGGCCGCAGCAGCGACGGCGGGACCAGCGGCGCCCGCGCCACGCGCACCTCGACCAGCGCGAACAGCCCCAGCAGCACGACCCCGCCGAACACGGCGACGAGCGAGACGGCAGGAGCGAAGGCGAGGGCGGCGGGGGTGGCGGCGGGCGTGGCGGCGGGGGCGCCGGCGGGCGCGTCGGGCAGGCCGCCCGACAGGCCATAGGCCAGCGCGGCCAGCCCGCCGGTGGCCAGCACCGCGCCGAGTACGTCCAGCCGCCGCCCACCGCGCCCGCCGCGCCCGCCCTGCGCGTCGCGCTCGCCCTGCCCGTCGTGCCGGTCGGGGCCGGGCGCGAGCCGGCGGGTCGCGACCAGGCAGGCGAGCCCGATCGGCACGTTGATCAGCAGGGTCCAGCGCCAGGACAGGAACTCCGTCAGCGCCCCGCCGACCAGGTTGCCCGTCGTGCCACCGGCCAGGCTCACCGCCGTCCACACGGCGATCGCGCGCGTGCGCCGCGCGCCCTCGGGGAAGGCGGACGTCAGGATCGTGAGCGTGGCCGGGGCCAGCACCGCCGCCCCCACCCCCTGACCGGCCCGGGCCGCGATCAGCCAGCCCGGCGTCTCCGCCAGCCCGCCGCCCAGGCCGGCGACGGTGAACACCACCAGCCCGGCGGCGAACACGCGCCGGTGTCCGTACAGATCGGCCAGCCGCCCGCCGAGCAGCAACAGCCCGCCGAAGGTCAGCGCGTACGCGTTGCCCACCCACGCCAGGTGCGCCGCGTCGAAGCCGAGCGCCCGCTGAATGGACGGCAGCGCGACGTTCACCACGGACACGTCCAGCACCACCATGAACTGCGCCGCGCACAGCACCGCCAGCACGACCGGCACCGGCCCTCCTCCTATCGCAATGTGATCACATCGGATTACGGCGCCTCCAGCATATAATCCGATGTGACCACATGGGAAAGCCAGGGAGGACGCATGGGCCGGGGACCGGGAGCGCACCACGAGCAACGCCGCGCGGAGATCGCCGACGCCGTGCTCGCCATCGTCGCCGAACGCGGCCTCGCCGCCGTCTCCCTCACCGAGGTGGCCGCCCAGGCGGGCATCTCACCCGGCCGCGTACAGCACTACTTCCCCGCCAAGCGGCAACTCCTGGAAGCCGCCTTCGAACGCGGCAACGACCTGTCCAGCGCCCGCATCCACGCCAAGGCCGGCGCCGACCTGCAGGCCGCCGAGCCACGCCTGGTGCTCACCACGGTGCTGGGCGAGCTCATCCCGTACGACGCCGCCACCGAGGCGCACATGCGCGTCCGGCAGTCCTTCCACGCCTTCGCCTTCGCCGAGGAGGCCATCGCCGCCCGCCTGCGCGTCCTGTACGCCGACTTCCACCGCCGGCTCGCGGACCTCATCACCCGCGACCAGCAAGCCGGACGCGTCCCCGCCGCCCTCGACCCGCACACCACGGCGCTCACCCTGGTGGCGCTGGCCGAAGGACTGGCCGCCTACGTGCTGACCGGCGTCACCCCCGCCCCCACCGCCCGCGCCCAGCTCCTGACAGCCGTCGCCGACCTGTACGACTGAGCCGCCGGCGCCCTACGCCTCGCCGTCCCCGGCCCTCAGATGATCAACCGAGAGGATGGGCAGGCGGAACCCCACCTTGCCGCTCACGAGGTCGACGGCCGCGACCTGAACCTCGCCGTGAGGATCGGTCTCTCCCTCCAGGCTTCCGCGCATCCCCAGGCCACCTTTCTGGACTCATTCATGCGGTACCCCGGGCGGGGCGGCCCAGGGGGATGGTGAGGTCCTCGTCCGCGATCAGGATCTCGCCGGGGAAGGTCGTCCCGGCTGCCTGTAGAGCGGCGGTCCGGTCGTTGCCGGGCCAGAAGTGCGTCAGCATGAGCCGGCGCGCATGTGCACGCCGTGCCCACAGGCCGGCTTCGGCTGCGGTCATCAGGTTGAGGTCCGGGCGTTCGCGCTCGCCCGGCCGGTCGGTGGCCTCGACGATGAACAGGTCCGCGTCCCGGCCCAGGGCGGCCAGCAGGGGAGTGGGGCCGGTGTCGCCCGAGTAGGCGATGGCCGTGCCGTCCGCCTCCAGCCGGATGCCCGCGTTGTCGACCCAGTGCGGCAGCAGGGTCCCGGTGAGCGCGAAGGGGCCTGCCCGGTGGTGGCCGGGCAGGGGGCGCGGGTCGAAGACGGTGCGCAGGTCCACGTCGGGCTCCAGCCCGGCCAGCCGGTCGAGGACCCCGGGCGGGCAGTACAGCGGCACCAACCTCTCACCGCCGCGGTGGTGGTTCTCCCATTACGCGCGCAAGTGGTCATGCCCTGGCGGCCGCCTCCGTCCCTATCGTGTACGGATGATCGACATCGGGCCGCTGTCAGCCGGTGAAAGAGCCGGTTGGGAAGCCCTGTTCCGCGACTACCTCGCCTTCTACGGGCGGACGAGCCCGCGTCCATGTACGAGCAGGCGTGGCGCAGATTCCAGGACGGCGCGGGCGTACACGCTCTGGGCGCCCGCATGGACGGCGCGCTGGTCGGCATCGCGCACTTCCTGTCCCATCCCAACACCTCGGCGCCCGGGGTCGACTCCTGCTACCTGCAGGACCTCTTCACCGCCCCGGCGGCCAGGGGCAAGGGCGTGGCGCGGGCGCTGATCGGCGCGGTGCGGGAGTGGGCGGCCGAGGCCGGATGCGGGCGCCTCTACTGGCACACCCAGGACACGAACGCCACCGCCCGCCGCCTGTACGACCAGGTGGCCGATCACCGTGGCTTCATCGTCTACCAGGTCGCGCTCACCCCGCCCGGCGGGGGAGCCGAGCGGTAAGATCTGCGGCATGCCTCTGATGGATGTCTAGCGCGGGTCGGCCTTCCCCTGAGCGGAAACCCCGACCTCCTGTGCTGAAATCCGAGGCTCCGTCATGCCCTCCCTGTCTTCGTCGAGCCGTGGCGCCGTCGCGCTCGTGGCCTCCCTTCTGCTCGCCTCGATCGGCAGCGGGCTGTTCATGCCGCTGTCGATCGTGTACTTCACCACGCTGTCCCACGTCCCCCTGCCCGTGCTCGGGGTTCTGCTCGGCGTGGCCAACGTGCTCACGATCCCCGTCCCGCTGTGGGCCGGGGTCCTCGCCGACCGGTACGGGTCGCGCACGCCGGTGATCGGCGCGCAGGTCCTTCAGGCCGCGTCCTTTCTCGCCTACGTGTGGGTCAGCGAGCCGATCGGGATCTTCCTGGCCGCCTCGGTGGGCGCGCTCGGCGTCAGGCTCTACTGGTCGTCGATCTTCACACTCATCGCCGACTATGCCGATCACCGTGCTTCCACGGGCAAGGATCTGTGGTACGCGCGGGCCAACATCGCCAGAACCGTGGGGATCGGCGTCGGCGGGTTCGTCACCGGCCTGCTCGTCACCGACGGCCGCCCCGCCGCCTACCACGCGGTCGCCTGGGCGTCCTCCGCCTGCTTCCTGCTGGCCGCGCTCGCCCTGGCCGCCCTGCTCCGCCTTCCCCGCCGCCCCGGCCCGGCCGCGCCGGACGCACCGGCCGCCGGTTACCGCGAGCTCGCCGGTGACCGGGTGTTCCTGGGGCTGACCGCGCTGAACGTCGTCTTCGCCCTGTCCACCCTCATGCTCGGGCTCGCGCTCCCGACCTTCGTGCAGACGGCGTTGCGCGGCCCCGCCTGGCTGACCTCGGCCGTGCTGGCGGGCAACGCGATCCTCATCTTCGCCCTCGGCGGCGCGATCACCAGGCGCCTCGCCCCCTGCCGCCGCACCCGCGTCCTGTGCGCCGCGGCGGGCCTGTGGGCCTGCTGGAGCCTGTCCCTCGCCGCCCTCACCCCGGACCCGGGCCGGTGGGCGATCGCGGCGCTCGTCGCGGCGACCTTCCTGTTCACCGTCGCCGAGATCATGCACGCGCCCGCCTCCATGGCCCTCGCGGCCACCCTCGCACTGCCGCACGCCCGCGGCCGCTACCTGGCGGTGTTCCAGTACTCCTTCGTCGCGGCGGAGATCCTCGCCCCGGTCCTCTTCGCCACCCTGTTCGACCTCGACCACGCGGCGCCGTTCCTGGTGCTCTCGGCCCTGAACGGCGTCGCGATCGCCGGCACCCTCCGCCTCGAACGTCACCTCCCGGGCCCGGCCCTGCACGCGACACCTCGGCCCGCCCCCAGCACCGACCTCACCTGAGCCCCATACAGCCGAAGTATGGAAAAGCGAGGGCTCCCCGTGCCCGGCGATCGGTGCTGATCTGAAGGTGTTCTCCCACCCGACCGTGAGGAGCCTCCGTGAAGATCCGCAGCTTGTCCGGCGCAGCCCTGGTCGCGGCGGCGCTGGGCGCCGCCGTGCTGGCCGGGGCGGCGCCCGCCTCCGCTTCCGCGGCCGAGACCACGCCGGCCTCGGCCGGAGGCCACGCCCTCGCGCCGGTGCCGCCGGACTGGTACTGGTCCAGCCGCTACGACACCCTGGCCGCCTGCGAGGTGGCCTTCGAGGACGCCGCCATGAACGGCCAGTACACCGGGCTCGCCCCCTGCCGGTGGTACCAGGACCGGTACCGGGCGGCCGGTTACTACTTCCTCATGTACATCCCCTGACCTCGCCTCAGGGCCAGTCCGCCGAGGGCCGCGCCCGCCAGTCCGAGGGTCAGGGCGACGGCTCCGCCGAACACGCCGTTGCCGGTGCCGAGCCCGCCGTCGGCGACGGCCAGGTTCGCCGCGCCGTTGAGCCCGCCGGTCAGCCCGAGGACCAGGGCCGCGACGGCTCTCCTCCGCCCGCCGCCCGATCGGCGGGCGGAGCGCGGGGCCGGCAGGCCGGCGATCACGCCGGCCAGCGAGACCAGCGCCGCCACGCTGGCCCAGACGCGCTGCGGGGTGCCGAGGAAGGTGTCGACCCCCTGGCCCGCGCACTCCGCGGCGGACGTGCAGACGGGTGAGGCCGCTTGGGCGGCGAGCATCGACAGGACCGACATGGATTCTCCTCCGCTTTCCCGCGACCGGACGTCAGAACTATGTCCGCCGGCCCCGCCGCCGGTCATCCCGCCGGTGGAGACATCTCTCCCTGCTGCGGATGCCGTACGGCCGCGGGATCTACCGCGTCCGCGGTAGTCCGGGAAGCGCCGTCGCGTGGGGGCGGGGCAGGGCGCGCACGGCCGAGACGATCAGTGCCAGGCACAGGACCAGCAGCGCCGCGCTCTGCGCGGTCAGGGTGATCGTGAGCGGCTGCGCCGGGGCGACGTCGATCAGGAAGTGCGGGGAGCGCGCCGCCATCAGCGGCACCGCGACGACGGCGAGGGCCAGCCGCCGGGCCGGTGCGGTCCCGCGTAGCAGGCTCACCAGGCCGGCGACCAGGAGCGCCGCCGTGGCCACCCCCTGCGGGTCGAGCCAGCCGGCAGCCCACGCCGCCGCCGTGTCCGTCCCGCCTCCGAGGCCGGTGACGGCGAGCACGGCGGCGGCGTACGCGACGGTCAGGCCCAGCGGCAGGGCGGTCAGCGGCGGGGAGCGCCGCACCGGCGCGTCCCGGTGGTAGGCGGTCAGCAGGGCCGCGACGGGCACCACGGTGACCAGCAGGTGAGGCGCGGAGTCGACGAGCGCTCGCGGCCAGGTGAAGGCGTCGACCCCGAACATGACCAGCACGTACAGCAGTCCCAGACCGGCCAGGAGCTTGGCCGCCCGCACCCTGCCGAGCGCGAGCGCGGCGAAGGCGGCGATCCACACCAGGCTCTCGGCCGCCGACACGAGCTCCGGCGCCGCCTCCCTGGGCGTGAGGACCGGCGACTGCCCCGGCAGCGGGCCGAGCACCTGCACGGAGAAGGCCAGGCCGATCCAGCCGATCACGGCCTGGTAGCCCAGCCCGAGCAGGGCGGCCAGCCTGACGGCGTCGCCGACGGCGCGGGAGCGGGGGGCGGCGCCGATGCCGCCGACCCTGATCCTGATCGCCAGCGCGGCGATGGCGACGACCTCGCCCCAGTCGGGCTGCGTGCCGCGCTCGCCGTGGGCGTGGCGGGCGCCTTCGAGGAAGGCCTCGACCATCTCCTCCTCGCGCTCGGCCCGGTAGGAGGCGGGCAGCATCCTGAGGGCGAGGCGGTAGCGCTCCTCCAGGAGGGTCACGCGGTGCCTCCGGCGGTCGAGGGGCCGATGGTGAAACCGCGCCGCCGGGCGCCGAGGCGTTCGGCGGCGAGCCGGAGGGTGCCGGTCAGCCTGGCGAGCTCCGCCGCCAGCGCCGCCTCGCCCTGCTCGGTGATGCGGTAGTAGCGGCGCAGGCGGCCCGAGTGGGCCTCCTCGTGGTCGAGCTCCACCAGGCCGTCGGCGGTCAGGCGGTCGAGCACCCCGTACAGCGACCCGATCTTGAGCTGCACGGTGCCTTCGGACAGCCGGTCCACCTCCCGCACGATCCCGTAGCCGTGGCGCGGCTCGTCCAGGAGTGCCGTCAAGGCCAGGAACATCGGCTCGGTCATAGTCACGCGACCATCATAACTTGCGAGGCAGGATATGTGAAAGGTCATGGCTTCTGGCGGGCCCTGCGCACGGCCGCCGCCGCCAGGGCCAGCAGGAGGACGAGCGCGAGCAGGAGCGGGCCCGGCCCGAGCTCGGCCACCCAGCGGGCCAGGGTCGCCTGCACCTCCGTCGCCGCGCCCACGATCGGGTCGCGCGCGTCCTGCTCGGCGAGGACGCGCAGCTCGTACCAGCCGTAATAGAGCACGTACAGGCCCGCGAGGGCGAGCAGGCCGCCGCTGACCCGGGACACGTACGGCAGCAGGCGCCGCAGCCGGGCCACGACGGCGGCGCGGGCGAGCGCCACCGCCAGCGACAGGACGGCGACGATCAGCCCCATGCCCAGCGCGTACGCGGTGAAGGCCGCCATCCCGCCGGCCACGCCGCTGCCGGACAGCGCCGCCGAGGTCACCGCCAGGAAGGGGCCGGCCGTGCACGACAGGGAGGCCACCGCGTACGACAGGCCGTAGCCGTACAGGGACAGCGGCGAGGCGGTGGGACGGCCGGTGGGCAGGCCCGGCAGGCGCAGCACCAGCTCGCGGCCGGACAGCAGCCACAGGCCCAGCCCGGCCAGCGCCGCCCCGATGACCAGGGTCGCCCACGGCAGCCGCCCGCCCACCGACACCGCCAGCACGGTCACGACCAGCCCGAACAGGCCGAAGATCGTGACGAACCCGGCGGTCATCGCCGCCGCGAGGACCAGCGCCTGGCGTACGGGCGCGGCGCTGCGGCCGGTGATCAGCAGCGTGAGGTAGGCCGGCAGCATGGCGAAGCCGCAGGGATTGAACGCGGCCACCATCCCGGCGGTGAGCGCCAGGGCCAGCGGCGCCTCGGACAGGGACGAGGACAGGGGCGAGGACAGGGTCACGGCCGGGCTACCGGGTGGCCAGGGCGCGCAGGTGGGTCTCCAGCTTGTCCTGGCCGAGCGGGCCGGTGACCTTCTCCGTGGAGCCGTCCGGTCTCATGAACACGAAGGTGGACTGCTCACTGACGCCGAGCTTCGTCCAGAGCGCCCCTTCGGCGTCGGACAGGTGCACGAGGTCACCGGTCCCCGTGCGCCGGACGAACTGCTTCATCGCCGCCTCGGTGTCCAGGCCGGCGACCCCGACGACCGTGACGTCGCCGTGCCGGGCGGCGGCGGCCTTGACGGCGGGCGCGTCCGACAGGCACTTGGGGCACCACGGCGCCCAGAACCAGAACGCGACGGGCCTGCCCGCCAGGCTCTCACCCTCGAACGGCTCGCCGTCCAGCGTCCGGGCGTCGAAGCGTAACGCGGCGGGCGCCGAGGACGCGCTCCCGGGCCCGGCGGGGGAGGCCGCCGGGGCTGAGGTCTTGGTGGTGCCCCCCATGTCTCCGGGCTCGTCCCGCATGCCGGTGCCGCACGCGGCGGCCAGCAGGGCGAGCGCCGCCAGCGCGGCGGCCGCGCTTCGCACGTTGCTCATGCCGGTCACCCTAGGAGCGCGCGGCGGCCCGATTCCTTACGAGGCGATGACGGCCCGCCCGGTTCAGGCGGGCTGCGGGCTGTCGTGCGTCCCGACGTGCGCGCCGACGTCGTCGGCGTCCGCCACCTGGAGCACCACGTCGAGCAGCCCGGGGAAGCGGACGTCCAGGTCGGCGCGGCGCAGCCGCACGAAGCAGCGGGTGCCCTCCTGCCGGGTGCGGGTGATGCCGGCGTCGCGCAGCACGCGCAGATGGTGGCTGAGCGTCGACTTGGCGACGGGCGCGCGCAGCTCGCCCCAGCCCCGCTCGTGGCCGTCGGCCAGCACGCGCACCAGCCCGACGCGGATCGGGTCGCTGAGCGCGCCCAGCACCGCGACGAGGGTCATCTGCTCAAGCTCGGGATGCTGCGCCTGCTTCACGGCCTCATGCTACCTTGTTCGACGTTTCACGAACAACGAACAAAGGAGTTCATGGTGGACCAGCAGCCCCGCGCGGACCTCACCGGCAAGGCCGTCATCGTCACCGGCGCCGGCTCGGGCATCGGCCGGGCCGCCGCCCGGGAGTTCGCCCGCGCCGGAGCCCGCGTGCTCGGCGTCGCCCGCCGCCTGCCGGCGCTGGAGGAGACCGCCGACGGCCACCCCGGCATCGCCGTCCACGCCGCCGACCTGCGTGACCCGGACGCCCCCCGGCAGGTCGCCGAGGCCGCCGTCGACCGGTGGGGCGCCGTGGACGTGCTGGTCAACAACGCCGGAGCCACCAGGAGGATGCCCCTGGCCGAGGTCACCGCCGACGGCGTCGCCGACCTGTTCGCCCTCAACGTCACCGCGCCCAGCCTGCTCGCCGCCGCCGCCCTGCCGCACCTGCGCGCCGCCCGGGGCGTGATCGTCAACGTCTCCAGCACCTACGGCCACCGGCCGCTGCCCGGCGCCGCCCACTACGCCGCCTCCAAGGCCGCACTCGAACAGCTCACCCGCAGCTGGGCGCTGGAGCTGGCCGCCGACGGCATCCGCGTCAACGCCCTGGCCCCCGGCCCCACCGAGAGCCAGGCCCTGGCCGCCGCCGGCCTGCCGGACGACGTCGTCGAGCAGATCAAACGGGACGAGGCCGCCCGCATCCCGCTCGGCCGCCGCGGCGTCCCCGAGGAGGTCGCCGCCTGGATCGTCCACCTCGCCACCCCCGCGACCGCCTGGGTCACCGGCCAGGTCCTCACCGTCGACGGCGGCCTCGAACTCACCTGAGCCGCCCCCGCCGCCCCGTCGCATCGCCCGCACGGCGGCGTCTGTCGCCCGGGCGGCGCTGCTGTTAGGGTGAGCGCGGTGCGCCGGGAAGCCTGGTCGGCAAGATGGTTCTCTGTCCCGACCGGAGGTGCCCGATGATCTTCCCTGCGCGGTGTCCCTGATGGGCGTGCTGCTGACCGCCTTCGCCTGCGTGCTCCTGCTCGCCGTGCTGCTGTCGAGCCTGGCCCACCGCACCATCCTGTCCACGGCCGCGCTGTTCCTGGTGGCCGGGTTCGTGCTGGGCGACGGCGTGCTCGGCGTCGTGTCGCTGAGTCCCGGCGACGACCTGGTCGCCACGCTCGCCGAGCTGGCCCTGTTCACGGTGCTGTTCACCGACGGCATGCGGGTGGGCTGGACCGAGCTGCGCAGCGCCTGGCGGCTCCCCGGACGGGCGCTGGGCTGGGGCCTGCCGCTCACGCTGGCCATCACCGCGCTCGGCGCCCACTACCTGCTCGGCCTCGGCTGGGTCGAGGCGCTGCTCATCGGCGCGATCCTGGCGCCCACCGACCCGGTGTTCGCCGCGGCCCTGGTCGGCAACGACAAGGTGCCGCCCCGGCTGCGCCAGTTGCTGAACGTCGAGTCCGGCGTCAACGACGGCCTGGCGCTGCCGTTCGTGATCGTCTTCCTGGCCGTCGCGGCGGGGTCGCACGATCTGCACCTGGGCGAGCTGGGGCTGGAGCTCGGGCTGGGCATCGTCATCGGGGTCGCGATCCCGTGGGCGGCGATCAAGCTGGAGCGCACCCGCTGGTTCGCCGCGTCCACCGCCTACGAGCCGCTCAACGCGCTGGCCATCGGCCTGCTCGTGCTCGCCGTCGGCAAGGCCACGCACGGCAACCTGTTCCTGGCCGCGTTCTCGGCCGGAATCACCGTGGCCACGTTCGGGCCCCGGCAGCGGGAGTCGTTCGAGCACTTCGGCGAGCTCATCGCCGAGGTGTTCAAGCTGGCCGCGCTGCTGGTGTTCGGGGCGCTGATCACGCCGGCGCTGCTGGGGGCGGTCGGCTGGGCCGGCTGGCTGTTCGCGGTGCTCGCGCTGGTGGTGGCGCGGCCGGTGGCGATCTGGCTGTCGTTCCTGCGCTCGGGGCTGTCGGTGCGCGAGCAGGCGGCCGTGGCCTGGTTCGGGCCCAAGGGCTTCGCCTCGGTCGTGTACGGGCTGCTCGTGCTCGGCTCCGGCATCGCGGTCGCCGAACCGGTGTTCCAGTACGTCGCGGTGACCATCGTGGTGTCGATCCTGCTGCACTCCTCGACCGACATCGTGGTGGCCCGCTGGTTCGACGACGAGCGCGAGGTCCCCGCCTGGCACACCGCCGTGACGCGCCGCATCCGCCGCCCGTGAGCGTGCCCGGCGCCCTGCGCCGGATCCCGGGGCCGGGTCAGCCGTTCCGCTGCTGCCAGCGGTGCAGCAGGCCCGGCAGCTCGCCCAGGAGGAACTGGTAGAAGTCGCGCATCCGCGCGAGCCGGACGTGGGCCGGGTCGCCGGGGGCGGTGGTGGCGATGCCGGTCTCGGCGGCCTCCAGCATGGTGTGGACGACGGTGTTCTGGGTGGAGAACAGGGTGGGCCAGGCGTCGTCGCGCAGCCGGTAGTGCTCGCGGCGGCTGCCGGGCGCGGGCAGCCGCTCGATCAGCCCGGTGGAGAGCAGCGCCTTGACGGCGCCGGACACGGAGCCCGCGCTGACGCCGAGCCGGTCGGCGATGTCGCCCATGGTGACCGTCTCCGCGCCGGTGAACAGGAAGACCGCCAGGGCGCGGGCCGACATGCGTTGCAGGCCGCCCTCGGTCAGCACCAGCGCCAGCCGTTCGGCGGCCTCCCACCGTTCCCGCTCGCTCACCGCGTCACCTCCGGAGATCAGAATAGCCGAGCCCATGAACCTTCAGAAATTTCAGAACTTTGGGTAAGGTGACGGTATTCGCCCCCGCAGCGGGGCGACGGTGTGCCGGGAAGCCTGGTCGGCGAACGCAGCAGTTCCTCCGAGCAGGGAGCACCGATGAAGGTCCTCATCCTCACCCACGGCACCCGCGGCGACGTGCAGCCGTACGCGGCCCTCGCCCTCGCCCTGAGAACGGCCGGCCACGAACCGGTCCTGGCCGCCCCGGCGGCGATGGCGTCCCTGGCCGAGCCGTACGGGCTGGCGTTCGCGCCGGTCCATGACGGGCCGAACACGCTCATCGACGACCCCGAGATCCTCGAGGCGATCGAGACGAACTACCGGGGCCTGCGCGGCAAGAAGGTCGCCCTGCGCGTCATGCGGCGCAGCAAGCCGCTCATGGCCCGGGTCTTCGACGACATGGCGGACGTGGCGGAGGACGGCGCCGACCTGGTGGTGCACGCCCCGGGCATCCCCGCTCAGCACTTCGCCGAACGGCTGGGCGTGCCCGCGGTGCCCGCCACGATGCAACCGGTCTGGGTGCCGACCGCCGCGTTCCGCAACCCGATGATCCCGGTGCCGCTGCCCCGGGCGCTGAACCGGGCGTCGTACCTGCCGATCAAGCTGATGCTCCGCTCGTTCGGCGGCGTCGCCGACAGGCTGCGCGCCGGAAGGCTCGGCCTGCCGCGCCGCCGGGGCCGCCATGACATCCTGCGCCGCCCCGACGGCCGCCCGGCCACGGTGCTGCAGGCGTTCAGCACCAGCCTGCTGCCCGGCGGGCTCGACTACCCGTCGTGGGTGCACACCACCGGCTTCTGGTTCCTTCCCGCCGCCTCCGGCTGGTCGCCGCCGCCGGAGCTGGCCGCCTTCCTGGCGGACGGGCCCCCTCCCGTGTACGTGGGCTTCGGCAGCATGGCGGGCACCGATCCGGTACGGGTCGGCCGCGTGGTCACCGAGGCCGTCCGGCTGGCCGGGGTGCGCGCCGTGCTGGCGACCGGCTGGGGCGGGATGCGGACCGGCGACCTGCCCGAGGCGGTGTTCCCGCTGGAGCAGGCTCCGCACGACTGGCTGTTCCCGCGCATGGCCGCGATCGTGCACCACGGCGGCAGCGGCACCACCGGGGCCGCGCTGGCCGCGGGCAGGCCGCAGGTCCTCTGCCCGTTCGTGGCCGACCAGCCGTTCTGGGCCGCCCGCGCGCACGCCGCCGGGGTCGCCCCGGCCCCGCAGCCGCAGCGCCGCCTCACCCCGCACGGCCTGGCCGAGGCCATCCGCCGGGCCGTCACCGACCGGGACCTGGCCCGCGCCGCCGCCGAGACCGGCGAGCGCGTCCGCGCCGAGAACGGCGTCCAGCGGGCGGTCCAGGTCCTGGAGACCCTGGCCTGACCGGGTGGCCGCCGCCTACTGGACGGATGGGCACGTACGCGTAGATTGACTGCTGAAGGCTGCTGCGGGTTCACGGGGACCGCGCCGACCGGCCGTTCCGGGTGGCGGACCGGCCGGATTCGGGCGCCACGGCTGCGAGGAGGATCCGGGATGAAGCTGATCCGGCTGGCCGAGATCGACGCCTCGATGATCGGCCTGGTGGGCGGCAAGGCCGCCGGGCTCGGGGAGATGATCAGAGCGGGGGAGCGGGTCCCCGACGGCTTCTGCGTGACCGTCGAGGCCTACGCGAGCGGGCAGGTCCCGCAGGAGGAGCTGGCCCGCGCCTACGAGCGGCTCGGCGGCGGGAAGGTGGCGGTGCGGTCGAGCGCCACCGCCGAGGACCTGCCGCACGCCAGTTTCGCCGGCCAGCAGGACACCTACCTGGGTGTGGAGGGCCAGGACGCGCTGGCCGAGGCCGTCCGCCGCTGCTGGGACTCGCTGCACACCGAGCGCGCCGTGGCCTACCGGGCGAACGCCGGGATCGAGGACGCGGCGATGGCCGTCGTGGTGCAGCGGATGGTCGACCCCGAGCGCGCCGGGGTGCTGTTCACGGCGAACCCGATCACCGGCCGGCGCACCCAGATGGTCGTGGACGCCGCGGAGGGCCTGGGCACCGCGATCGTCGACGGCACCGTGGTGCCCGACCACTACGAGTTCGACGACGACGCCCCGCAGACCGGCTGGCTGGAGGACCTGCGCGCGGCGGGCCTGCGGCTGCGCGAGCACTTCGGCTCGCCGCAGGACGTCGAGTGGGCCCTCGACCGGGACGGCGTGCTGTGGTTACTGCAGTCCCGCCCGGTCACGACGCTGTTCCCGGCGCCGCCCGCGACCGCCGACACCCGGCTCTACCTGGAATTCGGCCACATCCAGGGCATGCTGCGGCCGATGACGCCGATGGGCGTGTCGATGCTCAGGACCGGCGCGGGCCTGTGGTTCGAAGCGGCCGGAGCCAAGATCGACCGCCGCGACCCGCTGCCCCGGATGGTCGCGATCGGCGGCAGGCTCTACTTCGACCTGACCGACTTCCTGCGCAGCAAGGCGATGCGCGACCGGCTCGGCACGTCCTTGGAGGTGTACGGCCCGCGCGTGCAGAGCGCCGTGCGGCGGATGCTGGACGACCCGCGCTTCGCCCCGCGGCCCGGCCTGCCGTTCGACGTGCGCGCCGTGGTCAAGGGGGTCGTGCGCATCGCCCCCCGGGCCGTCGCCGGCGTGGTCGCCGCGCTGGCCTGGCCGGACGCCGCGCGGGGCCGGGCCTACCGCGGCGTCCGGCGGATCAGGCGGCTGACCGTGCCGCCCGGACCGGACGCGAGCGCCGCCGAACGCCTGCGCTGGGTGGCGGAGGACTCGCACCGGCCGATCATGACCCTGGACATGCAGGGCATCGTCTGGCCGCTGACCGCCGGGATCGTGGCGGGCACCGTCCCCTCCGCCCTGCTCGACGGGGTGGCCACGGAGGAGGAGCTGGACACCGTCCTCGGCGGCATGCCGTACAACGTGACCACCGAGATGGACCTGGCCCTGTGGCGGCTCGCCGTCAACGCGCGCGAGCACCGGGAGCTGTTCGCCGGCACCCCCGCGCCGGAGCTCGCCGCCCGCTACCGGGACGGCGACCTGCCCGACATCGGCCTGGCGCAGTTCCTGGAGAGGTACGGGCTGCGGGCCGCGGCCGAGATCGACGTCGGCATGCCGCGCTGGGCGGAGGACCCGGCGCCGCTGTTCGCCACGATCGCCAACTACCTGCGGGTCGACGATCCCGAGCAGGCGCCGGACCGGCGCTTCGAGCGCGCCGCGGATCGGGCGGAGCGGACGCTCGCCGCGCTGGCGCGGCGTGCCACGCGCGGGCGGCCGGTCCGCGGCAGGGTCGCGGTCTTCCTCATGCGCAGGTCCCGCGAGCTCACCGGGCTGCGCGAGCTGGGGAAGTTCGCCTGGCTGATCCCGCTGCGGGCGGCGCGGGAGCAGCTGCTGCTGGCCGGCGCGGAGCTGTTCGAGCGGCCGGACGACATCATGTTCCTCGACCTGGCCGAGGCCTGCCAGGCCGTCCGGGGCGCGGACCTGCGCGAGGTGATCGCGGCCCGGCGCGCCGCGTACGAGCGTGAGCTGCGGCGGCCCAGCGTCCCCGGCGCGCTGCTGTCCGACGGCACCGACGTGGAGGCGCTCGCGCCGCCGTTTCAGGCGGGCGACGGGGTGCTCACCGGCATGGCCGGGGCGGCGGGCCGCGCGACCGGGCGGGCGCGGGTGATCCACGACCCGGCCGGCGCGTACATCGAGCCGGGCGAGATCCTGGTCGCGCCCACCACCGACCCCGGCTGGACGCCGCTCTTCCTGACGACGGCGGGCCTGGTCACGGAGACGGGCTCCCCGGTCGCGCACGGCCCGACCGTGGCCAGGGAGTACGGCATCCCGGCCGTCATCTGCGTGCGCGACGCCACCCGCGAGATCAGGACGGGCCAGCTCATCACCATCGACGGCGCCGCGGGCACCGTGCGCATCGAGGAGGAATGAGCCGAGGAATGAGCCCCAGGGCCGCTCAGGAGACGGCGGCGGCGGGGTGCGCGTGGACGGCGCGGGTCAGGATGCGGTGCACGTAGCCGGCGTCGGCGGGGGCGTTGTCGATGAGGATGGCGGTGCACAGGCCGTCGGCGGCGGCGACGACGGCGGCGACGGCCTCGGGATCGTCGGTGAGGGTGGCGGCGAGCTCGCCGATGTCCTGGCGCCAGCGGCGGGCGACGGGCGCGAGCGCCGGGCGGCGAGCCGCCAGGGTGGACAGCTCGCGCTCGGCCAGGGCGTGGTCACGGCCGGGGCCGCCGGACTCGGCGATCAGCTCGGCCAGCGCGCGGAGCTTGTCGCCGGGGCCGTCGATGATCTGGCGGATGCGCCGGGTGTAGGTGTCGGCGACGCTGGACAGGGCCGCGACGAGCAGGTCGTCGAGGGTGGCGAAGTAGTAGGTGCTCAGGCTGGTGGTGATGCCGGCCTGCTTGGCGACGGTGCGGTGGGTGACGCCCGCCGCGCCCTCGCGCGTCACGACGGCGAGGGTGGCCTCGATGATCTCGGCGCGGCGCCGGTGGCCCCGGGCCTTGCGGCCGTCGACGTGCCCGCTGTCGTCGTTCATGAACCCCTCCCGTGAGGTCCAGGGTAGACGAGCCAGGGTGGACGAGCACGTCACCGCTCGTTCTCCCCGAGAGGCCGCACGTGCCGCAGCGCCGTCAGGCACAGCGCCGCCGCCGCGACGATCGCGACGCCGGCCACGGCCGAGGCGATGTTCACCCCGCTGGTGAACAGCGCCTGCGCCTCCCGTACCACCGGGGCGGGCACCTGGCCGGCGACCGACAGCGCGCCGGGCAGGCTGTCGGTGAGACGCGCCGCGAGCTCGGGCGGGACGTCCGCGGGAGCGGTCATGCGGGCGGTGTAGAGGACGGTGGTGAGGCTGCCGAGGACGGCGACGCCGACGGCGATGCCGAGTTCCTGGACGGTCTCGGACATCGCGGCGGCCGACCCGGACTTCGAGGCCGGCGCGGCGCCGACGACCATGTCGGTGCCGAGGGCGGCGATCGCGCCGAGGCCGAGGTAGACGAAGGCGAACCCGGCCACCACCCGTGCCGCGTCCCCGGTGCCGGCGGTGGCCAGCAGCGCGTAGCCGATCACCGAGAGGGCGAGCATGAGCGCCATGACCAGGCCGGGACGCATCCGCCTGGCGATGATCGGCGCGCCGATCGCCGCGGCGAACATCGCCAGGGCGGGCGGTCCCATCCACAGGCCGGCCGCGAACGGCGTCAGGCCCTCGACGAGCTGGAGGTACTGGGTGACCAGGTACATGGTCCCGCCCACGCCGACCAGCCCGATCAGCAGCACGGCCAGCGCCGCGGAGAACGCCCGGCTGCTGAACAGCGTGACGTCCAGCAGGGGTGAGGCCAGGCCGCGCTGACGCCGTACGAAGAGCGCCCCGGCCACGGCGCCGAGGACGGCCAGGGCCGCCGTGCCGGGGCCGGGGCCGTCCGCCGCCGCGTGCTTGATCGCGTAGACGATCGGGAGGATCGCGGCCAGCGACAGGCCGACGCTGGCCAGGTCGAGGCGGCCCGCCTGCGGGTCGGCGTACTCGGGCAGCAGCGCCCGCGCCCCGGCGAGCACGGCGACCGCGACGGGGACGGCGAGCAGGAACGCCGCGCCCCACCAGAACGTGCTGACCAGGGCGCCGCCGGCCACCGGGCCGGCGGCCATGCCCAGGGCGAACATCGTCGCCCAGATCCCGATCGCGACCGCGCGCTGCCGGGCGTCGGCGAACATGTTCGAGATCAGCGACAGCGTCGAGGGCATCAGCGTGGCCCCGGCGACCCCGAGCAGCGCCCGGGCGACGATCAGCAGCTCGGCGTTCGGCGCGAAGGCGGCGAACACCGACACCGCGGCGAACGCGGCCGTCCCGATCACCAGCAGGCGGCGCCGCCCGATCCGGTCGCCCAGGGTCCCCATCGTGATGAGGAACCCGGCGATGAAGAACCCGTACGCGTCCATGATCCAGAGCGTCTGGGTCGCTGACGGGTCCAGCGCCTCGGCCATGCTCGGCAGGACCAGGTACAGCACGGTGACGTCCAGGCCGAGCAGCACCGTCGGCAGTGCCAGCAGTCCCAGACCGGCCCACTCCCGCGTTCCCGCACGCCGGGTCACGACTTCGGGCATGACATCCTCCCTAGGCAAGAATATTTGAACGATAGTACAACTAGTACGGTCGTTCAAATAAAGGGAAGCTCGCCGGGTAGCTGTGGCAATATCTTGATATGGTTTCCAATATTCAGATATTGTTCCTGGTATGTCGATACCGCCAACGGGGGACCGCCCGCCGGAGGACCTGACCGCGCGTGCCCGCATCCGCGACGCCGCGCTGGAGCAGTTCGCCGCCCGGGGCGTCAAAGCCGCCACGCTGAAGGACATCGCCGACGCCGCCGGCGTCTCCGTCGGCCTGGTCCAGCACCACTTCGGCACCAAGGACCGCCTGCGGGAGGCCTGCGACCAGCACGTCCGCGACACCGTCCTGGGCGCCGCCGGCCGGGTCCAGGAGGGGGCCGAGGTCAACGCCGACTTCCTCAGGGGCATGTACGAGGCGAGCGAGCTCAGCGTCCGCTACCTGGCCCGCGCCCTGGTCGACGGCTCACCCGTGGCGGCCGAGCTGTTCGACGAGGGCTCGGCCGGGGCCGAGCGGTTCTTCACCGACACCTGGCCCGACACGTTCACCCCCGGCGAGGCGAAGGTGCGCGAGCGCGCCGCCGTCATGGCCGCGATGCACCTGGGCACGATCGTCCTGCACGAGCACCTGTCCAGACGGCTCGGCATCGACGTGCTGCGCCGCCCGAACTCCGGCCTGCTCGGCGCCGCCATGCTCGACGTCTACGCGCACATGGGGCAGTGGATCGCCACCCAGCAGGGTGACCGGATCCGCCAGGCCGTCACCGACATCCACGACGAGGAGCACCCCGATGCCTGACGCGATCCGGATCCGCCGGCTGGTCAAGAACTTCGGCAAGGTCCGCGCGCTGGACCAGCTGGACCTGACCGTGCGGGAAGGAGAGGTGCACGGCTTCCTCGGCCCCAACGGCGCGGGCAAGAGCACGACCCTGCGCATCCTGCTCGGCCTGCTGCGCAAGGACTCCGGCGAGGTGAGCCTGCTGGGCGGCGACCCCTGGAACGAGGCCGTCGAGCTGCACCGGCGGCTCGCGTACGTGCCCGGCGACGTCACGCTGTGGCCCAGCCTGTCCGGCGGCGAGGTGATCGACCTGCTCGGCAGGCTGCGCGGCGGCGCCGACGCCAAGCGGCGCGACGAGCTGATCGAGCGGTTCGCCCTGGACCCGCGCAAGAAGGCCCGCACCTACTCCAAGGGCAACCGGCAGAAGGTCGCGCTGATCGCCGCGCTCGCCTCCGAGGTGGAGTTACTGCTGCTCGACGAGCCGACCTCCGGGCTCGACCCGCTGATGGAGGCGGTCTTCCGCGAGGTCATCGGCGAGGAGCGGCGCGCGGGCCGCACGGTCCTGCTCTCCAGCCACATCCTCGCCGAGGTCGAGGCGCTCTGCGACCGGGTGAGCATCATCCGCGACGGCCGGATCGTGGAGTCCGGCACGCTCGCCGAGCTGCGCCACCTCACGCGCATCTCGGTCACGGCCGACCTGGCCAGGGTTCCGGAGGCCGGCCTGCCCCACGTCCACGACCTCACCGGCGAGGGAGGCCGCGTCCGCTTCCAGGCCGACGCCGACCACATCGGCGAGGTCCTGACCCGCCTGACGGAGTACGGCATCCGCGACATCACCGCCCAGCCCCCCACCCTCGAAGAGCTGTTCATGAGGCACTACCGATGAACACCGGCACCCTGATCCGGCTGATCCTGCGCCGTGACCGCGTCTGGCAGCCGCTGTGGATCCTGAGCGTCACGCTCTTCGTCGCGGCCACGGTCACCACCATCCGCGAGCTGCTGCCGACCCCGGAGGCGCGCCGCGACTACTTCGTGAACATCATCGACAACCCGGCCATCATGCTGCTGCAGGGACCGGCGTACGGCGACAGCGTGGGCGCGGCCGCCGCCCAGCAGCGCGGCGCCGCCACCACGATCTTCGCCGCCCTGGCCAGCATCCTGCTCGTGGTCAAGCACACCCGCTCCGACGAGGAGCAGGGGAGGCGCGAGCTCGTCGGCTCGGCCGCCGTGGGCCGCCACGCCCCGCTCACCGCCGCCCTCGCCGTCGTGCTCGGCGCGAACCTCGTCCTGGCCCTGCTGATCACCGTGGTCGGCGCGAGCGCCGGGCTCGGCCTGGCCGGGTCGCTCGCCTGGGGGCTGATGGCCGCCTCCGCCGGCTGGCTCGGGGCCGGGCTGGCCGCGGTGACCGTGCAGCTCACCCGGAGCGCCCGCACGGCCGGGGCCGCGGCCTTCGCCGTGTTCTTCGCCGCCTACCTGGTCCGGGGCATCAGCGACCTGGCCGGTCCCGGCCTGGAATGGCTGGGCTGGCTCGTCCCCAACGGCTGGATCCTGCGCGCCCGCGCGTTCGGCGCCGAGCGGTGGTGGGTGTTCCTGCTGCTCGCGGCGTTCGTCGCGGCCCTGGCCTGGCTCGCCTACACGCTGTCGGCCCGGCGCGACCTCGGCGGCGGCCTCCTGGCGCCGCGGCTCGGGCCCGCCCGCGCCCCGGCCGCGCTGCGCGGGCCGCTCGGGCTGGCCTGGCGCGTCCACCGGGGCGCCGCGCTGGCGTGGATCGCGGGCGCCGCGTTCGTCGGCGCGGGGCTCGGGCTGGCCGGGCCGAGCGTCCTGGAACAGTTCGGCCAGAGCGGCGGGCTGGACCACTGGGCCCGGCGGACGGGCACGGACGACCCCGTGGAGATCTTCTTCCGGCTCGTCGTGTACGAGCTGGCCGTGTTCTCCATGTCCCTGTACGCGATCATGACCGTGCTCCGGCTGCGCGGCGAGGGGGCCACCGAGCTGTTCCTGTCCGGGCCGGTGAGCCGGGCGCGCTGGGTCCTCGGCCATCTGGCGTTCGCGGCGGCGGTGCCCGGCGCCATGCTCGTGGTCGCCGGGCTCGGCCTGGGCCTGGGCAGCGGCGACGTCGGCTCCGGCCTGGCCCTCACCACGGTCGTCCTGCCCGGCGTCTGGGTGATGGCCGGTGTCGCCGTGGCGGCGTACGGCCTGTTCCGGCGCGCCGGGACGGTCGTCGCGTGGACCGCGCTGGCGCTCGCCATCGCCCTCGAACTCGGCTGGGAGCTCCGGCTGGTGAGCGACCAGGTCTTCATGATCTCGCCGTTCGCGCACGTCCACTACTCCACGCTGGCCGACCCCGGGCCCGGCACGCTGCTCGGCCTCACGCTCGTGGCGGCCGCCTTCACCGCGCTCGGCCTGTACGGGCTCCGCCGCCGCGACCTGACCCTGTGACGGCCTGCCGCCTCCGGCAGGGGATGCCGGAGGCGGCGGGGGGTCACGCGACGGCGGTGCCCTCCAGTTCGATCATCAAGGTGGGGATCGCCAGCCTGGTCACCCCGAGCATCGTGGTGGGCGGCGCCACCCCGGCGGCGCCCAGCCGCGACGCCAGCACGCCGTAGTGCTCGAAGAGCCGGTCGACGTCGGTGGTGTAGACGTTGAGCCGGACCAGGTTCGCCAGCGACATCCCGGCCTCGCCCAGCACGGCCTCCAGGTTGTCCAGGCTCAGCGCCAGCTGCGCCGCCATGTCGTCGGCGTGCTCGGGCTTGCCGTCGCCGTTCATCGCCGTCTGCCCCGAGCAGTACAGGGTCCGGGTGTGCCCG
The DNA here is from genome assembly GCF_053590035.1 of Nonomuraea sp. NPDC003214. Classification (NCBI taxonomy): domain Bacteria; kingdom Bacillati; phylum Actinomycetota; class Actinomycetes; order Streptosporangiales; family Streptosporangiaceae; genus Nonomuraea; species Nonomuraea sp. NPDC003214. The sequence goes on along the minus strand of NZ_JBSFSX010000006.1, from coordinate 395,093 downwards.
GAGACCACCTCACCCTGGTGGTATCCGAGCTGCTGCGACCACGCCCACGGGTTGACGGCCGTTCGTTCCACTGCCATGTCGGCTCCATTCGGTTCATCGACAATCGCGTTCCGATCGGGCAAGAGCCTCGCAGCCAATCACGACATCTTTTGTCGTGTATTTCGGTACAGTTTGGGATATGCGCGCCGACCGGTTGGTCTCTCTGGTGCTGCTGCTGCGCCGGCACGGCCGGATGTCCGCGACCGCGCTGGCCCGGGAGCTGGAGGTGTCCACCCGGACCGTGCTGCGCGACATCGAGGCGCTGTCCTCGGCGGGCGTCCCCGTGTACGCCGAGCGCGGCCGGCACGGCGGGTTCGCGCTGCTGCCCGGCTTCCGGACCGAGCTGACCGGGCTGAACCACGACGAGGCCCTCGCCCTGCTGGTGGCCGGGTCGCGGCGCGGGGCGCAGGCGTTCGGGCTCGGCTCGGCGCTCGCCTCGGCGATGCTCAAGGTGGTCGACGCGCTGCCGGAGAGCTACCGGGACACGGCGGCGGGCGCGGCCGAGCGGCTGCTCATCGACCCGGAGACCGACCTGCTCTCACGCCGCCTGGCCGACGAGGAGGTGCCCGACGCGATCGTGGCCGAGGTGCTGCGCGCGGTGTTCGCCGGGCACAAGCTGCGCATCCACTACGCGGCCGTGAACCAGGCGGCGCAGTGGCGCACGGTGGACCCGATCGGCCTGGTCACCGTGCGCGAACGCGGCTATCTGCTGGCCACACGGGCGGGCGCGGACCGCACGTACCGGCTGTCGCGGATCCTGGCGGCCGAGGAGCTCGCCGAGCGCGCGGAGCGGCCGGACCGGGTCGACCTGGACCGGGCCTGGCAGGAGCGCAGCACCCGGTTCCGGGCCGGCGGCGACCAGGTCAGCGTGCTCGTGCGGGTGAACCCGGTGCGGCGGGAGGACCTGGTGGGCACCGCGCTGGCCGTCCGCGCGGAGCGGGCCGACGCGGACGGGTGGCTGCGGATGGAGGTGTCCTTCCAGGACCGCAGGCACGCCGAATGGGCGCTGTGGCAGCTCACCACGAACGCGGAGGCGCTGGAGCCGCAGTGGCTGCGCGACGCGCTGCGCGACCGCGCCGCCGCGATCGCCGCCCGCTACGGCGGCTAGATTGTCTGCAACGAAACTATCTGTTACGGTCCTCTCGTTGGCAGCCGCACGACGGAGGAGAACCATGGACGAGAACCAGCAGGGGCCCGCGCCCCGGCCGCTGAACGAGGACGAGCTGGTCAAGCTGCTCGAAGGGCAGCAGTTCGGCGTGCTGGCGACGGTCCGGCGCACCGGCCACCCCGCCCTGTCCACGGTCCTGTACCGATGGGACCCCGCCGGGCGCGTCATCCGGATCTCCACCACGGCCGGCCGGCTCAAGGCCCGCCAGATCGCCCGCGACCCGCACGTCGCCCTGCACGTCCAGGGCCCCGACGTGTGGTCGTTCGCCGTCGCCGAGGGCGAGGCCGAGGTGTCCGGCGACCCCGCCGACCTGCTCGCCTTCGCCGGCGACCGGCCCGACCCCGCCGCCTTCCTGGAGCAGCAGGCCCGCGAAGGGCGCGTGGTGATCAGGATCAGCGTGTCGCGCCTGTACGGCACGGCCCTCGACCTGCCCTGACGACACGCCGCCCGCGTGCTCAGCGCACCTGGATGCCGAGCAGGCAGGTGTCGTCGTCGGTGTCGGAATGGCTGTGGGTGAGGAGATGGTCCAGGCGGTGCTCGAGGCTCGTCACCGGGTGCTGCACCGTCGTCAGGAGCTGCTGCTGCGAGTGCTGCAGGGCGCGGTCCCGGCGCTCGATGAGCCCGTCGGTGTACATGAGCAGCGTGTCCTCGCCCGCCAGGCGGATCTGCCCCTCCTCGTAGTCGGTCTCGGCGATGGCGCCGAGCATGATCCCGTGAACCAGCGGCAGTTCCTCGGCCGTGCCGTCCCGCACCAGGATCGGCGGCAGGTGCCCGGCCCTGGCCCAGCGCAGCACCCGGGTCGCCGGGTCGTACAGGCCGCAGAGCGCGGTGGCGGTCAGGCTGTTGGTCAGGTGGTGGGCGACCATGTTGAGCCACGTCATGAGCTGGCCGGGCCCGGCTCCGGTGACGGCCAGGCCGCGCAGGGCGTTGCGCAGGATGACCATGCCGGTGGCGGCCTCGATGCCGTGGCCGGCGACGTCGCCGAGCGAGAGCAGCACCTGCTTGGAGGGCAGCACGACGGTGTCGTACCAGTCGCCGCCGACGAGATGCTCCTTCTCGGCGGGCCGGTAGCGGACCGCGATGTGCAGCCCGGACGCCTCGATGATCCGCTGGGCGGGCGGCATGATGGCCCGCTGGAGCTGCAGGGTGAGCCGGTTGCGCTCGGAGATCTGCTGCTCGGAGTGGGCGAGCTGGTCGCGGGTGGCGGCCAGCGCCACCTCGGTCCAGTGCTGGGCCGAGACGTCCTGGTACGCGCCGCGTACCGCCAGCATGCGGCCCTCGGCGTCGATGACGGGCTCGGCCACCACCCGGGTGTGGCGGGACACCCCGTCGGGGCGCTGGAGGCGGAAGGCGACCGAGGCGGGCAGCCGGTGGTGCAGCACGGTCCGCAGGAAGCGGCCGATGGCGGTGGCGTCGTCGGGGTGGGCGTGCTCGGCCAGCCGGTCCAGCGGGATCGGGTGCTCGCCGGGCGGCAGGCCGTACAGGTTGAACAGCTCGCTGTTCCAGGTGATCTCGCCGGTCTGCACGTCCTGCTCGAAGCCGCCGATGCGGCCGAGGCGCTGGGCGTGCTGGAGCAGGCTGGCCAGGCGGACGGCCTCGTCCTGGACCCGCCAGATGAGCAGGACGCAGTCGCCGTGGCGGGTGATGCTGATGTCGGCGACCGTGGTGAGCGGCACCTGGTCGACCAGCGCCGTGAGCGGCACCCGCTCGGCCCGGTACGGCTCGCCCGTCCCGTACACGTGCTCGATCTTGCCGAACAGCCCGTCGTCGTGGGCGGCCAGCGGGTACGCCTCCAGCATCGTGGCCCCCGTCACGGCGGCGCGGGGGCGTCCGGCGGGGTCGGCGAAGCAGTTGTTGGCGTGCTCGATGAGGAAGTCGGCGAGCAGCCCGTCCTTGCCGAACGCGGGCCGGAGCAGCAGCGCGGAGTCGTGCAGCCCGTCGGTGAGGTTGACCAGCTCGGCCAGGTCGGGCGCGGGCTCCTCGCAGGGTTCGAGCGTGTGCGCGCACAGCTCGGCCAGCGCCTCGACCTGCTTGTGGATCTGCGGCGGCTGCGGCTCAAGCGCGTGCGGCCAGCCGATCTCCAGCACGCCGAGGACGCGCCCTCCGGTGCCGGCGGGGACGGCCACCCGGCCGCCCGGCAGGTGGTGGTGGCCGATGGAGGGCAGGCCGGTGCCGGAGAGGCTGGGGAACCAGACGGTCCGGCGTTCGACCAGCGCCCGCCGGGCGGGCGTCGCCACGCCGGGCGGCACGTACCGCCAGCGCCTGGCCTCCTCGGCGCTGTAGCCGGCGTAGCCGGTCAGCGTGAGCGAGGCGTCGGCGCCGGCCGCCCACACGGCGACCGCCGTCGCGCCCAGCGGGGCGAGCGCGTGCTCCAGCAGGGATTCGGCGACGAGCTGGCTGTCCGTGGCGACGAGCGCGCCACTCTCGGCCGCGCGCAGCCGCACCGCGATGGAGGTGTCGTCCGCGCCGGCGCCGCCCGGCTCGCTCCGCGCCCAGGCGAGGAAGTCGCGCGCGGCGTCGCTCAGGCGGTCGTGCGCCGCCTGGTCGATGAGGTCGGCGGCCAGCTCCAGCGGGGAGAGCCCGGCCTTGTCGGCCAGGTCGGCCAGCTGGCGGGCCGCCTCGGCGGGGCCGCAGCGCAGCCGCTCGATCAGGATGCCCTTGGCCAGCTCGATGAGCGCCCGGCCCTCGGCCGCGTGCTGGGCCTGCCTGATCTGCTCGCGCAGCCGTTCGATGGTGGCGGCGAGCCTGCCGACGTTGGTGGCCTCCTCGGGGGAGGCGGCGTCGCCGGGGGAGGCAGGCTCGTCGCCCGGGTGTTGCTGGATGCGCACTGCGTGCAGCTCCTTCGTACGTGGCGCGAAGACGTGGCGCGAAGACGATGGCGGGGACGGTCGCGCCGGGGGTTACGCCGTCAGCCAGCGCTGGATCAGCCCGAGGAGGTGATCGGCGTCGACGGGCTTGGTGACGTAGCCGCTCGCGCCCGAGGCGAGGCTCTTGTCCTGGTCGCCCGGCATGGCCTTGGCCGTGACCGCGATGATGGGCAGGTCCGCGTACTGCGGCATGGCCCTGATCGCGGTGGTGGCGGCGTAGCCGTCCATCTCCGGCATCATCACGTCCATCAGCACGATGTCGATCTCCGGATGCGCCACCAGCGTGTCGATGCCCTTGCGGCCGTCCTCGGCGTGCAGCACCCGCAGGCCGTGCATCTCCAGGATGCTCGTCAGCGCGAACAGGTTGCGCGCGTCGTCGTCGACCACCAGGACGGTGCGGCCGGTGAGCGCGCCGTCCTCCGGCCGTTCGACCGGCAGGTCCGCCTCCTCCGAGCGCACCAGCGGCAGCACGTCGCCGGGCTGCTCGGCGGTCAGGTGCAGGGCGATCCGCTCGCGCAGCTCGTCCAGGCTCGACAGCAGCTCCAGCGGCTGGGAGGCGGCCCGCGCCTGCAACGCCCGCTCCTGCGCCGCGTCCATCCGCCAGTTGTTGTAGGCCAGGACCGGCACGCCGTGCAGGGCGGCGTCCCCGTCGATGGCCTCCAGCAGGCCGAACCCGGCCCGCCCCGGCATGTCGAGGTCGAGCACGATGCAGTGGCAGGGGGCCGCGGCCAGCGTCGCCGCCGCCTCCTGCCCGCCCACGGCGGTCACGATCTCCACGGGCGCGTGCGCGCTGCCCGCGTCGCGGCGCGCCAGGTCGGCCACGACGCTCTCGGCCACCAGGGAGAGCAGGCCGCGCGAGCGTTCCTCCACCACCAGCAGCCTGCGCTGCTGGGACGGCGCCGGGGCCGCCGCCTTGACGGGCTCGCCGTCGGCCGGGGCCTCCGGCAGCTCGCGGGGCGAGGGCGCGGCGTGGCCCGGGCCCTGCTCGGCGAAGTCCGGCCGGGCGGCCGGCAGGAAGAGCGTGAACGTGCTGCCCTGGCCGGGCGTGCTCTGCGCGGTGATCGCGCCGCCGAGCAGGTAGGCGATCTCCCGGCTGATCGACAGGCCGAGCCCGGTGCCGCCGTACTTGCGGCTGGTGGTGCCGTCGGCCTGCTGGAACGCCCCGAAGATCGCCTCCAGCTGCTGCTCGGCGATGCCGACGCCGGTGTCGATGACGCGGAAGGCGATCGCCGCGCCGTGCGGCCGCACGGAGGCGGGCACCTGCGCCGGAGCGGCCGGCTCGATGCGCAGCTCGACGCTGCCGCTCTCGGTGAACTTGACCGCGTTGGACAGCAGGTTGCGCAGCACCTGGCGCAGCCGCGAGTCGTCGGTGAGCAGGGTGTCGGGCACGCCCGGCGCCGTCGTGATGCGGAACTCCAGGCTCTTCTCGGTGGTCATCGGCCGGAACGTGGCCTCGACGTAGTCCAGGAGCTGACGCATCCCGACCCGTTCGGGACTGATGTCCATCTTGCCCGCCTCGACCTTCGACAGGTCGAGGATGTCGTTGATGAGCTGCAGCAGGTCCGAGCCCGCCGAGTGGATGACGCTGGCGTACTCGACCTGCTTGGGCGTCAGGTTGCGGGTCGGGTTCTGGGCGAGCAGCTGCGCGAGGATGAGCAGCGAGTTCAGCGGCGTGCGCAGCTCGTGGCTCATGTTCGCGAGGAACTCGCTCTTGTACGTGGAGGCGAGCGAGAGCTGCTGGGCCCGCTCCTCCAGCTCCTGGCGGGCCTGCTCGATCTCCAGGTTCTTGGCCTCGATGTCCTGGTTCTGCGAGGCGAGCAGCGCCGCCTTCTCCTCCAGCTCGGCGTTGGAGCGCTGCAGCTCCTCCTGCTGGTTCTGCAGCTCCTCCGAGCGGGCCTGGAGCTCGACGGTCAGCCGCTGCGACTCCGCCAGCAGCTCGTCGGTGCGGGCGTTGGCGACGATGGTGTTGACGTTGACGCCGATCGTCTCCATCAGCTGGTCGAGGAAGGCGCGGTGCACGGGCGTGAACGTGCCGAGCGAGGCCAGCTCGATCACGCCGAGCACCTGCTCCTCCACCACGATCGGCAGCACGATCAGCGAGCTCGGCGTGGTCCGCCCGAGCGCCGAGGAGACCGTGACGTAGCCGGGCGGGACGTCGTCGACCGCGATCGTGCGGCGGGCCCGCGCCGCCTGGCCCACCAGCGTCTCGCCGAGGCCGACCCGGGTGGCGGTCTGGCCCGCCGGGAACCCGTAGGCGTTGATGAGCCGCAGCTCGTTCTCGTCGGCCAGGAAGAACGCGCCGTACTGGGCCGACACCAGCGGCGCCAGCTCGTTCATGACCAGCTCGGCGACCGTCGCCAGGTCGCGGTGGCCCTGCATGAGCCCCGACAGGCGCGCCAGGTTGGTCTTCAGCCAGTCCTGGTCCTCGTTGGCCTTGGTGGTCTCGCGCAGCGACTTCACCATCGAGTTGATGTTGTCCTTGAGCTCGGCCACCTCGCCCGAGGCGTCGACGGTGATGGAGCGGGTCAGGTCGCCGGAGGTGACGGCGCTGGTCACCTCGGCGATCGCGCGCACCTGCCGGGTGAGGTTGCCGGCCAGCTCGTTCACGTTCTCCGTCAGCCGCTTCCAGGTGCCGGAGACGCCCTCGACCTCGGCCTGGCCGCCGAGCCTGCCCTCGCTGCCCACCTCACGGGCGACCCTGGTCACCTCGGCGGCGAAGGAGGAGAGCTGGTCGACCATCGTGTTGATCGTGGTCTTCAGCTCCAGGATCTCGCCGCGCGCGTCCACGTCGATCTTGCGGGTCAGGTCGCCCCTGGCCACGGCCGTGGTGACCTGGGCGATGCTGCGCACCTGGTTGGTCAGGTTGTCGGCCATCGAGTTGACGTTGTCGGTGAGGTCCTTCCAGGTGCCGGACACGCCGCGGACCTGGGCCTGGCCGCCGAGCTGTCCTTCGGTGCCGACCTCGCGGGCGACGCGGGTGACCTCGTCGGCGAACGCGGAGAGCTGGTCGACCATCGTGTTGATGGTCTGCGCGAGCGCCGCCACCTCGCCCTTGGCCTCGACGAGGATCTTCTGCGACAGGTCGCCCTGGGCCACCGCCGTGGCCACCTGGGCGATGCTGCGCACCTGGCCGGTCAGGTTCGAGGCCATGAAGTTGACGTTGTCGGTGAGGTCCTTCCAGGTGCCGGACACGCCGCGGACCTGGGCCTGGCCGCCGAGCTGTCCTTCGGTGCCGACCTCGCGGGCGACGCGGGTGACCTCGTCGGCGAACGCCGAGAGCTGGTCGACCATCGTGTTGATGGTCTCCTTCAGCTCCAGGATCTCCCCGCGCGCGTCGACCCGGATCTTCTGCGACAGGTCGCCCTTGGCCACGGCCGTGGTGACCTGGGCGATGCTGCGCACCTGGGCGGTGAGGTTGTCGGCCATGACGTTGACCGACTCCGTCAGCGCCTTCCACGTGCCGGACACGCCCTTCACGTCGGCCTGGCCGCCCAGCCGTCCCTCGGTGCCGACCTCGCGGGCCACGCGGGTGACCTCGTCGGCGAAGGAGGAGAGCTGGTCGACCATCGTGTTGAGGGTGTTCTTCAGCTCCAGGATCTCGCCCTGGGCCGAGACGGTGATCTTCTGCGACAGGTCGCCCTTGGCCACCGCCGTGGCCACCTGCGAGATGTTGCGCACCTGGCCGGTGAGGTTGCCGGCCATCGCGTTGACCGACTCGGTGAGGTCCTTCCAGGTGCCCGACACGGCCGGCACGTCGGCCTGGCCGCCCAGGCGTCCCTCGGTGCCGACCTCGCGGGCCACCCGGGTGACCTCCGAGGTGACGAGCGAGAGCTGGTCGACCATGCCGTTGAACACCGAGGCGATCTCGCCCAGCAGGCCGTCGGCGTCGGCGGGCAGCCGCGTGCCGAAGTCGCCGTCCCTGACGGCGGTCAGTCCCGTGAGCAGCTGACGCAGTTCGAGCTCCCCGGCGTCGTGGACCCGCTGTGTTCCCGACCGGCTGCCACTCACGGTGTTGCCCACCTCTCAATAATTGCCATAGTGCAAATAATTGGCTTGGAGGCTAGCGTAGGCGCACGCGGCACGACAACCGCAGCGCACACGAGGGGCAGCTCGGGTGCGCCACTTCCCTGCCCATGAGGAACTACGCCCGTGACCACCGACAACGACATGAGCGCCGTCTACCGGGCGCTACGCGCGGCACCCCCGTACCGGCTGGGGGAGGCCGCCCGCGACGCGCTCGTCGCGCACACGGCCGCGACCGGCGTCGAGCTGCTGCTCGCCGACTACGCGCTGACCGTGCTCAGGCCCGTGCTGGACCCGCCCGGTCCCGACGCGCCCGAGATCCGCATCGACGCCAGCGAGCGCGGCCGCGTGTTCGCCTCCCAGCGGCCGGCGTGGGATCCGGAGCGCGGCGCCCTGCACCTGCCGATGACGGCGTGCGGGGAGCGCCTCGGCGTCCTCAGCGTCCGCCTGCCCGCCGCCCCCGGCAACGAGCGGATCCGCGAGTTCCACGAGCTGGCCTCCGCGCTCGCCGGCGCCCTGTGGGGCGCGGGGCGGGTCACCGACCGCTACCGCAGGGCCCGCCGCCTGTCCCGGCTCACCCTCGCCGCCGAGATGCAGTGGGAGCTCCTGCCCGGCTACGGCCACCGGGGCGACTCCTACGACCTCGCCGGTCAGCTCGAACCGGCCTACGCCGTCCACGGCGACAACTTCGACTGGAGCTGCGACCGCGACTCGCTGATGCTCTCCGTCACCAACGGCATGGGGGAGGGGCTGCGCGCCGCGCTCCTCACCTCGCTGGCCGTCACCGCCATCCGCAACGCCCGCCGTTCCGGCGCCGACCTCGTCGAGCAGGCTGGCCTCGCCGACGAGGTCGTGCACGCCCAGTACGGCGGCCGCGAGCACGTCTCCACCCTGCTGCTGCGCTTCGACGCCGTCACCGGCGAGGTCGCCGCGGTCGAGGCCGGGTCGCCGCGCATCTTCCGGCTGCGCGGCGCCGAGGTCGAGACCGTCAAACTGGACGCCCAGCTGCCTCTCGGCATGTTCGGCGCCACCGCCTACGTCGAGCAGCCCGTCTCGCTGCAGCCGGGCGACCGGCTGGTCATCGTCAGCGACGGCGTGTACGGGGCGCGGTCGACGGCCGACGTGGAGTTCGGCGCCGGTCTGCTGGAGACGACGGTCCGCTCCACCCGCCTGCAGCCCGCCGGAGAGGCCGTCCGCACGATCGTCCGTGACATGATGGCGTTCAGGGCCGGGGTGGACGTCATCGACGACGCCGTCGTGGTTTGCCTAGACTGGACCGCCGCGGCACCCGCGCGAGGCATACGCGCGTAGTCACGCTTCGACCCCTGGAAGCCAGCATGAGCCACCGCGATCTCAGCCACCTCCCCCCGACCGCAGCCGGAGCCTCCGGCGAGGCATCCACCGGGGCCGTCGTCGAGAACGCGGCGGCTGCCCTGGTCGCCGTCTGGGCGCACTCCCGGCACGCCGCGGTCACCAAGGTCTCCTCCATCCAGCTCCAGGCGCTGCTCACCCTCGAACCCCACCGGCACATCAACCTCGCCACCCTCAGCGAGGCCCTGGGGGCGCTGCCGTCGTCCACCAGCCGGCTCTGCGACCGGCTGGAGGCCACCGGCTGGGTGCGCCGCTCCACCTCCCACGACGACCGGCGGGAGCTGACCATCAGCCTCACCCCCTCCGGGCGGGCCCTGCTGGCCGAGCTGCGCGCCCGGCGCCGCGAACACCTGGCCGAGGTCATCGACGAGATGCCGCCCGACGCGCGGGCGGCTCTCCTGCTCGGGCTGCGCGCGTTCACCACGGCCGCGAGCCGCGTCCACGCCGCCCAGCGGCCCGGCCAGTCCGACGACACCTGGACGAACATCGCCGGTCGCTTCACCGCCTGACCCCCGACCGGCGCGGCGGGGTTTCAGGGGGCGGCGGGCGGCCTGTCCAGCCCGGTCAGCCGGGTCAGCACGGCGAAGCCGTCGTCGGTGCCCGGCCAGTGCCGGCGCACCGCGGGCAGACCGGCGCGGCGGACCACCGAGCGCAGCACCGCGGTGACGATGATCGCGTCGTCGGCGTACCCCAGGACGGGGATGAAGTCGGGCACCAGGTCCAGCGGCAGGGCCAGGTAGGCGATCAGCAGCGCGAGCCGCACGCGGACGCCGCGCGGCAGGGCGGGGTCGGCGGCCAGACGGCGCACCAGGCGCAGCACGTCGGGCAGCAGCCGCAGCGCCTCACGCAGGAGGTCGCCCGAGGGGCGCACGATCGCCAGCGCGGCGACCAGCGCCAGCCAGGCGACCAGCAGCGCGGCCACGACGCCGAGCAGGAGGTCCCATCCCCACGCCCCGGTCATGGCCGGTGGCCGCGTCGCCCGCCGGCGTCACCTGTCACGGGGCCCATGCTACGTCCGGGCCGATCACGCCCGCCGGGCGGCGTGGGCCTCGGCGATCAGCGCGGCGTCCTCGCCGACCCAGCCCAGCAGGGCCGAGCCGCGGCAGCGCTGGAAGGGCAGGCCCACGTACGTGAGACCGGGCACCGGGCTGATCCCGCCGGTGTGGCGCGGAACCCCGCCGGCCAGGGCGCCGGGGACGCGCAGCCACCCGTAGCCGGGCCTGTAGCCGGTCGCCCAGATCACGCTGCGCGGGGCGAGCCGCAGGCCGGAGGCGGTGCGCAGCAGCGGCCCCTCGCCATCGACGCCGCCCTCGACGACGCGGTCCACGACGCGCACGCCCATCCGGCGCAGCCCCCGGGGGCCGAGCCCGATCAGCGGGTCGCGGGCGCGGACCAGGCGGCCGAGCCGGCCGGTGACCGGGGCCCGGACCACGCCGAGGGCGCGGAGCCAGGTGAAGACGTCCAGGCCGCCGAGACGCTGGGGGAGGACCGGCTGCCGCGCGCCGGCCGCGAGGGTGACCGGGTGGGTGGCGGCGAGCTCGGCGGCGATCTGCACGCCGGAGTTGCCGCCGCCGACGACCAGCACGGGGCCGTCGGGAAGCCGGTCGGGGGCGCGGTAGGCGGAGCTGTGCAGCGCGTGGACGCCGGGCGGCAGCTCGAGCGCGGGAACGCGCGGCTCCTGGAACGGGCCGGTGGCGACCACGACCCCGTCGCCGGCGATCACCCCGTCGCCGGTCACCGCCTCGAACCCGCCGCCCGGGCCGGGGCGCAGCTCCGACACCCGCGCGCCGAGGCGGACGGGCAGGTCGAAACGGGCCGCGTACGCCTCCAGGTAGCCGGCCACCTCGTCCTTGCCCGGGTAGCGGCTCCCGCCGGGCATCGGCAGGCCGGGGAGCGAGCTGAGCCGGGCCGGGGTGAACAGCCGCAGGGAGTCCCACCGCCGCCGCCACGACTCGCCGATCCGGTCATGGGCTTCGAGGAGTACGACGTCAAGCCCGGCCAGACGGAGGGCGCGGCCTGCCGCGAGCCCCGCCTGACCGGCGCCGATCACGATGATCATGGGGTCAAGCCTGCCCGGCGGGGCGGCGGCCGGGCTTGAACGAACCTGCTAGGAAAGCCACCGCACCCCGGCGGTCATGGTGGAGGGCGCGTTCCCCATCATCCGGCGGACCACCCGGCTCAGGTGGGCGGCGTCGGCGAACCCGGCAGCGTGGGCGGCCTCGGTCAGCGTGGCCCCGGCCGCCAGCGACGACCACACGCCGTCCAGCCGGGCCCACAGCACGTACGGCCGGAACGGCAGCCCGAACTCCGCCGTGAACAGGTGGGACAGCCGGCTCTCCGACAGGTGGACGGCACGCGCGACGTCGGACAGCCGCACCCGGCCGGGCAGCATGCGCCGCACGGCCCGTTCGGCGCCGGCGAGCGCGGGGTGCGGCGGCCGGGGCGGGACGTGCCCGGTCAGGGCGTCGACCAGCGCCGTCAGCGTGTCCAGGTCGCCGGTGACGGGGACGTCCGGCCCGAGGCGCCACGCGGCGGCCGAGCCCGGCGCCTCGCCGCCGCCCGGCTGCCCGATCCGGGCCGGGTCGACGAGGGCCAGCAGCCCGTCGGCCGTCCCGCGTACGATCGTGTGCGGGGCGTTGGCGGGGATGAGCGCGGCGCGCACGGCATGATCGCGGCCGTCGGCGCCGCGCAGGACCAGCCCCTCGCCGGTCAGGAGCTGCGCGGCGCGGTGGGCGTGCGGGCCGGTCGCGCCGATCCGGCCGCCGTAGCACAGCACGCCCGGCCGCAGCGCCGCCCACCCCTGCCAGCGAGGAGTCACAGCAGGGTGCTCCAGTAGCTCCAGAAGCGGACGCCGATCAGGGTGGCGACGGTCAGGAACCACACCGTCAGCACGACGCCGTGGTAATCGGTCAGCGCCTCGACCGGGCGGCGCACCGGACCGGGGACGGGCAGATGGCCCTGCCGCAGGTTGTGCAGGCTCACGTACCAGAAGGCGGGGACGGTGACCGCCCACACCACCATGCAGTACGGGCACAGCGCGCCGATCTCGTACAGGCTCTGGACGATCAGCCAGTGCACGAACACCGCCCCGGCGGTGACGCCGATCTGCAGGCCCAGCCAGAACCAGCGCCGGAACGCCGCGCCGGCCAGCAGTGCCGCGCCCACGGCGGCGACGACGGCGAAGGCGGCGACGCCCAGCAGCGGGTTCGGGAAGCCGAACACGGCGGCCTGCGGCGTGCTCATGACCGACCCGCACGACAGCACCGGGTTGAGGCTGCAACTGGGCACGTAGCCGGGGTCCTCCAGCAGCGCGATCTTCTCCACCGCCAGCACGAACGCGGCGAGCAGGCCGATCAGCCCGCCGGCCAGTAGCAGGCCGGGCAGCAGCCGGGGGAACGGGCCGGCGGAAGGCCGCGCGGCGTCACTCGGCGAGTGCCGCATCGATGGCCGCCCTGAACTCCGCCAGGGTGCGGGGTTCGATCCTGGTGCCGTTGAGGAAGAACGTCGGGGTGCCCTGCACGCCCAGGGCCCGGCCGTCGGCCATGTCCTTCCGGATGCGGGCCAGCGTCGCCGGGTCGTCGTAGGCCTTGTCCCAGGCCGCCAGGTCCAGGCCCAGGTCCTTGGCGAAGCCGCGGAACGTCTCGTCGGCCGGGACCCGCTTCTCGCCCCACTGGGGCTGCGTCTCGTACATCCGCCGGTACATCGCCTCGAACGCGCCCTGCGCGGCGGCGGCCTCCACCGCGCGGGCGGCGCGCTCGCCGTTGAAGTGGCCGGGCATCGGGAAGTAGCGCGCCACGAACGTGACCTTCCCGGCGTAGTCCTCGCGCAGCTCCTCCACCGCCGGGTAGTAGGCCAGGCAGCCCTCGCACTCGAAGTCGAGGAACTCCACCAGCGTCACCTTGCCGTCCGCGGCCGACTGCAGCCGGTGGCTGTCGGCGCGCACCAGCTGCGACTCCCCGGCGGAGAGACTGGCCTGCTCGACCGCCTCAGGGCCGGGCCTGCCGAACGCGAACAGCACCGCCACCGCCAGCACGAAGACGCCGATCACGGTCACCGACACGGTGACGTTGCGCTTACGGGCCGCCTGGCGACGCTCGGCCTCTGATGACACGGGTGCTCCCCTTTTCGGTCCACGACTTACTTCTACTTTGTGTAGAAGATAGTGGGCCGTGGTCCCGCCTCCCCGTCCAGGGGTGCCGCCCGGCCGTCCGCGCCTCTCAGATCGCGGCGCAGACCAGCGGGGCGACCAGCACGGCCAGCGGCCCGCTGAGCAGCAGCCCGGCCGTCGAGCAGGCCGCCGCGGGCGCCCAGCGGGACCGCTCGCGCTCCGTGAGCAGGCGCTGAAGCCGCTCGACGACCCCCTGCTCGGCTAGCGCCGGCGTGGACGCCTGCGGCCCAGGCCCGCCGGCCGTCATCCGCACCAGCGCGCCGGCCAGCGGCAGGCCGCCGTGGGCGCGGCGGGCATGGTCGTCGGCGACCATCTCCAGCAGCACGGCCACCGCCCGCCGGGCGGTCCGCGCCGCGGGCAGCCAGGGGAAGGCCCGCGCCAGCGCGACGAACGGCAGCAGAGCCAGGTCGTGGTGGCCCCGCGCGTGCGCGCGCTCGTGCCCGAGCACCGCCGCCAGCTCCGGCGCGCTCAGCGCGTCCAGGGCGCCCTGGCTGAGCACGATCCGCCGCCGCCAGCCCGGAACGCAGTAGGCCACCCGGCCGGGCGCGGGCAGGATGTACGCGTCGTGCTCCGGCGAATGATCCGCGACCACGTCGATCAGCAGCCGCCGGCGGCGCCGCTCCCGGAACGTCCCGGCGGCCACCCGCGCCGTGTGGACCACCAGCCAGGCCGTCAGGCCCGCCGACCAGGCCAGCGCCACCAGGTGCGCCGGACCCAGCCCCGCCAGGCCGTGCCCGCCGGCGATCCGGCTCACCAGCGTGTGCACGCCGTGCGGGAACACCGCGGCCGACGGCGCCACGGCCGCCACCAGCCCCAGCCCGATCGCCCCCAGCCCGGCGGACGCCCCGGCCGCGTGCCACAGCACGAGCGCCGCCCGAGGGCAGCGATGCGTCCACGCCGCACCGGCCAGCGCCCGCGCCGCGCGATCGCCCAGCGCCACCGGCAACAGCGCCACCCCGGCCGCCACCAGCCAGACGATCACCGCGCCGAACCGTCCCGCTCGCCGAGCGCCGCACGCAGCGCCGAGGCCACCTCGGGCGACACCGTGCCCACGAAGCGCTGCACCGCGGCCGCGACGTCACCCGCCTCGTCCAGGGCCGCGCGCATCGCCTCGGCGACGAAGGCGTCCTTGCCCGCCGTCGCACGGTACAGATGCGCCCGGCCCACCCGCTCGCGCGAGACCATGCCCTTGTTCGACAGCCGCGTCAGCACCGTCAGCACCGTCGTGACCGCCGGACCGGACGGCAGCAGCGGCGCCAGGTCGTGCGCGAACATGCCGCCGGGATGCTCCCACAGGGCTTCCATGACCGACCGCTCCAGATTGCCGAGCTGCACCGTCACCCTCCTCACGCCCGCGCCTTCGCGAGAAGGCTACTGCCGCCGCGGTGAACCTCCCGCGCCGCCGGTGCGTACCTGCGGCAGGAACGTTTCACCGTCCACGGGATGAGGCCATGCAGACTTCCACCGGCAAGCCGCTCGCCGCCGCCGTCGCCGTCGCGCTCGCCGCGCTCCTCACCGCCTGCACGGCCCCGGCGGCCCCGCCCACCCTGGCGGCCCCGGCTGCCTCGGCGGCCCCGGCCGCTCCGGCCGCACCGGCGGGCATCGACCAGATCGGCGCCGCCGCCGGATGCCCCCGCCCCGCCCTGCAGATCGACGCCGCCGACCTGCGCCAGGCCGACTGCCGTACCGCCCGGGGCCACTACACCCTCGTCACCTTCACCACCGAACGAGGCCAGCGGGACTGGCTGGAGCTCGCCCAGATGTACGGCGGCGCCTACCTCGTGGGCGAGCGCTGGGTCGTCGTCTCCACCCCACCCCTGCTGGAAGGCGTCCGCGCCCAACTGGGCGGCCGAATCGAAGCCGCCCACCACCACTGACCGCCGACTTCCAGGCGGCCCACCCGGCCCCCACCCGGCCCCCACCCACCCGGCCCCCACCCGGCCCCCACCCGCGCCCGCTCCCGCGCCCGCCCGCGCCCGCTCCCCCGCCCGCCCGCGCCCGCCCGCGCCCGCACGCCGGCTCCGTCGCGCGCCTCCACCGGCCGCGCCCGTCGCTCCCTGACGCCCGGTCCGCACGGCTCGCCGCAGCCGTCCGCTCCCGAGGCTCCCTGCGAGTCCGCCGTAGTGCGTCGCCATCCGTTGGCCGCCGCGCGCGGTGCGGTCTCCACGCCGCCAGACCGTGCCTGGGGCGGCTGGCTTCGAGGGGAGGAAGAGGTGCGGCAACGGGAGGAGGCGGCAGGGGGTCGAGGGAAGGAGCAGGCGGTGCGGCAACGGGAGGAAGCGGCGAGAGGCGGGGGAGGAGGCGGCAGGGTGCGGGGGACGAGCCGGGCAGTGCGGGGGACGAGGCGACGGCGCGGGCACGGGGAGGCGACGGTGCGGGCACGGGAGGTGGCGGTGCGGGGAGGTGGCGGTGCGTCAGGGGGTGAGGAGGTGCCGGAGGGTGGTGGGGGTTTGGGCGGTGTGGCGGCGGATGGTGCGCGTCAGGTGGGCCTGGTCGGCGAAGCCGAGGTCGGCGGCGAGCGTAGCGAGGCTGGGTTCGCCCTGCTCCAGCCGGTCGAGGGCCCGGCTCACGCGGACGCGGTTGCGGTAGTGGGTGAGGGAGACGCCGAGCTCCCGGGTGAAGGCCCGGCTGAGCCGGTAGGGGGAGACGCGCAGGAGGGCGGCGAGCGAGAGCAGGTCGCCGGCCTCCGGGTGGTCGGCGGCGATGGCCTCACGGGCGGCGTCGACGAGGGCGGCGCTCGTGGCCCGGGCGGGGCCGCCGCCGGTGGGCACGGGGGCGGCGGCGCGGGTGAGGGTGGCGGCGACGAGCGGCAGGAGCGCCTCGGCGAGGGCGAAGGCGGGGTCGCCGGCGCGGGCCGCGCACAGGAGGCGGCGGTGCGCCACGTCGAGCCGCGCGTCGGCGTACAGGGCGGGCCGGGGCGGCAGCGGGCCGCCGGCGAGCGTGTGCCACAGCGCGGGCGACAGGCGGAGCGAGGTGCACACGTCGCCGCCCGCCGGGTGGGCGAAGCGCTCCTCCTCACCCGGCGCGGTCACGTACGCCGTCGTCGGGTCGAGCGTGGCGGAGCGGCCGCCGGCGAGGCGGCGGAAGTGGCCACGCCGGACGAGCACCACCCGATGGGCGGTGCTCTCCTCGGCCGGTGACCACCGGCGGTGGTCGTCGCGGCAGGTCACCTCGTCCAGGGTGAACCCCGCCCCGGTGCCCAGTCGCAGAGCCGATCGCATGCGCCGCACGCTACGGCACGGCTACGACAGTCCCGGGGGTGCAAGGATGTTCAAGACCGGCGCGGCCGGGGCGGGCAGGCTGGCCGCATGACCATCACTTCCCTCTCATCGATCGTGTTCGACTGCGCCGACCCGCAGGCGCTGGCCGTCTTCTACGCCAAGGCCACCGGCGGGCGGGTGACCGGCTCCGACGCGGACTTCGCCACTGTCGGGGGCGGCGCGGCGAGCCTGTCCTTCCAGCGGGTCGACGGCTACCGGGCGCCGGGCTGGCCCGCGGTCAAGCATGCGCACCCCGACTTCCAGGTGGCCGACGTCGAGCAGGCCGTCAAGGAGCTCGTCGAGCTCGGCGCGACGCTGCCCGGCCACCAGCCGGGCGGCGACGGCTGGACGGTGCTCCTCGACCCGGAGGGTCACCCGTTCTGCGTGGCCGCCGGGTAGAGGCCCGCGAAGAAGGCGCGGAGGCCGCCCGGCGGCAACGTGGCCGCCCGCGTCGAGCGGCGGGCGAACGGCTCTCCACTAGAATCTGATTCTGTGACGTCTGCCTTCTTCACCACGGCCGGGGACGAGCTCGTCCCGGCCCCCCACGCCCGCAGCCCCTGGGCCCTCGACATGCTCCACGGCCGCCTGCTCGGCGGGCTGGCCGCCCGTGCCGTCGAGGACCGCTACGGCGATCCGGAGATGCAGTTCGCCAGGCTCACCGTCGACCTGTTCCGCAACAGCCCGATGCTGCCCGTGACCGTCGAGACCGCCCTGGTCAGGGACGGGCGGCGGATCCGCGTGGCCGACGCCGTCATCCGCACCGAGCAGGGCGTGATCGGCCGGGCGAGCGCCGTACTGCTCAGGAAGGGTGAGCAGCCCGGCGGCGAGCGGCCGGTGACCCCCGCGTGGGACGAGACGCCGCCCGACGGGCCGCCCGCCGAGGGGCCGGGCTGGACGCCGCCGTTCGACCTGTGGCGCCTGTCGGAGTGGGGCGACCCGGGCCGCAGGCGGGTCTGGACGCGGGAGAACCGGCCGCTCGTCGACGACGAGGAGGTCAGCCCGTTCGTCCGGGTGGCGCTGGCGGCCGACTTCGCCAGCCCGCTCAGCGGCATGACGGCGGGCGGGCTGCCGTTCATCAACGCCGACTACACGCTCACGCTGGCCCGGCTGCCGCGCGGCGAGGTGATCGGCCTGGACGCCACCGGCCATCTCAGCGCGGACGGCGTGGCCAACGGGCAGTGCACCGTGCACGACGCGTCCGGGCCCATCGGCTACTGCGTGGTGACGGCGCTGGCCAACCGGATCCCGCCGCCCCCGGCGGCGCGCTGACGCCCGCCGGGGGGAGGCGGCCTCAGGAGGCGGGACGCTCGGCGCGGTCGCCCGACCAGTCCGTGTGGTAGGCGCCCTCCTTGTCGACCCGCAGGTAGGTGTGCGCGCCGAAGTAGTCGCGCAACCCCTGCACCAGCGCGGCGGGCAGCCGGTCGCGCCGCAGCCCGTCGTAGTAGGCCAGCGCCGAGGAGAAGCCCGGCGTCGGCACCCCGATCTTCACAGCCGTGGCCACCACCCGGCGCCACGACTCCTGCGCGGCGTTGAGCGCCTCGGCGAACGACGGGTCGGCCAGCAGCGTCGGCAGCGCCCGGTCGGCGTCGTAGGCCGCGCGGATCCGGTCCAGGAACTTGGCCCGGATGATGCAGCCGCCCCGCCAGATGGTCGCCATCGCGCCCAGGTCGAGGTCCCAGCCGTACTCCTTGGACGCCGCCGCCATCTGGTCGAAGCCCTGCGCGTAGGCGACGATCTTGGACGCGTACAGGGCCTGCCGCACGTCCTCGACCAGCTCCTTGCCGCCGGTCCCGGTCAGCTCGGGCCCCTGGAGGAGCGGCCGGGCCGCCTCCCGCTGCTCGGGGTGGCCCGACAGCGCCCGCGCGAACACCGCCTCGGCGATCCCCGTCACCGGCACGCCCAGCTCCAGCGCGCTCTGCACGGTCCACCGGCCGGTGCCCTTCTGCTCTGCCCGGTCGACCACCACGTCCACGAACGGCTTGCCCGTCTCGGCGTCGACCTGGTCGAGCACCTCGGCGGTGATCTCGATCAGGTAGGAGTCCAGGTCGCCCTGGTTCCACTCCCGGAACACCCCGGCGAGCTCGGCGGGCGTCGCGCCCAGCGCCTGGCGCAGCAGGTCGTAGGACTCGGCGATGAGCTGCATGTCCGAGTATTCGATGCCGTTGTGCACCATCTTGACGAAGTGGCCCGCGCCGTCGGGGCCCACGTGCACCGCACACGGCACGCCGTCCACCTTGGCCGAGATGTCCTGGAGGATCGGGCCGAGCGCCTCCCACGACTCCTTCGAGCCGCCCGGCATGATGCTCGGGCCGTTCAGCGCGCCCTCCTCGCCGCCGGAGATGCCGGTGCCGACGAAGTGGATGCCGCGCTCACGCAGCGCCGCCTCGCGCCGCCGGGTGTCCTCGAAGTACGCGTTGCCGCCGTCGACGATCATGTCACCCGGCTCCATCAGCGCGGCGAGCTCGTCGATCACCGCGTCGGTGCCCGGCCCCGCCTTCACCATGATGATCGCCCGGCGCGGCCGCTTCAGCGACGCCACGAACCCGGCCAGATCCTGCGACGGCAGGAACGTGCCCTCGCCGCCGAACTCCCGCACGAGCTGTTGCGTACGGGATTCGGTGCGGTTGTGCACGGCCACCGCGTAACCGTGCCTGGCCAGGTTGCGCGCCAGGTTGCGGCCCATGGTCGCCAGGCCGGTGACGCCGATGTCTGCCAATTCCATAGTCAGCTCCTCCAAAAGGGGTATGCGTGATCAAAGCTCCGTGGTTCGGCCGGATATTCCTCAGTCGCTCTGCCGCACGCCCAGCTCGTCGAGCCGGTCGAGCATGTCGGCCGGGTCGGCGTAGACGCGGAACGCCCCCGCCCGCTCCAGTTCGTCGCGGCCGTAGCCGCCCGACAGCAGCCCGATGCCGAGCGAGCCGGCCCGCCGCGCCGCCAGCAGGTCCCAGATGCTGTCGCCCACCACCATCGCGTGCGCCGGGTCGACGCCGAGCCGCGCCGCGCCGGCCAGGAACAGGTCGGGGTCCGGCTTGGCCCGGCGCACCAGGTCGCGCGTCACCATCGGCGCGTCGTCCGGCAGCCCGAGCAGGCCCAGCGCCAGCCGGGCCGTGCGCGCGTAGCCGCTGGTCGCGATCGCCCACGGCACGCCGCGCGAGGACAGCTCCGCCAGCAGCTCCACCGACCCCGGCAGCGGCCTGACCGAGTCGGCCTGCTGCTCGTACGCCTCGGCGTGGGTCGTCTGCAGCTCGTCGATCTGCGCCTGGGTGAGCTTCAGCCCGGTCTCGCGCAGCAGGGCGTTGACGAACAGGCCGCCGCTCATGCCGATGCGCCGGTGGATCCGCCACACCGACAGGTCGATGCCCATCCCCGCCAGCGCCTGCCGCCAGGCGATGACGTGCTGGTAGACGCTGTCGATCAGGGTGCCGTCCAGGTCGAACAGAAACGCCGGGGCGGGCGCGTGCGGGAAGTCGTTCATGGCTCCATGACACCATGACGCCCATGAGGATCATCATCGCGGGCGGGCACGGGCAGATCGCGTTGCGGCTGGAGAGGCTGCTGGGCGCGGCGGCCGTCGGCCTGGTGCGCAACCCGGCGCACGTGGCCGACGTCGAGGAGACCGGCGCGCAGGCCGTGCTGTGCGACCTGGAGAAGGCGGGCGTGGAGGAGGTCGCCGGGATCGTCCGGGGGGCGGACGCGGTGGTGTTCGCCGCGGGCGCCGGGCCGGGCAGCGGCGCGGCGCGCAAGGACACCGTCGACCGGGCCGCCTCCGTGCTGATGGCCGACGCCGCCGAGCGGGCCGGGGTGCGCACGTTCGTGCAGATCTCGTCCATGGGCGCGGGCAAGCCGCCCAAGCCGGGCTCCGACGAGGTGTGGGCCGCCTACATCGCGGCCAAGACCGCCGCCGAGGACGACCTGCGCCGCCGCGACCTCGACTGGACCATCCTGCGGCCGGGCCGCCTCACCGACGAGCCCGGCACCGGCCTGGTCCGGCTGGCTCCCGAGGTGCCGCCCGGCCCGGTGCCGCGCGACGACGTGGCCGCCGTCGTCGCCGCCCTGCTCCAGGCCCCGGGGGCGGGCCGCCGCACGTTCGAGCTCATCTCCGGCGACACGCCCATCGTGGACCTCCTCGCGACGGAGTGACCCGCACCCCCTGGGGTGACCCGCACCCCCGGAGTGAGCCGCACCCCCGGAGTGAGCCGCACCCCCGGAGTGAGCCGCACCCCCCGGAGTGACTCGCACCCCCCGGAGTGAGCCGCGCCCCCGGAGGCGCGGAGGCATTTTGCCGATCGCTGGCTATGCCTTGCGACGGGCCCGGCAAGAGGTCCCGGAGGTGCGCGAGAAGGGGACGAGCAAAATGTCGGATATGTCGTTCTTTGGGCGGGATCCTTTCCGGGGTTTCGAGGAGCTGACCGGCCGGGTGTTCGGCGGGATGGACGCCTGGCCACCGACCCGGCCCAGCGTCCAGCGCGTCGACGTGGGCAAGCTGCTCAGCGCCTCCGCCCGCGAGGTGCTCGCCGACGCCGTGGAGATCGCCGGCCGGCGCGGCGCCGCCGACCTCGACGCGCTCGACCTCCTCGGCGCCCTCGCCCGCGCCGAGCCCACCCGCGAGCTGCTGCGCTCGGCCGGCGTCGACACCGGCAGGCTCGGCGACCGCATCGGCACGCTCGCCGGGCAGGGACCCGCCGCCGAGCCGCCCGACACGCTCTCCCCGTCGGCCAAGCGCGCCGTCCTGGACGCCCAGCGCGTCGCCCGCGCCCTGAACTCCTCCTACATCGGCCCCGAGCACCTGCTGCTCGCACTCGCCGCCAACCCCGACTCCACCGCCTCCGAACTGCTGCGCGAACAGGGCGTCTCCGCCAACGAGATCCAGCGCGCCCTGCTCTCCTCCGGCCCCGGGCAGCCCGGCGGCGAACGCCGCGACAGCAGCACCCCCTCACTCGACGAGTACGGGCGCGACCTCACCGAGGAGGCCAGGCAGGGCCGCGTCGACCCGGTCGTCGGCCGCGAGGACGAGATCGAGCAGTCCATCGAGGTCCTGTCACGCCGTACCAAGAACAACCCCGTGCTCATCGGCGAGCCCGGCGTCGGCAAGACCGCCATCGTCGAGGGCATCGCCCAGCGCATCGTCAACGGCAGCGTCCCCGACACGCTCAAGGACCGGCGCGTCATCGCCCTCGACCTGACCGGCATGGTCGCCGGGTCGAAGTACCGGGGCGAGTTCGAGGAGCGGGTCAAGAAGGTCGTCGACGAGGTACGCGCCCACGCCGACGAGGTCATCGTGTTCATCGACGAGGTGCACACGCTGGTCGGCGCCGGGTCGGCCGAGGGCGGCATGGACGCCGCCAACATCCTCAAACCCGCCCTGGCCCGCGGCGAGCTGCACGTCATCGCCGCCACCACCATCGACGAGTACCGCAAGAACATCGAGAAGGACGCCGCGCTGGAACGCCGCTTCCAGCCCATCCTCGTCACCGAGCCCACCGTGGAGCAGACGGTCGAGATCCTCGCCGGGCTGCGCGACGCGTACGAGGCCCACCACCAGGTGCGCATCACCGACGAGGCGCTCGACGCCGCCGCCACCCTGTCGGCCCGCTACGTCGCCGACCGGTTCCTGCCCGACAAGGCCATCGACCTGATGGACCAGGCCTCCGCCCGGGTCCGGCTGCGCTCGCGCACCCCCGGCAGCGACGTGCGCGAGCTGGAGGAACGCCTCGCCTCCCTGCGCCGCGACAAGGACCAGGCGGTCTCCGCCGACGACTTCGACCGGGCCAAGGAGATCACCGGCCAGATCGACAAGCTCCGCCCCGAGCTCGACCGGGCCAGGCAGGGCCGCGACGCCGCCCCGCAGGTCATGGTCGAGGACATCGCCGAGGTCGTCTCCCGCCGCACCGGCATCCCCGTCACCCAGCTCACCACCCAGGAGCGCGACCGGCTGATGCGGCTGGAGGAGCACCTGCACGAGCGCGTCATCGGCCAGGACGAGGCCGTCGTCGCCATCGCCGAGGCGGTCCGCCGGGCGCGCGCCGGCCTGGCCGACCCGAACCGGCCCATCGGCAGCTTCCTGTTCCTCGGCCCGACGGGCGTCGGCAAGACCGAGCTGGCCAGGGCGCTCGCGGCGGCCCTGTTCGGCGGCGAGGACCACATGGTGCGCATCGACATGAGCGAGTTCCAGGAGCGGCACACGGTCTCCCGGCTCATCGGCGCCCCGCCCGGCTACGTCGGCTACGAGGAGGCCGGGCAGCTCACCGAGGCCGTCCGCCGCCGCCCGCACGGCGTCATCCTGCTCGACGAGATCGAGAAGGCGCACCCGGACGTGATGAACATCCTGCTCCAGATGCTCGACGACGGCCGCCTCACCGACGGCCAGGGCCGCACCGTCGACTTCACCAACACGATCGTCATCATGACCAGCAACATCGGCGCCCAGATGATCCTCGACGCCGAGGGCGACACGCCCGACCTGCAGGACCGGCTCATGGACCTGCTGCGCCACTCCATCCGGCCCGAGCTGCTCAACCGCATCGACGAGACCATCGTCTTCCGCCGCCTGGACAGGAGCCAGCTCCGCCAGATCGTCGACCTGCTGCTGGAGCGCACCCGGCAGCGGCTGCGCGGCCAGGACGTGGCGCTGGAGGTGAGCGACGCGGCCAAGGACTGGCTCGCCGAGCGCGGCCACCAGCCCGAGTTCGGCGCCCGCCCGCTGCGCCGCACCGTGCAGCGCGAGTTGGACAACCGCCTGTCCACGATGCTGCTCACCGGCGAGGTCGGGGAGGGCGGCGCCGTCGTCGTGGACGCCCAGGACGGCGAGCTCACCCTGCGCGCCCGCACCCCCGAACCGGCGAGTTGACCACCCGCCACTCCCGGCCCGGGCCTGTCAGGAGAGGGCGGCGCGCGCCAGCTCGCGGCATTCGGCGTACGTGTGCCGCGACAGCGCGTCGCGGACGGCGGGGACGCACGACGGCGCCATCGACAGGCTCGTCACCCCCAGCCCGGCCAGCACCGGGGCGAGCGCCGGATCGCCGGCCGCCTCGCCGCAGACGCCGACCGGCCTGCCCGCCGCCAGGCCCGCCTCCGCGCACGCCGCCACCAGGCGCAGCAGCGCCGGCTGCGCCGGGTCGAGCAGGTCGGCCAGCGCCGGATGCTGCCGGTCGGCGGCGAAGGCGTACTGGCTGAGGTCGTTGGTGCCGACGCTGAGGAAGTCCACCTCCTCCAGCAGCCGGTCGGCCAGCAGCGCGGCGGCCGGGACCTCCACCATCACGCCCACCCGGGCCACCCCCCGGGCGCGCGCCCTCGCGGCGAACCCGGCGGCCTCGTCCCGGGTGGCGACCATCGGCGCCATCACCCACGCCTCCGCGCCCGTCCGCCGCGCCGCCTCGGCGATCGCGTCGAGCTGCGTGTCGAGCACGCCCGGCAGCACCCGGTCGACCCGCAGCCCGCGCACGCCCAGCGCCGGGTTGTGCTCCGGCGGCAGCCCCAGGAACGGCAGCGGCTTGTCGGTGCCCGCGTCCAGCGTCCGCACCACGACGTGCGCCGCCCGCCCGAACACCTCCGCGTAGGCCGCCACCTGCTCGTCGAACGACGGCGCCCGCTCGCGCCCCAGGAACAGGAACTCGGTGCGGAACAGCCCCACCCCCTCACCGCCGGGCACCAGGTCCGCGGCCGAGCCGATGTTGAGCAGCAGCCTGACCGGCCGCCCGTCGGCGGTCCTGCCGGGCCCGCCGGTCGCGGCCAGCCGCTCCCGCTCCAGGCGGTCGCGCTCACACGCCGCCTCGGCCTCCTCCCGGCTGATGCCCGCCGTGACCTCGCCGGTCACGCCGTCCACGCACACGTACGTGCCGTCCGCCAGGTCCATCACGCCCGGGCACGCCACCACGGCGGGCAGGCCCCGGCCGCGCGCCAGGATGGCGGTGTGGCTCGTCGGGCCGCCCTTCGCCGTCACCAGCGCCAGCACGTCCGGCCCGAGCCCGGCGGTGTCGGCGGGCGACAGGTCCTCGGCGGCCAGCACGTACGGATGCCCCGGGGAGGGCAGGCCCGGCATCGGCACGCCCAGCGCGAAGGCGACGGCCCGGTGCCTGAGGTCGTCCAGGTCAGCCGCCCGTTCGGCCAGGTAGCCGCCGAGCGCCGCGATCGCCTCCCGGTGGCGGGTGAACGCGGCGTCGAGCGCGTGCGGGGCGTCCAGGCCGTCGCGTACGCCCTGCTCCGCCTCCTCCCGCAGCATCGGATCGTCGGCGATCATGGCCAGCGCGCCCAGGATCTCGGCCGCGTCACCCTCGGCCGCGGCGGCGCGCTCACGCAGCCCCGCGGCCACCGCCCCCAGCGCCCCGGCGACCACCGCCCCCTCGGCCTCCGCGTCGCCGACCGGCCGAGGAGCCGGAAGCACGGGCGGCGCGGCCATCCGCACCACCGGCCCCGCCACCACCCCCCGGCTGACCCCCAGCCCGGCCAGCCGCACCACCTCACCCACCGACAACCTCCTCCGCCCCCAACCCTGCCCTCTGGCCTGTACCCGGTATCGCGCCCGAACCCGCGCCCGAGCCCGCGCCCGCGCCCGAGCCCGAACCCGCGCCCGAACCCGCGCCCGCGCCCGTGGCCGCGCCCGCGTCCGAGCCCGCGCCCGCGTCCGGGGCTGCGTCCGGGGCCGGGTCCCGCCCCGCGCCCAAGCCCCGGCCCGTGTCCCGGGTCGCGCCCGAACCCGCGCCCCTCTCCGAAGCCGCACCTCCGTCCGGGCCCGCGCCTCCCCTCGGGGCGGGGGTTTCTTCGGGGGGTGGGGGTCCGTCCGGGCCCGCGCCTCCCGGCGGGGGTGGGGGTTCGTCCGGGGTTGGGGGTCCGTGCCGGGCTGGGGCTTCGCTTGGGGGCGCGCCGCCGCCCGGGGCCGCGTTTCCCTTCGGGGCCGGGGTGGGGGGTCCGTCCGGGGGTGGGGGGTCGTCGAGGTTGCGGGAGAGGAGGGCGGCGAGGGTGTCGAGGGCGGCGTCGGCGCCGGGGGCGTCGGACTCCAGCGTCACCTCGGTCCCGCGGACCGCGCCCAGCGACAGCACGCCGAGCATGCTGGACGCCGGGACCGCCTTCCCGTCGCCCGCCCGGATGCGCACCGGCACCCCCAGCCGCGCCGCCTCCTGGACGAACAGCTTGGCGGGCCGCGCGTGCAGCCCGCTCGCCGACGCGATGGTCACCGTCCGCGATGCCATGGCCTGCCTCCTCAGGGTTCGATCGTGACCTTGATGGCCGCGCCCCGGCTGACGAGCTCGATGCCGTCGAGCACCCGGGAGAGCGGCAACCGGTGGGTGATGAGGTCGCCGACCGGCACGGCGCCCGCGGCGATCAGCCCGAGCGCCTCGGCGTTGTGGGCGGGGCTGGAGCCGTTGGCGCCGACGATGGTCAGCTCCCGGTAGTGCACCAGGTTGGAGTCCAGCCGGATGACCGGATCGTCCTTGGGCAGCCCGCCGAAGAAGCTGACGCGGCCTCGCCGGGCGGCCATGCGTACGGCCTGCTCCTGGGCCACGCCCGACGCCGCGGCGGTGACGACCACGTCGGCGCCGCGGCCTCCGGTCAGCTTGAGCACCTGTTCCACCACGTCCCCGTCGATGGCCGCGTCGGGCCGTACGAGGTCGGCGGCGACGGCGAGGCGGGCGGCGTTGACGTCGGTGAGGAAGACGCGGCCCGCCCCGCGCGCCCGGGCGAGCCGCACGTGCAGGCAGCCGATCGGCCCCGCCCCCATGACCACCACGTCGTCACCCGTGCCCACGCCGGCCAGCGTCTGCCCGTTGAGCACGCAGGCGAGCGGTTCGGCCAGCGACGCCTCGGCGAACCCGACGCCGTCCGGGACGGCGTTGACGCCGTTGACGGCCAGCACCTTGGCGGGCACGATCAGCCATTCGGCGAAGCCGCCGTCGTAGTGGTAGCCCATCGACTCCTGCGCCGGGCAGACGGCGGGGCGGCCCCGGCGGCACTCCGCGCAGGCGCCGCACGGGATCGCGGCGATCACCTGGACCCGCTCGCCGGTGCCCGCCACCTCGCCGGCGATCTCGTGCCCCATCACGCGGGGCGGCCGGATGTGGTGGTGCCCGAACTTGTAGATCTTCGCGTCGGTGCCGCACGTCGAGCAGTTGCGCACCCGGATCTTCAGCTCGCCGGGCCCGGCGACGGGCTCCGGCGCGTCCTCCACCCGGATGTCGCCCGGGGCGTGGAATCTGGCGACCTTCACGTCAGCTCCTCGATCACGTGGTTCACCTCGGTGGCCTCGCGCAGCGTCCGGGCCCGGGCGGGGTCGAGCAGCACGTCGGCCAGCGCGGCCAGCAGCGGCACGTGCCCGTCGCCGGCGGCGGCGATGCCGACGCACACGGTGACGCGCTCGCCGCCCCAGTCGACGCCTTCGGGGAAGCGCACCACGCAGATCGCGTCGCGCAGCACGTCCTGTCTGGCCGCCGCCGTGCCGTGCGGGATGGCGAAGCCCTCACCGGCGTAGGTGGAGATCGTCCGCTCGCGTTCGAGCATGGCCTCGATGTACGGCTCGGCGACGGCGCCGACGTCGGCCAGGGCGCGCCCGCACCGGCGGATCGCCTCGTCGCGGCCGGACGCGCTCTCGTGCAGCAGCACGGCCCGGGGGTCGAGCAGGCCGTCACGCATCGACGACGCCGCCGTTCCTGATGGTGGTGACGAGCCTGGTCACCGCCGGGTCGCCGAGGAAGATCTGGAACGGCACCAGCGCCTTGCCCGGCGCCGCCGCTCTCGCCCTGGCGGCCAGGCCCGCGTGGCAGAGCACCACGTCGGCGTCGGCCGGGATGTCGTTGACCGGCGTGTGCTCGACGGCGACGCCGCTGTCCTTGAGCTGCTTCCTGAGCTGGGAGGCGAGCATCACGCTGCTGCCCATGCCCGCGTCGCAGGCGACGACGATCTTGCGGATGTCCTTGCTGTCGATGCTCGTCATGGCTCATGCCTCCTTGGCGGCGGTCCGGTGCTCGGGGGAGTCCTCGCGGGCGGCGTCGTCGCGGGGCCCGTCGGCGGCGGCGGGCGTGGCGCTCTCGGCGGGCGGCCCGGCTTCGGCGGGCGGCTCCTTCTCGCCGCGGCCGAACCCCATGAGCAGGGCGGCGACGGCGAACGTCACGGCGGTGGCGATCGCGATCCCGAGGATCATGCCCAGCCAGCCGCCCCTCGGCGTCACCGCCGCGTACGCGAAGATGCTGCCCGGCGACGGCGTCGCCACCAGCCCCGAGCCGGTGACCATGAACGTGAACACCCCGGCCGCGCCGCCCGCGATGACGGCGAGGATGAGGCGGGGCTTCATGAGCACGTACGGGAAGTAGATCTCGTGGATGCCGCCGAAGAAGTGGATGATCATCGCGGCCGGGGTGCTGGGGCGCAGCGGGCGCGGGCCGAACAGCAGGTAGGCCAGCAGGAGGCCGAGCCCGGGGCCCGGGTTCGACTCCAGCATGAACAGGATCGACCTGCCGGTCTCGGCCGCCTCCGCGACGCCGAGCGGGCCGAGCACGCCGTGGTTGACGGCGTTGTTGAGGAACAGCACCTTGGCGGGCTCGATCAGCGCCGAGGCCACGGGCAGCAGGCCGTTGCCGACCAGCCAGTCGACCGCGTCGCCGGCGACGTTGGTGATCACCTGGACGACCGGGCCGATGCCCCACACGCCGGCGACGGCCATCGCGCCGCCGACGATGCCGGCGCTGAAGTTGTCCACCAGCATCTCGAACCCGGACCGGGTCCGCGCCTCGGTGAACTTGTCCACATATTTCAGGATCAGGGCGGCGAGTGGGCCGACGATCATGGCGCCGAGGAACATCGGGATGTCCGCCCCCACCACGACGCCCATCGCGGCGACCGCGCCCACCACCGCCCCGCGCTGCCCGTGCACCATCCGCCCCCCGGTGTAGGCGATGAGCACGGGCAGCAGGACCTTGATGATCGGCTCGACCATCGCGGCGAACGACTCGTTCGGCAGCCAGCCGGTGGGGATGAACAGGGCGGTGATGAGTCCCCAGGCGATGAACGCGCCGATGTTCGGCATGATCATCCCGGCCAGGTGGCCGCCGATCCGCTGGATCGTGGCCTTGACGCCGGTCCCGTGGACCGGAGGGGTGTAGGTGTCGGCCATTGGACATGCTCCTTCGGGGGGATGAGCAGACTCCAGGGGATGAGCCGGTCAGCGACCCGGCGGCGGCCGCGCCGGGCCGGTGGTCGAGCTGAGCGGGCGCGCCGGGTCGAGGGCCGAGGTGAGCGGGCGCGCCGGGTCGGGGGCGTGGACGCGTACGGCGTCGCGGCGGATGTCGCGCGGGCCCGGCATGCGGCTGCCCGGCAGGCCGACCGCCGCCGCGCCCCAGGCCAGCGCCTCCACCAGGGCGCGCTCGCCGCGCGCCCCGGCGGCCAGGAAGCCCGCCAGCATCGCGTCGCCCGCGCCGACCGCGCTGCGCGGCCCGGCGACCGCGGCCTCGCCGTACCAGATCCCGCCGTCCTCGACGAGGACCGCGCCGTCGGCGCCCAGGCTGGCCAGGACGGTACGGGCCCCGGCGGCGCGCAGCTCGCCCGCCGCCTCGACCACGTCGCCCAGGCAGCGCGGCGCCCGGCCGGTGGCGGCGGCCAGCTCCTCCAGGTTCGGCTTGACCAGCGCCGGGGCGGCGCCGAGCGCGCGGGCCAGCGCGGCGCCGCTGGTGTCGACCGCCACGTGGATCCCGGCCCCGGCGAAGCGGCGGCACAGCCGCGCGTAGACGTCGTCGGGCACCCGCGGCGGCAGGCTGCCGGAGGCGACCACCCAGTCCGCCTCGTGCGCGGCGGCCAGCACGGCGTCGGCGACGGTGTCGAGCTCGGCCGGCGACAGCGCGGTGCCCGGCTCGTTCACCTTGGTGACGGTGCCGTCGGGCTCGGCGAGCGTGACGTTGGACCGGGTCCGCCCGGCCACCGGCACCGTCACCATGTCCAGCCCCTCCTGGCCGAGCAGGCGCACGAGCTGCCGCCCCTCGTCGCCCCCGAACGGCACCACCGCCCGCGACGCCACGGCGTTGGCCAGCAGCGCCCGCGACACGTTCACCCCCTTGCCGCCGGGGTCGAGCCGCGCCGCCGCCGCCCGGATGACCGCGCCCCTGGCCAGGGCCCCGATCTCGATCGTGCGGTCCAGGCTTGGGTTCAGCGTCAGGGTCAGGATCACCGCCGCCCCCTCAGGCCCGGACGACCTCGGGCCCGGCGGCCGACAGCTCGGCGGCCAGCGCCGGGTCGAGGCCCGTGTCGGTGATCACCACGTCGATCTCGGCCAGCGTGGCGAACGACGCCAGGTACGTGTTGGTGAACTTGGTGTGGTCGGCCAGCAGCACGCTGCGCTGCGCGGCGCCGACCATCGCCCGCTTGATCGCCGCCTCCGCCGGGTCCGGCGTGGTCAGCCCGCGCGCCGCCGAGCAGCCGTTCGTGGCCATGAACGCGACGTCCACGTGGAGCTGCGACAGCGGCCGCAGCGCCCAGTCGTCCACCGTCGCCAGCGTGCGCCCGCGCACCCGGCCGCCGAGCATGATGACGTTCAGGTTGGCGCGGGCGGCCAGCGCCGTGGCCAGCGGCGGCGAGTTGACCACCACGGTGAGCTCGCGATCGGCGGGCAGCACCCCCACCAGGCGGCCCGTGGTGGTGCCCGCGTCGATGATCACCGACCCGTCCTCGGGCAGCTCGGCGAGCGCGGCCTTGGCGATGCGCTCCTTTTCGGCCGTCATCACCTCGTCGCGGGCCGCCAGCGCGGGCTCGAACCCGAGCCGCTCCACCGGGATCGCGCCGCCGTGCACCCGGCGCAGCACGCCCGCCCGCTCCAGCGCGGTCAGGTCGCGGCGGATGGTCTCGGTCGTCACGTCGAGCTCGCCGGCCAGGGACACCACGTCGACGCGGCCCGCCGCGCGCGCCCTGCGGAGGATCTCCTGCTGCCGCTCCTCGGCGTACATGATGTGGGTTCACCGCCGTTTCGAGTTGGATTCCCCTTTGTTTAACTCCGTTTCTGTGGAGTCGTCAAGACTCTGATAGGTATGTCGGATGCGTATGAAGCCGTGGGCCGCCGTGGCGGCAGCCGTACCACTCGCAGCGGGATGCGTCGCCGGGCCTTCGGCCGGCCCCGCGTCGGCCACCACCGCCCCCGAGACGCTGAGCGCCCCCGCGGCCACCCCGTCCGCGTCCGCATCCACGGCCAGGACCCGTACGGCCCGGCCGCCCAAGGTCCCGGCGGGCACCACGGCCTCCTGGCTCGTCTTCGACCGGACGAAGGGCAAGGCGGTCGCCACCCGTCACGCGCACCGCAAGTTCCGCTCCGCCTCGGTGATCAAGATCCTGATGGCGATCGACTTCCTGGAACGGAACCGGCAGGTCTCCGCCGCCGACGCCCGGCTGCTCAAGATCATGCTGCGGGAGAGCGACGACGACGCCGCCTCCACGCTGTGGGACCGGGGCGGCAAGGGCGCCATCGTCACCCGGATGGCCCGCAAGCTGCGGCTGTCCGACACCACGCCGCCGCCCGCCACCCACCCCGGCTTCTGGGGGTACGTGTCGCTGAGCGTCCACGACATCGTGCGCACCTACCGCTACCTGCTCGACACCGCCGAGCCGCGCGTGCGCGACACCGTGCTCGGCCACCTGCGCCAGGCCACCCCGTGCGGCAGCGACGGCTTCGACCAGACCTTCGGCATCCCCAGCGCGGTGCCCCGGCCGTTCGCGGTCAAGCAGGGCTGGTCCGGGTTCGGCACCGTGCCGCCCGTCCGCTGCGACGCGCGGGCCCAGGGGGCGTCCATCTCCACGGTCGCGCTGCGCTCGCGCGGCTCGGGCATCCCCGACCTCGGCCGTCCCGTGCTCCACACCACCGGCCTGGTGGGCAAGGGCGAGCGTTACGTCATGGCCGTGCTCACGGCGCACCCGGCGGGCGCGACCTGGAGCAGCTCGGTCCGCCGCATCACCGGCCTGACCAAGGACCTCTACCGAGGGCTCCCCTGAGCACGCGAGCCGCCCGGGAGGAAGGTGAACATCCGCTCGCCCCGCCGCAGCGGCGTGGGCGGGCCGGCGTAGCGGTGCACGCCGACGCCGAACTCCGCCGTCTCCAATGACACCCGGTCGAACCCCGTCTCCTCGAACCAGGCGCAGATCGACGGCACCAGGTCGGGCTCGCGGGTGTGCCGGGTCCACACCACCGTCGCCCCCGGCGCGCACAACTGGGGCAGCGCGGAGACCGTCCGGCGGACGTCGGCGTCGCCGAGGTTGCCGAACAGGCCGCAGACGAGCACCAGGTCGGCCGGTACGGCGCCCGCGTAGGCGTCCGTCAGGGCCGCGTCGCCGCGCACCACCTCCACCCCGGCCGGCGCCCGCTCTTCGGCCAGCCGCGCGTTGCGCTCGTCGAGCTCCACCAGCCGGGCGCGCACCCGGCCGCGCCGGGGGTGCGCGGCCAGCACCGGCAGGAGGTCGCGGCCCTGGCCCGCGCAGAGGCTCACCACCCGCTCCGCGCCCGCGTCGAGGGCGGCGCGGACGGCGCCCTGGACCACGGCCAGGCGCCGGCCCAGGCTCGATCCCGGCCGGTCGTAGTCGTCGTGCCAGCTCACCCAGTCGCGTGCCATGATCCCGATACTGATCAATACGCGCCCGGCAGGCAACGACATTCTTGAATTTGGGGCCGGCTGCAATCAACGCCGGGCAACGGACCTATTTCTGGCGTATCTCGGTTGGATAACTGAAATATGCGGAAAAGTGCCCGGAGTGGCGCGTGATGCTGGCAGCATGGGGCCGGTTCGCTGATCGGGGATTCATTCTGGAGGCCTCCTCGTGAACGGTTCACCGCACCGCACCCTGACGGCGGCCGCCGCCGCGCTCGTCGCGCTCGCGGCGCTCGCCGGCCCGGCCCCCGCGCTCCCCGCGGAGCGGCAGGCGGCCGCGTTCCCCGTGACGCCCCGGGCGGCGGCGCAGGAGGAGAGCTTCTGGTCGCCGACCAGCGTCGTCCCGGCCAAGCTGGGGCGTGACCGCAGGCCCGTCGAGCTGGGCATGCGCTTCACCGCGTCCCGCACCGGGTCGGTGGTCGCGGTCCGCTTCTACAAGCACCGCCGTGCCGCCGCCGGTCACTCCGCCAGCCTGTGGGACGGCGCCGGCAACCGGCTGGCGCGGGTCGCGTTCGGCACGGAGACGGCCTCCGGCTGGCAGGAGGCGCGCCTGCCGGAGCCCGTCACGCTGCGGGCCGGCCGCTCGTACGTGGTCTCCTACCACGCCCCCGACGGCCGTTACGCGGTCGCCCGGCACTACTTCCGCCGCTACCTGCCGGGGACCGACTCGCTCAGCGCCTCCCGCTGGAACGGCGCGTTCGCGTACGGCGCGAGCGCGTTCCCCCGCAGGACCAGCGCCGGCCACAACTACCTCGTCGACGTGGTCTTCCGCCCGGGCGCCGGCACCCCGTCCCCGAGCCCGTCCCCCACCAGGACCCGCACCCAGACCCCCACCCCGACCCCGACGGTCACCACCACGGTCACCCCCACACCCACGGTGAGCCCCACCCGCACCCCGACGAGCACCCCACAGCCCACCAAGCCCGAGCCCACCAAGCCCCAGCCGACGAGCCCGCAGCCGACGAGCCCGCAGCCCACCGGCCCCGAGCCGTCGACGCCCGGCAGGCCCGGCTGTGAGCTGCCCGCGCACCCGACGCCCGCCTGCACCGGCGTGCCCGACTCCCTGCGGCTGTCCACGATCAAGGGCGACTTCACCGCCGCCAAGCCCGGCCAGGTCCTCGACGGCGTGCACATCACCGGCGACCTGACCGTGGAGGCGTCCGGCGTCGTCATCAGGAACAGCCGGATCGACGGAATGATCACCAACTGGAAGACGGGCGGCTCGTTCACCATCACCGACTCCACGGTCGGCCCGGAGAAGGGCTGCCGCATCTACCCGGCGGTCGGCGAGAAGAACTTCACCGCCACCCGCATCGAGGTGCGCGGCTTCGACGACGGCTTCCGCATGTCGGGCAGGAACGTCACGATCAGGGACTCGTACGTGAACCTGTGCGGCCCGCCGACGAGCCACTCCGACGGCATCCAGGCGTACTGCCCCGGCGGCATCGTCTGCAGCGGCCTGGTCTTCGACCACAACACGATCGACCAGCGCGAGGCGCCCCAGCACTCCGACCCGGTCAACCTCGTCGACAAGAACCTGAGCGCGGTGACGGTGACCGACAACCTGCTGGCCGGCGGCAACTACACGCTGTTCCTGCAGTGGCGTTCCGGGCCGAAGTGGAAGGTGTCGGGCAACAAGCTCGTCCATGACGCCTGGGACTTCGGCCCGGTCAGCTCGGCCGACACGTGCGAGAACATCGACTGGGGCCCGGGCAACGCGGTCGTCACCATCGACAAGCACTACCGCATCACCCGGACGGTCCGGCACCTGCACGACTGCGTCGAATAAGGCGTCGAGCAGAGCGTCGAACAGGGCGTCGACCAGGGCGCCGAGCTGGGCTCAGAACTCCAGGCGCGGCGACGCAGGGCCGAGCACCGCGGCGGCGGGCGTGACGCCCCACGCGGCGCTCAGCTCGCCGCTCAGCACCTCGGTGAGCTTGCGCACGTCCTCGGCGGCCGTGGGGTGCAGGGCCTCGGCGACGATCAGCACGGAGGCGGTCGTGTCGCGGACGGCCGACAGGCCGCTCTGCCGGTTGGTCCAGCGGCGGGCGTGCGCGTGGCCGCCGCCGTCGGCGAAGATCACCTCGCCGGGCTCGGGGTGCTCACGCTCGCCGGCGAGCGTGACGTACTCCTCCTGGCCCGTCGCGCGCCGCACCTCCAGGAAGCCGTCCACGCGGGACAGGTCGAACACCGCGACCGGGATCGCGAACGCCACCGACACCGCGTTGCACAGGTCGATCAGCGGATGGATGCGCGGCAGCGCCCCCTCCTTCTTGAACCGGCGCAGCAGGGACTCCGAGGCGCACCGGTACTGCGTCGGCTTGAGCCCCATGCGGGAGAAGGCCCGCCGCCACGCCTGGATCTCCGGCAGCCCGGACTCCGGCCCGGCCGCCAGCCGCTCGGCCGCGGCCGCGTGGTGGGCGCGCAGCGCCTCGTCGACGGAGGCGCCGGGCGTGATGCCCTCGGCCAGGATGGTGCCCGGGACCAGCTCCGGGAAGTCGCGCCAGACGGCGTCGTCGTGCTGGAAGTGCATGGGCCCATCGTCTCAGACTGTCTGGGACCGTCTCAGGCGATGTAGGCGGCGTAGACCTTCTTCGGCACGACCATCCGCCACGCCTCCACGACCAGCTCGCGCATCTCGGTCTCGTCGAGCGCGGCCATGCGCGCGCAGACCCAGTTGAAGCGCAGGTCGGACTCGGGCGGCAGGAGGAACTTGGCGGGCTCGGCGGCGACCAGCGCGGCCCGCTCCTCCTTCGGGAAGGCGAAGCCCATCACGGTCTCGTCGCGCGAGAACGCCAGGTAGACGATGGCGCCCACGCGGAACTTGACCCGGTCTCTGATCAGGTGCTCCGACGACCTCGGCAGGGTCGCCGCGAGCCGCCGCACGTCCTCGACTGTGACCACGGGGCCACGTTAGCGGTTGCCCTCCGCGGCCGAGATGTCGGCCAGCGCCGAGTTCGGGTCGCGTTCGACGGCCAGGTCGCCGATGCTGAGGATGCCGACGGCGCGGCCGTCCTCGACGACGGGCAGGCGGCGCACCGCGTGCGAGCGCATGAGCTGGACGGCCTGCTCGATGCTGGTGTCGGGGCCGATCGCCTCGACGTCCGACGAGCACGCCTCCTTGACGGGCGTCTGCGGGCCCTTGTCGTCGGCGACGAGCCTGACGGTGATGTCACGGTCGGTCACGATGCCGCGCATCCGGCCGTTGTCGTTGACGATGATCGCGCCGGTGTCGTTGTCGCGCATGAGGGCGGCGGCGGCGCTGGCCGGCTGGTCGCCCTCGATGGTGGCGGGGTGGGCGGTCATCACTTCTGCCACGGTCTTGGCCATGGTGAGCTCCTTGTTCATCGGTGGAGCCTCCCAGCTACCCGCTGTCGGGCCGCTAATCCTGACCGAATAGTGAGACGATTTCTCTTGAATGGCGAGACAGGTGTTAGCCTGCCGGGGACGATCACGAGATGAGGAGTCCCGATGGACGCCGTCTACACCCACGGTCACCACGAGTCGGTGCTGCGCTCCCACCGCTGGCGCACGGCCGCCAACTCGGCCGCCTACCTGCTGCCCCACCTGGAGCCGGACATGACGCTGCTCGACGTGGGCTCCGGGCCCGGCACCATCGCCGCCGACCTGGCCGCGCGGGTGTCGCGGGTGACGGTGTCGGAGGTGACGCCCGAGGCGCTGGCGCTGGCCGAGGCCGAGCTGGAGGCCAGGGGCGTGACCAACGCCGACTTCCGCGTGGCCGACGCCCATGCGCTCGGCTTCCCCGACGGCGCCTTCTCCGTCGTCCACGCCCACCAGGTGCTCCAGCACGTCGGCGACCCCGTCCGGGCCCTGCGCGAGATGGGCCGGGTGACCAGGCCGGGCGGGCTGGTGGCGGCGCGCGACAGCGACTACACCGCCTTCGCCTGGTATCCGCTGCTGCCCGCGCTGGAGGAGTGGATGGCCCTCTACCAGAAGCTGGCCCGCGCCAACGGCGGCGAGCCCGACGCCGGGCGGCGCCTGCTGTCGTGGGCCCGCGCCGCGGGCTTCACCGACGTCACCGCCACCGCCTCCGTCTGGTGCTTCGCCACGCCCGCCGACCGGGCCTGGTGGGGCGGCATGTGGGCCGAGCGGATCCTGCGCTCCGCCATGGCCGAGCAGGCCCTGACCAGCGGCGCGGCCACCGAGGACGACCTGCGCCGGATGTCCGGCGGCTGGCTGGAGTGGGCCGCGGCCGACGACGCCTGGCTGTCGATCACCCACGGCGAGATCCTCTGCCGCGTGTGACGGGCGGCGCCCGCGAGCGGTCGTTCAGAGGCCGAGCGTGCCCGCCCGCTGCCACTGCGGGTCGCGGTAGAGCACCACGTCGGTGCCCTCGATCAGCTCGTCCGGCGCCGACAGCATGGTGATCTCGCCGGCCGCCTGCAGCTCCAGCAGCAGGTCACGCACCCGCGGCCCCACCGGCAGCCGCCCGGCGGGCAGCCGCAGCCCGTCGCGGATCGTGTCGGCGATCTGCGACAGGCTGAACGGCCCGTCGAACCCCGACACCACGCCCCGCACCATCGTCATCGTGATGCGCTCCTCGGCCTCGGCGTGGGCCAGCTGCCAGGTCATCTGCTCGCGCCGGCCGCCCGTGCCGGCGCACGACGGGCAGCGGTGCGTCAGGCCCGGCGCCAGCACCTCCTCGGCCGAGCCGAGGCAGGCCGTGCACAGCTGGTTCTCGGCGGCGTGCAGCTCGGCCGCCATCCGCCCGGCGAACTGCGCGCCGCAGTCGCACGAGTAGGCGTCGCCGAGGATCGTGCCGGACGGTGCGGAGATCGTGTGTTTCGTCATCGCGGGTCACCCTACCCGCGCGCGGCCAGCCCGCGCAGACGGCGCAGCGCCTTGCGGGCCGAGGCCGACACGCGGGCGTCCGGGTGGTGGTCGACGAACACCCTCAGCACCGCCTCCGCGCCCGGATGGTCGGCCAGCGCCAGCAGCGCGACGGTGCCCGCCTGCTCCTCCGGGTCCAGCCCGAGCGCCACCGACTCGACCACCTCGTCCGCCTCGCCGCCGAACTCCAGCAGCGCCGCCGCCATGTCCACCAGCGCCCAGGCGAGCTCGCCCGACCCCGGCCGCCCGTCGCCGCTCCCGTCGCCGCCGCTGTGGTCGCGGCCCAGCCTGGCGGCGACCACCGCGCCCGTCCGGGGCTCCGCCAGCAGCCCGTCGAGCGCCCGGCGGCCGTCCTCGCCGAACCGGGTGGCCAGCAGCTCGATCCCGACCGCCCGGCCCAGCGGGCTCGCCCCGCCGACCGCGGCGGCGATCTCCGCCGCCGCTGCCGCCCGGTCGCGGCCCGCGAGCCAGCCGGCCAGCTCCTCGTCGCGTTCCGGCTCCGGGTACGCGCGCAGCCCGTGCAGCAGCGCGGCGGCGTCCCCGCCGGCCAGCGACCCCATGACCGGCACCCGCTGCCCGGTCACCTCGGCGATCAGCTCCCTGCCGGTCCACAGTCCGAGCGGCGTCAGCTCGTACGGCGCGGAGTCCCGTACCAGGCCGAGCCGGGCGAGCGCGGCGGGCGGCTCGCCGGCGGCGGGGTCGCGCGCCAGGAACCGGCGGACCAGCTCCAGCAGCAACCCCTCCTCGCCGCCGAGCACGTCCCGGCAGGTCAGCGCCCACGCGCGCAGCACCTGCGCGGGATCGCCATCGGCGGGGGCGCCGGGCACGGCGGCGGCCAGCTCGCCGTCAGGCGGTAAATGGATGGGCGGCTGGAGTGGAAGAGTGTCATCGTAGGGGGCCATTGCCCCATCCTGTCGGATATTTGTGGAGATCATCTATGCTGTTCCGTCCCGCGGCCGAGTCCGAACTCGACCGCCTGCTCGGCTGCGTCGTCGACGAGCCCGTGAGCTGGGCCGACCCCGACCGGCTGCGCGCCTTCCTCGCGGACGGGCACTACCGCTACGACCGCATCTGGGTGGCCGAGCGCGACGGCGAGATCCTGGCACGGGCCGTGTGGTGGGGGTTCCCGGACTCCGGGCCCCTGGCCCTCGACTGCCTCTACGTCGACCCCTCCGTCCCCGACCGGGTGGAGCTCGCCGCCGACCTGCTGCGGCACGCCCACGAGGCGTTCGGCGACAGGCC
This sequence comes from Nonomuraea sp. NPDC003214, assembly GCF_053590035.1. Classification (NCBI taxonomy): domain Bacteria; kingdom Bacillati; phylum Actinomycetota; class Actinomycetes; order Streptosporangiales; family Streptosporangiaceae; genus Nonomuraea; species Nonomuraea sp. NPDC003214. Next base: position 356,499 of record NZ_JBSFSX010000006.1, on the reverse strand, counting down.
CGCCTACCACCTGTTCGTCCCCGCCGGATGGCGCGACCAGCCCGCCGTCACCGCGGCCGTCGCCTGGCGGTGGGAGGCCGGCGGCCGGGCCGGGCTGACCGACGAGCTCGAACGCCTCCGCTACGCCTGGAAGCCCGGCGCGCCGGTGCCCGAGCCGACCGGCCGGCTGGAGTTCCGCGCCGAGCCCGACGACGAGGCGTTCGCCGAGGCGTTCCGGCAGGCCGCCGAGGGCAGCCTCGACCACCACACCCGCCAGGCCCTGCTCGTCAAGGACGCCGCCGCCGTCGCCCGCGAGGACCTCGACGACTACCTGCGCATGCCGGGGGAGCGGTCCTGGTGGCGGCTCGCCTACACGCCCGGCGGCGAGCTGGCCGGGTTCGCGCTGCCGTCCGCCAACCAGGCCGGGCCCGTCGTCGGCTACCTCGGCGTCCTGCCCGCCCACCGGGGCCGCGGCTACGCCGCCGAGCTGCTCGCCGAGATCACCCGCTCGCACGCCGGGCGCGGCGCCACCCGGATCGCCGCCGACACCGACGCCGGCAACGTCCCCATGGCCAGGACCTTCGAACGGGCCGGCTACGAGCTGTTCGCCGTCCGGCTCGTCCTGTCGCACGATCCCGCGAACCCGTGATGCGGCACCCCGTCCCGCTCCGCCACCCTTGAACGCATGAACTGGGACATCGACCACCTCGACCTCGAGGCGTACCTCGCCAGGATCGGCCACGACGGGACCCGCGACGCCACCCCGGAGACGCTGCGGGCCGTGCACCGCGCGCACGTGACCGCCATCCCGTTCGAGAACCTGGACGCCGTCCTGGGCCGCGGCGTCCCCATCGACCTCAAGTCCGTGCAGGACAAGCTGGTCGGGGGACGGCGCGGCGGCTACTGCCACGAGCACAACCTGCTGCTCGCCGCCGCGCTCGAACGGCTCGGCTTCCCCGTGACGCGCCACCTCGCCCGCATCCGGCTCGGCCGCCCGCACCTGCCCCGCTCCCACGCCGTCCTCACCGTCGAGGCCGGCGGCACCCGCTGGCTCGCCGACGCCGGCTTCGGCGGCGACGGGCTCGTGGAGCCGCTGCCGCTCGCCGACGGCGCCCACGCGGCGCTGGGGGAGTGGCGCTGGCGGCTCGGCCGCGACGGCGGCTTCTGGGTGCTGCACGCCGGGTCCGCCGAGCTGTACGCCTTCCGCGAGGACGAACCGCAGTACCCGAGCGACTTCGAGATGGCCAACCACTACGTCGCCACCCACCCGCGATCGCCGTTCGTCCGGCACGTGCTCGCCCAGCGCACGGTGCTCTCCCCGGACGGTCACGCCGCCCGGGTGCGCGTCGGGGACCTCGGCGCCACCACCGCCCGCGAGCTCGCCGACGCGCTCCGGGACCGGATCGGCATCACGATCACCGAACAGGACGCGGCCCCGCTCCTGTCCCGCCTCACGGGGTGACCGCTCCTCTCCGCCCGGGGGCCGGTCAGCGGGCGAGCCGGGTGCGGACGACGAGGTCGTGCAGCGCGTCGTGGGCGGTGGCGGCCTCCGGGAGGCGGGAGGCAGCCCCGGCCTCCTCCAGCTCGGCTGTCAGCCGCGCCCGTCGGCCCCCGCCGCCGGGAACCCGTACAGGTGCGCGCCGCTCACCGTCGCGAACGCCGGCGGGTGCGGCTGCCCGCCGGGGATGTCCGCCGGCCAGCCGGGCAGTTTCACAGGTGGCCCCTCCGTACGTCGATCAGGAACGCCTCCACGGCGGCCCGGTCGGGCCGGTCCGGCAGGACGGACGGCGCGCCGGCGAGGTCGGCGGCCAGTTCGGCGCGCCAGGCGTCCACCCGCTCCCAGGGCACCTCGCCGCGCCGGACGGCGAGCAGCCGGTCGCGGTGCGCGCCCACGTCGACCAGCGGCTCGCCGTGCCGCACCAGGTGCAGGCCGCTGATCAGCAGCCGGATCATGTGCATCGCCTGCTTCCACTTGGGCGCGGCCGGGTCCAGGCGGCGGAACTGGGCGTCGGCGTAGCCGGTGAACGTCTCGTGGGCGCGCCGCGACAGGAACGCGCCGCGCAGCTCGCGCAGCCGCCGCCCCTCGGCCGTCTCGACCTCGACGATCGGCGACCACAGGCACTCCAGGACGGTCGGGTTCGCGTCCAGCGCCAGCCGGCAGAACCGCTCGACCTCCCACGAGAACTGCTCGGGCAGCGGCCCGTCGCGATGCGTGACCGGCTTGTCCAGCCGCCAGAAGTCCGCCGTCGGCGCCACGAACACGCCCCGCCGGTCGGTGTCGGACGCGCCGGTCCGCAGCCCGTACGCCCGCGAGCCCGTCACGACGGAGAGGATCAGGTCATCGTCCACCCGGCCACCTTGCCAGGCCGGGCCGGCGGGCCGCTCACCAGGTCCGCCGGGCCGCCCCTGCCGCATCGTGAGCGGGGTGGAAAGGATCTCCCCGACACCCGGGCCCGAAGGGCTTGCACAGCCCGGAGGGGCCTGGTCTGATCAGGAAGTGCGAGGTTATGAGGCTGCCTATCGGCAGAGCATCGAGGACCCCGAGACGTTCTGGGGCGAGGCTGCGCGCGGGATCGACTGGGACGTGCCGCCGGAGCGGGCGGCCGCCGAGGGCGGCTGGTTCGCCGGGGGCAGGCTCAACACCTGTCACAACGCCGTCGACCGTCATGTGGCCGCGGGCCGGGGCGGGCAGGACGCGCTGATCCACGACAGCCCGGTCACCGGCACGGTGCGCCGCTACACCTACGCCGAGCTGCTGGAGCAGGTGTCCAGGACGGCGGGGATGCTGCGCGGGCTCGGTGTCGGCCGGGGCGACACCGTGGTGATCTACATGCCGATGGTGCCGGAGGCGGTGTTCGCGATGCTGGCCTGCGCCAGGATCGGGGCGGTGCACTCGGTGGTGTTCGGCGGGTTCGCGGCCGGTGAGCTCGCGGTGCGGATCGACCACGCCCGGCCCAAGGTCGTGCTGTCGGCCTCGTGCGGCATCGAGCCGTCCCGGACCGTCGCGTACAAGCCGCTGCTCGACGCGGCACTGCGGCAGGCCGCGCACCGGCCGGAGCATTGCGTGGTCCTGCAGCGGCCGCAGGGCCCGGCCGAGCTGAGCGAGGGCCGTGACCTCGACTGGGCGCGGGCGGTGCGGGAGGCCGAGCCCGCGGAGTGCGTGAGCGTGGCGGCGACCGACCCGCTGTACGTGCTCTACACCTCCGGCACGACCGGGGTGCCCAAGGGGGTGGTGCGCGACAACGGCGGGCACGCGGTCGCGCTGCACTGGAGCATGTCCCACGTGTACGGGGCCGCGCCGGGGGAGGTCTTCTGGGCCGCCTCCGACGTGGGCTGGGTGGTCGGGCACTCCTACATCGTGTACGGGCCGCTGCTGGCGGGGTGCACGACCGTGCTGTACGAGGGCAAACCGGTGGGGACGCCGGACCCGGGGGCGTTCTGGCGGGTGGCCTCGACGTACGGGGTGCGGACGCTGTTCACGGCCCCGACGGCGATCCGCGCCATCAAGAAGGAGGACCCAGCAGGAAATTTCGCCAAAAAGTGGGACTTGTCGGCACTGCGCTACCTCTTCCTGGCCGGTGAGCGCCTCGACCCCTACCACTGGGCCGCCGGCCTGCTCGGCGTCCCGGTGATCGACCACTGGTGGCAGACCGAGACCGGCTGGCCGATGGCCGCCAACTGCGTCGGCATCGAGGAGCTGCCCGTCAAGCCCGGCTCGCCGACCAAGCCCGTCCCCGGCTACGACGTGCGCGTCCTTGACGAGGAGGGCCGCGAGTGCCCGCCCGGCGCCGAGGGCGCGGTCACCGTGCGCCTGCCGCTGCCGCCCGGCTGCCTGCCCACGCTCTACCGCGACGACGCCCGCTTCGCCGAGTCCTACCTGTCCCGCTACCCCGGCCACTACCTGACGGGCGACGGCGGCTACCTGGACGACGACGGCTACCTGTACGTGATGGGCCGCGTCGACGACGTGATCAACGTGGCCGGGCACCGGCTGTCCACCGGCGCGATGGAGGAGGTGGTCGCGGCGCACCCGGACGTCGCCGAGTGCGCGGTGATCGGCGTGGCCGACGAGCTGAAGGGTCAGCTCCCGATGGGGTTCGTGGTGCTCAAGGCGGGAGCCGGGCGCGATCCGGCCGAGGTGGAGCGCGAGCTGGCGGCGATGGTGCGCGAGAGGATCGGCCCGGTGGCGGCGTTCCGCACGGCCGTGGTGGTGCCGCGGCTGCCCAAGACCCGCTCGGGCAAGATCCTGCGCGGGACGATGCGCGACATCGTGGCGGGGCGCGCGTACCGGGCGCCGTCCACGATCGAGGACCCGGCCGCGCTGGCGGAGATCGCCGAGGCCGTCACGGACCGGTGAACTCCACGGTGAATCACCCAAAGAATCACCATAAAAAGCGTCATGATGGGATTTCTCACGCTCTTCGGAGACGCGCATGACGGACATCCTCAGCTACGCCGACGCCCTGAAGATCCTCGGCTGCGACCAGAGCCGCCTCGTCAAACTCGTCGACCTCGCCTCGACCGTGTCGCTGACCGGCTGGGCGCTGGCCGGCGGCGCGCGCCTGCCGATGGGCCTGCTCGACCTGCGCGCCGACGTGATCCGCTACACCGAGGACGTGGTCCGCCGGATGACCGGCCGGGGCGGCCACCGCTTCGAGCGCACCCAGCGGCTGGCCGCGGCCCACGCGGTGATCGTCGTGTCGGCGTACTTCGAGGCGCTGGGCGAGGCGCGGCTGCCGGTCGGGCTGGAGTCGCTCGACCACACCGCCCACCCGGGCACCGGCCCGGCCGAACGGTTCGCCGCCCTGGTGGAGAGCCTGCTGCTGACCCCGCTGCCGATGCCCGAGCCGCACCGCCCGTATGAGGAGACCCGGCAGGCCGTCCAGCGCGTCCACCAGCGGATGTCCGAGGCGGTCACCGCCTACGCGCGCGGGCTGCCCCTGTGGGAGAAGCTGCGCGCGGGCGACCGCACCCGGCTGCCGATCCTGCTCGCCGACGGCACCGCCGCGCAGGCGCTGCGCGTCTACGACGAGGACTACCGGCTGCTCAGCCGCGACAACCCCGAGTTCGGCATGTGGAGCCTGGTCACCGAGACGCCGCCGCTCGGCGCCGGCCTGTCGCGGGTGGCGCGGCTGCTGGCGGAGCTGGCCCCGCCCCGCCTGGGCGACCGGCCGATGATCCACCTGGTGCGGCTCGCCGCCACCGCCCTGGACCAGCCGCTCATGTCGGGCGGCACCGCGCCCGAGGACGTCACGCTGCCGCTGCTCGGCGAGGGCTACATCAGCCCCCGCTGCCGGGTCGCGGAGATGACCCGCGAGGCCACGCCCGCCGCCCGGAGCTGGTGGAACGACCGCCGCCGGCTGCCCGACGCGGAGGCGTTCCTGGTCGGCCACCTCACCTCGCTCGGCGCCACGCAGGCGCCGCTCGTCGTGCTCGGCGAGCCCGGCGCGGGCAAGTCCAAGCTGGCCGAGGTGCTCGCCGCCCGGCTGGCCGGCTCGGAGTTCCTGCCGATCAGGGTCGAGCTGCGCCACGTCGTCGCCGAGTCCACCGTCATCTCCCAGATCGACCAGGGCCTGCGCAACGTGCTCGGCGAGGAGGTGCGCTTCGAGGAGCTGGTCGACGCGGGCGGCGGCGCGCTGCCGGTCGTCATGCTCGACGGGTTCGACGAGCTGATCTCCAGCCGCCACGACTACCTGGAGCAGATCCAGGAGTTCCAGGCCGGGCAGTACCGGGTGGGCAGGCCCGTCGCGGTGATCGTGACCGGCCGCACCGTGCTCGCCGACCAGGTCAGGTTCCCCGAGGGCGTGCTGGCGCTGCAGCTCCAGCCGTTCGAGGAGGACCAGGTGCGGCGCTGGCTGGACATCTGGGACCAGACCAACCGGGCGCTGCTGGCCCGCCACGACCGGGTGCCGCTGAGCGCCGACGCGGCGCTCGCCCACGGCGAGCTCGCCACCCAGCCGCTGCTCCTGCTGCTGCTCGCGCTGCACGACGCCACCGGCGACCCGGTGCGGCCCGACGGCACCGGCATCGGCCGCGCCGCCCTGTACGAGTCGCTGATCCGCGACTTCGCCCAGCGCGAGGTGGCCAAGGACGCCGCGGCCGGCGGGCTGCCCCCGGCCCGCCAGCGCGCCCTGGTCGACCGGGAGCTGGTGCAGCTCGGCGTGGTGGCGCTGTCGATGTTCGCCCGCGGCCGGCCGGTCGCGGCGGAGGCGGCGCTGGACGCCGACCTGGCCGCCGTGTGCGGGCAGGCCCGCCGCGACGCCGGCGGCACCGTCAACTGGGCCCGCCGCGCCACCCGCCGCTTCTTCTTCGTGCACCGCACCGAGCCCGGCGACCGGGTGCCGCGCTACGAGTTCCTGCACGCCACGTTCGGCGAGTTCCTCGTCGGCTGGCTGGCCGTCCACGCGGTGCGCGAGCTCGTGCGGCGGCACGACCTGCTCGACAGCGAGCTGGCCGCCGCCCCCGCCCAGGACCTCGACGACGACCTGCTCTACGCCGTCACCTCGTTCTCCTGCCTGGCCGAACGCGGCCCGGCGATCGGCTTCGCCGTCGAGCTGCTGTCGGCGCTGCCCGCCGACGTGCGCGCCCGCGCGGTCAGCCTGCTCGGCGCGCTGCTGCGCGAGTCGCTGCACGAGCGCCGCCGCCGCTCCTTCACCGCCTTCGAGCCCGTACGCCATCCCGTCACGCGGCGGCTGGCCGCCTACTCCGCCAACCTCACCCTGCTGTACGCGGCCGCCGCGGGGGAGCCGGTCCGCGTCTCGGAGCTGCTCGGCGACGGCGACCACCTGGCCCGCTGGGCGTCGTACGCGCATCTGTGGCGCAGCCAGCTCGGCGAGGACGGCTGGAACGGGCTGCTCGCGGCGCTGCCCGCGCAGCGCGTGTCGGAGGGCGGCGAGCGGGACGTGCTGCTGGGCGGCGCCCCCGAGCCGCCCGCGGCCGAGGGGCTGAGCTGGTGGTTCGACCACCGGATGCGGCAGCGGGCCACCGTGCTGCGCCACCGCACCCGGGCCTTCGCCGAACGCCCCTACCTGCTCAGCCTCGACACCGACCTGCTGGCCGACCTGCTCGCCGACGACGCCGACCTGCCGCTCGTGCTGCGCCCGTCGGGGAACGTGGCCAGCGCCACCCACCTGGTGCAGGAGCTGCTGACCGGCGGCCCGGCGGGGCCCGAGGAGCGCGTCGCCCTCTACCTGGACGCGATCGGCGCCGTCACCGCCGCGAACATCTCCGGCGGCGGCCGGCTGCTCGGCCTGATCGCGCACGCGGTCACGCTGGACGGCGGCGCGCTGCCGTTCGCCGAGCGCGGCCGCATCCTCAGCGAGCTGCTGCACGGCGGCGCCGAGCACGCGCTGCTGCGCCCGCTCGTCGAGTCGATGATCGCCGAGCGGTTCGAGAGCTGGGAGAGCCTCGTGCAGGCGGGCATCCCGGAGGACGTGCTCCGCAAGATCCACAGCCCCTAGGCGGCCGGGAGCTCGACCGTGATCGTCAGCCCGCCCTCCTCGCGGGGCCGGGCGACGACCGTGCCGCCGTGCGCCTCGGCGATCACCCGGACGATCGACAGCCCGAGCCCGCTGCCGCGCTCGGAGCGCAACCGGTCGCCGTGCAGCCGCCGGAACGGCTGGAAGATCGTCTCGATCTCGTACGGGGGCACCTGCAGCCCGGTGTTGGCCACGACCAGCTCGACCTGCTCGGCCCGCTGCCGCGTCGTCACCCACACCTCGCCCTTGGGGTGGTTGTGGCGGATCGCGTTCTCCACCAGGTTCTGCACCAGCCGCTCCACCAGCACCGCCTCGCCCGCGGTCGGCGCGGCGTCGAGCAGCCGGTGGATCGTCACCTCCCGGTCCTGCGCCTCGGCGGCGGCCAGGTCGAGCACGTGCTCGGCCACGTCCGTCAGGTCGAACGGCCGCCGGTCCAGCACCGCCTGCTCGCCCTCGGTCAGCGCCAGCAGGCCGTCGATGAGCCGCTCGTGCCGGGCGTTGACCAGCAGCAGCGACTCGCCGAGCCGTTTGACGTCCTCGGTCGCGTCCGGCCGGCGCACCGCCACGTCCACCAGCGTCCGGTTGATCGTCAGCGGCGTGCGCAGCTCGTGCGAGGCGTTGGCGACGAAGCGCCGCTGCCCGTCGAACGAGCGGGCCAGCCGGTCGAGCATGGTGTCGAAGATGTCGGTCAGTTCCCTGACCTCGTCGCGCGGCCCCCGCCAGCCGATCCGCTCGGTCAGGTCGTGGCTCTGCGCCACCCGCCGGGCGGTCTCGGTGGCGTGCCGGACCGGGCGCAGCGCCCACCCGGCGGCCCGCCAGCCCAGCGCGAACGCCACGCCCGCGCCGCCCAGCACGACGAGCGAGCCGACGGTGCGCACGTTGGCGAGCGTGTCGCGCTCGTACACGGCGCGCACGTGCATGACGCGGTCGCGGGTGAACTCGTAGACGGTGCTGTAGCGGTGGGTGATCCAGCCGGCGTCGCGGACGTAGTCGGGGGTGATGAGTCCCGACCGGTAGGCGAGGCTCTGCTGCACCACGACGTGCACGCCCGCCAGCACCAGCGCGCCCGCCACGAGGAACACCCCGGCGCAGGCCAGGCCGAAACGCAGTCGGACGCTCATGGGATGCGATACCCCGACCCCGGCACCGTCTCGATGACCTGCGGCTGGCCGAGCTTCTTGCGCAGCTTCGTCATCGTGGTCCGCACGGTGTTGGTGAACGGGTCGATGTGCTCGTCCCACACCTTCTCCAGCAGCTCCTCCGCCGACACCACCGCGCCCCGCGCCCGCAGCAGCTCGGCCAGCACGCCGAACTCCTTGCGCGCCAGCGGCACGTACCGGCCCTCGCGGAACACCTGCCGGTGCGCCCAGTCCAGCCGCACCCCGGCCCGCTCCAGCATCGGCGGGTCGGCCCGCCTGGCCCGCCGCCCCAGCGCGTGCACCCGCGCCAGCAGCTCCTCGAACGCGAACGGCTTCGGCAGGTAGTCGTCGGCCCCCAGCGACAGCCCCGCCACCCTGGAGCGCAGGTCCGACGCGGCGGTCAGCATGAGCACCCGCACCAGCCAGCCGCGCTCCACCACGTGCGCGCACACCTCGTCCCCGTGCCTGCCCGGCAGGTCGCGGTCCAGGATCAGCACGTCGTAGTCGTGGACGCCCAGGCGTTCCAGCGCGGCCTCCCCGTCGTAGGCCACGTCCACGGCGAGCGCCTCGTTCCGCAGTCCCTCGGCGATCGAGTCGGCGAGCATCCGCTCGTCCTCGGCGATCAAGACACGCACCTTGGCCCCCAAAGATCCATAAATGAAGAACAGTGTGACCTTAGAGGCATAACGCCGACGTAACCACTTCAGGTGACGCCCCGGTTATGCGCCCGGCGCTGGACTTCTCCCCTCCGGCCGGGATCCGCCCGGCCCGCCCGGGGGGAGTGCCGCATGGCCGCGCACCGCCTGTTCGCCGTCGTCCTCGCGCTCGCCGCCGCCCTGCGGGTGCTCGTCATGCTCGGCTACGACACCGCGATGGTGTACTGGTACGACTCGTTCACGTACCTGGACACGGCGGTCCACCTGCAGCCGCGCGGGGCCTTCCACCCCGCCGGCTACTCCGCGTTCCTGTGGCTGATGCGGCCGTTCGGCAGCGTCGAGCTGATCGCCGGGGTGCAGCACGCGATCGGACTCGGCGTCGCCATCATGATCTACGCCCTGCTGCGGCGGCGCGGGCTGCCCGGCTGGGGGGCCACGCTCGCCGCCGTGCCCGTGCTGTTCGACCCCGCGTTCGTCAGGCTGGAGCACGCCATCCTGTCCGACCTCCAGGTCATCGCGCTCGTCGTGGCCGCGCTGTGCGCGCTGCTGTGGCGCGAGGAGGTCACCTGGCGGGCCGCCGCGCTCGCCGGGCTGCTGCTCGCGCTCGCCGGGATCACCCGCACCGCCGCCGCGCCGCTGATCGGCCTGGCCGTCCTGTGGCTGCTGCTGCGCCGCGTCCCGTGGCGGGGCGTCGTCGCGCTCGCCCTGGCGGGCGCGCTGCCGCTGATCGGCTACGCCGGCTGGTACGCCCAGCACAACGGCCGCTTCGCGCTCAGCGGCTCCGACGGCGTCGCGCTCTGGGCGCGCACCATGACGTTCGCCGACTGCTCGATCATCAAGCCGCCGCCCGAGGAGGCCCCGCTCTGCCCCAACGGCACCGTCCTGGACGCCGCCTCCGAGTACGTGTGGGCGCCCGGCGCGTCGCTCAACCGGCTGCCCGGCGGCCGGTTCGCGCACAACGACCTGGCCCGCTCCTTCGCCGTGCGCGCCATCGCCGCCCAGCCGCTCGACTACCTGCGCGAGGTGGCCGCCAACACCGCGCTCGCCTTCACCTGGGAGCCCGTCCCGCACCCCGACCGCATGACGCCCACCTCCCGCTTCCCGTACGGCACCTGGACGCTGCCGGACAACCCGCTGGTGGACAAGGTGCGCGCCGAGTACGACCCCGACATCCGCGGCATGCGCTCGGTGGAGCCGTTCGGGTCGATCCTGGCCGCCTACCCGTACCCGTGGTTCCTGCACGGGACGCTGTTCGGGGTGATGCTGCTGGCCGGGGCGGCGGGCTCGATCGGCCGCCGCCGGGCCGCGCTGCTGCCCTGGACGTTCGCGATGTTCCTGCTCGTCGCGCCGGTCGCCGCGCTGGACTTCGACCACCGGTACGTGCTGCCCGCCATCCCCCTGGCCGCCGTGGCTGCCGCGCTCGCCGTAGCCGCGATACCGCGTCCGCGGCATCGCGCGCCCGTACGGGAACGCGTTACCGTGCCCGTATGAAGACCTTCGCCCTGGTCTGCGGCATGGGCGTGGTCGTGGTGTACTCGACCCTCCTGGCCACCGGCAACCAGCCGGACGCCCGGCCGCTCGACCTGGCCGGCTACGTGCTGCTGGCCGTCGCCGCGCTCGGGCTGGCCTGGCTGCCGCGCGACCCCGTGGCCGCGCTCGTCGCCTGCGCCGGGGCGGCCGCGCTCTGCTTCGTCCAGGGCTACGCCTACGCGTTCTGGTGCGCGCCCGCGCTGATCGCCGTGTTCGCCGCCATCGACGCCGGGCGCCGCGCCGCCGGGTGGGCCGGGGCGGCGTTCCTGGTCGCCGTGCCGCTGACCGGCGCGATCGTCCATCCCTCGGCGGACCGGCTCGTCGGCGTCGTCATCTGGGCGCTGCTCGTCCTCGTCGTCGCCCAGCCCGCCGAGGTGTCGCGGGCCCGCCGCGACCACACCGCCGAGGCCGAACGGCGCGCCGCCGACGCCGAGCGCACCCGCGAGGAGGAGGCGCTGCGGCGCGCCCAGGAGGAACGGCTGCGGGTCGCCAGGGAGCTGCACGACGTCACCTCCCACACGATCTCGGTCATCGCCCTGCACGCCGCCGTCGCCGCCGAGGCGGTGACCCGCGCGGGCGGGCCGCCGGAGGCAGCTGCCGCCCTCCAGGTCATCCGCGCCTCCAGCCGCCAGGCGATGACCGAGATGAAGACCATCCTCGGCGTCCTGCGCCCCGCCGCGGCCGGGGCGGGGGAGCGGCAGCCGCAGCCCGGGGCGGCGCAGCTGCCCGCGCTGGCCGGGAGCGCCGGGCTGCCGGTCACGCTGGAGGTCGCCGGGGCGCGCCGGGAGCTGCCGCCCGTCGTCGACCTGGCCGTCTACCGGATCGTCCAGGAGGCGCTGACCAACACGCTCCGGCACGCCGCCGCGACCCGCGCCGCCGTGACGCTGACGTACGAGCCGGACGCCGTCCGCGTGCGCGTCGAGGACGACGGCGCCGGAGCCGCCCCGGCCCTGGCCCCGCCCGGACAGGAGCCCGAGCAGGGACAGGCTCGCGGGCAGGCTCAGGGGCAGGCTCGCGGGCACGGCCTCACCGGGATGGCGGAGCGCGTCGCGGCCGCCGGCGGGCGGCTGAGCACCGGTGACGGGCCCGCCGGCGGGTTCCGCGTCGACGCCTGGCTGCCCGCGTGATCACCGTACTGCTCGCCGACGACCAGCCGCTCGTCCGCGCCGGCCTGCGCGCGCTGATCGACCCCGAGGACGACCTGTCCGTCGTCGGCGAGGCCGCCGACGGCCGCGACGCGGTCCGGCAGGCCGCCCGCCTCGACCCCGACGTGGTGCTCATGGACATCCGCATGCCCGGCCTCGACGGCCTGGCCGCCACCCGCGAGATCGCCGCGACCCGCACCCGCGTCGTCGTGGTCACCACCTTCGACCTCGACGAGTACGTCTACGAGGCGCTGCGTTCCGGTGCGAGCGGCTTCCTGGTCAAGGACGCCGACCCCGCCGAGATCCGGCACGCCGTCCGGGTGGCCGCCCGGGGCGACGCGCTGCTGTCGCCGGGGGTCACGCGGCGGCTCATCGAGGAGTTCACCGCGCGCCCGCCGGACCTCAGCCCCGCCCGGCTCGCCCCGCTCACCGCCCGCGAGCGCGAGGTCCTGACCGGCGTGGCGCGCGGGCTGACGAACGGGCAGATCGCGGGGGAGCTGTTCATGAGCCCGGCCACGGTCAAGACGCACGTGAACCGGATGATGGCCAAGCTCGGCGTGCACGACCGGGCGCAGCTCGTCGTCCTCGGCTACGAGACCGGCCTGGTCCGCCCCGGCCGCCCCTGACCCGGACCGGCGCCCGCCCATCGGCCAGGCCGTCACCAGAGCCCCGGACCGCTCGGGGACGGCCCGGTTGAGGGGCGGCCGGTGAGGCCGGGCTGGTTCGAGGCTGCCGTTTCGGCGGATTGTTACGTAAAATTCGGGCATCGCGAGTGTTGGGGGCGCCAGGGTGCCGAGACAGGGCGTGGGTGTGGTGGTCGATCCCACCGTGCCGCCGGAGGTCGCCGGGATGCTGCGGGGCAGCGGGGCGCTCCTGTCGAGGTTCAGGGCCGGCTGGGTGCCGCCCCCCGTGGAGCCGATCGAGCGGCCGCGCGGCCCGTCGAGCCTCGCGCTGCTGGCCGCCACCCCGGTGGTCGTCGCGGTGGTGGCGGTGCTGCGGGACACGCCGCTGTCGGTGCTGGGGTTCATGGTGCTGGCGATGTTCGTGCTCGTCGTCCTGTTCAGGATCGCCGGCATCAGCGAGATACCCGAGGACGACCGGCCGCGCGAGCGGGCCGTCTACGAGCAGGCCCGCTGGTACGAGGGCCGCTACCTGTTACCCGGGGACTTCGACGAGGACGCGGCCCGGATGCTGGCCCGGGCGCAACGGGCCATCGGCACCGTCCTGCGCTCCCACGTCAACGCCGAGGGCCTGCTGGACGACGCGCGCAACGCGGTGATCCTGCCCGAGCAGGAGTGGGAGCTGGCCAGGCTGCTGGCCAAGCTGTCGGCGCTGCGCGCCGAGCACCGCGAGCTGATGGAACGCGGCATCGCCCCCGAGGTCGCCGCCGTCGTGCGCCCCCTGGACGCCGCCCTGGCCGGCAGCGAGGCGGCCATTTTGGCCCGGGTCGAGGCGCTGGAACGTTACGCCCGCCACGTCGCCGACGCCGAGCGCGCCTACCACGCGCGCGCCCAGATCGAGGAGCTGCGCGCCCGGCTGCCGCGCTACGAGGAGCTGCTGGCCGAGTCGGGCGCCGACGCGCTGGCCGTGCCCGAGCTCGACCGGCTCAGCGAGGACGCCGAGGACGTCGAGCGGGCGCTGCGGCGCAGCGTCACCTCCGCGCACGAGGCTTTTCGCTATCTGGAGAGCTGACCCGCGCCGGACGGCGTGAGCTGACCGCAGGGCCTGCCGCTGGGACAGAGCGCCACATAGGATCAAAAATGTGCCCGGTCGTCCTGCGAAGGTGATAGTCGAGCCCACTGTTCCAGCCGCGACCGCCGACCTGCTCCGCGGCAACCGCAAACTGCTGCTGCGCGTCCGTTCCGGCTGGGTCCCCGCGCACCGCCACCCGCCCGCCGTCGGCCTGGCGACCCGGACGATGGCGACCGTCGGGGCGCTGATGGCGATGTCCGCCGGGCTCGGGTTCTTCCTGGCCGGCCGCTACACGCCGTTCGTCGCCGTGATGACGCTGGCCGCGCTGCTGGCCGTCGCCGTGCTGGCCAGGCCCCGCCCGGACGCCGAGGTGGAGCGGCGGCACGAGATCGAGCGCCAGGTCTACGACAGCGCGCGCCGCTACGCCGGCCGGTTCGTGCTGCGCGAGGACCTGGACGAGGCGGCCCGCGCCCTGATGACCCGGGCCCAGACGGCCGTCGACGCCGTCCTGGACTCGAACGTGCACGCCGAAGGGCTGCTCGACGACGTCCGCAACGCGGTGATGCTGCCCGCCCAGGAGTGGGAGATCGCCCGCCTGCTGGCCAAGCTGTCGGAGCTGCGCGCCGAGCATCGCGGGGTGGTGGCCGAGGGGATCACCCCGGAGGTGGCGGCCGTCGCCGAGCCGCTGGCCCACGCCCTCGACAGCAGCGAGGCCGCCGTGCTGGCCCGCGTCGAGGCGCTGGAACGTTACGCGGGCCACGTCGCCGACGCCGAACGTGCCTACCGCGCCCGCGACCAGATCGAGCGGCTCGGCGCCCGCCTGTCCAGTTACGAGGAACTGCTGGCCGAATCGGGCGCCGACGATTCGGCCGTGCCCGAGCTGAGCCGCCTGGCCGAGGACGCCGGCCGGCTGGAACAGGCCCTGCGGGACAGCGTCACTTCAGCCCAAGAGGCATTCCGCCATTTAGGCGAATGAAATGCGCAATTACCGATAACCAGCAGGAGAATGAAGCCTGCAAAGAGAAATTCCCCTAGGATCCCGATTTGTGGAAGTGGTGGTGGATCCGGGGGTGCCGCCGGAGGACGCGCAACTGATCCGGGACAGCGGCAAGGTCCTGACCCGGATGCGGCGTGGCTGGGTCCCCCCGCCGCCGCCCCCCGCCAAGCGCCGGGGCGTCGGCATGATCATCGCCGTGGTGGCCGCCGGAGCCGCCCTCATGGCGCTCGGCGCGATGCGCGGAGGCGTCGGGCTGCTCCTCATCTTCATCGGCATCCCCGTCCTGGTCGCCGCCTTCATCCGCACCGACCTCTCCGACGATGACGACGAGGCCGTCGTCGACCGGCAGATCTACGAGCAGCTCCGCTGGTACGAGGGCCGCTACGTGCTGGCCGACGACCTCGACGAGTCGTCACGCAGGCTGCTGGCCCGCGCCCAGAAGGCGATCAAGGCGGTGACCGAGTCGGCCGTCAACATGGAGGGCCTGCTCGACGACGTACGCAACTCGGTGATGCTGCCCGCCCAGGAATGGGAGATCGCCCGGCTGCTGGCCAAGCTGTCGGCGCTGCGCACCAAGCACCGCCGGACCGTGACCGGCGCCGTCACCCCCGAGGTCGCGGCCGTGGCCGAGCCCCTGGCCCGGGCGCTCGACAGCAGCGAGGACGCCGTCGTGGCCCGGGTCGAGGCGCTGGAACGTTACGCCGCCAACGTCGCCGAGGCCGAGCGCGCCTTCCGGGCCCACCACCAGATCGAGGAGCTGCGCGGGCGGCTGCACCAGTACGAGGAGCTGGTGGCCGAGTCGGGCGCCGACGGCTTCGCGGTGCCGGAGATCGAGCGGCTCAGCCGCGACGCCGACCAGCTGGAGCAGGCCCTGCGGCGCAGCCTCAACTCCGCCCACGAGGCCTTCCGCTACCTGGAGCCCTGACCCGCGATCCCCTGGGCGTCCTGGCAGGTGCGTACGAGCAGGTCGGCCAGCACGTCGGCGGCGTCGACGCGGCCCAGCTTGCGAGCCGCCTCGCCCATCGCCGCCCGCAGCTCCGGATCGGTCAGCAGCGGCATCAGCTCGGCCAGCAGGTCGTCGGCCGTCGGGCGCGGCTCCAGCAGCGCCCGCCCCGCCCCCGAGGACATCAGGTAGGCGGCGTTCTTGCGCTGCTCGTCACCGCCCGTCGGGATGAGCGGGATCAGCACCGACGGCTTGCCGATCGCGGTCAGCTCCGACACGGTGCCGGCGCCGCTGCGCGCGATCACCACGTCGGCCGCCGCGTACAGGTCGGGCAGCTCCGAGCCCACGTACGGCACCGGATGGTAGCGGTCGGCCAGCCCCGGCGGCAGCTCCACCGCCCGCATCTGCTCGATCCAGGCCGGCCCGCACTGGTGCACCACCTGGGCGTGCGGCAGCAGCCGGGGCAGCAGCTCGGCGATCAGCGTGTTGATCTGCTTGCTGCCCTGCGCGCCGCCCGTCACGTAGATCAGCGGCACCTCGAACGTCAGCCCGAACAGGTCGTAGGCGGCGGCCCGGTTGCCCTGCAGCAGCTCCGGCCGGACCGGGTTGCCCGTCACGACCGCCTTGGAGCGCGCCGAGGCCGGCAGATAGTCCAGCGACGACTCGTGCGACAGCGCGATCCGGGTCGCCAGCCGCGACAGGATGCGGTTGGCCAGCCCCACCACCGTGGTCTGCTCGTGCATGACCAGCGGCCGGCGGATCAGCTTGGCCGCCACCCCGATCGGCACCGCCACGTAACCCCCGGTCGACAGCACCACGTCGGGCAGGTAGCGGGCGGCGTGCCCGATCGCCTGGAACACGCCCACCGGGATGCGGAACACGTCGGCGACGTTGGTGCCGAGCTCGCGCAGGTTGGGCCTGCGGCGCAGCTTGCCCGTGGTGATCGCCTTGAACGGGATGCCGTGCTCGGCGGTGAGACGGGCCTCCAGCCCGCCGGCCGTGCCCACCCAGAGCACGTCGTGCGGCACCTGGTGACGCCGCAGCGCCGCCAGGGTCGTCAGAGCCGGGTAGGTGTGACCGCCGGTGCCGCCGCCGGTGATCAGCAGTCGCAGGGTTCGTGACATGCGCTCAGACTATGGCCGCACAGCGGAAACCCGTGTGCCCGGTGGCGGAGTCGGGGGTGTTGGAGGTGCGCGCCGCCACCCGGTAGCGGTTGCAGTAGGAGTCGTGGCACATGTACGAGCCGCCGCGGATCACCTTGGCCTCACCCTCGGCCGGGCCGGTCGGGTTGTCGGCGTACGGCTCCCACTCGACGCCCCACCAGTCGGCGGTCCACTCCCACACGTTGCCGGAGACGTTGTAGAGGCCGTAGCCGTTGGGCTGGAACGACTTGACCGGCATCGTGCCCTTGCTCGGCGCCGACGGGAAGTGGCCCTGCCAGATGTTGCACCGCTGCCGCCCCTTCGGCGCCAGCTCGTCGCCCCACGGGTAGCGGGCCCGCTCCAGGCCGCCGCGCGCGGCCATCTCCCACTCGGCCTCCGTCGGCAGCCGCTTGCCCGCCCACGCCGCGTAGGCGCTCGCGTCGTGCCACGACACGTGCACGACCGGGTGGTTCTGCCGGTGGCCCACCGAGGAGCCCGGCCCCTCGGGCGTGCGCCAGGTGGCGCCCTCCACCCCGGCCCACCACGGCGCCCCGGGCACGCTCGCCTCCAGGACGCCCCGGCCGGCGAACTGCCGGAACACGAACGACCAGCCGATGCGCTCGGCCTCGGTCACGTACCCGGTCTCCTTCACGAACGTGGCGAACTGCGCGTTCGTCACGCACGCCGGGTCGATGAGGAACGGCTCCACCCGCACCCGGCGCACCGGGCCCTCGCCGTCCTCCGGGCGGCCGTCGGGGTCGTCGCCGCCCATCCAGAACTCGCCGCCGGGGATCCGCACCATCCCGCGCGGCGGCTCCCGCCGCACCGTCACGGGCCCGGGTGCGGGTGCGAGTGCGGGCGTCGGCACGGTGAGCACCTCGTGCGCCGCCGTGACCGCGCCTGTCCCGCTGCCCGTCCCGCCGACAGCCCCGCCGCCCGCGCCGGGCCCGCCGGGCTCCCCGGCCGCCTCACGGCTCGGACCGCAGCACGCGCCCATCCCGGCCCCCCTCTCACGTGTGTCGTGGCCTCTAGGAAGGGTAGTCGCCCTGCCATGCGCACGATCACGCGGCCGCCGCGCGCGAACGCCGCCGAGACACTGCGGCTGGGCCTCACCCTGGTCCTGCCGGCCCTCGCGCAGGGCGTCATCGTGCGCCGCCCGCTCATGGTCCGGCTCGCCGCGCTCGCCCGCGCCGACGACCGGGCCGTCCGGCTGCTCGCCCGGCTGCGCGCCCGCCACGGCGACGGCCCGCTGCTGGTCCGGGTGCCGCTGCGGGGCTGGGCGGTGCTCGTGCTGTCGGCCGCCGACGTGCGGCGGGTGCTCGACGACCGCTCGCTCACCCCGGCCAACCGGGAGAAACGCGGCGCCCTCGGCCACTTCCAGCCGGACGGCGTGCTCATCACCCCCGAGCCGGAGCTGCGGGAGCGGCGTCACGACTACAACGAACGGGTGCTGCTCCCCGACTTCGGGCCGGTCGCGCGGGCCGCCGCCGAGGAGGCGGCCACGCTGCCGTACCGGGGCGTGCTCACCTGGACGGACTTCCACGCCGCGTTCTGGCGGCTGGCCCGGCGCGTCGTGCTCGGCGACGGCGCCCGCGACGACGTGACCCTCACCCGGATGCTCGACCGGCTGCGCGGCGACGCCAACTGGTTCTACCTGCGCGGACGCCGCACCGACGTGTACCGCGCCTTCCGGCGGCGGCTGGACGGCCACCTGGCGCGCGCCGAGCCCGGCAGCCTGGCCGCTGCCCTGGCCGCCACCCCGGCCCCCGCCGACGTGTGCCCGGAAGGCCAGGTGCCGCACTGGCTGTTCGCCTTCGACGCCGCCGCCATCGCCGCCTACCGCGCCCTCGCCCTCCTGGCCACCCACCCACCCCCCAGAACCGCCCACCCGGGCCCACCCAGCACGCCCGCCCACCCGCCCCCGTCCGGGATCACCGGAGACGGGACCGCCGTGGAGGAGTCCGCCGTGGGCGGGGCCGCCGTGGGCGGGGCCGCCCCCCACCCAGGCCCGTCCGGCACCGGCGGGCGCCCGGACGCCCCCCGCCTGGGTCCGTCGTCCGGGGCTGCGGGGCGAGGGGCAGCGCGCCCGTCCGGGACGGCCCGGGACGGGGCCACCGGCCACCCGGGTTCTCCCGAGTCCGCCGAGGGCGGGACCGCCGTGGTGGGGGCCGCCGTGGGCGGGGCCGCCGCCCGCCCGTCCCCGTCCGGGGCCGCCGCGCACCCGCACTCGGCCGGGGTTGGCGGGTGTGGGGTCGGTGGGGCGGAGGTGCGGGCGGCGGTGTTGGAGTCGGTGCGGTTGTGGCCCACCACGCTGGCGATCCTGCGCGACACGACCGGCCCCACCGAGTGGGGCGTCCCCGAAGGCAGCCTCGTGGCGATCTACAGCCCGTACGTGAACCGCGCCGAGGCAGGCGACCACTACCGCCCCGGCCTGTGGACCGGCGACGACGCCTGGGACGACGGCGAGCCGCTGGACGGCGGCGGCGCGTGGGCGGGCGGCGACGCGCGCACCGGGGTGCCGTTCAGCGCCGGGTTCGCCCGGTGCGCGGGCCGCGACCTGGTGCTGTTCACCACGGCGAGCCTGCTGGGCGCGTTCCTGCGCGAGCGGGAGGTGTTCGCCTCGGTGCGCCTGGAGGGCGCGCTGCCCGCCTCGTTCGACCACACCGGGCTCCGCTTCGCCGTGCGACAAGGGGACCTGTAGCGTTCGTGCCATGCGACTCGGCGTGCTGGACATCGGCTCGAACACCGTCCATCTTCTCGTCGTGGACGCCCACCGGGGCGCCCGGCCGATTCCCGCCTTCTCCCACAAGGAGGAGCTGCGCCTGACCGAGCACCTCGACGAGCGCAACCGCCTGTCGGGGGAGGGCGTCGAGCGGCTGGGCGCGTTCGTGGCGGAGGCCGTCCGGCTGGCCGAGGACAAGGGCGTGGAGGACCTGGTCGCCTTCGCCACCTCCGCCGTGCGCGAGGCGGCCAACGGCGATCAGGTGCTGGCCGAGATCGACGCGCGCTGCGGCGTGCACATCGAGGTGCTGTCGGGCCGCGACGAGGCGAGGCTGACGTTCCTGGCGGTGCGGCGCTGGTTCGGCTGGTCGTCGGGCCGGCTGCTGGCCTTCGACATCGGCGGCGGCTCGCTGGAGATCGCCTGCGGGGTCGACGAGGAGCCGGACGTGGCCGTGTCGCTGCCGCTCGGCGCGGGGCGGCTGACGCGTGACCGGCTGAGCGCCGACCCGCCCGGCGCCGACGAGGTGCGCGCGCTGCGCCGCCACGTACGGGCCGAGATCGCCCGCACGGTCGGCGACGTGGTCCGCTTCGGCGAGCCCAACCGGGCGGTGGCCACCTCCAAGACGTTCAAGCAGCTCGCCAGGATCGCCGGCGCGGCTCCCAGCAGCGAGGGCGTGTACGTGTCGCGTTCGCTGTCCCGGCAGGACATGGCCGACTGGGCGGTCAAGCTGACCACGATGGGCTCGGCGGAGCGCGCGGAGCTGTCGGGGGTGTCGGAGGGGCGGGCCATGCAGCTCGCGGCGGGCGCGATCGTCGCCGACGCGGTGATGGACCTGTTCGAGGTGGAACGGCTGGAGGTGTGCCCGTGGGCGTTGCGCGAGGGGGTCATACTGCGCCGGCTCGACCTGCTGCCCGGCCGCCTCGACACCACCGAGTAAGGGCGAAATATCGTCATATAACGACCAAGTGGCCGCGCTGAACTGCATCAAATGGTGTTATGCGGGCAATCGTTGCCAGATGTGGTCACTGCTCAGCGCGGTCGCGTCCCTGGCGATCGCCCTCTCCCTGTCGTTCCTGGCCGTGATCCTCATCTCGGTGGTCGTGCTTGTCTGGCTGGCGCTGCTGGCGAGCCTGACCGCCAGGGAGTCATGACGCCAGGAACTGCCCCGCCGCCCCCGGGCTGTAGCGCAGCCTCTTCTCCAGGCACACCACGGCGCCGTCCTCCGGCTTGTTGACGAACCGCACGTCGTCGGCCAGCGCCCGCATGATCTGCAGCCCCCGGCCGTGCTCCGCGCCCGGTTTCGGGGGCCGTACCGCCTCGGGGTCGAAGCCGTCGCCGGTGTCGATCACCCGGATCACGCACAGGTCGTCGCGCACGCCCGCGGTGACCGTGTACTCCTCGCTCGGCTCCGCGTGCCTGATCACGTTGGAGCACGCCTCGGAGAGCATGAGCTCGATGTCGTCGCGGATCTGCGGCTCGACGCCCAGCGACCGTAGCGTGCCGTCGAACAGCCGCCTGATCAGCGGGACGCTGGCCGCGTCCCTCGGCAGCCGGAGCGCTATCGTCGCCTCCACGGCGTCTCCTTCCGTCTCGACCGTGGAAGCACTCTGCCCGTGATCGGGCCGCCCAATCCGCACCCCCTCCCGGGTCGGGCGGCGTCTCCCTGCTCGGGCCCGGAAAACCTGTTCGTCAGTCGGCCGGTTCCAGCAGTCGCAGCGCCACCTCCAGCGAGGCCGCGGCGGCCTCCTCCTCGCTCAGCGTGTCGTCGTGCCGGATCCACTTGGGCGCGTGCAGCGTGAACAGCGCCATCGACCGGCTGACCCGGGTGACCGCCGGGGTGCCCGGCTCGCTCATCGCCGCGACCATCTCCAGCAGCACCTCGCGCAGCCGCAGGATCTTCGGGTGGTCGCGCAGCGCGGTCTGGTTGCGTTCCAGGAACCGGGCCACCTCCAGGTGGCGCGGGTGACGCAGCCGGTCGGCGTAGCGCAGCACCAGCTCACGCCGCATCTGCGGGGTCTTCGGCTGCGCCCTGGCCCACTCCAGCAGTTCCTCCAGCTCGGCCACGCGCCGTTCGGCCAGGCCGGCGACGATGTCGTCCTTGGTCTTGAAGTGGTAGTAGAGGGCGGCCTTGGTGACGCCGAGCCGTTCGGCGATCTCCCGCAGCGAGGTCGCCTCGTAGCCCTGCTCGATGAAGAGGCCGAGCGCGATCTCCTGGATCCGGGACCGGGTGTCTTCCCGCAAAACGCACCTGTCTTGACTGTACGGGGGTGTCGGGGCCCCAGTTTAGGAGCCCAACTAGCCGGTCGGCAAGTAAGGCGGATCGGGTCAGCCGGGCGGCAGGCCGAACAGCCGGTCCAGCCCCGTCATCTTGAGCAGCCCGCGCAGGTAGGGCGTCACCGCGACCAGGCGCAGCTCGGCGTCGTCGGCGCGGGCCCGCTGCCAGAGCCGTACCAGCGCGGCCAGCCCGGAGGAGTCGACGAACGTCAGCCCCGACAGGTCCAGATCGAGCCGTTGCCAGCCGCCGGGCAGCTCGGCCAGCTCGTCGGCGGTGTCGTGGTCGAGCTCGCCGCTGAGCGCCACCCGCGTCGCCGTCGCGTCGAGCGCGACGACGTCCACGGTCAGCGGTGTCTTCTCGGACATCCCCCCAGATTAGACCCGCGGGAAAATTGGGAGGCGGGCGGCACGCGACTTGTGCAGAATCACCGCATGCACACCCTCAGCCGGCCGCGTCCCGAGAACGCCGCGGCCATCCACGAGCTCGTCGCCGCGCGCGACGTGGCGGTCCTCGGCGTCCCCGACCTGACGCTCGACGACGTCCGGGGCGAGCTCGCCGAGCCCGCCTTCGACCTGGAGGCGGACGGCTGGCTGGCCCGCGACGCCGACGGCCGCCTGGACGGCTGGGCATGGGCGTGCGCGCCCGGCGACGGCGACGTGGTCGACGTCGAGGTGGTCGTCCGCCCCGGCGTGACCGGGCTCGCCGAGCGGCTGTGGCCGGTGGTGCTGGGCCGCGCCGCCGAGCTGGGCCGCGCCCGCGGCCACGCGACGGCCTCCGCCTCCGTCGGCGTCTACCGCACCGACCAGCCCCAGCGGGCGCTCGTCCAGGGCTACGGCTTCGAGCCCGGCACCAGCTTCTACCGCATGCGCGCCGACTTCGACGGTCCGGTCGAGCCGCCGCCCGTGCCCGCCGGCGTCACCCTGGAGACGGGGGAGAGCGACGACGTCCGCCGCCGGGCCCACCGCGTCCACCAGGACGGCTTCGCCGGCCACTACGGCTTCACCCCCACCGGCTACGACCAGTGGTACGAGCGCCGCCAGGCGCACGCCACCACCGACTGGAGCCAGCTCACGCTCGCCAGCGTCGGCGGCGAGCCCGCCGCCGTCTGCCTCGGCAACGACCAGTTCGCCGCCGACGAGGGCTGCGGCTATGTCGCCCTGCTCGCGGTGCTGCCCGCCTTCCGGGGCCGCGGCCTGGGCCGGTTCCTGCTGCGGCACGCCTTCGCCGCCGACGCCGCACGCGGGCGCAAGGGCACGATCCTGCACGTCGACTCCAACAACACCACGCCCGCCCTGGGCCTGTACGAGTCGGCCGGCATGCGCCCCGTCCTGATCATCGACATGTGGCGGCGCACCGTCTGAAGGTCGCGTGAAGGCGGTCAGACCCGGTGCCGCGCCAGATGGTCCAGCACCGCCTGGTTGGCCTCCCAGCCGTCGGGGAATTTCACCGGCGCCCCCAGCCGCACCGGCTCGGCCGACGGATGGGCGTCGAGCAGCTCGGCGATGCCCGCCCTGGCCACGACCACGCAGGCGTGCCGGTGCCGTGACGCCAGCACGCACAGCCGCCCCGACTCCAGGTGGAACGCGGTGGCGTCGCGCCGCCCCGACAGCGGGTGCAGCACGATCGTCACGTCGTACTCGCGGCCCTGCAGCCGGTTGGCGGTGTCGACGGTGATCTCCGGCGGCAGCCCGGCCGCGCGGATCGCCGCCACCTGGTCGCGGTGCGCCGCGCCGACCGCGATCCGGTCGGCGGTCACCGGCCGCTCGCCCTGCTCCGAGCCCGCCACCGCGCCGCGCTGCAGCAGCCGGGCCGCCAGCAGCGCCACCGCCTCGACGGCCTCGCCGTCGGTGCGCACGGTGTGCCGGTTCGGCAGCTCCAGCAGCGCCCACCCGGAGCGGGCGGCCTCCTCCAGCGCCCGGTCGTGCACGGTGCCCATGCCGCCGGTGGTCAGCTCCAGCCGCCGCTCGCCCGGCCCGGTGCCGGAGCGGAACCCGGTGAACGGGTAGAACGCCCGCGACACCACCGGCGCCGCCGACGCGGGCAGCCGCCATGACACCGGCAGCCGGTGCACCGGCAGGTCGGGGTTGTGCCGCAGCAGCACCGACACCGCGCTCTGCAGCGGGTCCCACGACAGCCCCGACCACCGGTCGCCGTCGACGACGGAGAACGGGTCGAGCTGCCCCGGGTCGCCCACGAACAGCGCCCGGTCGAACAGGGCGGCGATGCGCAGCAGCTTGTCCGAGCGCATCTGGTACGCCTCGTCGACGATCGCCCACGGCCAGGTGCGGCCCGCGATCCACGCCCACTTGTCGGCGGTGGCGATGACGATGTCCGGGTCGCCCAGGTCCTGCACGCGGGTGCCGACGGTGACGCCGGGCAGGTCGAGCAACCGCGCCGGGGTCACGTAGCCGCCCGCTGACAGCCGGCCGACGGTCAGGTGCGGGTGCTTGTCGCACAGCCGGGTCACCAGGTCGTCGACCTGCTCGTTGGTCTGCGCGACGATCATCAGCGGCTCGCCGGTCGCGGCGATGTGCGCGGCGGCCCGTACGACGAGCGTGGACTTGCCCGCGCCCGGCGGCGAGTCGACCACCACGCCCCGGTGGCGCGGCAGGTCGGCGAGCACGGCCGTGATGACGTGCTCGGGCGTGAGCTCGGGAGCGGCCCCTGCAACGGACTCCGGAGCGGCCTGCGTCATGACCATTCCTCCACGGCGTCCTCGTCGGCGGGCACGTAGGCGGGCGGCGGGCCGCCGTGCGTCCACGGCGTGGCCTCGGCCTCCGGCAGCGCGGGCGCGCCCTGGAAGTCGTCGGTGAGCGAGGTGTAGCAGACCCGCTCGCCGGGCTCGGGCACCGCGCCGGGCGTCGGCGTCCGGCCCCGCCCCATGCCCTTGGTGATCTTGAGGGTGACCAGGCCGCCGTCCGCCGACACCAGCTCCGCGCCCTGCCCGCGCCGCTGAGGCGTGCCCAGCGACGTGCCGGGCGGGATTCGTACCGGATCGTCGGTCTTGACCACCACGAGCGGGCGCAGCTTGCGCGAGCGGCCCTCGCCCTCGGTGTTGTCCGGGACGGTCTCGACGACCTCGCCCGCGAACGCCTCGCCGGTCAGCCGGTATTCGGCCATGACGAGCGGGTCGTCGTAGGCGCGCTGCACGTCGTAGGCCGCCTGGGCGCGTTCCATGCGCGCCAGTCGGGCGGCGGCGGCCACCGCGCCGTCGCGCCGCGCCTGCGGCGGCGCGCCCTCCTCGATCTGCGCCGCCATGCCGCTGAACGAGGCCCGGTCCTGCTCCCACCGCTGGGCGACGCCCGCGCCCGGCTCCAGCGCGCGCAGCAGGTCGACCGCCTGCCACATGAGCCGCCAGGTGGGGGCGAGCTGCGTGCGCAGCGCCTCGGTGACGCGCTCGGCGGACTCGCTCTCCATCGCCGGAGCCAGCACCTCGGCGTCGAACCCGGGGTCGGTCGCCGGGCCGGCCGGCGGCCAGACCAGCGGGTCCTCCGCCTCGTCCGACGGCCCGGTGGTGATCCAGGCGACCAGCGCCGCCAGGTTGGCGTCCTCCAGCGCGCTCTGCCCGCTCGCCCAGTGGCGGGCCAGCTCCTCCGTCGCGGCCATCGCCAGCGACGAGCCCGGGTACGCGGCCCGCTCGGCGAAGTACGTCAGCCACCGGCCCAGCAGCGGCACCCCCTGCGGCACCGGGTAGGGCCCGTCGGTGCGGCGGAAGCGGGTGGAGCGGCCCAGCAGCCGGGTGAACGCCACGCCCGCCCGGTTCGGCAGCAGCAGCTGCGGCGCGTCCAGCGCCCGCTCGTACGGGTCGGCGTTGCGGCGCTCGACCGTCTCCGTGCTGCCGAGGAAGCTCTCCACGTACGGCACCAGCACCCCGGCCAGCTCGGCGGCCCAGGCGAAACGCAGGTCGCGGTTGCGCGGCTGGGTCACCACCAGCAGCCGCGGCGCGTCCCGGTCGGTGCCGAGCATGGCGGCCAGCGGCGCGGCGGCCTCCCCGGCGAGCTTCAGCGGGATGAACACCATCGGCCGCTCGGACAGGTGGCAGTGGCGCACGGTCGCGATCGGCTGCGCCCGGCCCGCTTCCACGGCCCGCAGCCGGGCCAGCGAGGTGAGCAGGCTCACGTCAGGCACTCCCTGCGCAGCCGCTCGGCGCCGCGCAGCAGGCGGGCGATCTCCTCCTGGCCCTCGGCCGGGGCGCGCGCCCCGTCGGCCAGCGCCAGCGCCTCGCCCACCGAGGCGACGCCGCCGAGCTCGTCGCGGACGTGCCGGCCCAGCAGGTCGGAGGCGCCCTCCTGGCGGGCCTCGTCCCGGCAGAAGAAGCACAGGTCGCAGGTGGACAGGCAGTCGGGCGCGTAGCGGGCCGCCGCCCCGCGCACCGCGTCGGCCAGCTCGGCCACCGGCCGCGACGGCAGCCCGTCCTCGTCCGGCATCAGGTCGAACGTGAGCCCGTCGGGCAGCGCGTCGATCAGCCGGTCCAGGTCCGTCATGCGGGCGAGCTGGCGGCGCAGCACCGCGAGCTGGCGGCGCACGTCCACCAGCGTCGCCACCGGCCGGTTGGCGAAGTTCTCCGGGCAGACCAGCACCACCTCGTGCGAGACCCGCAGCGGGTCGTGCCCCAGCTCCTCCAGCAGCCCGCGCAGCGCCAGCACGTAGACGGCCGCCTGCCGGGCCGCCGCCGCGGCCGCCGCCGGGTCGGCCTGCCCGTCGATCACCGCGAACGACTTGATCTCCACGATGTGGAAGCGCCCGCCGAGCTGGAAGGCCACCACGTCCGGCTCCAGGTAGGCGGTGTGCCCGGCGATCTCCAGCGTGAACAGCGGATGGTCGTAGACGGTGCCCGCGTCCTCCTCGCGCACCGCGCGGTCGATCAGCGCGCGCGTGTGGGTGTGGCGCAGGTGCGCGCCGACGTTCTCCACGTCGTGGTAGGCCACCTCGGCGATCGGCAGGCCGAGCAGCTCGCGCAGCATCCGCAGCAGCTCGGCGCACCCGTCGGCCTTCACCAGCGCCTCGAACGCGTTGCCGCGCGTGATCGCGAACGGCGACTGCCCGAACGGCGCGGGGAAGCCCAGGTGGCGGGCGGCGGCGCCCTTGTCGATCCCGGCGCCGTCCATCAGCGCCCGGCGGGTGCAGCCGGGGTTGGCCGCCAGCGCGGCGATCGCCCGCGCGTCATGCGGCTTCGGCGGCGTGGTGCCGCGCAACGCGTCAAGCCGGTTCATCGTTCTCCTGATCTTGCGACGGTGTTCAGCGTAGCGGCGCCGAACAGCCTTGCCACGTCACCGAGCTGGGATGTCGCGCGACCGGCCAGCTCCGCCCGGTCCAGCGCGTCGCGTTCGGCGTGCACGGCCAGCTCGCGCCGGGCCGCGTCGGCCACCCGCGCCGGGTCGGGCGGGCCGAGCCCGTCGCCGCCCGCGCCCGGGATGTTGCGCGCCATCCTGGCCAGCAGCCGCTCGCCCTCCGGCGGCGCCTGGCCGAGCCCGGCCAAGTGGGCGGCGATCCGGGCGGCGCCGGTCAGGAAGTCGACCCTCGGGCTGAGCGGCCCGACCACCCGGCGCTCCACCGGCCAGGTGCTGAGCGTGAGCAGGGCGCGCGCGGGGGAGAGGCGGTCGGTCAGGGCCGCGCACAGGTAGTACGGCCTGCCGTACGGCGAGGAGCGGAACGAGCGCTCCTCGTCGCGGCGCAGGCTGGTGAGCTGGGCGCTGCGGATCGTGCCGGCGAAGAACGCCTGGCTCACGGTGACGATGAGCCGCGGCTGCGCGGGCGCGTCCAGCAGCGCCAGCGCCTGGTGGACCTGCTCGCGCACGGTGACCAGCCGCAGCCCGTCGCCGCGCCCCTTCCCCGGGCCGCTCCGCGCGGGCTCGCCGGGGGTGCTGACCAGGGCGTCCCAGGCGCGCTCCGCGGCACGCAGCTCGGCGCGGAGCCCGCGCGCCGTGGCCGTGTCCCGGACGCGCATCGCCGTACGGACACCGGCCCGGAGCTCGTCGATCCGCCTTTCGAGATCGTCCAGCCGGTCACTCATGGCGCGACTGTAGCAAGAGTTCCAGTAATCTCCAGCAATTTCAGGACATCAGAGGCCGTACGCCTCCAGCAGCCGCAACCACACCTCGCTCACCGTCGGGAACGACGGCACCGCGTGCCACAGCCGCTCCAGCGGCACCTCGGCGGTCACCGCGACCGTCGCCGCGTGCAGCAGCTCGGCCGTGCCCGGCCCCGCGAACGTGACGCCGAGCAGCACCCGCCGGTCCTCGTCCACGACCGCCTTGGCCCGCCCCCGGTAGCCGTCGCCCAGCAGGTAGGCGCCCGCGACCGAGGCCAGGTCGTACTCCACCGCCCGCACCCGGAACCCGTCACGCCGGGCGGCGGCCTCGGTCCGGCCGACGGAGCACACCTGCGGATCGGTGAACACCACCTGCGGCGCCCCGAAGCCGTCGGCGCTCGCCCGCAGCGAAGGCAGGTCGTCCGGCTCGCCCTTGGCGCGGGCGGCGATCACGTCACCGCACACCCGGCCCTGGTACTTGCCCATGTGGGTGAGCAGGTTGCGCCCGTTGACGTCACCGACCGCGTACAGCCAGTCCAGGCCGGGCACCCGCAGGCTGTCGTCCACCTCGACCGGCCCGTCGGCCAGCCCGACGCTGTCCAGCCCGAGCCCCGCGGTCGCCGCCCGGCGGCCGGTGGCCACCAGCAGCTCGTCGGCCACCAGCGGCGGCCCTTCCGCCAGGTGCACGGTCACCGGGCCGCCCGGCACCGGCCGCTCGACCCGCGCCGCCTCGGCGCCGGTGCGCACGTCGATGCCGGACGCGGCGAACGACGCGGCCACCAGCTCGCCGGCGAACGGCTCCATCCGCTCCAGCAGCGAGCCGCCGCGCACCAGCACGGTCGTCCGGCGGGCGCCGAGCCCGTGCATGGCCTGGGCCATCTCGCACGCCACCACGCCGCCGCCGATGACCACCAGCCGCTCGGGCACGGACGTGGCCGCCGTCACCTCGTGGCTGGTCCACGGCTTCGCCTCGCGCAGGCCGGGCACCGGCGGCACCGACGCCGTCGTGCCCGTGGCCAGCACCACGGCGTGCCGCGCGGTCAGCACCCGCTCCCCGCCGCCGGGCGTGGCGACCCGCACCCGCCTGGGGCCGTCGAGCCGGCCGCGCCCGCGCACGTACGCGGCCGGCAGGCCCTCGATCCAGCCGACCTGGCCGGAGTCGTCGTAGCGGGACACCGCCTCGTCACGGCGCGCCAGCACGGCGGCGGCGTCGATCGGGCCCAGCGTCAGGCCGGGCACCCGCCCGGCCTCGCCGGCCAGCTCCACCGGCCGCAGCAGCGCCTTGCTGGGGATGCACGCCCAGTAGGAGCACTCACCGCCCGCCAGCCGGTCCTCCACGATCGCCGCCGACAGCCCGCCGCGCACCGCCCGGTCCGCCACGTTCTCGCCGGCCGGACCGGCGCCGATCACGATGACGTCGTACTCCTCGGACATGACCACCTCCAGAGCGCCCAGTCTTTCAGGCGTCCGGCACCGCCTTCAGCCAGGCCCGGTCCTCGGTGAGGAACCGGTCCAGCCGCAGCCCCGCCTCCGCCAGCGCCTCGCCCAGCCGCTCGTCGGTCAGCAGGCGGGAGGTGAACGACTGCGTCCACACGCGCCCCTCGTGCGAGTAGCGCATGGTGGCGTTGACGACGCCGGGCGCGACCTCCTCCTGGGCCGCCAGCTCCAGCCGCAGGCCGCCGTCCGTGGTGCGGCCCTGGCCGACGGCCGCCCTGCCGTGCCGCTCCGGCGGCGTCCACTGGATCAGCACCGAACCGCCGGGCGCCACGTGCCGCGCGCACGTCTCCAGCAGCCCCCGCCGGTCCTGGTCGTCGGCGGTGTGCACGAGCTGCGAGGCCAGCAGCACGCCGTCGAAGCGCCGCCCGAGATCCAGGTCCTGGATGCGCGAGCGCACGGTCCGCGCGCCGCGCACGTGCTCCAGCATCTCGGCCGACTCGTCCACCGCGACGACCTCGTAGCCGAGCTCGATCAGCGGGTGCGCGATCCGGCCGACGCCCGCGCCCAGGTCCAGGACCGACCCGCCCGGGGGCACCACCCCGGAGATGATCTCCGGTTCGCCGTTGGCGCCCATCAGCAGGTAGAAGGAGACGGGCGAGCCGTCGGGGGTGATCGAGCCGGTTCCGGTGCCGCTGTTCGGGATGATCGCCATGATCCGACGCTAACCGAGCGCCTCACCGCTGTCAGTCCAGCATCCGCAGAAGGTCCCATTCGTTCTCGCACACGCGCCGCCCGATCGCCGCCAGCTCCACCGACCGCTCGCCGCCGCGCAGGTGCCGCATCGCCTGCATCACGCAGATGACGCCCCACTTCAGCCCCGAACCGCCACGCCCGGACGCACAGCCAGCCCAGGTCCTCCAGGGGGTCAGCTCGAACACCGGGTGCGGCTGCCCGGTGAGGTCGAGCAGATCCCGCCACCGGCGCAGCGGGTCGGCCGCCTCACCGCCGGGCACCGGCACCCCGGCCCGGCCGGCCTGCCGCATCAGCTCCGCCTCCCCGCGCAGCCCGCCCTCCAGCTCGCCGCCCAGCCCGGCCTCCGGTCCGGGGCCGGAGGCCAGGCGCAGCACCAGCGCGTGCCGCCGCCCGGCGGCGTCGGCCACGTCCACGGACCACGTCTCCCGCGACGCCCCGCCGGACAGCCTCGCCCGCGCCACCACCCGCGCCGCGCCGCCGAACACCTCACGGACGACGCCGCCGGGACCGGTCGTCTCCCGGCCGTCCGTCACCGGAGCCCGAACTCCCACGTGCCGCCCGCCGCGTACACGCCGAGCACCCGCCGCCCCACCGAGTCGATGTGCACCTCGTCCGGCCCGTCGTAGATCCGCCCGGCCCGCGCGTGCCGGTACATCCGGTCCAGCGGCGTGTCCGGCGTGAGCCCCGCCGCCCCGTGCACCTGGATGGCCCGGTCGATCACGTTGTGCAGCATCCGGGCGCCCACCACCTTGATCGCGCCGATCTCCACCCGCGCGTCGCCCCCCGAGTCGACCACCTCGGCCGCGTGCAGGGTGAGCAGCCGGGCCGCCTGGATCTCGGCGTAGGAGTCGAAGACGTGCTCGCGCATGAGCTGCTTCTTGGCCAGCGGCTCGCTGAACGCGGTCCGCTCGTGCAGCCGGCGGCACATCAGGTCGAAGGCCCGCTGCGCCTGCCCGAGCCACCGCATGCAGTGGAAGATCCGCCCCGGCCCGAGCCGCCGCTGCGCGATCACGAACCCCTGCCCCCTGGCCCCGAGCAGGTTGCCCGCCGGCACCCGCACGTCCTCGTAGCGCACCTCGCAGTGCGCCCCGCCGAGCCCCAGCACCGGCGTCTCGCGCACGATGTTGTAGCCGGGCGTCGCGGTCGGCACCAGGATCATGGAGAAGGCCAGGTGCGGCGGCGCCTGGTCGTCCTCGGTCCGGCACATCACGGTCGTGTACGCGGCCTGCGAGGCGCCCGTGGTGAACCACTTGTGCCCGTTGATCACCCATTCGCCGCCGTCGAGCACCGCCGTGGTCATGATCTGCGTGGGGTCGCTGCTGGACACGTCGGGCTCGGTCATCGCGAAGCTGGGCGAGATGTCGCCGCGCACCAGCGGCATCAGGTAGCGCTCCCGCTGCTCGGCCGAGGCGTGCTCGTGCAACATCAGCGAGTCCTGCAAGGTGTACGAGCCCAGCACGAGCTGCCCGAACTCGCTGCGCCCCTGCACCTCGTTCACGTACACGTAGTCGAGGAACGGCAGCCCGCCGCCGCCCAGCTCGCGCGGGTGGCCGAGCGCCCACAGGCCCTCCTTCTTGGCCTCCTCGCGCAGCTCGCGCAGGGTCGCCGCGGCCGCCTCCCCGCCCTCGTGCAGCACCCGCTCCGACGGCTCGACCCGCTCGGTCATGAACGCGTGGACGGCGTCGCGGACCGGCCGGACGCTGTCGGGTACGGCGAAGCTCATGGCCCGATCCCAGCCGAAAACGGTTGCGGGGTCAACGGCCCGGTCCGGGAGAATGCGGGGCATGACAGGTGATGGGCGCGGCCCGCACGACGCCCCCTCGGCCGCCGAGCTGGTCGCCGCCGTGCGCGAGTTCCTGACCGCCGACGTGCTGCCCGCCGTCGAGGGCGGTACGCGCTGCTGGCGCGGGCCGTGCGGGAGGGCCGCTTCGACGGCGACGACCGGCGGGCGGAGCTGACCGAGCTCCTGACCCGGGCGGTGCGCGCCAAGCTGGACGTCGCCAACCCCGGTTACCCGGCCGGCTGAGGGACGCCGGTCACCCCTGCCCCGGCGGCGGCTGCCGCAGCAGCGCGACCGCGGCGACCGCCAGCACCGTCACGACGGCGGCCGCGATCCCGGCCGCCAGGTTCAGCCCGTCGGTGAACGCCTCCCGGGCCCGCTCCAGCACCTCGGCGGCCACCGGGCCCGGCAGGTCCGCGGCCACCGCGCCGGCGAGCGTGTCGCGCACCGCCTCCGCCACCGGCCCCGGGAGGCTCCCCGGCAGCGCGCCGCCGAGCTCACCCCGGTAGACGGCGGTGACGGCGCTGCCCAGCCCGGCGACGCCCAGCGCGATGCCGAACTCCATGCCCGTCTCCGACATCGCCGCGGCCGACCCGGCCCGGTCCGGCGGCGCCGAGCCGACCACCAGGTCGGTGCCGAGCGCCATCAGCGGCCCGATACCGGTGTAGACGAGCACGAACCCGGTCACCAGCAGCGGCAGGTCGCCGGCCCCGACCTGGCTGATCATCACGTACCCCGGCGCCGAGAGCAGCAGCGCGCCGCCGAGGACGTACCCAGGACGCAGCCGCCGGGTGAGTGCGGGCGTCAGCGAGGAGGCCGCGGTCACCGCCACGGCCGCGGGCAGCAGCCACAGGCCCGCGGCGATCGGCGACAGCCCCGCCACGAGCTGGAGATACTGCGTGACGAACAGGTACAGCCCGCCCATCAGGCCGAGGCCGAGCAGCAGCACCAGCAGCGCGGCGCCGAACGCCCGGTTCGCGAACAGCCGCAGGTCCAGCAGCGGATCGGCCAGCCGGCGCTGGCGCAGCACGAACAGCGCGCCGAAGACCACCCCGGCCAGGACCGTCCCGGCCGCCAGCGGGCCGGGCCCGTGCTCGGCCAGATGCTTGACCCCGTAGATCACCGGCAGCACCGTGAGCAGGGAGAGCACCACGCTGGCCAGGTCGATCCGGCCCGCCGCCGGGTCGCGGTACTCGGGCAGCAGCAGCGGCGCCGCCACCAGGAGCAGCGCCATCACCGGCAGCGCGAGCAGGAACACCGAACCCCACCAGAACCACTCCAGCAGCGCCCCGCCCAGGACCGGGCCGACGGCGACGCCGACGGAGAAGCAGGTCACCCACACGCTGATGGCGACCCCGCGCTGCCGGGGGTCCTTGAACATGGTGCTGATCAGCGCCAGCGTCGAGGGCATCAGCGTCGCGCCGGCGATGCCGAGCAGCGCGCGGGCAGCGATCAGCATCTCCGGGCCGGTGGACACGGCGGCCAGGGCCGAGGCGAGGCCGAAGCCGAGCGCCCCGGCCATCAGCAGCCTGCGGCGGCCGATCCGGTCGCCGAGCCTGCCCATGGTCACCAGGAAACCGGCGATCATGAAGCCGTAGATGTCGACGGCCCACAGCAGTTCGGCGCCGGTGGGCTCCAGGTCCGCGCCGAGGTGGGGGACCGCCAGGTTCAGCACGGTCGCGTCCAGGGCCAGCAGGACGGTGGGCAGCGTGAGCACGAAGAGCCCCAGCCACTCCCGGGGCCCGGCCCTGAGGTCCGCCGGTGCGGGGGACACGGGGGACACGCTCGTCATGGAAGATCCTTCGTGGTCGTGAATCGCGGTACGCGCCCAGCCTGCGACGGGGCGCTCTCGACCGGCTCACGTCCCGCTCTCGACCCGCTCTCGTCCCGCGCTCGGGCGGCTCCCGGCACGTCCCGGCGCTGCACTACCGTGGATCTCATGCGATTCGGGGTGCTGGGGCCGCTCGGCGTGTGGCGGGCGGACGGCAGCCCGGTCACCGTGCCCGGCCTCAAGACCCGCCTGCTGCTGGCCGTCCTGCTGGCGTACGAGGGCCGTCCCGTGTCGGCGGACCGGCTCGCCGACGAGGTGTGGGCGGACGGCGAGGCCCCCGGCGACCCGTCCGCCGCGCTGCAGACGCGGATCTGGCAGCTGCGCAAGGCGCTGGAGAGCGCCGAGGAGGGCGGCCGCGACCTCCTGGCGCGGCGCGACGACGGCTATCTGCTGCGCACCCGCCCCGAGGACGTCGACATGGGCCGCTTCTCGATGCTCACCGCCCGCGCCCGCGCCACCGACGACCCCGCCGCCCGGGCGGGCCTGCTGTCCGACGCGCTCGCGCTGTGGCGGGGCGCCGCGTTCTCCGGCTTCGCGGACGCCGCGTTCGCCCGCCCCGTCGTCACCCGGCTGGAGGAGGCCCGCCTGGCCGCCCTGGAGGCCCGCGCCGACGCCCTGATCAGGCTGGGCCGTCACCTGGAGGTGGCCGAGGAGCTGCACGAGCTCGCCGTCCGCCACCCGCTGCGCGAGCGGGTGCACGTCCTCCACCTGCGCGCGCTGCACGCCGCCGGGCGCACGGGCGAGGCGCTGGCCGCCTACGGGGAGCTGCGCACCCGGCTCGCCGCCGAGCTGGGCCTGGACCCCGGGCCCGAGCTCGCCGCCCTGCACCGGACCCTGCTGGAACGCGACCCGGCGCCCGCCCCCGCCCGCCGCCCCGCGACGAACCTGCCCGCTCCGCTGACCGAGCTCGTCGGCCGCGAGGGCGCGGTGCGCGAGGCGGCGTCCGTGCTGGCCGCCGCGCGGCTCCTGACGCTGACCGGGTCCGGGGGCGTCGGCAAGACCAGGCTCGCGCTGGAGACGGCGGCCCGGCTCGGCGGCGGCTTCCCCGACGGCTCCTGGCTGGTCGAGCTGGCCCCGCTGACCCCTGACGGCGGCCCGGACGCCGTGGCCCGGGTCGCCGAGGCCGTCATGACCGCGCTGGG
This sequence comes from Nonomuraea sp. NPDC003214, assembly GCF_053590035.1. NCBI lineage: Bacteria > Bacillati > Actinomycetota > Actinomycetes > Streptosporangiales > Streptosporangiaceae > Nonomuraea > Nonomuraea sp. NPDC003214. The sequence goes on along the minus strand of NZ_JBSFSX010000006.1, from coordinate 321,827 downwards.
CGTCCGTGAGGGCGCGGGCACGGCCGAGCCGGCCCCGCCCGCGCTCGGCCTGGCCGGTGCACTGGCCGGCGCACTGGCCGGCAAGCGGCTGCTGCTGCTTCTCGACAACTGCGAGCACCTCGTGGGCGCGGTCGCCGAGCTGACCGCGCTGCTGCTCCGGCGCGCCCCCGGCCTGCGCGTCCTGGCCACCAGCCAGGAGCCGCTGGGCATCCCCGGCGAGGTCGTCCTGGCCGTGCCGCCGCTGGAGCTGCCCGCACCCGCCGCCGAGCCCGATCCCGGCACGCTGGCGCGCTCCAGCGCCGTCGAGCTGTTCGTCGCCCGGGCCGCCGCCGTGGCGCCCGGGTTCAGGCTCGACGCCGGCAACGCCCGCGACGTGGCGGAGATCTGCCGCCGGCTCGACGGCATCCCGCTCGCCCTCGAACTGGCCGCCACCCGGGTCAGGGCCCTCGGCGTGCGCGGGCTGACCAGCCGCCTCGACGACCGCTTCCGGCTGCTCGCCACCGGCTACCGGGGCGCGCCGCCCCGCCAGCAGACGCTCCGGGCCACGATCGACTGGAGCTGGGACCTGCTGACCGGCCCCGAGCGCGCCGTGCTGCGCCGGCTCGCCGTGCACGCCGACGGCAGCACGCTGGAGGCGGCCGAGGCCGTCTGCGCCGGTCCCGGCGTGCCCGCGCAGGACGTGCTCGACCTGCTCGCCCGCCTCGTGGACCGCTCGCTGGTCATCATGACCGAGCACGCCGACGGGCCCCGCTACCGCCTGCTCGAATCGGTCGCCGACTACGGCCTGGCCCGGCTGCGGGAGGCGGGCGAGGAGGACGACGTACGCGGGCGCCACCGCGCCCACCACATCGGCCTGGCCCGCCTGACCGCGCCGCTGCTGCACGGCCCCGAGCAGGGGCGCGGGCTGCGCCTGCTGGACGCGGAGGCCGCCAACTTCGGGCGCGTCCTCGACGACGCCGTCCGCCGGGGCGCGGCCGGGGAGGCGCTCGCCCTGGTCAACGCGCTGAGCTGGTACTGGTTCCTGCGCGGCAGGCTCCGGGCGGCCGGCCGGTCCCTGGACGCGGCGCTCGCCCTGCCCGTCCGCGACCCGGCCGCCGAGGCGTCCCCCCGTGCGCAGGCCCGGGCGTGGCGGGCGGGTTTCGCCGCCCTCGTCGGCGACGGCGCCGGGCGGATGCCGTACGGCGACGTCGCGGAGCTCCTGCGCGGCGTGACCGGCCCGGGCGAGCGGGCCAGAGCCCGGTGGTTCCTCGGCTTCGCCCTGTTCGGGGTCGGCGACCAGGCCGCCAGCGAGGAGCTCGTCGACCGGGCGCTGGAGGAGTTCGGCGCCCTGGGCGACACCTGGGGGACCGCGGCGGCGCTGAGCGTGCGGGCCAACCAGGCGCACGTGCGCGGCGACCTCGACCGGCTGGCCCGCGACGGGCGGCGCAGCGCGGAGCTGTTCACCGGGCTCGCCGACGCCTGGGGGCGGCTGCAGACCGCCGAACCGCTCGCCGCGCTGGCCGAGATGGCGGGCGACTACGAGCACGCGGCCCGCCTGCACCGGGAAGGGCTCCGCCTGGCCGAGGAGCTCGGGCTGTGGCCGGAGGCCGCGGACCGGCTGACCAGCCTGGGCAACGTCGCCATGCTCACCGGCGACCACGCCCGGGCGCGGGAGCTCCACCGGCGGGCGATGCGCCTGGCCGCCGAGCACAGCTTCAAGCCCGGGGAGATCCACGCCGAGGTCGGGCTCGGCCTCGCCGCCCGCCGCGAGGGACGGCTCGACGCCGCCGAGACCCACATGCGCCACGTGCTGACCTGGCAGGCCGCGATGGCCTTCGAGCCGGGCCGCGCCCTCGCCCTGGCCGAGCTCGGCTTCGTCGCCGAGCTGCGCGGCGACGCCGAGCGGGCCCTGCGCCTGCACCTGGACGGGTGGGCCGCCGCCCAAGCCACAGGCGACCCCAGGGCCCTGGCGCTGGCCCTGGAGGGGCTGGCCGGGGCCCAGGCCCTCGCCGGACGCCACACGGGCGCGGCCGTGCTGCTCGGCGCCGCGCACGCCGCCAGGGACTCCGTTGGGATGCCGTTGCCGCCCGCCGAGCGGGGCGACGTCGACCGGATCACCGCGTCGATCCGCCGGCACCTGACCGAGGACGCCTACCGGGCCGCCCACCGGCGCGGCGGCGAGCTGACCCCCGAGGAGGCGCTCGCCGCCGCCGTCCCCGAGCACGGGGCCGGGGGCCGGGTCAGTGCGTCCCGGTCAGGTCCATCGGCTTGACCTTCGGGTCGCCCTCGTCGGCGAAGTAGTCGCTCCGCGCCGTCGCGTCCTTGCCGTCGGCCACCTTCAGCGCCCGGAACAGGTACGTCCCCAGCACCGCCACGACCAGGTTCACGGCCAGCGCCAGGAAGCCCGCGTAGATCGTCATCTTGGTGTCGAACCCGAGGTTGCCCAGCGAGAACGCCGACCCGCCGAAGTGGGCCTTGCCGCTGGCCGGGTTCGGGATCAGGTAGAGCATCCACAGGCCGGCGCCGAGCCCGGCCGCCCAGCCGGCGATCAGCCCGCCCTTGTGGAACCAGCGCGTGTAGAGGCCCAGCCCGACCGACGGCAGCGTCTGCAGGATGATGACGCCGCCGATGAGCTGCAGGTCGATGGAGAACTGCGGGTCGAGCATCAGGATGCACAGCACCGCGCCCACCTTGACGACCAGCGACACCAGCTTGGAGACCTTGGCCTCCTGGGCGTCGGTGGCGTTCTTGTTCAGGTACTCGCGGTAGACGTTGCGGGTGAACAGGTTCGCCGCGGCGATCGACATGATCGCGGCGGGCACCAGCGCGCCGATGCCGATCGCGGCGTAGGCGACGCCCGCGAACCAGTCGGGGAACATCTGGTCGAACAGCGCGGGCACGATCGTGTTCGTGTCCGCCTTGCCGTTGGCGCCCACGACCGGCTTGGTCCCGGCGGCTATGGCCATGAAGCCGAGCAGCGCGATCAGGCCGAGCAGGAAGCTGTAGGCGGGCAGCGCCGACATGTTGCGCTTGATCACGGCCCGGTTCCTGGACGCCAGGGCGCCGGTCAGGCTGTGCGGGTACAGGAACAGCGCCAGCGCCGACCCGAAGGCCAGCGTGATGTACTGGAGCTGGTTGGAGGCGTTCAGCGTGATCCCGTCCGCCGGGTTGGGCGTGGCGGCGAACTTCGCCGCGGCGGCGTCGAAGATCGACCCCCAGCCGCCCAGCTTGGCCGGGATGTAGATGACGGCCGCCAGGATCACCACGTAGATCAGCGTGTCCTTGACGAACGCGATCAGCGCCGGGGCGCGCAGCCCCGACTGGTAGGTGTAGGCCGCCAGGATGGCGAACGCGATGATGATCGGCAGGTGCCCGGTGATGCCCATCGTCTTGAGCACCGCCTCGATGCCGACGAGCTGCAGCGCGATGTACGGCATCGTCGCCACCAGGCCGGTGATCGCGATGAGCAGCGCCAGCGTCGGCGAGCCGAACCGGGCCCGGACGAAGTCGGCCGGCGTGACGAACCCGTGCACGTGCGAGACCGACCACATCCGCGCCAGCACGAGGAACACCAGCGGGTAGATCACCACCGTGTACGGCAGCGCGTAGAAGCCGAGCGCCCCGGCGCTGAACATGAGCGCGGGCACGGCCACGAACGTGTAGGCGGTGTAGAGGTCGCCGCCCACCAGGAACCAGGTGATCCAGGTGCCGAAGTTGCGCCCGCCCAGCCCCCACTCGTTGAGGCTCTCGATGCTCTCGGGCCGCCGCCATCGGGCGGCGACGAAGCCCATGCCGCTCACGAGCAGGAACAGCAGCGTGAAGACGACCAGCTCGGTCGTGTGCGCGCTCACTTGGTCATCCGGTAGACGAGCGTGGTGCAGCCGACGCCGACGGCGATGAAGGCGATCTGCAGCCAGTAGAACAGGGGGAAGCCGAGCAGGCGGGGCTCGTCCGCGTTGAACAGGAACGTCAGCAGCGGCAGCACGATCGGCACGAACAGCAGCCAGTTCCACGGGCTGCGGTCGGTCCGCGGCTCGGCGTCTCGGGGGGTGGTCATCGGTGTCTCCCGTGTCCACGTCAGGAGCCAGGGGCGCCGTGACCGGGCCCGTGACTCGCGGTCAGTGGTGGGAGAGTAACGCTGCGGGGATATTAACCCCAATGTCACCTTTATCACGATTTAGCGTAGAAAGTCCGGTCCGGGTCGGCCACCGCCACCGGGCCGCGACGAAGCCCGTGCCGCGGCTCTGCCCGGCACATTAACCACGCCCGGAAATCGGGTCAGGCCAGCGATCGGCGAATGGTCGGCTCCCCGCGACGAACGGGGAAAACATGACAGAGGATGTCCTCTTACCGGAACAGGGTGGCCGCATGATTGCTTTGGTGGCGGGCGCGACCCGCGGCACAGGACGGGGCATCGCGGTCGAACTGGGCGCCGCCGGCGCGACCGTCTACTGCACCGGAAGGTCCACGCGCGAGGGACGCTCGGAGATGAACCGGCCGGAGACCATCGAGGAGACCGCCGAGCGGGTGAGCGCCGCCGGCGGCACCGGCATCCCGGTCCGCGTCGACCATCTGGACCCGGCCCAGGTCAGGGCGCTGGCCGAGCGGATCGACCGCGAGCAGGGCAGGCTGGACGTGCTCGTCAACGACGTCTGGGGCGCCGACGCGCTGTGGCAGTGGCACACCCCCGTCTGGGAGCACGACCTGGACAAGGGCCTGCGCCTGCTCCGGCTGGCCGTCGACACCCACCTCATCACCAGCCACCACCTGCTGCCGCTGCTCATCCGCAACGAGGGCGGCCTGGTCGTGGAGGTGACCGACGGCACCAGCGACTTCAACGCCACCCGCTACCGCGAGTCGATCTTCTACGACCTGGCGAAGACGGCCGTCAACCGGCTGGCGTACGCGCAGGCCGAGGAGCTGCGCCCGCACGGCGGCACGGCGGTGGCGCTCACGCCCGGCTTCCTGCGTTCGGAGGCCATGCTGGAGAACTTCGGCGTCACCGAGGAGACCTGGCGTGACGCCGTCGCCGGGAATCCCACGTTCGGGGTGTCGGAGACTCCGGCGTACGCGGGCCGCGCGGTCGCCGCGCTGGCCGCCGACCCCGGCCGGGCCCGCTGGTCGGGCCGGTCGGTCTCCAGCGAGGAGCTGGCGCTGGCGTACGGGTTCACCGACGTCGACGGCAGCAGGCCGCAGGTGTGGCGCTACATCGCCGAGGTGCGCGAGGGCGGCAAGGACGCGGCCCCCGAGGACTACCGGTAGCGGTCCTGCCCGTCCCTACCGGCCGGGGTCCGCGCGGTAGAGCTCCGCCGTGCGGGCCGCCGCGCCGGCGACCAGGGCCCGCAGCTCCGGCGGGCCCAGCACCTCGGCCTCCGGCCCGAACCGCAGCACCTGCGAGAACGCCACCTCGACCGACTCGACGGCCAGCCGCACGGTGCCGTCGGCCCGCAGCGAGGCGAGCGCGCCGGGCAGCGCCGCCGGGTCGGCGACGTGCCGCAGCATCCGCACCCCGAGCGGGCTCAGCCGCAGCGTGATCTCCTCGCGCAGCAGCGACCGGGTGAACTCGGCGGACCGCGCGGCCCAGAACGCGGCCAGGTCGAAGCCGGGGTCGCGGTCGAACCGGCCGCCGTCCTGCTCGACGCTGCCGAACCGGTCCACCCGGTAGACGAGGAACCGGCCGCGCGAGCGCGCGGCCAGGTACCAGGAGCCCGCCTTCAGCACCAGCCCGTACGGCTCCAGCGCGCGCACCCGCTCCCGGTACGAGGCGCTCACCGTGCGGTCGTTCCACACGGCCCTGGCAAGCGGCGCGAGCGCGTCGGGCGGCGGGTCGGCGGAGGCGAACCAGCCCGGCGCGTCCAGGTGGAAGCGCTGCGCGGCGGTCGCGGGGGCGTCGCGCAGGCCGGGGGCGAGCGCGGCGGCGGCCTTGAGCCGGGCCGTCGCGGCCACCTCCTGCAACCCCATCTCGCGCAGCGCCGCCGGCACCCCCGACAGGAACAGAGCCTCGGCCTCGGCCCGGTCCAGCCCGGTCAGCCGGGTGCGGTAGCCCTCCAGCAGCCGGTAGCCGCCGCCGCGCCCCCGGTCGGCGTAGACCGGGACGCCCGCCTCCGACAGCGCCAGCACGTCGCGGTGCACGGTCCGCTCCGACACCTCCAGCTCGCGCGCCAGCTCCGCCGCCGTCATCCCGCCCCGGCCCTGCAGCAGCAGGACCAGCGACATCAGCCGAGCGGCGCGCACAGCGGGAGGATCACGGCGGACGGGTGCGCGGGGGAGCGGAACACCTCGACGTCGGCGGCCACCATCGGCCCGCCCTCGCCGAGCGGCCGCCCAGTGCCCGGGTTGCGGGCGATCGTCGGGTACGCGCCGGCGGCCACGTGGACCCGGATGCGGTGGCCGCGCCGGAACCGGTGGCCCACCGGCCACAGATCCACCAGCACTCTCCGCACATCGCCCACTTTATCGGGCATTTCCGAATTATCAGGCAGCTCCGGCCGCAGCCTCCGCACGCCCTCGCACACGTTCATGGACTTCCCGCCCGGACCCACGTCGCACACCCGCACCACCACGTCCACGTACGGCGTGCTGGACCGGACGAACACCTCGGCCGAGACCGGCCCGATCGCCTCCACGTCCGACTCCAGCTCCGCCGAGGAGTAGACGAGCACGTCGCGCCGCGCCTCCAGGCGCCGCTGGTCGCGCGGCCGGGAGTCGGCCAGCAGCACCGGCCCGCCGATCACCGGCGTCGGATGGTCCGGGTGGTAGCGGAAGCGGTCCGCCCCGCCCGCGCGCGGCGGCTCCCGCTCCAGCCCGCCGTCCTCGCGCAGGTGCCAGCGCACCTGCCGCGCGCCCGGCACCGGCCAGTCGGGATAGTCGCGCCACTCCCCGGCCCCCGTCACGTACAGCCGCACCGGCTGCTCGCGCAGCCCCGACGGGTCGCCGAGCAGGTGCGCCCGGAACCAGGCCAGCGACTCGGCCAGCGCCACCCGCCCGTGCCGCGCGTCCACGTGCCACCACGGCCCGATCGTCAGCTGCGGCCGCCGCCCCGCCGCCCGCAGCGCCAGGTAGTCCTTGAGCTGCCACGGCAGGAACACGTCGTACCACCCGCCGAGCATGGTGACCGCCGCCTCCACCTCACCTACCCGAGGGGAGAAGTCACGCTTGTCCCAGTACGGCACGGCCGGGTCGGCGTGATGGGCCAGCAGGTCCCGGTAGAAACGCAGCGGGCGGCCCGCCGAGGCCAGGTCCAGCTCGGACACCGGCCGCCCCGACAGCCCCGACAGCACGGCCCGGCGCGTCAGCCGGGGAGCCGTCAGCGGCGCCGCCGCCCCGCCGAACCGGCGCGACATCGCGTCCGTCAGCGTCGTCCAGCTCAGCGCCGACTCCAGCGCGAACGCCCCGCCCACGTACGCGGCGTCGCGGAACTGGGAGGCGGTGATCTGCGTGGCCATCGCCTTCAGCTCGGGCCCGGCCTCGGCCGCCACCGCCCACTGCGCGTAGCCCAGGTAGGAGGGGCCGAACATGGCCAGCGACCCGCCGTACCACGGCTGCGCGCGCAGCCAGCCGAGCGTGGCCAGGCCGTCGTCCCGCTCGTCGCCCAGCGGGTCGAGCTGCCCGCCGGAGCCGAACCCGCCCCGGCAGCTCTGGATCACCACGTGGAAGCCGTTGCGGGCGAAGCCGCGCCCGTACACGAACCCGAACACGCCCCGCCTGCCGTACGGCGAGCGGATCAGCACCACCGGAGCCGGGCCGCCGCCGGGCGCCTCGTAACGGTCGGCGAGCAGCACCACGCCGTCGGGCATCTCCACGGGAAGATCGCGATGGATCCGCACACGTCGCATGACCCACCAGTAACAGATGCCGCCCGGGCGGTGGTAGCCCGGGCGGCATCAGCTGTGACGGCGCTGATTACGGTGCGGTCTTGTCCGGCCGCTCGGAGACGCGGATCGCGTTCACGATCGTCGCCCCCTGCCGGGTGGCGAAGCGCACGTTGAGCTGGCCGTCGCTGACGCGGACCGTGTACTGCCGGCTGACCGCCGTGTACGTGCCCGCCTCCAGGGCCAGGTCGAGCGCCGGGATGGCGAGCTGCCCCTCGACGAGCACGTCGAACACCCGCCGGCCCATGTCCATGCCGCGGATCTCGGCGAAGTCCAGCTCGACCGTGTAGACGCCGGCCGGCACCCCGTCGAAGCGGTACTCCAGCATGCCCTCGCGGGCCGTGCGGAACAGCGTCTGCTCCTCGGTGCCCTCGATGGTCCTGCGGGTGTCGCGCTCGCGGGTGCCGCTGCCCACGTACCCGTGACCGCCCTCCCGGTAGCGGGCGTCGGGCGTCCAGGCGTCACCGGCGGCGTCGGTGGACGCGCGGCGCGCCCCCACGTCGACGGCCACCTGGTGCTTGGGCACCACGACCGTCACCGTCACCTCGATGACCGGCTGCCGGCCGCTGGCGGACTTGATGACGAGCTTCCCGGCCCGGGCCGTGCCGGCCGCCACGCCGTCGCTCGACACCGTGACCTCCAGCGTCGCCTTCTGCCCCTTGGCCAGCTCGCCGGAGGCCGGCGTGACGCCGAGCCAGCCGCCCGCCGGGTCGGCGGTGACCGTGTACGGCGTCGGCGAGCCGAGGTTCGTCAGCTCCAGCGTCCGCTTCCTGCTCGCGTCCGCCGGCATCACCACCGTGACCTCGGCCGTCGAGGCGGCCACCCGGCCCGTCACCAGCGCCGTGTCCACCCGGGTCACCGTGGCCGGGGCGACGGTGACCGCCTGGGTGAAGGTGCCGTAGTGCTCCTTGGACACGACCACCTCGTAGTCACCCGCCAGGAGCTGGCCGTAGAAGCCGCCGTCGGCGCCCGTGGTGAACGTCGCCACGTCGCCCACCTTGACGGTCGCGCCCGGCAGCGGGTCGCCGTCGTTGGCGTCGGTGACCACGCCCGTCACCAGGCCGTGGCGGGAGGCGCTGAACGTCAGGCCCTGACCGGTGGCCAGCGCCGGCTCCTCGTAGAGGTACTGCAGCGCGTCGTCGCCGGCCGCGTTCTCGATGCCGACGGTCCCCGCCGCGCCCTGGTCGCGCTCGCTCTCGACGTCCTTGTACCGGTAGCTCACCGTGCCGTCCTCGCCGAGCAGCGCCGCGAACGACACCCGCTGCGTGGCGTCGGCGTAGAAGCGGACGTTGCGCCACTCGACCACGAACTGCCGGTGCGGCGCCGTCCCGGTGACGCCCGTGTAGACGCCGGCCTGCGCGTCCACCACGAAGTCGTCCCAGAACGGGAAGACGGCGTTGTTCGGCGTGGCCGTCGCGGGCAGCCTGCTGTTGCCCGCCGCCACCACCCGGTCGGCCGCGAACGTGACGAACCCGTTGGTCGCCACCCACGCCCGGCTCTGGCCGGCGCCGTAGAACGGGACCGCGAACGGCAGCGTCACCTGGAGCGCCTCGTCGTCGCCGGTGAGCGCCAGCTTGTCGGTGCCCGCCACATAGGGCGCCGGGGCGCTGCGGCAGGTGTAGCCGAAGTCGTCGCCGCGCAACGGCAGCTCGACGTCCTCGGTCACGTTCCCGGACACCGTGACGGCCGCCGTCGCGGGGCTCGCGCAGCGCGAGGACGGCGTGACCTCCAGCACGTGCTCGCCGTGCGGCAGCGTCAGCTCGTAGCGGCCCGAGGCGTCGGAGACCGCGCTCAGCGGGGTCCCCCTGGCCGCCACGCGGGCGCCGGGCTCGGGCGTGCCGGCGGTGCTCACGACGCCCGACACCACGCCGGTGGCCTGCTGGACCAGCGTCACGTCCGCCGTGGCCGTCGCGCCGGCGGTCACGGCCGCCGTCACAGTGGCGGCGTCGTAGCCGAACTTCTCCGCCTTCACCCGGTACTCGCCCGGCAGCAGCCGGACGAACGCGTACGTGCCGTCCGCGCCGGTCACGACGCTGCGCGAGGTCGGGCCGTCCGTCGTCACCGTGACCCCGGCCAGCGGCGCGCCGCCCGAGGTGACCGTGCCCGACAGCCCGCCGAGGCCGTCCTGCGGTGCGGCCTGGACGGCGGCGTAGGCGTCCAGCCTGCCCTCGCCCCAGATGTTGTTGTCGGCCGCGGTGCCGCCGCAGGCGGTGTCGGCCACGTCGATCGCGGTGCTGTCGAGCAGCGGCCGGGTGGCGTCCACGTCACCCTGGAGGCTCGGCGCCGCCGACCAGATGAGCGCCACCGTGGCCGCCACGTGCGGCGAGGCCATCGAGGTGCCCGTGTAGGAGGCGTAGGAGCCGCCCGGCACCGAGGAGCGCACGTTGACCGCCGGGGCCGCGATGTTCGGCTTGATCTCGCCGTCCTCGCCCTCGCCCTTGCTGGAGTTCGTGTACAGCGCGTTGTTCACGTCGAAGCCGCCCGCGCTGTAGCTGACCCGGTACTGGCCGGGCGAGCCGCTGGTGTCGCAGGCCGGGCCCTCGTTGCCGTTGGCGAACATGGGGAAGATGCCGGCCGCCACCCACGCCTCGACCGTCGCCTTGTACCAGGGGTCGAAGCCGTCGCCGCCCCAGGAGTTGTTGACGATGTCCGGCGCCAGGTCCGGGCGCGGGTTCTCGCCGTTCAGGTCCGTCGGCGCGAGGACCCACTGGCCCGCGGCCAGCAGTGAGGCGTCGGTGCAGGTGTTGGTCTCGCAGCCCTTGGCCGCGATCCACCGGGCGCCCGGGGCCACGCCGATGCCGCCGGCGCCGACCATCGTGCCCATCACGTGCGTGCCGTGCCCGTTGTTGTCGCACGGGGCCGCGCTCGGGCAGACCCGTCCCGGGTCGAACCAGTTGTAGTCGTGCCGCAGCGAGCCGTCCGGGGCGCGGCCGCGGTAGGCCGCCGCCAGGTCCGGGTGGTCGAACTGCACGCCGCTGTCGATGTTGGCGACCACGATGCCCTCGCCGCGGTTGCCGAGCTCGCTCCACACGCGGGGGGCGCCGACCCGGTCGACGTTCCACTCGGCCGCGTTCACCTTGACCTCGGCCTTGCCGGGGACCGGCTTGGGCAGCGATACGGTGCGGATCGGGTCGATCCTGTCCACCTCGGGCAGCTTGGCGATCTCGGCGGCCAGCTTCGGACCGGCCGTCACCTTGACCGCGTTGACGATCCAGAACGGGGTGTGGTCGGCGCCGTTGGACTCCAGCAGCTTGCGCAGGGCCGCCTGGGACGTCCTGGCCCGCGCGGTCTTGGCCTCGTAGACGCGCTCGGCCTTGGCCTCCTTGGAGGTGGCCCGGCGCGCGCCGCCGAGGTCGGCCTCGCCCTTCATGCGCACCCAGAACGTCGCCTTGCCGTCACCGTCGAGCTGGGCCTGGACGGAGTCGCTGATCTTGCCGGGATCCGGGGCGGCCTGGGCCACGCCGGGCGGGATGACGAGACTTAACGATGCGATCGCTCCCACCAGGAGCGCACGCCAGCGGGGGGTGCTCGGCACAAGTTCTCCTTCACCGCGATGGTGCAGAGGTGATCTTTACGCCTCTGTGGAGAAGAGTGAAGAGATGATGTTGAGAATGCAAGGGGCATTCTCCAACAAAAACTGACAAGTTCTGAAATGTAATCTGGTCAGCTGAAATGTCGCCAACTGTGCCAGGTGGCGCTCCAGGGCCGCTCCAGGCCGCGGCACAACCACACCCGCATGCCCGCCTCCTCGTTCTCGATCCCGGCCCGGTTGCCGACCCGCCCCTTCTCCTCGCAGGTGGCGAACTGCCCGTCGCGCAGCCGCCTGCCGATGTTCATCAGGACCGCCACGTCCCCGCTCTCGGGCGGCGGCCCGTACTGCCAGAGCTGGTTGTGGCCCGCGTACACGCGCGGGACGCCCGCCCGGGCGAGCGAGCCGTGCTCGCCGTAGTTGCCGGCGATCACCACGGCGCGGGCGCGCTCCTGCGGCGTGAGCGTGGACAGGACGTCGGTCACGGTGGCGTTCAGCTCCGGCCAGCCGACGGACTCGCGGGCCACCTCGTTGACCGCCGGCACCGGCGTCGAGGCCAGCACCGTCAGCGGGATCAGCGGCAGCGCGAACAGCGCGCACCCGGCGGTGTTGACGCCCAGCGACACCAGCGCGTCACGCCGCCGCCCGGCCGCCTCGGCGGCCACGCAGCCCGCCGCGAACAGCATCAGGACCAGCCCCGCCGAGTAGTCGAACCGGCCGCCGCTGATCAGCGTCAGCCCCGCCGCCACCGGGTAGGCCACGGCCAGCGCCCGCACCCGCCGGTCACGCCACAGCCGCACGAACCCGAACGCCGCCATCACCGCGACCACCGGCCCGAACAGGACGACCTGCATGGGCACGAACAGCGCCCGCATCTCCGCGCCCTTGTTCTCGCTGAGCGCCGCCGCCATCTCCAGCTGCGGCCACCCGTGGGTGATCTGGTAGACCAGGTTCGGCGCCGCCAGCACGGCCGCGACCAGCGCGCCCGCCCACAGCCACGGGCTCGCCAGCACCCGGCGCGGACCGGCCGTGACCAGCCCGGCCGCCAGCCCCAGCACGAGCAGCACGATCAAGTGCTTGTTGTAGCTCGCTACCCCGATCACCGCGCCCGCCGCGAGCCACCAGCGCGGCTCCCCGCGCATCAGCGCCCGCAGCGCGAACAGGATCGCGCCCGCCCACAGCGCCAGGTCGAAGCTCAGCGTCAGCAGCACGTGCCCGGCGATGAGCGTGAACGCGCCGCCCGCCGTGCCCAGCGCCGCCATCGTCTGCGCCGCCGCCCCGCCGCCGAGCTCGCGGGCGATCAGCGCCACCAGCACCACCAGCAGCGCCACCGCCAGCGCGGGCGGCACCCGCAGCGCGGTCAGCGTGTCGCCGAACGCCCAGATGGCCAGCCGGGCCATCATCGGCGTCAGCGGCGGCTGGTCGACGTAGCCCCAGTCGGGGTGCTGCGACAGTACGCGGAAGTACAGCTCGTCACGGTGGTAGCCGTAGCCGCCGCTGACCGCCAGCAGAACGCCGGACAGCAGGACCGCGATCACGGTGATCGACCGCCACGCCAAGGGCCGCTCCATGACTGCCCAACCTAGATCCTTACGGCGCTCCTGTCAGGTGGTCCGGTATCCCACCTGTTCCAGCATGCCGACCAGATACGCCTTCATCTCGGCTGGTTCGCCGCCGTCGGGATGAAAGCCCAGGTGGTGCAGGATCGCCCCGTTGAGCAGTTGCTGGACGGCCGTCAGGTCGCGCTCGGGCGGCAGCCGCCCCGACTCGGCCGCCCGCCGCAGCGTCTCGCGCACCGCCGAGGCCCGCAGGCCGCCGTTGGCCGCCAGGTAGGCCGACAGCAGCTCCGGGTAGTCGTCCACCGACCCGTACAGGCGGCGCAGCAGGCGGCGGTGCCGCGGCACCGACAGGTAGGCCGCCCAGTCGGTCAGCATGTGGTCGACGTCGCGCCACTCGGGCGGCGGCTCCTCGTCGTGGTGGGCCGCCACGATCGCCCGGACCAGCAGCTCGGTCTTGCCGGGGAAGCGGCGGTAGACCGTGGCCCGGGTGACGCCTGCCTGCTGGGCCACCCGTTCGATGCTCGTCTCGCCCGCGCCGCGCTCGATGAGCAGGTCGAGCGCGGCGGCGAGGATGGCGGCGTCGGCCTCCTGGCTGCGCGGCCGCCCGGCCGGCCGCTGGACGCCGCTCACTCCCACGTCACCGGGAGCGCGTGGACGCCGTAGATGAGCATGTCGGTGCGCAGCGGCACCCGCTCCGGGGCCACCGCCAGGCGCAGCCCGGGGAAGCGCTCGAACAGCGCCGGCAGGCCCGCCAGCAGCTCGACGCGGGCGAGCTGCTGGCCCAGGCACTGATGGATGCCGTGCCCGAACGCCAGATGGCCGCCCGCCGCGCGGCCCAGGTCGAGCAGGTCGGGCTCGGCGAAGCGGAGCGGGTCGCGGTTGGCCGCCTGGATCGACACCGTCACCGTCTCCCCGGCCCTGATCGTGTGGCCGTCCAGCTCGACGTCCTCCAGCGCCACCCGCAGCAGGAACGGGATGACGCTCAGGTAGCGCAGCAGCTCCTCGACGACCTCCGCCGGGTGCGTGCGCAGCGCCCGCGCGCGTGCGGGATCGGGGTCGGACAGCAGCGCGAACACGCCGAGCGCGAGCTGGTTGGCGGTCGTGTCGAGCCCGGCGCCGAGCAGCGTGAAGCCGACGCCGGCCAGCTCGTCGTCGGTCAGGTCACTGGCCGTCAGCCCGCTCAGCAGGTCGTCGGCCGGCGCCGCCCGCTTGGCCGTGACCAGCTCGCGCATCATCTCGCGCAGCTCCAGGTAGGCGGCGATCTGCTCCTCCCGCGTCACCTCCAGGCCGGACAGCGCCCGGGCCTGCCGCTGGAAGCGGTCGCGCCCGGAATCGGGCACGCCGAGCAGCTCGCAGATCACCAGGGCGGGCAGCGGCCCGGCGAACGCCGCCACCAGGTCGGCCTCCTTGCCGCCGGCCTCCATCGCGTCCAGCAGGCCGGTCGCGAGCTCCTCGGTGCGGCCGGTGAGCTGCCGCATGCGGCGCACGGTGAACTGGCCGGTGAGCAGGCGGCGGTAGCGGGTGTGGTCGGGCGGGTCCATGGAGGTGAACATGCCGGGCGGCGAGGGCTGCCCCGTCCCGCCGGCGGCCGGGCCGGGGACGGGATGGTGGCGCAGCTCGGGCCGTGAGCTGAAGCGCGGGTCGGCCAGCACGGCGCGCGCCTGCGCGTGGCCGGTGACGAGCCAGCCCTCGTGGCCGTCGGGGTAGGCCAGCCGCGTGACGGGCCGCTCGGCGCGGATCTCCGCCAGCGCCTCGGGCGGGTCGAACGGGCTGGTCCGGGTGGTGGGCAGCGTGCCGATCATTCCAATACAGTACAACACTGTATTGTAAATGCAAGGCGTGTCGCATTGCGCGATCTTGATGGGACGGAGTAGCCTGTTCCCCATGCGAAATCGCGCCCGGCTTCAGTGGTGGCGCCGCTCCTAGGCGGCGCGGGATTCGCATACCTCAAACGGACGGCCGCCCCGGTTGGCGGCCTTTGTCGTGTTCGCCCCGGGGCTTGTGACATTCAAAGGGGCAGCAGTGGAGACGAGCGGATATACCACCGCCGGGGGCGTCGGCGTCGAGCGCGAAGTGCGCGAGGTGTCCGAGGACGCGCTCGAAGAGATCGTGACGGCCCTCGGCGAGCGGCGCGGCGGCGCCTTCTCCTCGGGCATGGACTACCCGGGCCGCTACAGCCGATGGGCCTTCGGCTACGTCGACCCCTGCCTGGAGCTCGTCGCCAAGGGCCGCGTCATCTCGGCCAGGGCGCTCAACGAGCGCGGCCGCGTCGTGCTGCCCGCCGTCGCCTCCTGCCTGCTCGCCGCCGGCAAGCCCGTCGAGGAGCCCACCGCCGACCTCGTCCAGGTGCACGTCCCCGAGTCGGAGGACCTGCTGCCCGAGGAGATGCGCAGCCGCCGCCCCACCGTCTTCACCGCCATCCGCGAGGTCATCGCCGCCTTCAAGGGCGACGACCCGCACCTCGGCCTCTACGGCGCCTTCGGCTACGACCTGGCCTTCCAGTTCGAGCCCATCAGGCAGCAGCTCGTCCGCCCCGACGACCAGCGCGACCTCGTCCTGCACCTGCCCGACCGGCTCGTCGTCATCGACCGGCAGCGCGAGACCTGCCGCGAGCTGCGCTACGAGTTCACCGTCGACGGCGCCACCACCCGCGGCCTGGAGCGCACCGGCCAGACCACGCCCGCCGTCGCCCCGGGCGAGCTGCCCCCCGACCCCGTCAAGGGCGAGTACGCCAAGGTCGTCGCCGCCGCCAAGGAACGTTTCAAGCGCGGTGACCTGTTCGAGGTCGTGCCCGGCCAGATCTTCCACGCCACCTGCACCGACCCCGCCGCCTTCTACCGCGGCCTGCGCAAGAGCAACCCCGCCCCGTACGAGTTCATCATCAGCCTCGGCGAGGGCGAGCACCTCGTCGGCGCCTCACCCGAGATGTACGTGCGCGTCAGCGGCGACCGCGTCGAGACCTGCCCCATCTCCGGCACCATCGCCCGCGGCAGCAACCCGGTCGAGGACGCCGAGGCGATCCGCACCCTCCTGTCCAGCGTCAAGGAGGAGTCGGAGCTGACCATGTGCACCGACGTCGACCGCAACGACAAGTCGCGCATCTGCGTCCCCGGCACCGTCAACGTCATCGGCCGCCGCCAGATCGAGCTCTACTCCCGCCTCATCCACACCGTCGACCACATCGAGGGCAGGCTGCGCCCCGAGTTCGACGCGCTCGACGCCTTCCTCACCCACATGTGGGCCGTCACCGTCACCGGCGCGCCCAAGACGTGGGCCATGCAGTTCATCGAGGACCACGAGGCGACCACCCGCCGCTGGTACGGCGGCGCCATCGGCTTCATCGGCTTCGACGGCTCCATGAACACCGGCCTCACCCTGCGCACCGCCCAGATCAAGGACGGCATCGCCATCGTCAGGGCCGGCGCCACGCTGCTGTTCGACTCCGACCCCGAGGCCGAGGAGCGCGAGACCGAGCTCAAGGCCAGCGCCCTGCTCGGCGCGCTCGCCGCCGTCAACCGGCCCGGCGCCGAACCGGTCGCCGAGCCCAGGCCGCAGCCCGGCCAGGGCATGAAGGTGCTGCTCGTCGACCACGAGGACTCCTTCGTCAACACCCTCGCCGACTACTTCCGGCAGGACGGCGCCGACGTCGTCACCCTGCGCCACGGCTTTCCGCCCGCCATGATCGACGAGATCGGGCCCGACCTCGTCGTGCTCTCGCCCGGCCCCGGCTGGCCCACCGACTTCGGCATGTCGGCGCTGATCGACCAGATCTACGCGCGCGACCTGCCCGTCTTCGGCGTCTGCCTCGGCCTGCAGGCCATGGTCGAGCACGCCGGCGGCTCCCTCGAACTGCTCGACTACCCCGAGCACGGCAAGCGCGGCCGCGTCTCCCGGCTCGGCGGCAGCGCCCTGCTCGACGGGCTCCCCGAGGAGTTCACCGCGGCCCGCTACCACTCGCTGCACGCCAAGGTGCCCGGCGTCGTCGGCTTCACCGCCACCGCCGTCACCCCCGACGGCAACGTGATGGCCATGGAGGACACCGCCAACCGCCGCTTCGCCGTCCAGTTCCACCCCGAGTCCATCCTCACCGCCGAAGGGGGCGCGGGCGCGAAGATCATCGCCAACGTGCTGCGGCTTTCCCGCAGGTGAGGCCCTTTCGTCGGTAAAACGTCCACGGGGGCGTGCGGAGAACGCCTAGAGTTCCCCGCATGCTCCCCGTAGACCTTCCGGACACGGTGCGTGAGGCCCTGCTCGCCCCGCTCGTCGACCACGCCTGCCACGGGGTGCGCCGCGACGAGCTGTCCCGGGCCCGCTTCGAGCTGCTGATCAACGACGACACCAGCCCAGCGCCGCCCGGCACCACCCACTTCGACACCCCCGCCGGCGCCGCCATCCGCCGCTGGTGCGCCCCCGTCCTCGGCCTCGAACCGCACGCCGCCCCCTCCCTCTACCTCGCCCGCCGGGCCGAGCTCGGGCCCGCCGAGGCCAACCGGCTGCTCCTGCGCGCCGCCGGCGTCGTCGCCTTCCTCGTCGAGAGCGGCGCCGAGAACCTCGACCTGCTCACCGCCGGCGAGATGGGCCGCGCCGGCGCCGCCGCCGCCGACGAGATCCTCCGCGTCGAACACGTCGAACAGGACGTCGCCGAGACCGCGAGCGTCGCCCTCGACTACCTCGACAGCCTCGCCGACGAGCTCGCCGCCCGCGCCGGCCGCGCCGTCGGGCTCAAGACGACCGCCGCCGCCCGCCTCGGCCTCGCCTTCGAACCCGCCCGGCCCAGCCGCGGCTCCGTCATCGCCGCCGCCAACCGCCGCCTGTCCGACCCCAAACAGCCGCTCACCGAGCCGGTGCTGCTGCGCCACCTGCTCTGGACCGCCGCCGACCTGGCCCGCGAACGCGGCCTGCCCCTGCAGTTCCACACCGGCGCCGCCGACGCCGGCACCCCCCTGCCCGGCGCCGACCCGGCCGCGCTCACCGGCTTCGTCCGCGCCCTCCAGCCCACCGGCGTGCCGGTCGTCCTCCTCAACTGCTACCCCTACCAGCGGCACGCCGGCCACCTCGCGCACGTCTTCCCGCACGTCTACCTCGACGCCGGCCCCGCCCTCGCCCGCACCGCCTCCGGCTCCGGCCGCGTCTTCGCCGACCTCCTCGAACTCGCCCCCTTCCACAAGATCCTGTACGGGTCGGGCACCCGGGGCGTCGCCGAGACCTGCCTGCTCTCGGCCGTCTACTTCCGCCTCGGCCTCGCCCGCGCCCTCAAGGAGCGCCTGGACGACGGCGAATGGAGCCCCGCCGACGCCGCCCGGATCGCCTCCATGATCGGCTCCGGCAACGCCCGCCGCATCTACCGCCTCTAACCCCACCCCACCCCGAGGCCCCCAGCCCAGGCCCCGCCCGCCCCCCAAGCCCCGGCCCCAGCCAGGGCCCCCGTCCCAACCAGGGCCCCGCCACACCGCGTCCGCCGCACCCCAGCCCGCCACACCCGCCAGGCCACCCCCAGGGACCGCCTCGGGGGCACTTCCTCCACAGAGTCACCCCTCGCTCGACACCCAAGCGCCCGTGCGGTCCAGGGCCCCGTGCGGTCCAGGGCCCCGTGCGGTCCAGGGCCCCGTGCCGTCCAAGGCCCCGTACGGCCCTGGCCCGTGGGCGGGTCCGCGCCCTCCAGCGGCCCAAGCCCCCATGAGGCTCAGGCCCCGAGGTCGCTCACCTCCGCAACGCACCCCGGAAGGCACTCTGGGGCCGCTCCCGCGAGGTGCCTCTCCGGGTGACGCGCCGCCGCCGCGTCAACGCCCGTCCCGCGAGCAACCCCCGAGAGCGCGCCCCCGGGGCACCGTCCCACGACGGTCCCGAGGTCGCCGCGCAATGCGCCCCGGTGCCCCTTGGAGGGGCCCGCTCCCAGTGAGAAGCCGTCGCGGTGAGGCGCGCGGGCCGCCCCGAGGGCCGCCTCTGCGGTGCGCCCGCTGCGGCCCCTCCGTGAGGGCCGCTTGCGGGGCCGCCCCCCGTGCGGATGCTCGGCGGGCAGCCCGCTCCCGTGGGGTGGGGCCCACCCGTGACGGCCCCGAGGCCGTCACAAGCTGAGCCCACACCGGCCCTTCGCGGCCCGCCCCCGCGAGAGGCCGCCGCCGTAAGGCGCGCGGGCCGCCCCCGCCCCCCGGGCCGCTCCTGCGGTGCGCCCGCTGCGGCCCCTCCGTGAGGGCCGCCTGCGGGGGCGCGCCGGTCGGGGGCCTGGGCCCGGGAGGGGGCTCGGCGGGAAAGCCCACTCACATGGGGTGGGTCCACCCGGGCTCGAGGCCGCCCGGCGGTGCGCCCGCGCGGCCCCTCTGTGAGGGCCGCGTGCGGGGCCGCGTCCGGAGGCGCGCCCGTCGGGGCCTGGGCCCGGGAGGGGGCTCGGCGGGAAGGCCCGCTCACATGGGATGGGCCCACCCAGGCGAGAGGCCGCCCCGCGGTACGCCTGCCGGGGAACTGCGCCCGTGAGGCGCCTGCGGGGGCCGCGCCCGTGAAGGGGCTGGGCGGGGAAGTGCGCTCCCGTGTGGGGCGCGGGTTCGGTGGGGCGGTTTGGTGAGGGGAATTTCCCGATTTGGGTGATCGAATCGTTATTTGTCTGATCGTCAAGGGCGCGGTCATGATCGAGGGCGCCAGACCCCTACGCCACACCTGGAGGTGTCGTGTCCTGGCGTCCCATCACTCTCCTGGCCGCGCTGACCGTCGCGCTGGCCGTACCCGGAACGGCGCACGCCGACGATCCGCCGCCGCCCGCGGTGGAGCCGCGCGCCGGCACCGAGGCTCCCGCCGAGGTGAGCGGGCTCGCCGAGCCCGCCGCGGCCGGGGACCCGGTGGCCGCGGCCAAGGCGCACCTGGCCGATCCGCGGTATCACCTGAATCCCACCGACCTGGTGCACTTACGCACGGTCAAGGATGGCAAGGACGAGACGGTCAGGTTCGCCCAGCGCTACCGGAACCTGCCGGTGCTGGGCGGCCAGTACCTGGTCCACTTCCGCACCGAGAACGGCGTGCGGACGGTCACCGGGGCGGGCGGCCGGTTCCTCACCGAGCTGAAGGTCGACCCGGTCCCCACTGTCGGCGCGGAGCTGGCCGGGCGGCTGGCGGTCGCCACGCTGGTCCGCGACCGGACGGACCGGCGGACGGTGAAGGCCGGCGCGGGCGAGCTGGTCGTGGTGCCGCGCGGCGCCGGCGTGCTGGCCTGGCGGGTGCCGCTCAGCGGTGTGACGGCCGGCCGCCCGTTCGTGCGCGACGCGTACGTGGACGCCCGTTCCGGCCGCCCGCTGTTCGCGGTGGACCGGCTGCACTTCGCGGCCCCCGAGGGGCCGGTGGAGGCGAGCGGCGCGACCTCGGACGGCCGCGAGGTGACGTTCCCCGCCTTCCGGCGCGCCGATGGCGCGCACGAGCTGCGTGACCGCTCCCGCCCGATGTGGAACGGGACGACCGGCGAGATACTCACCTACGACGCCGCGGGCCGGGACGTCACCGAGTTCCTCGGCGGCGGCGTCCCCGCGGACGCGAAGCTCGCCGAGTCGGCCACCGCGCGGTTCGGCCCGCAGCACACCGCCAGCGGCGCGGTGGACGCCCACTGGGGCGCGGGCCAGGTGTACGCGTTCTACCGCGGCCTGGGCCGTGACGGGCTAGACGGCGCGGGCGGCAGCATGTACTCGGTCGTCAACGTCACCCTCCAAGGTCAGCCGTTCGCCAACGCGTTCTGGGACGGCACCAAGATGGTCTACGGCGGCGGCGGAGCCGACTACCACTCGTTCGCCGCCGGCCTGGACGTCGTCGGCCACGAGATGACCCACGGCGTCATCACCAACAGCGCCGACCTGGTCTACCTGGGCCAGTCGGGCGCGATGAACGAGGGCCTGGCCGACTACTTCGGCAACGCCGTGGAGGTCGACGCGCTGGGCATCCCCATGTCCGACCCGGACGCGAGCTTGCTGGGCGAGCGGCTGTGCAAGACGCTGCCGCCGGCCCAGTGCGCGCTCCGCGACCTGGACGACGGCCGCGACGCCACCGAGGACTACATCGGCGCGACCGTGAGCCTGGACGGCGGCGGCGTGCACCTCAACTCGACGATCTTCTCCGGCGCGCTGTGGGACATCCGGGAGAAGCTCGGCGGAGCCAAGGCGGACAAGCTCGTCTACAAGGCGCTGACGGAGTACATGACGCCGCTGGACGAGTTCCTGGACGGCCGCCGCGCCGTGGAGTCGGCCGCCCGCGCGGCGGGCCTGCCGGCGCGTGACCGGCTGGCCGTGGCGCTGGCGTTCGACCGGCACGGCATCAAGCCGGGTTGGGACCGGCGCATCCGCACCGACAGCCGCGTCGTCGCCGACGGGCTGACGGAGGCGTTCTTCGCCCCGGACCTGGCCCGCGGCCGCTACGTGGTGATGAACAACAGCGCCTCTGCGGATGAGCCCAGCTCCGTCCACACCGGGCGGCTGCGCGGCGGCGCCCTGGTCAGGCTGTCGCAGAACGCCGAGTGGAACTACATCCCCGTCACCGACGGCGAGCGGGCCGTGTGGGGGTCCTTCGACGACGCCCAGACCCGGTTCCGCATCCTGTCGAGGCCGCTGGACCGCGGCGCCCCCGAGACGACGGTGCACGAGACGACCGGCTACCTCGTGCAGCTGGCCGTCGAGGGCGACGTCGTCGCCTGGGAGGAGCAGGACCTGGCCACGCAGCGCAGCGAGATCTGGGTCAAGCGCGGCGGCGCGGCGCCGGTCCTGGTCACCGCCGCCGAGGACGTGACCGGCGTGTTCCCGTCGCTGAAGGACGGCAGGCTCGGCTACGTCCGCGTGCGCGGCGCGGAGCGCGTCCCGGCCGTGTACGACGTGGCGAGCGGGAGGGAGACGGTGCTGCCGGTGCCGGGCTCGCGGGCCGGAATGCTGGTGCTGACCTCCCGGTACGCCGTCTGGACGCACAACGAGGACGGCGACTACACCGCCGGTCTGAGCCGGGCGGAGCTGGACGGCACGGGCGTGACCACGCTCGTCCCGGACGGCCCCGACGCGCCGATGTCCCTCTGGCTCGACGCCGGCGACGGCTACGTCACGATCGCCGAGCAGATGGGCTTCGGCCTGACGAACGACGACCTGCCCAAGCTGTTCCAGCTGCCGATCGCGGGCGGCGAGCTGGAACGGGTCTCGTGCAACCGCGGCGACCAGTACCTGTTCGCCTCCGGCGAGGGCCGGCAGGTGCTGTGGCTGGACGGCACCGCGGCCGACACCGACCTGGTCACCCGCCACCGGCCGGCCGGCCGCTGCTGACGGGCTGACCTGGCCCACGTCCGCCCGCCGCGCTCCGGAGGGGGGCGCGGCGGGCGTACGATGGCGGGCGGCCTGTGTCGAGACGAAGGGGGATCCTCGAGTGCGGTTTCTGGACGACGTGACGGTGGAGCTGGTCAAGCACAGCGCGTCCGACACCGACGTGCTGTGGGCGGCGCGCGTGTCCACGGCCGGCGAGCAGTCGCTGGCGGAGCTGGAGAAGGACCCCGAGCGGTCCAAGGGCCTGATCAACTATCTGATGCGCGACCGGCACGGCAGCCCGTTCGAGCACAACTCCATGACCTTCTTCGTCAGCGCGCCGATCTTCGTCTTCCGCGAGTTCCAGCGCCACCGGGTGGGCTGGTCCTACAACGAGGAGAGCGGCCGCTACCGCGAGCTGCAGCCGTCCTTCTACGTGCCGGGGGAGGACCGCAAGCTGGTGCAGGAGGGCAAGCCGGGCCGCTACGTGTTCGTCGACGGCACCGCCGAGCAGCACAAGCTCGTCACGCAGCGGATGGAGGAGTCCTACCGCCAGTCCTACGCCGCCTACGAGGAGATGCTGGAGGCCGGCATCGCCCGCGAGGTGGCCCGCGCGGTGCTGCCGGTCGGCCTGTTCTCCACCATGTACGCCACCTGCAACGCCCGCTCGCTCATGCACTTCCTGTCGCTGCGCACGCAGCACGAGCAGGCCCGGGTCAAGTCGTTCCCGCAGCGGGAGATCGAGATGGTGGCCGAGCGCATGGAGGCGGTGTGGGCGGAGCTCATGCCCCTGACCCACGCCGCCTTCGTCGCCAACGGCCGCGTCGCCCCGTAGGCGGGCTCAGGCCAGGGCGGGCAGGACGTAGACCTCGGCGCCCGGCGGCAGCGCGCAGTCGAGGCCGCCGAGGCCGCGGGAGTTCTCGCCGCACACGATCATGCTGATGTGGCGGCGGATGCGCCCGTAGTCGTCGCGGATCCGCTCCTCCAGCAGCGGGTGAGTGCGGCGCAGCATGTCGAGGGCCGAGCCCAGCGTGGGCGGCGACTCATGGTCGGCGCCCACCGCGAACACCTTCACCTCGGTACGGCCGCTGACCCAGCGCCGCAGCGAGGCGGGCAGCACGAAGACCACCATGGTCACGGACTTGGCCATGGATCACAGCACCGCCGCGCGCACGGTCAGCACGTCGGGCAGGTGCCGGGCGACCGGCTCCCAGGTCTCGCCGGCGTCGCGCGAGCCGTGCACCTCGCCGTCGCGGGTGCCGAAGAACAGCCCGGCCTCGGAGAACGTCATCGCGTCGCGCAGCACGGTCGCGTAGACCGGCCCCTCGGGCAGGCCGCGCTCCAGCGGGCGCCAGGCGCCGCCCGCGTCGTCGCTGCGGTAGAGGCGGTAGCGGTGATCGACGGGCGTGCGGTCCACGTCGGCGTGCAGCGGCAGCACGTACACGCTGTCGGGCTCGGCGGGGTGGGTCACGATCGGGAAGCCGAAGTCCGACGGCAGCGCCGAGCCGATGTCGTGCCAGGTGCCGCCGAAGTCGTCGCTGCGGTAGACGCCGAAGTGGTGCTGCAGGAAGAGGCGGCCGGGCTGGGACGGGTGCATGGCGACCTTGTGCACGCACTGCCCGAACTCGGGGTACTGCTGTCCTTCGGGCAGGAACGGCGCGCGGATGCCCTGGTTGGCGGCCTCCCAGGTGAGGCCGCCGTCGGCGGTGCGGTAGAAGCCGGCGGCCGAGACGGCGATCGCCATCACGCGCGGGTCGGACGGGTGGCAGACGATCGTGTGCAGGCACAGCCCGCCGCCGCCCGGCTGCCATCGCGGGCGGTGCGGGTGCTCCCACAGGCCCTCGACGAGGCTGTAGGTGACGCCGCCGTCCTCGGACCTGAACAGCGCGGCCGGCTCGGCGCCCGCCCAGACCACGCCGGGCTCCGACGGCGACGGGGTGAGCTGCCAGACCCGCGTGAGCGTCGCCCCGGTGTCGTCCGGGAAGGCGACCGGCGGCCGGTCGGCCTCCTGCCAGGTCTTGCCGAGGTCGTCGGAGTAGAGCACCGACGGGCCGAAGTGGCCGTACTCGATGCCCGCGAGCAGGCGGGGGGTCGTGCCGCGGGTGTCGATCGCCACCGCGTGCACCGCGACCGTGGAGAACTGGATCGGCTCGATCTCGAACGCGCTCCCGCCGGAGGAGCGGGCGAGGAACAGGCCCTTGCGGGTGCCGATCGCGAGCATTGCGTCAGTCATGGCATCGCTCCCATGTTCGCTTCCGGCCATCGTGCCACGCGGTTCCCGGCCGTGCGCGGGCACTGGCGAGGACTGGGCGATTTGCCGCACGATTACCCAGGAGGTAATCGTGACACTTCCCGCCAAGCGCTACGGTGCCAGACATGGGAGCCATTGCTATACAAGATGAGACTTTTGGTGATTTGTTGCGCTCGTGGCGGCAGCGGCGCCGGGTGAGCCAGCTCGACCTGGCGATCGAGGCGGACGTCTCCTCCCGGCACGTGAGCTTCCTGGAGACCGGGCGGGCCAAGCCGAGCCGCGAGATGGTCATGCGCCTGGCCGAGGAGCTGGAGGTGCCGCTGCGCCACCGCAACCGGCTGCTGGTCGCCGCCGGCTTCGCGCCGGTGTTCCCCGAGCGCGAGGTGCGCGCGCCGGAGATGGAGTCCGTACGGCTGGCGCTCGACAAGATCCTGGCCGGGCACGAGCCGTACCCGGCGCTGGTCGTGGACGCGAACTGGGACCTGGTGGCCGCCAACGCCGCGGCCGCGATGTTCATGGCGGGCGCGCCGGCGGAGCTGCTGACCGAGCCGGTCAACGTGATGCGGCTGTCGCTGCACCCCGACGCGATGGGCGGCAGGCTGGTCAACCTGCCCGAGGTGCGCGCCCACCTGCTGCACCAGCTGCGCAGGCAGGCCGAGATGTCGGGCAGCGGGCGGCTCGCCGAGCTGCACGACGAGCTCGCCGCCTACACCTACCCGGGCGTGGACCTCAACGTGGTGCGCGCGCCCGGGCCGGCCGACATCCTGATCCCGCTGCGCATCCGGGACGGCGACCGGGTGCTGTCGATGTTCACCACGATCGCCACCTTCGGCACGCCCGTGGACGTGACGGTCTCCGAGCTGGCCATCGAGACGTTCTGGCCGAACGACGAGGAGACCGCCGCCGCCTTCAGGTGACGCTCAGGCGATCCACCCCTCCCCGTGCACCACGTCGCGGTGGATGCGCGACAGCGGCACGCCGTCGCCCTGCAGCCGCCGGACCGTCTCGTTCACCATCGGGGGCGGGCCGCACACGTACACCTCGTGCTCGGCCCAGGAGTGGAAGCGCTGCGTGACCTCGGGCAGCCGTCCGCGCAGCCCGTCGTAGCCCGGCTCGTCCGACACCACCGGCAGCACCCGCAGCCACGGGTACGACGCCTCCATCCTGATCAGGTCGGGCAGGTCGTACAGCTCGCCGGAGGTCCGGGCGCCGTACAGCAGGTGGACGCCGCGGCGGCCGCCGGAGGCGATCACCTGCTCGATGATCGCCTTCAGCGGCGCCAGTCCGGTGCCGCCCGCCACGAACAGCAGGTCGCGCGTGCCCTCGCCGGGCGGCGCCAGCGTGCCCATCGGCGGCCCCAGCATGACGGTGTCGCCGATGCGGGTGTCGCGGTTGAGCGTGGTCGAGACCCAGCCGCCGGGGACCGAGCGCACGTGCAGACGGACGGTGTTGTCGGGACGCGGCGCGTTGGCGATGCTGAACGTCCGCCACACCCGGGGCCAGCGCGCGGTCTGCACGTTGACGTACTGCCCGGCGGTGAACGGGAGGTGCTGCGTGGGGCGCAGCGTGACGACCGCGATGTCGGGGCGGCGGCGTTCGTGGTCGACGACCTCCGCCAGCCACCACGCGGGTGACACCCCGGCGTCGGCCTCGGCCGACTCGATCATGAGCGTGGCGGCCGCCTCGTAGGCCGCGACCCAGGCGGCCTCGATCTCGGCGGTCCAGACGGCGGCGGCGAAGCGCCGCACGGTGGCCAGCAGAGCCGAGCCGATGGCGCTGTAGTGGTCGGCGACGACGCCGTACTTGCGATGGTCCCTCCCTAGTTGCCCCAGGTATGACGCCATGCTGTCCGGGCTGTCCAGGCTCCACACGATGCGGGTCAGCGCATGGAAGAGCCGGTCCCGCTGCACGTCCATCGAGGGCGGGAACATGCCCCTCAGGTGCGGGTTCTCGGCGAACAGGCGGCCGTAGAAGTAGGCGGCCGCCTTGCCGGCCACCGGTTCGATGATGGAGAAGCTCTCTTTGACCAGGCGCGGATTCAACGACATATACCCAACCCGTCCTATTGACCGGAAACGCATTCCGGTCGTGTCGTCCCACCTCCCTGACGGCTCCGGGTGACGAGCGTCCGGAGTACCCCGGCACGTCCGGTCGCTCGAAATCCAGTGTTACACCACCTCCTGGACCTCACAACCGATTCACCCCAATGAGGTGCGGATCTGAACTATCCGTAACTGGAGGGTTATTAACAGCATTCAGCGTCAATGGGATTTAGGTCCGTTAATGTGAATGATAATTCTCTTCGTATCTCCCCTCTCAAGTGCGGCGCGAGAGTGCCGCCGGACCCGGAGAACGTCAGACGGGCAGGAGCGAGGAGATCTGTGGGAGAAGCGACATAGGCGAAATGGAGTGCGCCATGATGGGCCTGTGGCTGCCGCGACCGGCGACGCCACACCGGAGAGAGCGCCCCCTGGAGATCGCCATGTCCCGACCGCTGATTGGCATCACCGCCTACTTCGAAGCCGCCCGCTGGGACGTCTGGGTACGCGAGGCCGTGCTCTCACCGCCGGCCTACGCCAAGGCCGTCGAACGGGCCGGCGGCGCGCCCGTGGTGCTGCCCCCGCTCGCCCCCCACGCGGCCGACGACTACGTACGCGGCCTGCGCGGCGTGGTGCTGACCGGCGGCGTCGAGGTCGCCGCCTCGGCCTACGGGGACGAGCAGGACGAGCGCGCCCCCGCCCCCCAGCCGCAGCGCGACCGCTTCGAGCTCGCCCTGGCCCGGGCGGCCGTACGGGCCGACGTGCCGGTCCTCGGCATCGCCCGCGGCATGCACGTGCTCAACGTCGCCCAGGGCGGCACCCTCATCCCGTGGCTGCCGGAGATGCTGGAGAGCGACCGCCACGGCGAGGCCGGCGCCCGCCACCGCATCCAGGTCAGCGTCTCCAGCAAGCTCGGCAAGGCGGTCGGCGACCACGTCGAGGCCGTCGCCCCGCACACCCAGTCGGTGCGCCGCCTGGGCACCGGCCTGCTGGCCGTCGCCTGGGCCGAGGACCAGGTCGTCGAGGGCGTCGAGCTGCAGGGCCACCGCTTCGCCGTCGGCGTGCAGTGGCACCCCGAACGCGGCGACGACAACGGCCTGTTCGATGCGCTCGTGGAAGCGGCCCGCTAGGCTTCGGATCATGCCGCTGCACCCCCAGGCGCAGGCTTACGTCGCCGCCTACCCGTCGGACCTCAACACCGACCTGGCCACGCTCGACCTGGAGAAGATCCACGAGCTGCGGGCCGTCGACGGGTTCGCCGAGCAGCGCGGGCCGCTGCCGCAGCTGCCGTTCGTCCGCGACGAGACGGCCGAGGACGTGCCGATCCGCATCTACCGCGCCGACCGGGGCGACGAGCCGCTGCCCGTGCTCGTCTACTTCCACGGCGGCGGCTGGGTGTTCGGCAGCGTCAAGCGCAACGACGCCCTCGGCCGCGACCTCGCCATCCGCACCGGCGCGGTCGTCGTCTCGGTCGACTACCGGCTCGCCCCCGAGCACCCGTTCCCGGCGGCGGCCGACGACGCCTGGACCGTGCTGCGCGACATCTTCGCCCGGCCCGCCTTCTACCAGAGCACCGGCAGCGTGGCGGTGATCGGCGACAGCGCGGGCGGCAACCTGGCCGCCGTGGCCGCCTGGCAGGCCCGCGACGCCGGGCTGCGGCTGGCCCACCAGGTCCTCGTCTACCCGGTCCTCGACGCCGCCCTCGACACCCCCAGCTACCGCGAGTTCGCCAAGGGCTACGGCCTCGACGCCGCCGAGATGGACTGGTACGTGCGGCAGTACGCCGGCGACGCCGGCGACGTCGACCGTGCCGACCCGCGCCTGGCGCCGCTGCGGCTGGAGTCGGCGGCCGGGCTGCCGCCCGCCACCGTGGTCACGGCGGGCTGCGACGTGCTGCGCGACGAGGGCGAGCGCTACGGCGAACGGCTGGCCGAGGCGGGCGTGCCGGTCGAGGTGCGCCGCTTCGAGGGCGCGGTGCACGGCTTCTTCGGCCTGCCGCGCCTGTTCGACCAGGCCGCCGAGGCGCGCGACTACGTGGCCGGGCGGCTGAGGGAGTTCCTGTGACCTACGAGCGGCTCATCACCGACACGCCCGCCGACGGGGTCCTCCGCGTCACGATCAGCGCGGCCGGCAAGCTCAACGCCGTCGACGCCACCGGCCACCGCGAGCTGGCCGGGATCTGGCGCGACATCGACGGCGACGACTCCGTACGCGCCGTCGTGGTGCGCGGCGAGGGCGGGGCGTTCTCCGCCGGCGGCGACCTGTCGATGATCGAGGACATGACCCGCGACCACGCCACCCGCATGCGCGTGTTCGCCGAGGCCCGCGACCTCGTCTACAACGTGATCAACTGCTCCAAGCCGATCGTCTCCGCCATCCAGGGCCCCGCCGTCGGCGCCGGGCTCGCCGTCGCGCTGCTGGCCGACATCTCCGTCGCCGGCCGCACCGCGCGCGTCATCGACGGCCACACCCGGCTCGGCGTCGCCGCCGGCGACCACGCCGCGATCGTCTGGCCGCTGCTGTGCGGGCTGGCCAAGGCCAAATACCACCTGCTGCTGTGCGAGCCCGTCACCGGCGAGCAGGCCGAGCGGATGGGCCTGGTCAGCCTCTGCGTCGACGACGACGAGGTGCACGAGACCGCCCTCGGCCTCGCCGTCCGGCTCGCCGCCGGCGCCCAGGAGGCCGTCCGGCTCACCAAGTACGCGCTCAACAACTGGCTGCGCCTGGCCGGGCCGTCCTTCGACGCCTCGCTGGCCATGGAGTTCCTCGGCTTCACCGGCCCCGACGTGGCCGAAGGCGTCCGCGCGCTGCGCGACAAGCGTCCCCCGTCCTTCGGCTGAACAAGTGGTTTCGCCCCCGCCCCGCGGGTAGGCGGAGAGCGGAGCGGGGCGACAGACCCAGGGCCTGTCTGCCGGGGCCGAGAACGCCGCCCGGGGGGACGAAGCAGCGGCCCGCGAGGGTCAGAAGCCGCGGGGCAGGCCGAGCACCTGGGTCGCGAGGTAGTTGAGCAGGAGCTCCTCGGTCACAGGTGCCACCTTCCCGATCCGGGCGTCGGCCAGGAGCCTGGCCACGGGATACTCCAGCGAGTAGGCCATCCCGCCGTGCGTCTGGAACGCGGCGTCGGCCGCTTCCCAGGCGGCCTGCGACGCGGTCAGCTTGGCGATGTTGGCCTCGGTGCCGCACGGCAGCCGCCGGTCGAACGACCACGCCGCCTTGTAGATCATCAGGCGGGCCAGCTCGATCTTCGCCTTGACCTGGGCCAGCGGGAACGCGATGGCCTGGTTGGCGCCGATCGGCCGGCCGAACACCTCGCGCTGCCTGGCGTAGTCGACCGCGACGCGCAGCGCCACCTCGGCCCCGCCCAGCGCCGAGGCGGCCAGCAGGACGCGCTCGGGGTTGAGGATGTCCCACAGCACGGCCGCGCCCTCGTCCGCCCGCCCCACGACCCGCGAGGCGGGCACCCGCACGCCGTCCAGGAACACCAGGTTGGACGGCGTGGTGTTGGCGCCCATCTTGGGGATCGGCCGGTAGGTCAGCGTCCCCGCCGCGACCGCCTCGGGCACGTTCACCAGGAACACCGTCAGCCCGGCGCTGCGCGGGCGCGCCTCGGCCGCCGGGATCGTCCGGGCGACCAGCAGCATCCAGGTGGCCCGCTGCACCCCGGTGATCCAGATCTTCTGCCCGTTGATCACGTAGTCGCCGCCGTCGCGGCGCGCCGACGTCGTGATCGCCAGCGCGTTGGACCCGGCGTCCGGCTCGGTCAGCGCGAAACACGTCTCGACCTCGCCCGTCGCCAGCGACGGCAGCAGCTCCGCCTGCTGCTCGGCGCTGCCGTGACGGCTCAGCGTCAGCGCCCCGAACCCGGGCGTGAGCACGTACGTGAACGCCGACCCGCCCGCCGCGCCCGAGGCCGCGATCGTCTCGGTCGCCACCGCCAGCTCCAGCAGCCCCTGCCCGCCGCCGCCGAACCGCTCCGGCACCGCCAGCCCCAGCCAGCCGCCCTTGGCCAGCTCGTCCCACACCTCCTGCGGCCAGCGCTTGTCGCTCTCGCAGCGCTGCCAGTAGTCCAGGTCGTAGCGGGAGCAGATGGCGGCCACGCCGCTCCGCACGGCCAGCGCGGATTCGGGGAGGGTGAAGTTCATCACATCATCGTAGAAGGAAGTTCTGCCGGCGGGCGAGGGCGCCGCGCGTGGAAGACGAACGCCGGGGGAGCGTTGCGCCACACCGTGCGCCCCGCCACCACCTCCTCGAACCGCTCCGACAGCAGCGACCGGAACCGGCGGGCCGAGCTCATCGGGATCGCGTGGATGTAGGAGAACGTGGTGAACGCCCCCGCCGGGCTCATCGCCGCCGTCACCGCGCCCAGCAGCGCGAGCTGCAGCTCCGTCGGGAAGGCCGCCCACGGCAGCCCGCTCACCACCACGTCCGCCTGCCGCAGGCCGCGCTGCGACAGCAGCCCGGTCAGCTCCGCCGCGTCGCCGTGCACCACGTCCACCGCCGGGAACCGCTCGGCCAGCAGCGCCGCCATCGGCTCGTTCAGCTCCACCGCCAGGTGGTGCCCCCGCCCGGCCAGCCGGCGCTGGATCTCCGCCGTGAACGGGCCGGTGCCCGGTCCCAGCTCGACGACGGTGGGCTCGCCGCGCTCGGGCACCGGCGCGCAGACCGCCGAAGCCAGCCGCTGGGAACTGGGCGCGAACGCGCCGATGGTCGCCGGGGCACGCAGGAACTGACCGAGGAACAGTGCGCTGTCGTTGGGCATGCACCGACGGTAAGTGCGAAGATCGTGTACGGGAGTCCGTCATCGGGCCGGGGATCCGGCCAGTAGGAGGAGAAGCCATCCTCCGCCGGGAGGACTGTCCACGAGTGCCACCTGGATACCTTTGACGCATGAGTTGGCGTTGGCGTGGCGCGCCCCTCGACCTGCTCCTCGCCGCCGCCGGAGTCAGCCTCGACCTGCTGATGTCCGGCCAGGCGCGGATCGGCGACCTGCCGCCCGCATACACGGTCGGGCCCTTCGCGCTGCTGGTCGGCGCGCCCATGGGGTTCGTGCGGCGCTGTCCGCTGCCCACCGCGCTGTGGCTGTCGGTCGCGCTGATCTGCACCGACCGGATGGACGCCTTCAGCTCCAACACCGCCCAGGTGCTGCTGCTCGTCGCCGTCGGCGTCACCGCCTACAGCGCCGGCTGGCGATCGGTGATCATGGCGATGGCCGCCAGCGGCGTCGCCACCGGGCTCAACCTCGCCGACCCCGGCATCGCCTTCACCAGCACCTCGTTGATGTACGCCGCGGGCATCACCGTCTTCCCCGTGATCGTCGGCGGCTACCTGCGCGGCTCGATAGGCGAGCTCGAACACCGCGACGTCACCCCCGACGTGCTCCTGGCCGCCGGCGGCGTCGCCCAGACCGTGCTCAGCACCTGGACGAGCTGGCACAGCGGCGGCCACCCCGCCTGGGTCATCGGCCTGTTCGCCGTCGGGGCCGGGCTCGCGCTCGGCGTCGCCAGACGGCTGCCCGGCCTGGTCTTCCTCCTCCAGGGCATCGTGCTCGTCGCCGCCGACAGCTACCTGCCCGAGGTCGTCAACAGCTGCCTGGTGCTCACGCTCATCGCCCTCGGCGTGTTCGCGATGCGGGTCGCCTCCTGGACCTGGACCGTCGTCGCCTACCTGGCCACCTGCCTGCTCGCCGCCATCGCCGTCGTCGGGCCCGGCACCGAGGTCACCGGCTTCCGCGCCGCCGTGCTTTGCGCCCTCGTCATCACCCCCGTCGCCATCGGCCGCTACCTGGGCATGAAACAGGCCGCCGCCGCCGCCGAACGGCTGCGCGTACGGGAGTCCACCCGGCTCACCGTGGCGCAGGTCCGCGCCGACCAGCTCGCCGAACGCGAGCGCATCGCCCGCGACGTGCACGACATCGTCGCCCACCACGTCGGCGCCATGGTGCTGCGGGCCAGCGCCGCCCGCTACACCGCACCCGACGGGCCCGTCGCCGACGCCCTCACCGACATCCGCGAGACCGGGCACCAGGTGCTGGAGGACCTGCGCGGCCTCATCGACCTGCTGCGCGACCCCGACCGCCAGCCCGACCTGCTCGCCGACCCCGCCGACGTGGTCCGCGAGGCCGCCGAACGGATGTCCGCCGCCGGGCTCCTCGTCGACCTCGACCTCGACCCCGCCACCGACCACACCTCGCTGCTCGCCCGCACCTCCGCGGCCCGCATCGTTCAGGAAGGCCTCACCAACGTGCTCAAACACGCAGGACCCGGCACCGAGGTCCGCGTCCGCGTCCGCGCCGACGGCGACAGCCTCGCCGTCGAGATCCGCAACGGACGCCCGCCCACCGGCATCGAACGGCTGCCCTCCTCCGGGCGCGGCCTGGCGGGCATGCGCGAGCGCGTCAAGACCCTCGGCGGCACCCTCACCGCCGGGCCCGACGAGGACGGCGGCTGGCTCCTGGCGGCCAGCCTGCCCGCCGCCAGGGGCAACGCGTGATCCGCGTCCTCATCGCCGACGACCAGGTGCTCGTCCGCGCCGGCGTGCGGATGCTGCTGCAGGCCAACAGCGACATGGAGGTGGTCGGCGAGGCCGACGACGGCGCCGAGGCCGTCCGGCTGGCCGAACGCCACCTGCCCGACGTCATCCTCATGGACCTGCGCATGCCCCGCGTCGACGGCCTGGAGGCCATCCGCCGCGTCCTGGCCGCCCGGCCGTCCACCCGCATCGTCGTCCTCACCACGTTCGCCGAGGACTCCAACGTGTACGCGGCCCTGCGAGCCGGCGCCGTCGGCTTCCTCGTCAAGGACGACGAGCCCGAGCGCATGGTCGACGCCGTCCGCCGCGCCCACGCCGGCGAGCAGCTCCTGGCCCCCTCCGTGCTGCGCCGCGTCGTCGACCGCTTCCTCGACGCCGAGGAGCAGGCCGCCGCCCCCGCCCCGCGCGGCCTCACCGAACGCGAGATCGAGGTGCTCGCCCTCGTCGGCACCGGCCTGTCCAACGCCGAGATCGCCGAGGAGCTGCACGTCGGCGTCACCACCGTCAAGACCCACATCGCCGCCGCGATGGAGAAACTCGGCCTGCGCAACCGCATCCAGGCCGCCGTCGTCGCGCACCGCGCCGGCCTCGTCGACGCCTCCTTCCGCACCGTCCGTCCGCCGCGTGGCGGACCGGCGGGTAGCCCGTCAGGCTGACGACCGGGGGAGGGGGCGGGCGCGATCCTTCTGCTCTCACCACCGATCGGAAGGATCGCCATGTCCGACTCCACCTACGACACGACCCCGCGCGCGGGCGCCCGCCCCGGGCCGGCCCCCGCGGGCGGCCGGGTGTCCCCGGGACTGCTGTACGCGCTCCGCGTGGCCGTCGTCGCCCAGGCGGCGTCGCTGCTGGTCGCCGCCTCCCTGGCGGGCCAGGCGGTCGCCTCGGACGGCGCCATGGCCGAGGCGCACGTGATGGCCGGGCTCGTCGTCCACCTCGTCGCGCTCGTCCAGATCGTCCTGGCCGTGCTCGTCTGGCGGCCCGGCCGGGGCGCCGGCTGGCCCGCCCTGGCCAGCGTCGCGCTGTTCGTCGTCGGGATGGGGCAGCACTTCACCTGGCTGTGGCTCGGCGCCCACCTGCCCAGCGGCGTGGTCCTGTTCGGCCTCGTCACCGCGATGCTGCTCTGGTCCTGGTCCCCCACCGCCTCCCGCCGCCGCTAACCCCCTGGTTCCAGGATCGGGGCGTCCTCCGACCGGCCCGCCAGGGTCTGGGTGTCTGCCCGCCGCCCGTCAAGGTTTGGGGTGTCTCCCCGCCGGTCGGTCAAGGTTTGGGGTGTCTCCCCTCCTCTCCGCTAGGGTTTGGGGTGTGTATGTGAAGATCTGCGGTCTCAGTGAGCCCGAGCACGTGGCCACCGCGGTCGAGGCCGGCGCCGACGCGATCGGCTTCGTGCTCACCCGCAGCCCGCGCCAGGTCACCCCGGAGCGGGCCGCCGAGCTGGCCGCCCTGGTGCCGGAGCACGTGCTGACCGTCGGCGTCTTCCGCGGCGAGGACCCCGCCACCGTGCGGGCCGCCGCCCTCACCGCCGGCGTGCGCGGCATCCAGCTGCACGGCCGCCACCCGCACGGCGACTTCACCGCGCTCAAGGACCTCGGCCTGACGCTCGTCCGCGCCGTCGACGCCAGTGCCGACCTGCGCTGCGGCGCCTTCGACGAGACCATGCTCATCGTCGACGCGCCCCGGCCGGGCTCCGGCGAGCCCTGGGACTGGGCCGCCGTCCGCGACCGCCCCTCGGGCCACTGGCTCCTCGCGGGCGGCCTCGACCCGGCCAACGTCGCCGAGGCCGTCGCCGCCGCCCGCCCCTGGGGCGTGGACGTCTCCAGCGGCGTCGAGACCGCCCCGGGCGTGAAGGACTCCGCCCTCATCGAGGCCTTCCTCGCGGCCTCCCGCGCCGCCGCCTGACCACCCCGAGCACCCCGGCACCCCGAGTGCCCTCGGGGCCGACGGGTCACGCCAGAGCCGTCCCGGAGCGCGTACGGGCGCCCGGGTTTCCTGCCGCCTGCCCGGATCCCCGGGAGGGCCGGACGTTCGACGACCGAGTGACGGAGGGGCCGGAGATGGGCCGAGAGGACGTGGAGCTGCGGCGGGCGCTGGAGTTCGTGCGGGGGTTCGCGCGGCGGCGGGCGCCGCGGGTCGTGGACGTGCCCGGCGGGTTCGCGGTGCTCGACGACCGCTACCCGGGCTCGTACGACGACAACAAGCTCGTCGTGTGGGCCGGTGACGACCCCGGCGCGGTGCTGGAGGCGGCGGAGCGGGTGCTCGGCGGGAGGGAGCACCGGCAGGTCAACGTGGACGACGACGCGCTCGGCGCGGCCTTCGCGCCCGCGTTCGCGGCGGCCGGGTACGAGCACGAGGAGAACCTCGTGATGGTCTTCCGCGGCGCCCCGCCGGCCGGGCCGCCCGAGGCCGAGCGCCTGGAGGTGGCCGAGCTGCTGCCGGTGGTGCGGGAGGGCTGGCGCGCGACCCTGCCGGAGGCGTCCGAGGAGGTCGTCGACGGGCTGGCGCGGCGGATCGAGACCCGGCTGCGGGGCGCCGACCGGGTGGGGTTCCGGGGCGTACGGGCGGCGGACGGCGGCCTGGCCGCGTACGCCGACCTGTACGCGCAGGATGGCGTCGCGCAGATCGAGAGCCTGGTCACCCTGGCCCGGCACCGGGGCAACGGCCACGCCCGCGCCCTCATGCGCTCGCTGCTGGCCGAGACGGCGGAGGCTGACCTGGTCTTCCTGCTGGCCGACGCCGCCGACTGGCCCAAGGACTTCTACGCCCGCCTCGGCTTCGAGACGGCCGGGCGCACGCACTCCTTCCTGAAGACCCCGTAGCGGCACCCCTGAGCCCGGAACGCCCCTCCGGCACCCCGTACCCTGTCGCCCCCTGAGCCGCCGAGCGAGCGGTCCGCCGGGGGGTGGCCGTGAGGTGGGGAATCGGGGGATGCCGCCGTCCCGCCCCCGAGAAACCCCGAGGTGCCCCCGGCGGGCCGTCCGGCCGTTCGCCAGGGGTGGCCGTGAGGTGGGGAATCGGGGGATGCCGCCGCCCCGCCCCCGAGAACCCTGAGGCGCCCCGGCGGGCCGTCCGGCCGTCTGCCGGGGGCGACCCTGAGGTGGGATCGGGGGATGCGGCCGCCCCACCCCCTGTCGGCCCTGAGCCGCCGTCCGGCCGTCTGCCGGGGGTGACCCTGAGGTGGGGAATCGGGGGATCGGGGGCCGCTGGGCAGGAAGTTTGACGCAGTAGGGTCTGGGGCGTGAGTGAAACTTCCGCCGAGGACCGAATCTGGACGGTTCCGAACCTGCTGAGCTTCCTGCGCCTCCTCGGCGTGCCCGTGTTCCTCTGGCTGGTTCTGGGCCCGAAGGCGGACGGGTGGGCCATCGCGATCCTGGCGGTGGCCGGCTTCACCGACTGGCTCGACGGCAAGATCGCCCGGGCGTTCAACCAGACCAGCAAGCTGGGCCGGATCATCGACCCGGCGGCCGACAAGCTCTACGTGTTCGCGACGATCCTGGCGCTGCTCGTGCGGGAGGTCATCCCGTGGTGGCTGGCGGCCGTGATCCTGGCACGGGAACTCTTCGTCGCGTGTTTCATCCCCGTACTTCGCAAACATGGCTATAAGGCACTTCAAGTGCATTTTCTGGGCAAGGCAGCCATGTTCAACCTCATGTACGCCTTCCCTCTGCTCTTCCTTGCCTCCCATGACGGGTGGTATGCCGATATAACCCGCATTGTCGGGTGGGCGTTCGCGCTCTGGGGAACGGGCCTGTACTGGTGGGCAGGCGTGTTGTATGTGATACAGGTGCGCCGGCTCGTAACCGCGACCACGAAGGAGTGATCGGGTGAAGGCGGTCGTCATGGCGGGCGGTGAGGGCACCCGGTTGCGTCCGATGACGGCCAACCAGCCCAAACCCCTGCTTCCCGTGGTCAACCGCCCGATCATGGAGCACGTCCTGCGGCTGCTCAAGCGGCACGGCGTCACCGAGACCGTGGTGACGGTGCAGTTCCTGGCGGCGCTCGTGCGCAACTACTTCGGCGACGGCGACGAGCTCGGGATGAGCCTCCAGTACGCCACCGAGGACGTGCCGCTCGGCACGGCGGGCAGCGTGAAGAACGCCGCTGCCCGGTTACATGACGATCGTTTCCTGGTCATCTCCGGCGACGCCCTGACGGATATCGACTTATCCGACATGGTCCGCTTTCATCGCGAAAATTCGGCACTTGTCACCATCGGCTTGAAGCGCGTCCCGAACCCCCTCGAGTTCGGCATCATCATCGTCGACGAGTCCGGCCGGGTGCAGCGCTTCCTGGAGAAGCCCACCTGGGGCCAGGTCTTCTCCGACACCGTCAACACCGGCGTCTACGTCATGGAGCCCGAGGTCCTGGCGCACGTGGCCGCCGGCGAGCCCGTCGACTGGTCGGGCGACGTCTTCCCCCGCCTCCTGGAGCGCGGCGCCCCCATCTACGGCTACGTGGCCGCCGGCTACTGGGAGGACGTCGGCACCCACGAGAGCTACCTCAAGGCCCACGCCGACGCCCTGACCGGCAAGGTCAGGCTGGACATCGGCGGCTTCGAGGTCTCGCCCGGCGTCTGGGTGGCCGCCTCCGCCTCCGTCGAGCCCGACGCCGTGCTCAAGGGCCCGCTGTTCATCGGCGAGTACGCCAAGGTCGAGGCGGGCGCCGAACTGCGCGAGTACACGGTCCTGGGCAACAACGCGGTGGTGCGCGAGGGCGCGTTCCTGCACCGGGCGATCGTGCACGACAACGTCTACCTCGGCCCCGGCACCCACCTGCGCGGCTGCGTGATCGGCAAGAGCACCGACGTGATGAGCGGCGCCCGGATCGAGGAGAACGCGGTCGTCGGCGACGAGTGCGTCATCGAGCCCGAGGCGTACGTCTCCAGCGGGGTGCGGGTCTACCCGTTCAAGACCATCGAGGCGGGCGCGGTCGTCAACACGAGCGTCATCTGGGAGTCGCGCGGCCAGCGCAGCCTGTTCGGGCCGCGCGGCGTCAGCGGCCTGGTCAACGTGGAGATCACCCCCGAGCTGTGCGTACGGCTGGCCAGCGCGTACGCGACCACGCTGAGCAAGGGCGCGAACGTCGTCACCTCGCGCGACTCCTCGCTGGCCGCGCGGGCGCTGAAGCGGGCGGTGATCGGCGCGCTGACCGCCAGCGCCATCAACGTGCTGGACCTGGAGGCCGCCCCCCTGCCCGTGGCCCGCTTCCACGCCACCCGGGGCACGGCGGCGGGCGGCATCGCGATCCGCACGACGGCCGGCGACCCGCAGAGCGTCGACATCGTCATCATGGACGACCGGGGCGCCGACCTGCCCCCGGCCGCGCAGCGCAAGCTGGAGCGGGTCTTCTCCCGGCAGGAGTTCCGCCGCGCCTTCCCCGGCGAGATCGCCGAGCTCACCTACCCGGCCAGGGCCGTCGAGGACTACGCGCACGAGCTGCTGCGCCGGGTGGACATGACGGGCGTACGGGACATGAAGGTGGTCGTCGACTGCGCGGGCGGCACCTCGTCGCTGGTGCTGCCCCGGCTGCTGGGCCGGGCCGGGATCGAGGTGCTGACGGTCAACGCCGTCCTGGACGACCTGTCGCCCACGGAGACGATCGCCGAGCGCCGCCGTGACCTGCAACGCCTCTCCGAGCTCGTCAGCTCCTCCAGGGCGGCCTTCGGGGTCCGCTTCGACCCCGTGGGGGAGCGCATCGCGCTGGTCGACGAGATGGGCCAGCTCATCGGCGAGGAGCGGGCCCTGCTCGTGGTGCTCGACCTGGTGGCCGCCGAGCGGCGCGGCGGGCGGGTGGCGCTGCCCGTCACCACCACCCGCGTCGCCGAGCAGGTGTGCCGCTTCCACGGCGTCGAGGTGGAGTGGACCTCGACCGCCGTGGACGCCCTCACCTCGGCCGCCGCCGGGCCCGGCATGATCTTCGCGGCCGACGGCCGGGGCGGCTTCGTGGTGCCGGAGTTCAGCCCGGCGCTCGACGGCCTGGCCGTGTTCATGCGCCTGCTCGGCCTGGTCGCGCGCACCCGGCTCTCGCTCAGCCAGATCGACGCCCGCATCCCCGAGGTCAACCTGCTCAGGCGGGCGATCCCGACGCAGTGGGCGGTCAAGGGCGCGGTCATGCGCTCGGTCATCGAGGCCGCCGAGGCCGCCCGCGACGGCCACCGCGTCGACACCACCGACGGCGTGCGGGTGGCGGGGGAGGACGGGAGCTGGGTGCTCATCCTGCCCGCGGCCACCGAACCGGTCACCCACCTGTGGGCCGAGGCGGCAGACGTCGACACCGCGCAGCTCCTCCTGGAGCGCTGGGCGCGCGTGGTGGAGCGGGCAAGCACCTGATCCCGGTGATTTGTCGGGATGGCGGGCAAGATCGTAATGTTGGAAAGGCGCGGCGGCATGGACCTTCGGGCGGGGGCGGCGGTAACTTTGTCAGCGTCCAGCCTGTCGTCCAGCGCCCCGCCTTGACCTTTGCCGCTGATCAGCGTAAGTTGCGGCATTCGCAAAATCTTGAGAGCGAAGCGAGGCGCGCCCCGAGCACCGTTGCCGCGTCTTCGCGGTAGGAGGCCGAGCCGATCGATGCCGAGCGTCTACTGCACGCAGTGCGGGCACGCCAACCC
Source organism: Nonomuraea sp. NPDC003214 (assembly GCF_053590035.1). NCBI lineage: Bacteria > Bacillati > Actinomycetota > Actinomycetes > Streptosporangiales > Streptosporangiaceae > Nonomuraea > Nonomuraea sp. NPDC003214. Next base: position 282,219 of record NZ_JBSFSX010000006.1, on the reverse strand, counting down.
CGAGGATGCCCGTTTCTGTTCCCGTTGTGGGTCACCGTTGACCAGACCCGAGGTCTCAGGGGATACCACATCGACGATCTCCGTCGCGGGAATAGAGGCGTACGAGGCAGAGACCGGTGACATGCTGCTGGCCGAGCGGGCGCTGGTCGAGCAGCTTCCGCCCGGCACGGCGCTGCTGACCGTGACCAGGGGGCCCAACCAGGGCAGCCGTTTCAAACTCGACAAGGACCTCACCACCACCGGCCGCCATCCGGAGAGTGACATCTTCCTCGACGACATCACGGTCTCGCGCCGCCACGTCGAGTTCTACCGCCATCGCGGCGGCCAGTTCTCGGTGCGCGACGTGGGCAGCCTCAACGGCACCTACGTCAACCGCGAGCGCATCGAGGAGGTTCCGCTCCATTCGGGCGACGAGGTGCAGATCGGCAAGTTCCGGCTCCTGTTCCTGATGCGGACACCCGCCGGCACATGAGTTCGCAGGCGGCACGCTCGCACATGAGCATCGGGGAGGTGCTCGCCCTGCTGCAGGGCGAGTTCCCCGACGTCACCGTCTCCAAGATCCGGTTCCTGGAGGGCGAGGGGCTCATCGAGCCCGAGCGCACCCCGTCCGGCTTCCGCAAGTTCACCCACCTGCACGTCGAGCAGCTGCGCTACATCCTCACCGAGCAGCGCGACCACTACCTGCCGCTGCGGGTGATCAAGGACAAGATGGCGGAGGGCTTCGGCCGCCCGCGCGCCCTCCAGGACAAGCAGGAGGTCCGGCTCAGCCGCGCCGAGCTGCTGGAGGCCGCCGGGATCGACGAGGAGACGCTCACCGAGCTGGAGGACTACGGCCTGCTCGCGCCCAAGGCCAGGCGCTACGACGAGGACGCGCTGAAGGTGGCCCGCAGCGTCGGCGCGCTGGCCAGGTTCGGCCTGCACGCCCGCCATCTGCGGGCGGTCCGGGCGGCGGCCGAGCGCGAGGCGGGGCTGGTGGAGCAGACGGTGGCGCCGATCCTGAAACGCCGGGCGCCCGGCGCGATCGGGGAGGCCGACGAGACGGCCAGGGAGCTGTCGGCTCTGCTGCTCGACCTGCACGCGGCGCTGCTGCGCACGGGTGTGCGGAGCGTTCTGGGGCGATGAGCGGCCCGCGGGACATTCAGGGCTCGCCGGGTGTTACGTTGAATTGCAGAAGCGGACCAGCGATGACCTGTGCCGGGTCACCGGCCAGTCGAATATGGAGCAGCCCGTGTTGCAGATGGAGGTCGTGGGCGTTCGCGTAGAAATGCCTACAAATCAACCGATCGTCTTGCTCAAGGAGGCACACGGGGAGCGGTTCCTGCCGATCTGGATCGGCATGACCGAAGCGACGGCCATCGCCCTGGCCCAGGCGGAGGAGCCTCCCCCGCGGCCGCTCACCCATGACCTGTTCCGGGACGTGCTGAGCGCGCTCGGCGTGGGCCTGCGCGCGGTCAACATCGTCGCGCTGCGTGACGGCATCTTCTTCGCCGACCTCGTGTTCTCCAACGGGGTGGAGGTGAGCGCCCGGCCGTCCGACTCGATCGCGCTCGCCCTGCGCACCGGGGCGCGCATCTTCGCCAGCGAGGAGGTGGTCCAGGAGGCCGGCGTGATCATCCCGGACGACCAGGAGGACGAGGTGGAGAAGTTCAGGGAGTTCCTTGACACGATCTCTCCCGAGGACTTCGGCAGGGCGGGGTAGGTATTTCAGTGCATTTACGCTTCACGACGCGCCGAGCCGGATCGTTGACTGAGCATGGTCACGGTCCTACGGTGCAAGTGAAACCCGCGGTCGCCTTTTACGAACCCCCAGATCAGGCCGCGGGATGAGAGAAAGCCGGAGGTCCGCGTGGCGGTCAGCAGCGGCGAGGGAAAGACGGCCGGCCAGGAAGATCCGGTGCGGCGCGAGAGCGCGCGGCAGCGTGCCGGGGAGCAGGGTCTGCTCTTCGACGAGCAGCCCGCCACGCTTCCCGACGACATCGGATACCGCGGGCCGACGGCCTGCGCGGCGGCCGGCATCACCTACAGGCAGCTTGACTACTGGGCGCGCACCGGACTGGTGGAGCCCACGATAAGAGCCGCCCAGGGCTCGGGATCGCAGCGGCTCTACAGCTTCCGCGACATCCTGGTCCTCAAGGTCGTCAAGCGGTTGCTCGACACGGGAGTCTCCCTCCAGCAGATCCGCACCGCCGTGCAGCATCTGCGTGACCGCGGGGTCGCCGACCTCGCGCAGATCACGCTGATGAGCGACGGGGTCAGCGTCTACGAGTGCACCTCGGCCGACGAGGTGATCGACCTGCTCCAGGGCGGTCAGGGCGTGTTCGGCATCGCGCTCGGCCGGGTCTGGCGCGAGGTCGAGGGCTCCCTCGCGGAGCTGCCGGGGGAACGCGCGGCGGTCGCGGACACCGTCCCGGCCGACCATCCCGCTGACGAGCTGGCCCGGCGGCGCCGCGCACGGCGCACAGGGTGACCACGACGCACAGGTGACCGCGACCTACGGGTGAGCGCGGAGCACGGGGCGACGGGGAACACCGGGTGACGGGAATCACCGGGTGACGGGAATCACCGGGTGACGGGAATCACCGGGTGACGGGAATCACCGGGTGACGGGAATCACCGGGTGACGGGGAGCGACTCTCCCGGCGTGCGCATCAGGCCGCCTGCGGTGGGGTTGCCGGACAAGGCGTAGTAATCTGGGACATGCTGTCGACCCCGTGCGGGAGAGACCCCGGCTGGCCCGGGGCGCCGAAGGAGCAACCCTCCCCGGAATCTCTCAGGCATCCCGTACCGCTCGGGTGAGGCAACTCTGGAAAGCAGGTGCGCCCGCCAGGCGCGCTTCACCGACGGTGCAAGCCCTGCCGGGGCGAAGCTCTCAGGTCGCGATGACTAGCGCGCGGTGACAGAGGGGGAGATCCGGCATTCGCCCGCGCCCAGCGCCGGTCTCCAAAGCCTCGGGAGGCATCTCCATGACAGATCTGTCAGCACCGCCGTTCTCGGCCCGGCACATCGGCCCGTCCGCGGCCGAGCAGCAGCGCATGCTCGAGGCCGTCGGCTTCGAATCGGTGGCGGACCTGGTCGCCGTCGCCGTCCCCGAGTCCATCAGGGCCAAGGACCGGCTCAAGCTGCCCGCCGCCGCGAGCGAGACCGAGGCGATCGCCGAGCTGCGCGCCCTGGCCGGCCGCAACCGCGTCCTCACCTCGATGATCGGCCTGGGCTACCACGACACGGTCACGCCCGCCGTCATCCGCCGCAACCTGCTGGAGAACCCGGGCTGGTACACCGCCTACACGCCCTACCAGCCGGAGATCTCGCAGGGCCGCCTGGAGGCGCTGCTCAACTTCCAGACCGTGGTGTCCGACCTCACCGGCCTCCCCGTCGCGGGCGCGTCCCTGCTGGACGAGGCCACCGCCGCGGCCGAGGCCATGACGCTGGCCCGGCGCGCCGGCAAGGCGAAGAGCGACGTGTTCGTCGTCGACGCCGACGCCCTCCCGCAGACCAAGGCGGTGCTGGCCACCCGCGCCGAGCCGCTCGGCATCACGCTCGTGGAGAGCGACCTGGAGGGCGAGCTGCCCGAGTGCTTCGGCGTGCTCGTGCAATACCCCGGCGCCTCCGGCCGGCTGTGCGACTTCCGCGCCGTGGCCGGGCGGGCGCACGAGGCGGGCGCGCTCGTCGTGGCCGCCGCCGACCTGCTCGCGCTCACGCTGCTCGCCGCCCCCGGCGAGCTCGGCGCCGACATCGCGATCGGCTCCTCGCAGCGGTTCGGCGTGCCGTTCGGCTTCGGCGGCCCGCACGCCGCCTACATGTCCGTACGCGACGGGCTGCAGCGGCAGATGCCCGGCCGCCTCGTCGGGGTGTCGGTCGACGCCGACGGCGACCCCGCCTACCGGCTGGCCCTGCAGACCCGCGAGCAGCACATCCGCCGCGAGAAGGCCACCAGCAACATCTGCACCGCCCAGGTGCTCCTCGCCGTGATCGCCGGCATGTACGCCGTCTACCACGGCCCCGACGGGCTGCGCCGCATCGCCGCCCGCGTCCACCGCCACGCCGCCACCCTGGCCGAGGGGCTGCGCCGGGGCGGCGTCGAGGTGGTGCACGGCGAGTTCTTCGACACCGTGCTCGCCCGCGTGCCCGGCCGCGCCGCCGAGGTCGTCGCCGCCGCCGCCGAGCGCGGCGTCAACCTGTGGCAGGCCGGTGACGACCACGTCTCGATCTCCTGCGACGAGAAGACCGGCGCCGCCGAGCTGGCCGCCGTCTGGGCGGCGTTCGGCGTCGAGCCCGCCGGGGAGGCCGCCGACGCGCTGCCCGCCGCCCTGCTGCGCGAGTCCGACTACCTGACCCACACGGTCTTCCACGAGCACCGCTCCGAGACCGCGATGCTGCGCTACCTGCGCAAGCTCCAGGACAAGGACATCGCGCTCGACCGCTCCATGATCCCGCTCGGCTCCTGCACGATGAAGCTGAACGCGACCACCGAGATGGAGCCCATCACCTGGCCCGAGTTCGCCGCGATCCACCCGTACGCGCCCGAGGCCCAGGCCGCCGGCTACCGCGAGCTGATCGAGACGCTGGAGGGCTGGCTGGCCGAGGTCACCGGCTACGACGCCGTCTCCATCCAGCCGAACGCCGGCTCCCAGGGCGAGTTCGCCGGGCTGCTGGCCATCCGCGCCTACCACCGGGCCAACGGCGACACCGAGCGCGACGTCTGCCTCATCCCGTCCTCGGCGCACGGCACCAACGCCGCCAGCGCCGTCATGGCCGGCATGCGGGTCGTCGTCGTGGCCTGCGACGACGACGGCAACGTCGACCTCGCCGACCTCGACGCCAAGATCGGCAAGCACCGCGACCGGCTCGCCGCGATCATGGTCACCTACCCGTCCACGCACGGCGTGTACGAGGAGAGCATCACCGAGGTGTGCGCCAAGGTGCACGAGGCCGGCGGCCAGGTGTACGTCGACGGCGCCAACCTCAACGCGCTCGTCGGCCTGGCCAAGCCGGGCGAGTTCGGCGCCGACGTGTCCCACCTCAACCTGCACAAGACGTTCTGCATCCCGCACGGCGGCGGCGGCCCCGGCGTCGGCCCCGTCGCGGTACGCGGCCACCTGGCCGCCTACCTGCCCGGCCACCCGCTGCGCGACGGCAGCGCCGTCGGCCCCGTCTCCGCCGCCCCGTACGGCTCGGCCGGCATCCTGCCGATCTCGTGGGCCTACGTCCGGATGATGGGCGCCGAGGGCCTGACCGCCGCCACCGAGCAGGCCATCCTGTCGGCCAACTACCTGGCCAGGCGGCTCGCCCCGCACTACCCCGTCCTCTACACCGGGCGCGGCGGGCTGGTGGCCCACGAGTGCATCGTGGACCTGCGCCAGATCACCAAGGAGACCGGCGTCACCGTCGACGACGTGGCCAAGCGCCTCATCGACTACGGCTTCCACGCGCCGACCATGTCGTTCCCCGTCGCGGGCACGCTCATGATCGAGCCGACCGAGAGCGAGGACCTGAACGAGCTCGACCGGTTCGTCGACGCGATGATCGCCATCCGCGGCGAGATCGCCAAGGTGGCGTCCGGCGACTACGACAAGTCGGACAACCCTCTGCGCAACGCCCCGCATACCGCCGAGGCGGTCACCGCGGACGAGTGGCCGCACCCCTACACCCGGACCGAGGCCGCCTACCCGGTGCCCTCGCTGCGCGACGGCAAGTACTGGGTGCCGGTGCGCCGCATCGACCAGGCGTACGGGGACCGCAACCTGGTGTGCTCGTGCCCGCCGCTGGAGGCGTACGAGGACTGACCGGACCGTTCGGCCGCCCGGAGGACCCCGCCCGCGCAGGGCGGGGTTCTCCGCTTTCCAGGCCGGCTGGGTCAAGTGAGCAGACATGATCGTCAGAAGTGGTTAAGCTCGGTGCGATCGCCGCGCGAAGGAGCTCTCTTGACGTCCTCAGAGCTGCAGACCCCGCCCCTCGACACCGCTCGCCGGCTGGCCGAGCACGGTGACCTCGACGGCGCGGCGGCCATTCTCGCCGACCTCGCCGCCGCCGACGGGCCCGACGCCGCGCAGGCCGCCGTGGGGCTCGCCGTCGTCCTCGACGAGGCGGGCGACGTCGAGGGCGCCCGCGCCGCCGCCCGCGCCGCGCTCGCCACCGGCCACCCCGAGTTCGCCGCCCAGGCGGCCTGCCACCTGGCCCAGGGCTTCGAACGCGAGGGCCGCCTCGGCCAGGCCCGGGGCGCCTGGCAGGCCGTCCTCGGCGTCGGGACGCCCGCGTACGTGCCGCTGGCCCACCTGGCGCTCGCCCGGCTCGCCCTCGACGCCGACGACCCCGACGAGGCCGAGTCCGCCCTGCGCGCCGCCCTCGACACGGCGGGACCCGCCGACGGTGAGCCGCGCGCCGGGGACGCCCCTGAGGGTGCGACCGGCGTGCGCATGCACGCCGTCCAGCAGCTCGCCGACCTGCTCATCGAGCGCGGTGACCCGGGGGAGGCCGCCGACCTGCTGCTCGACGCCCTCCGCGACGCCTCCGGTGACGACGCCGCCCGGCTGCGCGTCCAGCTCGGCATCGCCCACCTGGAGCTCGCGTGCGCCGAGTTCGCGGGCGCGGTCGAGGACGGTGGCGAGGCACAGACGAGCGCGCTGGCCATCGAGCTGCTGGCCCGCACGCTGCCGCTGCGCGGCCGGGCCGACGACGCCGACCACGTGTGGGCGTACGGCCTGGACCACGAGGACGAGACGCTCGCCTCCGAGGTCCGCCTCCGCTACGACCGCTGACCCCGCCCGCACCCACCGCGACCGGCAACGGCGACGCACGGCAGCGGTCGGCGGGCCGCCACGGGGCGGTCCCGGCATCCGGCAGCCACGAGGGAGCGGCAGCGCCTCGTGCGGCAGGCGGCCGGGCTTCTGGGGGTGGCTACGTCCCGCAGCGGCGGGTGGCTGGGGCGGTCCCGTCTGGCAGGGCCACGGGGGACGGGGTTAGGGGCGGCGGATGATGGCCGCCGCGGCGGCGACGTTGATGACGACGATGGCGATCCAGGTGATCAGCAGGCCCGCGATGCCCGCGCTGCCGGCCGCGATCGCCGTCAGGGGGATGCCGATGCCCATCGAGCCCAGCGCGACGGGGATGATGCCGGTGCCGCTGGACTTGTGCTTGGGCGGCTTGCGCGGGGCGACGCCCTGATATTGCAGCTCGGCGGCGACGCGGGCGGCGATCGTCGCGTCGATGCGCTCGACCAGCGAGTCGACCAGCGCGGCTTCGTATTCGGGCCCGAGGTCGCGGCGGGCGTCGAGCGTCGCCTGAAGATCTTCGCGCATGGGACTCGTCTCTCGCATGCTGGCCATCCTGCACTCCGAGCGGCGCGCCGTCATCAGACCTGAGAGCCATCTTCGCCTCATCCCCAGGTACGGTGCTGCCATGGAGATCATGACGGCGCGGGGCCCGGCGCGCGTCGAGATCGACGAGGCGGAGCGCGCCCGGGTGCTGCTGGTGCTGACGCACGGGTCGGCCGGGGGAGTCGACGCGCCCGACCTGCTGGCGGTCCGGGACGCGGCGCTGGGGGTGCGGGCGCACGTGGCCCGGGTGACGCAGGCGTTCCGGGTGGCGGGGGCGCGGGCGCCGGGGTCGGCGGAGCGGCAGGACGAGGCGTGGCTGACCGTGCTGGGGGAGCTGCGGGCGCGCTGGCCGGAGCTGCCGCTGGTGCAGGGCGGGCGGAGCAACGGCGCGCGGGTGGCGTGCCGGACCGCGAAGGCGGCGGGGGCGGCGGCCGTGGTGGCGCTGGCGTTCCCGTTGCACCCGCCGGGCAGGCCGGAGCGTTCCAGGGCGGAGGAGCTGCGCGGCGCCGGGGTCGACGTGCTGGTGGTGAACGGGGACCGGGATCCGTTCGGGGTGCCGGAGGCGGCGGACGCGGCGCGGCTGGTGGTGCTGCCCGGGGAGGGGCACGACCTGAAGAAGCACCCCGCCCGGGTGGGTGAGGTGGTGGCCGACTGGGTGAAGCTCTACTGGAAGTAGCCGGGGCCCCGGCCCGTGAGGGGCCGGTGGCCGCATGAGGAGCGTGCGGTCAGGCCGCGCCGACCATGGGTTCGGGCCGGTGCGGGGCGATGGCGGTGCCGCCAGGAAGAAGCTCCCCGGTGTCCTCGAACAGGACGACGCCGTTGCAGAGGAGGCTCCACCCCTGCTCGGGGTGGCAGGCCAGGGTGCGTGCGGCCTCGCGGTCGGGCGCCTCGGCAGACGGACAGGCCGGGTCGTGCGGGCACATCGGCGTGCCTCCGATATCTCGTGGGTGGCTCCCGGTGGGGGCGGGAGCGGCTCGGGTATTCGTTTCCAGCAAGTGTGCGACGTATGTCACATGTTCCGACATAGTCCGTTAGGACGGTTGGAGGAGGATGCACTTTGCCGTGTGACCTTCGACACAGCGTGCCTTATGCAGGATAACGGTCCAAGCGAGACACGCACACTACGTTTCCAAGCCTCGGAGCAATGCGTCGAGACCGCGCTCGAAGTCGGCGTCGGCCCGTTCGTCGCGCCGGATCCACTCGTCCGCCTCGGGGTCGGCCCAGCCCGACTGCTGCACCTCGACCGCCACGCTGCCGAACACGAACGCCCGCAACGACCGTACGGCGTCGGCCGCGTCGGGCAGGCCCGCGTCGGCGAGCTGGGAGATCTGCTCACCGATGGCCACGGCGGTGCCGCCCTTGGGCGGCTTGGTGAGCGCCAGGGCCAGCACGCCCGGGTGGTCGCGCAGGACCTCCCGGCTGGCCCGGCACCACGCCCTGGCGGTCTCCTGCCAGGTGCCGGCGGGCTCCACCTGGACGGCGGTGACGTGCTCGGCCAGCGCGTCCATCAGCGCCTCCTTGCCGCGGGGCAGGTGGTGGTAGATGGCCATCGCCTCGACCTCCAGGGCGTCGCCCAGGCGGCGCATGGTGAGCCTGCGCAGGCCCTGGGTGTCGGCGATGTGCAGCGCGGCCTCGATGATCCGCTCGCGCGAGAGGGGGACGGGTGGTCGCTTGGCGGGCATGGAGATCATCTTACTATGTAAAGGCCGCCTGCCGGGGGACGTCCGGTTGCCGGGCGTGGCGCCGGACGGCGTACGCTTGTCGCTGGTAAGAGCCGACAGTGATGTCGATAGTGCTGACGACAGTGGTGAAGGGCAGAGTTCGATGGCGTTTTTCCGTCCGCGGGTCAGCCGCGAGGCCGAGGTCCGCTTCCACGCGGATGTGGAGATCTCCAAGAGCTACCCCGCGCTGCTCGACAAGGCCCGTGAGGCCGAGAGCACGCTGCGCGACCTGCGGGCCGCCGACGCCGACGACGTCGAGCTGATGGCCGCCGGGATCGCGTTCGACCAGGCGCTGACCGAGGCGCTGCGCGCGGCCGAGGCGGGCCAGCGGGCGACGTTCGGCGTCAAGGCCTACGACGACCGGATCGCCCGCCGCAAGGCCAAGGCGACGCCGGCCGGGGCCATGTGGACGGCCGAGGTGGAGCGGCTGCGCACGCTGCGCGAGAACAACCGCATGTGGGGCATCCCGCGCGTCCCCCGCCCGGTCCCGGCCGTCCGCTGACGCTTCCGCGGACATGAGAAAGCCCCGGCCGGGTGGCCGGGGCTTTCCTGGTGGGCAGCCGGGTCAGCTGGCCCAGTCGAGCAGCGGGCGCGTGTTGCTGGGGTGGCGCAGCTTCGACAGCGACTCCTTCTCCAGCTGCCGGATGCGCTCCCGGGTCAGGCCCATGTGCTTGCCGATCTCGTCGAGCGTGTGCGGCTTGCCGTCCACCAGGCCGAACCGCAGCGCCATGATCTTCGCCTCGCGCGGCGACAGGTTCTGCAGCACGCCCCGGAGCTGGTCGCCCAGGAGCTGGCGGTCGACGATCTCCGACGCCTCCGGCGAGTCGACGTCCTCGATGAGGTCGCCGATCGTGGTCTCGCCGTCCTCGCCGATGGTCGCGTTCAGCGAGATCGGCTGGCGGCTGGTGCGCAGCAGTTCCTCGATCTGGTCGGGCGTCTTGTCCAGCTCGACGGCCAGCTCCTCCGGCGTGGGCTCGCGGCCCAGCCGCTGGTGCATGTCACGCTCGATGCGCGACAGCTTGGAGAGCATCTCCAGGACGTGCACGGGCAGCCGGATGGTGCGGGCGGAGTCGGCGAAGCCACGCTGGATGGCCTGCCGGATCCACCACATGGCGTAGGTGGAGAACTTGAAGCCCTTGGTGTAGTCGAACTTCTCCACGGCCCTGATGAGGCCCAGGTTGCCCTCCTGGACGACGTCCAGCAGGGACATGCCGCGGTCGGTGTACTTCTTGGCCACGGACACGACCAGCCGGAGGTTGGCCTCCAGCATGTGGTCCTTGGCGGCCTTGCCGTCCTCGACCACCATGAGCAGGTCGTCGCGGGCGGCGGGGGACAGGTCCTCGCCGATCTCCAGCTTGTACTCGGCGTACAGCCCGGCCTCGATGCGGCGGGCCAGGTCGACCTCCTGCGCGGCGGTGAGCAGCGTGCGGCGGCCGATCGACTTGAGGTAGGTGTGCACCGAGTCGCCCATGACCGACTGGTTGTCGTCCAAGTCGAGGGGCTCGCTCTCCAGCTCGGCCTCCTCGGCCTGCAGGACCAGCTCGTCGGGCGCGTCCTCGTCGCCGGTTTTTGCGTTGGCGGCCCCGGAGTCGGTAGTCTCGGGACTCGAAGCCTTCTTCCTGGTGGAGCGCTTGGCGGCGGGCTTCCTGGCGGTCTTCCGGGCCTGGGCGGGCGCCTTGGCGGGCGGCTCGTCACCGGCGGCCAGGCTCACCCCGGCGTCGGTCAGCTCGCGCAGGATCGACCTGCCCTCGGCGGGGCTGATGCCCGCGTGGGCGAACGCGTCACGCAGGTCCGCGAGAGAGAGGTGACCCTGGGCTCGCCCTCGGTCAATCAGCTGCTCGAGGGTTGCGGGTGGGGTCGCCACGGCGGTTCGGGGCATGAGGACACCTCCTCCAACGGAGTGGAAGCGATTCTGGGCGTTTTGGGTGGGGCGGCCCGGCTCCGGCCGCACGACTCACCAGTATCAATAACGCCGATCCGCGCTATTTGTTCCCGAGAGGTGAAAAACGCCCAAAAGGGTGACCGGTGGCGCTATTCGGCCAGCTCGAACTCTCCCTGCCTGACCTCCGGCATGGGCATCGGGTTGGCCTCCTCCAGACGATCGTCCGTCCAGTAGCGGATGACCTCGTCGGGATCGGGGTTGACCTCGCTGGTCACCACGAGACCGTCGTCCGAGGGTCGCGCCGAGGGAAGCCCGGTCGGAGATGTGGACGGGGTGGGCTGCGCGGGCTGCACCACCGACTTCTCGATCACGGCCCGGGTCTGCCTGGCCTGGTCGAGCCTGCCCGCCGAGGCGGCCGCCGCGACGGAGACGCCACCGGCGACGATCACGCCGACGGCCACCGCGGATGCCCACATCTTGCGGGTCTGGTCCATGAACACTCCCTCCGTCTCTTCCCCACTATGACGCACGTACAAGTCATCAGGTTCCGGACTTGAGGCGGATCAGGTCGGTCTTCCCGTTCGCCAGCAGGGGCATGCTCGGCAGGAGCCGCAGGTCACGCGGCACGGCGTACGGCGGCAGCCGGTCGGCGCAGTAGGCCCGCAACTGGGCCAGCGTCGGCGGCGCGGCGGGGTCGGCGGGCACGACGGCGGCCACCACGAGCTCGCCCCACTCGGGGTCGGGGCGGCCCACCACGGCCACGTCGGCCACCCCGGGATGGGCGCCGATGACGGCGGCCACGGACGCGGCCGGCACCTTCTCGCCGCCGGTGTTGATGACGTCGTCGGCCCGGCCCAGCACGCGCAGCCGCCCGTCCGCCAGCTCGCCCAGGTCGGAGGTGACGAACCAGCCCCCGTCGAGCGGGCTCCCGGCACGGCCCCGGTAGCCGGAGAACAGCACCGGGCCGGACACCTCGATCCGCCCGTCCTCGCCGACCCGCACGTCCACGCCGTCGAGGGGCGCGCCGTCGTACACGCACCCGCCGCTCGTCTCGCTCATGCCGTACGTCGTCACCACCCGCGCGCCGAGCGCGGCCGCCTCGGCGAGCAGCCCCGGCCGGGGCGCGGCCCCGCCGAGCAGGACGGTGCGGAACCCCGACAGGTCGGCCCGCATCTCGACCAGCCGGTGGAGCTGGGTGGGCACCAGCGACACGTGGTCGGCGCCCGACTCCAGCACCGCCACCGGGTCGAAGCGCTCGTGCAGGATCGGCTCGCTCTCGCACAGCAGCGACCGGACGAGCACCTGGAGGCCGGAGACGTGGGAGACGGGCAGGCAGCACAGCCACCGCTCGCCCCTGGACGCGCCCAGGCGGCGCAGCGAGGCCGCCGCCGAGGCGCGCAGCGCGGCGGCGGAGAGCATCACGCCCTTGGGGGTCCCCGTGCTGCCGCTGGTGGCGATGACCACGGCCACGCCGGCGGGCACCCCGGCGCCTCCGGCGAGCCGCGCGCCGCCCGCGTGGGTGGGGCGCAGCGCCTCGACCGCGGCGGCCTCCTGGCCCGGGATCAGGGGCAGCACCGCGGGACCGTCGCCGGACAGCGCGTCGCGGACCGCCGCGAACAGCCGCGGCCCGGCGGGCAGCGCGACCGCGTGCAGCGGGCGGTCCGGATGCGACGGGTTCCTCCACATGCTCGTAAGGTTAATGGCGTCAGATCGGGCAGCGGCGCAGGGAGGGTCGTGACGCGTTCTCCCGTGGTCTTCCGGATTCCGATGCGCACCAGGTTCCGGGGACAGACCGTCAGGGAAGGGGTGCTGCTGCACGGACCGGCGGGGTGGGGCGAGTTCTCGCCGTTCCCCGAATACGGGCCGCGCGAGTGCGCCCGGTGGCTCGCGTGCGCGCGGGAGGCCGCCTTCGACGGCTGGCCCGCGCCGGTACGCGACGCGGTCCCGGTCAACGCCACCGTGCCGGCGGTCGGGCCGGAGCAGGCCCACGACCTCGTCCGGCGCTCCGGCTGCGGCACCGCGAAGGTCAAGGTGGCCGAGCCGGGGCAGCCGTTCTCGGCGGACGTGGCGCGGGTGGAGGCCGTGCGTGACGCGCTCGGCCCCTCGGGGCGGGTCCGGATCGACGCCAACGGCGCCTGGGAGGTCGGCGAGGCCGTGCGGCGGCTCAAGGAGCTCGACCGCTTCGGGCTGGAGTACGCCGAACAGCCGTGCGCCACGCTGGAGGAGCTGGCGGCCGTGCGGCGGGCCTGCGACGTGCCGATCGCGGCCGACGAGTCCATCCGCCGCGCCGAGGACCCGCTGCGGGTCAGGGCGGCGGAGGCCGCCGACATCGCGGTCGTCAAGGTGCAGCCCCTGGGAGGCGTGCGCGCGGCGCTGAGGGTAGTGGAGGCGTGCGGCCTGCCGGCGGTGGTGTCGAGCGCCGTGGAGACCTCCGTGGGGCTGGCCGCGGGCGTGGCGCTGGCGGCGGCGCTGCCGGAGCTGCCGTACGCGTGCGGGCTCGGCACGATGTCGCTGCTGTCGGGCGACGTGGTGGCCGATTCACTCGTCCCCGAGGGCGGGATGCTGCCCGTACGCCGCCCGGATGTAAGTTTTGAGCATTTGTCGGATTTTGAGATTGATTGTCCGTCGTGGCTACGCCGGATGCAGGAGGCGTCACTGTGAACCCCGCTACCGCGCTGGCCACGGTCCTGGTCGACGAGCTGGTGCGCTGCGGCCTGACCGACGTGGTGATCGCGCCCGGCTCCCGCTCCGCCCCGCTCGCCCTCGCGCTGCACGCCGAGTCGCGCGTGCGGCTGCACGTGCGCATCGACGAGCGCTCGGCCTCGTTCCTGGCGCTGGGCCTGGCCAGGCGCTCCGAGCGGCCCGTCGCGCTGCTGTGCTCGTCCGGCACCGCCACGGCCAACTTCCACCCCGCCGTCATCGAGGCGAGCGAGTCGAACGTGCCGCTGCTCGTGCTCACCGCCGACCGCCCGCCCGAGCTGCGCGGCACCGGCGCCAACCAGACCATCGACCAGCTCAAGATGTACGGCACCGCGACCCGGTGGTTCGCCGAGGTCGGCGTGCCGGAGGAGCGGCCCGGCCAGGTGGCCTACTGGCGGTCGCTGGCCTGCCGCGCCTACCAGCGGGCGGCGGGCCCGGCCGACCCCGGGCCGGTCCACCTGAACCTGCCGTTCCGCGAGCCGCTGATCCCCGACGGCGACGACTCCTGGTGCGAGCCGCTCGACGGCGGCGCGGCCGGGCCGTGGGTGCGCGCCCGCGTGGCGCCGCCGCCCGTCGCCCTGCACATCGCCCCCACCCGGCGCGGCGTGCTCGTGGTCGGCGACGGCGCGGCCAACGTGCGCCGCTACGTGGCGGCGGCCGGGATGGCGGGCTGGCCGGTGCTGTCGGAGCCCAACGGCGGCGGACGCTACGGCGACCACGCCATCTCCACCTACCACTACCTGCTCGGCATGCCCGAGTTCGCCGACACCCACCGGCCCGACGTGGTCGTCACGCTCGGCCGGCCCGGCCTGTCCCGGCCGCTGCTGTCGTGGCTGAAGCGGGCCGAGGAGCACATCGTCGTCTCGCCCGGCCTCGACCGCTGGCCCGACCCCACCCGCTCGGCCACGCAGGTGGCGCAGGCGGTGGAGATCCCGGTCGCGGCCGGCGACGACAGCTGGCTGCACGCCTGGCGGCAGGCCGACCAGGCGGCGCGCACGGCGCTCGACGACGTGCTCGACGGCTCCGGGCTGAGCGAGCCCCGGCTGGCCCGCGACCTGGTGGACGGGCTGCCCAACGGGTCGCTGCTGTTCTGCGGGTCCTCCATGCCGATCCGCGACCTGGACCAGGCGATGCGGCCCAGGCGCGGCATCAGGGTGCTGGCCAACCGGGGCGCCTCCGGCATCGACGGGCTGGTCTCGTCGGCGATGGGCGCGGCGCTGGCCCACAACGGGCCCTCCTACGCGCTGCTCGGCGACCTGTCGTTCCTGCACGACCAGAACGGGCTGATCCTCGGGCCGCGCGAGCCCCGGCCCGACCTGTGCCTGGTGGTGGTCAACAACGACGGGGGCGGCATCTTCTCGCTGCTGCCGCAGGCGGCGGTGCGCGACCCGTTCGAGCGGGTGTTCGGCACGCCGCACGGGGTGGACCTCGGCTACGTGACGGCCGCGACCGGGACCCCGTACACGCTGGTGCAGGACATCTCGGAGCTGCCGAAGGCGCTGCGCGGGCAGGGGCCGAGGGTGGTGGAGGTGCGCACCGACCGCGAGGCCAACGCGATCGTGCACGGCCACCTGCGCGAGGCCGCCCAGGAGTCGATCGCGACCTACCTCAAGGAGCTGTGAGCCCGCTTCCGAGGGGCAGAGGCTGTGAGCCCGCCTCCGGAGGGTCGGGGGCTGTGACCGCCTCCCGGCCTCCGGGAGGTCAGGGGGCGGTGAGGCCGTCGTAGGGGCCCGGCGGGGCGCCGGCCCAGGCCGGGGGCAGGAGCTGGGCGTCGAGGCCGGTGATGCGCAGCAGGCGGGCCAGCGACGCCGGGACCTCGGCCAGGACCAGCGCGGTCCCGGCCGACTCGGCGTGCAGGCGGGCGGACACCAGCGCGCCCAGCCCGGCCGCGTCGGCGAACGTCAGCCCGCTCAGGTCGAGCACCACCTCGCCGGGCCCGCGCGCGGCGGCCTCGCGCAGGCGGGCGCGCAGCAGGGGAGTGGTGGCGATGTCGAGCTCGCCCGAGACCACGACGGTCACGCGGCCGTCACGGAGGGTGGTCGTCAGGTGGAAGTCCATGGGCGTTCGCCGTTCTCGTGCCGGGGTGGAGAAAGGGCGGCCAGGCGAAGAATACTCCACGTCGCGCCGTGGTGACAGAATGAGACCTATCCGTAGCCATCCGCGGTCACCGTTCGATGAGCGTGACCTCCAGCGAGTAGTGCGAGGCCCGGTAGACGTGCGAGCCGTGCTCGACCGCCCGGCCCTGGTCGTCGTAGGTGGTGCGGATCATGGTCAGCAGCGGGGCGCCGCGCCGTTCGTCCAGCAGTCTGGCGTCGGCCTGGTTGGCGGCGCGGGCGCCGATGCGCTGGTTGGCCACCCGCATCCGCACCCCGGCGCCGCGCAGCAGCTCGTACAGGCCGCGCACCTCCAGGTCGGCGGCGGTGATCTGGGCCAGGCCGATGGGCAGCCAGTTGTGCATGAGCGCCAGCGGCTCGCCCGCGGCGAAGCGGAGCC
Source organism: Nonomuraea sp. NPDC003214 (assembly GCF_053590035.1). NCBI lineage: Bacteria > Bacillati > Actinomycetota > Actinomycetes > Streptosporangiales > Streptosporangiaceae > Nonomuraea > Nonomuraea sp. NPDC003214. The sequence goes on along the minus strand of NZ_JBSFSX010000006.1, from coordinate 266,110 downwards.
GCTCCAGGTAGAGCACCTGGCTGCCGGGCTCGACGCCGAGGATGGCCGCGATCTGCTCCTCGACCGGGCGGGGCTCCAGGGTGAGCACCTGGGTGGCCGGCTCCTGGCCGGAGCGGCGCAGGTCGTCGTAGAGGCTCGTCAGCTCGACCGAGCGCTTGACCTGGCCGTGCACGACCTGGGTGCCGACGCCGCGCTTGCGTACGAGCAGGCCCTTGTCGACGAGATACTGGATCGCCTGGCGGATCGTCGGCCGCGACAGCCCGAGCTTGTCGGCCAGCAGGATCTCGTTGTCCAGCCGGGATCCGGGCGCCAGGTCGCCCCGCCGGATCGCTTCGGCGATCTGCTCGGCCACCTGGAAGTAGAGCGGCACGGGGCTGGATCGATCCAGGTCGATCGCCAGATTCGCGGTCATGCTGATCAGCTTAACCGAGGTCAGAATGTCCAGACAAATGCTCGCCGGACAGGAGTGCGGGCAGCTCGGCGAGCGTGGTGATGCGCGGGAATCCCGCGGGCGGCGGGGCGACGCCGAGGCGGTCCAGCCAGACCGAGCGCATGCCGGCCGCGGCGGGGCCGGTGACGTCCTTGGCCACGTCGTCGCCGACGAGCAGCACCTGCTCGGGCGGCAGGCCGAGCGCGGCGGCGGCCCAGGTGTAGCAGGCGGGGGCGGGCTTGTAGCAGCCGTCCAGCACCTCGCCGGTCAGCACCGGGCCGACCTGCCCGGCCAGGCCGATCGCGCGGACCTTGGCCTCCTGCATCTCCTGCGCGCCGTTGGTCAGCACGCCCAGGCGGAACCCGCGCAGCGCCGCCACGGCCGCCGCCGCGTCGGGGTAGGCGCGCCACGCCTCGCGGTAGCGGCGCGCGTACGAGGCGAAGGCCGTGTCGGGGTCGTCCGGCGGGTCCAGGCCCAGCTCCGCGCAGAGCGCCCGCACGCGGCGGCGGCGCTGCTCCTGCCAGGAGCACTCGCCCGCGTGCCAGGCCGCCAGGTGCGGCTCCTCCAGCGCCTCCCACAGCCGGGCGGCCTCGGCCAGGCGCGGGTGGCCGGGCGCGCGCTCGGCCACCCAGGCGGTGATGCCGGCGTCGGCGGCCGCCCGGTGGTCGAGCAGCGTGCCGTCGAGATCGAACAGGACGCCCCGGACCGCGCTGGTGATCACACCGTCATCCTGCCACCGGGCCGCTCCCTCGGCGATGCTCGCCCGCCTGCCGGACGTGGTCGATCATGAGGCGTTCGGCGGCCGGGCCGTCGCCGGCCTCCAGGGCGGCCAGGATGCGCTCGTGCGCGTCGAGCTGGCGGGCCGCCTGGCCGGCGTCCAGCCACAGCGAGACGCCGGGCGGCACCGGGAAGCTGTTGCGCACGGCCCTGGCGTGCTGGCCGAGGAAGGCGGGGCCGCCGATGTCGGCGATCCGCAGGTGGAAGTGCCTGCTCTGCTCGGCCAGGCGGTCGAGCCTGCCCTCGGCGGCGTCGCGGGCCATCGCGGCGTGCAGCTCGCGCAGCCAGGCCAGGTCCTCGGCGGTGACGCGGGCGGCGGCCAGCCGGGCGCCCAGGCCCTCGACGACCGCGCGCAGGCCGTAGAACTCCTCCAGCGCGTCGTCGCCCAGGTCGACGACGGTGGCGCCGTGGTGCGCCTCGTAGCTGATCAGCCGGTCCTTCTCCAGGCGGCGCAGCGCCTCGCGCACCGGCGTCACCGAGACGCCGAGCCGCTTGGCGAGCGCCCCGGCGCGCAACGCGGTGCCGCCGGGGATCCGGGCCGTGCGGATCTCCTCCAGCAGGACGCTGTAGACGTAGTCGGCCTTGCTCATGGGCGGCCGGGGCTCGGTGGTCATGTGTTCCTCAGGGCCGGCGGAATTGACCTATGACATATTTCTTATAACTTACAGAACTATGACAAGCCTCGCAGACCTTCGGGTCATCGACGCCGCGACGCTGTTCGCCGGGCCCTCCGCCGCCATGATGCTGGGCGACTTCGGCGCCGACGTCGTCAAGATCGAGCACCCGCGCCGCGGCGACCCGTCACGGGGGCACGGGGCGTCGGCCGGCGGGGTCGGGCTGTGGTGGAAGTCGCTGTCGCGCAACAAGCGGGCCGCCGCCGTCGACCTGTCGCGGGCCGAGGGACAGGAGATCCTGCGCCGCCTGACCGCCCGCTCCGACGTGCTGGTGGAGAACTTCCGCCCCGGCACGCTGGAGCGCTGGAACCTGTCGCCCGAGGACCTGATCGCGGCCAACCCGAGGCTGATCGTGGCCAGGATGACCGGCTTCGGGCAGAGCGGGCCGATGGCCGGGCGGCCGGGGTTCGGCACGCTGGCCGAGGCCATGAGCGGCTTCGCCGCGATGACCGGCGAGCCGGACGGGCCGCCCACGCTGCCGCCGCTCGCGCTCGCCGACGGCATCGCCGGCCTGGCCATGAGCTACGCGATCATGGTCGCGCTGCACGCCCGCGAGCGCACCGGGCGCGGCCAGGTGATCGACATGGCCATCATCGAGCCCATCCTCGGCCTGCTCGGCCCGCAGATGACCGCCTACAAGGCCCTCGGCGTGGTGCCGCCGCGCACCGGCAACCGGTCCAGCAGCAACGCCCCGCGCAACACCTACCGCACCCGCGACGGCCGCTGGCTGGCCGTCTCCACCAGCGCGCAGCCCATCGCCGAGCGCGTCGTCACCCTCGTGGGGCGGCCCGACCTGGTCGAGCAGCCGTGGTTCGCCACCGGCGCGGGCCGGGTCCAGCACGTCGACGAGCTCGACGAGGCCGTCGCCGCCTGGATCGGCGAGCGCGACGCCGCCGAGGTCATCGCCCGCTTCGAGGAGGCGCAGGCGGCCGTCGCCCCCATCTACGACGTCACCGACATCGCCGAGGACCCGCAGTACGCGGCGCTCGGCACGTTCGTCGAGGTGCCCGACGAGGAGCTCGGCTCGGTCGTCATGCAGAACGTGCTGTTCCGGCTGTCGGACACGCCGGGCGAGGTGCGCTGGCCGGGCCGCCGCCTGGGCCGCGACACCGACGAGGTGCTCGGCGAGCTCGGCTACGCCGCCGCCGACCTGGCCCGGCTGCGCGAGAGCGGGGTGATCGCGTGACGGCCCCTCCCGCGACGCCGCCGCCCGTGACGCCGCCCGTGACGCCGCCTGTGACCTGGCTGTACGTGCCGGGCGACCGGCCGGACCGGTTCGCCAAGGCCGCCGCGTCCGGGGCCGACGTGGTGATCATCGACCTGGAGGACGCCGTCGCGCCCGCCCGCAAGGACGAGGCCCGCGCCCACGCCGTCGCCTACCTGCGCGGGCGTCCCGGCGACGGCGCGGTCCACGTACGGATCAACGACCTGGCCACCTCGCGCGGGCGCGACGACCTGGAGGCGGTCGGCGGCCTGGCGGGCGCGGTGCGCCTGCCCAAGGTGGAGCCCGGGACCCCGCTGGAGCTGGTGGAGCGGCTGGGGGCGCGGGCGTACGCGCTGCTGGAGTCGGCGGCGGGGATCGCGGGGGCGCGCGAGATCGCGGCTCATCCGAGCGTGGCGGGGGTCGCGCTCGGCGAGCAGGATCTCGCGGCCGAGCTGTCGATCACCGACGAGGGCGCGATGAACCACCTGCGGATGCGGGTGGTGCTGGCCGCGGCGGCGGCCGGGCTGCCGCCGGTGCCGATGTCGGTCTACCCGGACGTGCGCGACGAGGCCGGGCTGCTGGCCTCGTGCGCGGCCGGGCGGGGGATGGGCCTGTTCGGCAGGACCGCGATCCACCCCCGGCAGATCCCGGTGATCCGGCGGGCCTTCCGGCCGGGTGAGGAGGAGACCGCCAGGGCCGCCGAGATCGTCCGGGCCGCCGAGGAGGCCGAGGCCGCCGGGGCGGGCGCGGTGGCGCTGCCCGACGGCCGGTTCGTCGACGCGCCGATCGTCGCCCGCGCCCGCCGCACCCTGGAGCTGGCCGCCAGGCTCCGCGACGACCTGCCCTGACGGCGGCGGTCAGGGCGTCCAGCGCGCGGAGAGCTCCTCGTCGGCGGCGGGCGGGCCGGGCAGCTCGCGGTGGGCCGGCGGGATGCGCAGCGAGTCCATCATCAGGGCCAGGTAGCGGTGGCGGAGCTGGGAGGTGCGCTCCTCGTCGCCCAGCTTGATCGAGGCGATCTGCTCGAACAGCAGCGCGAGGTCGGCCACCGTGACGTCGGGGCGCAGCACGCCCGCCTCGACCGCCCGGCGGTGCACCTCCTCGGCCACCTCGGCCGAGCGCACCGCGTCGTGGTAGAGCTCCTCCGTGGGGTGGAAGGTGCCCGCCAGCTTGATCGTCAGCGAGTTGGTGTCGGCGTCCACGATGCCGCGCATGTAGCCGGCGAACGCCTCCCACGGGTCGCCGCCGTCGGCGAGCGCCCGCTCGGTCACGGCGATGTAGAGCTTGAGCCCGTCGCCGCAGAGCTTCTGCAGCAGCGCCTCCTTGCTGGGGTAGCGCCGGTAGAGGGCGCTGATGCCGACGCCCGCCTTCTCCGCCACGGCCGCGATGGGGGCGCCCGGATCGGCGGTGAAGACCGCCCTGGCCGCCTGGAGGATCAGCTCGTCGTTCCGTGCGGCCTGCGCCTTGCGGCCGCTCATGGGTGCGGTGGTCATGACCCCATCATACGGGAACGTACAATTCCGTTCTGACTTACGTGACCGCTTGGTCCGCATGTCTATACATAGAGTTGATATTGAGGTACAACCGGGGCGAGGCCGTTGCTCATGGAGGTGTCCGATGAGACGAACCCCGATCGTGCTGGCCCTGGCGAGCGCGCTGGCGCTGAGCGGCTGCTCGGCGCCGGCCGGACAGCGGACGCAGGAAACGGCGGCCGCGACGGCGCCCCCCGCGTCCGGCGGCGGCGGCAGCTACGCCGTCATCACCCACGGCGCCCCCGGCGACTCCTTCTGGGACGTGGTCAAGAACGGCGCCGAGGCCGCCGGCAAGCAGTACGGCGCGCGGGTCACGTACCAGGGCGACGGCGACCCCGCCAAGCAGTCCCAGCTCATCGACCAGGCGGTGTCGGCCAAGGCCGACGGCGTCGTGGTCTCCATGGCCAACCCCGACGCGCTGCGCGAGTCCATCGGCAGGGCCGTCGCGGCCGGCATCCCGGTCGTCACCATCAACTCGGGCGCCGGCGAGTCCAAGGCGCTCGGCGCGCTCACGCACGTCGGCCAGTCGGAGGACGTGGCCGGGCGCGGCGCGGGCGAGCAGCTCAAGGCCGCCGGCGTGACCAAGCTCCTGTGCGTCATCCACGAGGCCGGCAACGTCGGGCTCGACCAGCGCTGCAAGGGCGCCGAGGAGACGCTCGGCGGCGCCGTCGAGCGGCTGCAGGTCGACATGAACAACCTGCCGGACGTGACCTCCAAGGTCGCCGCCAAGCTCCAGTCCGACCAGCAGGTCAACGGCGTCCTCGCGCTCAACCCGGCCGTCGCCGTCGCCGCCCGCGACGCCATCAGGGACGCCGGGTCGCAGGCCAAGCTGGCCACCTTCGACCTGTCGGCGGACGTGGTGACCGCCATCGGCGACGGCGAGATCCTCTTCGCCGTGGACCAGCAGCAGTACCTGCAGGGCTACCTGCCGATCGTCTTCCTGCACCTGTACAAGAACAACCTCAACACCGTCGGCGGCGGCCTGCCGGTCAACACCGGCCCCGGCTTCGTCACCAAGGACAATGCCCAGCAGGTGGCCGAGCTGGCCGGGGCGGGCACCAGGTGACGGACGAGCGGCTCGCCCGCGCCGGCGTGCTGCGCCGCCTGCTGATCCGGCCCGAGCTGGGCGCGGTCGTCGGGGCGATCGCGGTGTTCGCGTTCTTCGCCGCGCAGTCGCCCGTCTTCCGCTCGCTCGACGGCGTCGCCAACTGGCTCGACCCCGCCTCGACGCTCGGCATCATGGCGGTGGCGATCGCGCTGCTCATGATCGGCGGCGAGTTCGACCTGTCGGCGGGCGTGCTCACCGGCACGACCGGGCTGATCCTGGTCACGCTCGCCACCGAGTACGGACTCAACGTGTGGCCGGCCATGCTGGTCAGTCTCGTGGTCGCGCTGGCCGTCGGGCTGCTCAACGGGCTCATCGTCACCCGCACCCGGCTGCCCAGCTTCATCGTGACGCTCGGCACGTTCCTCATGCTCCAGGGCGTCAACCTGGGCGTCACCAAGGCGCTCACCGGCACCGTCCAGGTCGGCGGGCTGCGCCAGGCCGGCGGCTACGCCTCGGCCCAGGCCGTGCTCGGCGGCACGGTCGAGGTCGCCGGCACCCCGTTCCGGGTGGCGATCCTGTGGTGGCTGCTCGTCACCGCCGCCGCCACCTGGGTGCTCATGCGGTCGCGGCCCGGCAACTGGATCTTCGCGGTGGGCGGCGACGAGCGGGCCGCCCGCGCCGCCGGGGTGCCGGCCGCCCGCACGAAGATCGCGCTGTTCATGACGACGGCGTTCGCGGCCTGGCTGGTCGGCTCCATGCTGGCGCTGCGCTACACGTCCGTGCAGGCCAACATCGGCATCGGGCAGGAGTTCATCTACATCATCGCCGCCGTGATCGGCGGCTGCCTGCTCACCGGCGGGTACGGCTCGGCCGTCGGCGCGGCGATCGGGGCGGTGATCTTCGGCATGGCCGACAAGGGCATCGTGTTCCTCGGCTGGGACGCCGACTGGTTCAAGTTCTTCCTGGGGGCCATGCTGCTGCTGGCCACGCTGGCCAACCGCCTGGTCCGGCGCTACGCCGAGGAGGTGCGGCATTGATCCTGGAGACCCGCGGCATCGGCAAGTCGTTCGGCTCGGTGCTGGCGCTGCGCGAGGTGTCGATGGGCGTCGAGGCCGGGCAGGTCACCTGCGTGCTCGGCGACAACGGCGCCGGCAAGTCGACGCTCATCAAGATCCTGGCCGGGGTGCACCGGCACGACTCGGGCGCGCTGCTCGTCGACGGGGCCGAGGTGCGCCTGTCCGGGCCGCGCGACGCGCTGGAGCGCGGCATCGCCACCGTCCACCAGGACCTGGCGATGATCCCGCTGATGTCGGTGTGGCGCAACTTCTTCCTCGGCGCCGAGCCGCGCCGGGGCCTGGCCTTCGACGTGCGCACGGCGCGGCGGGTGGCCAGGGAGGAGCTGCGCGCGATGGGCATCGACATCCGCGACGTGGACCAGCCGGTCGGCACGCTGTCCGGCGGCGAACGGCAGTCGGTGGCGATCGCCCGGGCGGTCCACTTCGGCGCGCGGGTGCTCATCCTCGACGAGCCCACCTCGGCGCTCGGCGTCAAGCAGGCCGGGGTGGTGCTGCGCTACATCGCGCGGGCCAGGGACCGGGGGCTCGGCGTGGTGTTCATCACGCACAACCCGCATCACGCCTACCCGGTGGGCGACCGGTTCCTGCTGCTCAAGCGGGGGACGAGCCTGGGGGAGTACGCCAAGGCCGACATCACCAGGGAACGGCTGACCGCGCTGATGGCCGGTGAGGCGGAGCTGCGGGCGCTGGCCCACGAGCTGGAACGGGAGTGAAATCTACGTTGTAAAGGCGCCCGGCCGGACGAATACCCTTACGGTGACAAAACACCAAATATCACCGATTAGGGAGCTGTTTCGTGTCTCGTGAAGCCGTGTGGGCCGTCATCTCCGCGATGTACGCGGCCTATACCCGGGGGGACCGCGCGGGGATCGACCGCCTGCTGCATCCGGAAGCCACGATCTTCGACTCGGCCGCGCCCGACCTGATCACCAGCAGGCAGCAGCTCGACAAGGTACGCGACGCCCGGCCCGCCGACGGCCCCGGCGAGACCGGCCTGCGCGCCTACGACGAGGTCGTGGACGTGTGGGGCGACACCGCGCTGGCCCGCTACCTGCTGCGCGTGGACTACGCCTCCGGCGAGCACGAGATCGTCAGGACGACCAGCGTGCTGCGCCTCGTGGAGGGCTCCTGGCTCATCGTGCACGTCCACGAGAACACCATCTGACCTGCGCGTATCCTGATACGGCAAGGCGGGGCGCACAGGCCGGGCGGCACGGCCCGGGCGGCGCGCACAGGAGAGCGGTGAGGGGGCGGCCCTATCGTGCGGCAAGACTTCACGCCCCCCTCCGAGGAGCCCCCATGACCGCCGTCGAGCAACGGACGCTGCCCATCGGCGCGGCGTTCGACCGGATGCCGTTCACCCGCAGGCACGTGCTGATCGCGCTGGCCCTGTTCATCGCCTTCGTGATCGAGTCGTGGGAACAGCTCGCGCTCATCTACGTCGCCGGCGACCTGGGCGCACAGTTCGGCGTCGACGAGGCGGGCATCGGCCTCGTGCTGTCGGCCGTGGCCTTCGGCATGATCCCCGGCGTGCTGATCTGGGGGCCGGTGGCCGACCGGATCGGGCGCAAGCCGGCCGCGTTCTGGTCGCTGCTGGCCTACGGGGTGGTCGCGTTCGCCTCGGCGTTCTCGCCGAACCTGGAGACGCTGGTCACCCTGCGCGTCGCCTCCGGGCTGGCGCTGGCCGGCGTCTACACGATCACGTTCCCGTACTTCCTGGAACTGCTGCCGACCCGGCACCGCGGGCGGGCGGCGGTCTACCTGTCGATCGGCTGGCCGATCGGCATGCTCGCGGCGATCGGCGCGTCGGTCGCGCTGGGCTCGCTCGGCTGGCACGTCGTGGTGATCGCCAGCGCGGCCGCCGGGCTGTGGGCGTTCGCGATCCGGGCCTGGGTGCCCGAGTCGCCGTACTGGCTGGCGGCGCGCGGACGCCAGGAGGAGGCGCGGGCGGTGCTGCGCTCGCTCGGCAGCGCCGACGCCGAGGCGACCTTCACCGTCTCGGCCACCCGGGTGGGCAACCCGCTCGACCTGTTCCGCGGGCGGCTGGCCCGCATCACCGTGCTGATGCTGGTGCTGAACTTCGCGTTCAACTGGGGCTACTGGGGGCTGCAGACGTGGCTGCCGACGCTGCTGCAGGAGAAGGGGCTCAGCCTGTCGGCCTCGCTCGGGTTCGCGGCCCTCAGCGCCGTGATGATGATCCCCGGGTACGTGAGCGCGTCGCTGCTGACCGGGCGGTTCGGGCGCAAGAAGGTCTTCCTCGTGTACGTGGTCGCCGCCGTGCTGGGCGGGCTCTGGTTCGCCACCGCCGGGTCGACCGTGGAGCTCTACCTGGGCAACTTCGTGCTGGCGTTCTTCAGCATGGGCGCCTGGGGCGTCTGGAACACCTGGAACGGCGAGTTCTACCCGACGGCGCTGCGCGGCACCGGCTACTCGTGGGCGACGGCCGCCCAGCTCGTCGCCACGGCGGCGGCCCCGTCGGCCGTGGGCGCGATGCTGGCCGGGGCGACCGGGTTCACCGCGACCATCCTGATCATCAACGCGTTCATGGTGGTGACGGCGCTGCTGGCGGTGCCGCTGCCGGAGACGGAAGGGCGCGAGCTGGAGTGATCCTGGGCGTCTGTCTCGGACGGCCGCCGTCGCCGGTGACGGTGGCCGTACGGGACGGCGTGCCCGTGCCCGCCCCCCGGGCCGCCCGGGGGGCCAGGGCCGTGTGCGTGGCCGCCGACCTGGACGGGGCGCCACTGGCCCCGGTGGCGGCGATCCGGGTGGGCGGCCCGTGCCCGGAGGTGCTGAAGCCGCTGGTGGGATGGCCCGAGGGGTCCGGCGTGGCGGCGATCGTGCGGGGCGGGCACAGCCTGACCGGGCGGCCGCTGGCCCCGCTCGACACCGAGGCGGTCCGGCGGTTCGCCGAAGGGTGCGGGCTGAGCGACTTCGCGGTCACGGCGACGGGCTCGCCGGTGCTGGCCGATCACGAGCTGGCCGTCGCCTCGATCGTCGCCGAGGCGGTGCCGGGGGCGCGGATCACGCTCTCGTACGAGTTCGGCGGCCGTGGGCTGCGCGAGCGGGAGCACGACGCGATCCTCAGCGCCGCGCTGGGCCCGCACGCCGGGCGGGTGGCCGACGAGGTGGCGGGCCGGTGGCCGGGCGTGCCGGCGTACTTCGCGCGCTCGGGCAGCGGCCTGGTGTCGGCGCACTACTTCCGCCGCTACCCGCTGGCGTGCCGGGCCGGGGCGACGGCGGCGCGCGACCGGGGGACGGCGGCGGGGCTGGCGGGCGACGCGGCGGCCGCCTTCGGGGCGACGGTCGGCGGACCGGAGGCGCAGGTCGAGCGGATCGTGCGGGCGCTGGGGCGGGCCGAGCTCGACCGGGCGCTGCGCGACGCCGAGGACGAGGTGCTGACCCGGGTCGTCAGCGCGGGCGCCGCGCCGGGGTCGGCGCGGGTGGTGGAGACGACGGTCAACCCGCTGTCGTACCTGCCCGACGGGCTCTACCGCGTCCGCGTGACCGCCGAGGGGGCCACGCCATGACACCGCCCGCCGTGACACCGCCCGGCACGACGGATCCCGGCGCCGCCGGGCGGATCGGCGCGGCGGAGCTGGCCGCGTACGTGGCGGGATCGCGGCTGTTCGCCACCGGGGCCGCCGAGTCGGCGTTCAGCCTGGCGGCCGACTGGGCGGGATCGGTGATCGGCGACGGCGTCGAGGTCGTGGCCGCGGGCGACCTGCCGCAGGACGTGCGCTGCGTGGCCGTGAGCCTGGTCGGCTCGACGACCGCGCTGGGCGAGCTGCTGCCGTCGGGCGACGAGCCGGCGCGGGCCGTACGGGCGCTGGAAGGCCGGCTGGGCGGGCGGGCCGGGGCCGTCGTGGCGCTGAACCTGGCCGCCGAGAACGCGCTCATCCCGCTCGTGGCCGCGGCGGCGCTCGGGGTGCCGCTGGTCGACGGCGACGGGACCGGGCGGGTGTTCCCGCTGGTGGAGCAGACGACGTTCGCGCTGGGCGGGGTCCCGGCGACGCCGCTGGCGCTCGCCGGGGCCTCCGGCGAGGTCGTGGTGATCGACACCGCCGCCGACCGGGTGGAGGAGCTGCTGCGGCCGGTGGTGCTGTCCGTGGGCGGCTGGGCGGTGACGGCCTGCTACCCGATGCGCGCGGGCGTGCTGGCCCGCGTGCTGGTGCCCGGCACCGTGAGCCGGCTGCTGCGCGCCGGCGCGCCCGGGGCCGCCCGCGCGGTGGCGGCGCCGTACGGGGTGCGGACGCTGTGCCGGGGCCGCATCCTGGCGGTCGAGGGCAGCACCGGGCACGGGGCCGAGCTGGCGCTGCCGTCGCTGCCGTCGAGCATCGTCGTCCGGGAGTCCGGCGGCCTCGGGCGGCTCGTCCGGCTGGAGGCGCACAACGAGATCGTCCTGGCGCTGGCCGACGGCGCGGCCGTGGCGATGGCGCCGGACCAGATCTGCATGATCGCCGCGGACGGCGGGACGGTGGTGGACGTGGACAAGGCGGCTCCCGGCATGGAGGTGGAGATCATGGTGGTGCGGGCGGCCCCGGTCTGGCACACCGGCCCCGGCCTGGCCCTCGGCGGGCCGCGCGCGTTCGGGCTGCCGCTGTGAGCGCGGCGGGCCGGGTGGGAGCGGGGTGGGAGGCCCCGGTGACGGTGGCCGAGCTGGTGGACGCCGGGCCGCTCGCGGGGGCGCGCATGTACGGGACCGGCGAGAACCCCGTGCACCGGGTGCGCATCGTGGACGAGCTGTCGGTGCTGTCGACGGTGACGCCCCACACGGCGGTGGTGCTGATCGGCGCGGCGGCCGGCGGCGGGTGGGCCGTGGAGATGGCCATGCGCCGGGCCTGGGAGCAGGCGGCGGCGTGCGTGATCGCGCCCTCGGGCGGGCTGAGCGCCGGCTCCGGGGCCGTGCTGGCGGAACGGCTCGGCGTGACGTTGATCTTCGTGGACGAGGACCCGCTCGTGACCGCCGTACGGGTCGCGTCGGCGGCGTCGCGTCCCGAGGCGGCGCGCACGCAGCTCGTGGCCAGGTGCGCCACCCGGCTGGCGGAGGCGGGCACGTCGGCCCGGCGGGTGCTGGGCGTGCTCAACGCCGAGCTGCCGGGCACCTCGGTCGCCCTCGTGGACCCGTACGGCGAGCTCCTGGCGGGACGGGCCGCCGGGGCGGCGGGACACCGCCCGCGCGACGGCGGCCCGGCGCCCGAGGGGCGGGCCGGTGGCGGGGTGCTGGCGGAGGTGGCGGTGCCTGACCGCGACGGGGACGCGCTGGGGACGCTGGTCGCGGGCGGCGCGGCGCGTTCCCCCGGCTGGCCGTCCGTGGTGCGCGCGGTGCTGGGGCTGGCGGTGGCGCCGCTGGTGGCCTGGGCCGCCGCCGAGCGCCTGTCGGCCTCCCGCGACTTCGTCCACCAGGAGTCCCTGGCCGAACGCCTCCTGGCCCGGCACGCCCGCCCCCTGGAGGAGGGACACGGCCACGCGCCGGAGAGCCCGCGGACGGCGGACGGCGAGGAGCCGGACGAGGTGCGGGGCCGGGCGGCGGCGCTGGGGTGGGCGGTGCGGGGCCCCGTGACCGGGTTCCTGGTGCTGCCCGCCGACGGGATGACGGGGGCCGAGGCGGCGGGGCGGGCGCAGGCGGTCATCGCCGCCACCGTCGGGGAGGCGCCCGTGCTGCGGCGGGGCGGCGGCTGGGCCGGCTGGTCGGCGGCGGCGCCGGACGAGCTGGCCGGGCGGCTGGCGCGGTGCGTGGCGGCGATGCCGTGGCCGTGCGCCGCCGGGGCCGGGGCCGCCGCCCTGGGGCTGGACGGGGTGGGGGAGTCGCTGCTGGGCGCGGAGGCCGCGGCGTTCGTGGCCGGGCCGGGCCGGGTGGCGCGGGCGGACCGGATGGGGCCCGCCGAACTGCTCGGCGCGCTCCCCGCCGGGGTGCTGAAGGCGCCCGCCACGGTGATCCTGCGCCCGCTGCTCGCCGTGGATAAGGACGGCAGCCTGCTGGAGACGCTGGCCGCCGTCCTCGACGAGGGCGGCGCGCTGCGGGCGGCGGACCGGCTGGGCGTGCACCGCAACACGGTCACCGCCCGGCTGGAACGGGTCCGGGCGGCGGGCTTCGACCTGGAGGACCCGGCGTCGCGGCTGGCCCTGCAACTCGCCTGCCACGTCGTGCTGCGCTGACCGGCCGCCCGACGGCCTGGGTCAGGGCGGGCCGAGGTCGCCGGGGAGCCCCGCGTGGAAGGCGCGTTCGTACGCCTCGGGGGTGAGGGCCGCCCTGACGGCCCGCGTGACGCGGTCGACGTCGGCGCGCTCGGCCGGGGGCAGCGGGGCGTGGACCGCGTCGCGGGCCGCGGCGGCGGCGCCAAGCAGCCGGGCCGCCCGGGTGTGGTCGCCGGCGAGGGCCGCGGCGCCGGCCAGCCCTTCGCAGGCGAGGGCGAGCGCGCGCGGGTCGCCGGTGCGGCGGGCGTGGCCGAGCCCCTCCCGGTGGAGCGCCAGGGCGGCTCCGGCGTCGCCGCGCTGTTCGGCGATGAAGCCGAGCTCCGCCAGGATGAACGCCGTCCCGTGGTCGCCCTCCCAGCGGCGGCACCAGTCGAGCCAGGCGCGCAGGTGGGCCTCGGCGTCGTCGAAGCGGCCCTGGCGGCGGGCCACGATCCCGAGGCCGACCTCGGCGAACTCCTCGCCGCGCCGGTAGGCGTGGGCCGCGGCCAGCCGCCGGGCGCGTTCGTGCAGGTCGCGGGCGTGCTCGAGGTCACCGGTGAGGACGGCGGTGCGGCCCAGCCTGGACAGCATCTTGGAGGCGTCGCTCCACAGCTCCAGGTCGCGGGCGAGCCGGTGTCCCTCCTCGCGCAGGCGTCCGGCCTCGCCGTAGTCGCCGGACATCTCGGCCAGGTCGCCCAGGACGTAGGCGGTCTGGAGCAGGCCCCAGCCGTCGCCGGCGTCGCGGAAGAGCGCCCGCGCCCGGCGGGCGTCCGCGTCCGCCTCGACGGCCCTGCCCTGGTAGAGGTGGACCTCGGCGCGGACCGACAGGGCGGCGGCGGCCCCCCACCGGTCGCCCAGGGCGTCGAAGGCGTCGTGGGCCAGCCCGGCCAGGCGGAGCGGCACGCCGGGGTCGCCGAACCCGGCCCTGGCCAGCGCCACGAACCAGCGGGCCCGGGCCTGCCCGGCCGGGTCGGCGACCGTCTCGTACAGCTTGAGCGCCGCCCGGCTGCCCGCCTCGCCGGTCTCGCCCGGGTCGTCGGCGTCCAGGAGGAACAGGGACATGCCCGCCCGCCAGGCGCGGGCGGCCGCCTTCAGCTCCGGGCCGCCGCCGGTCGACAGCGCCAGGTCGAACGAGCGCCGCGCCTCGGCGAACCGGCCTCGCAGGAACCAGAACCAGGCCAGCGCGCCGACCAGCCGCAGCACGGCCCCGCCACCGGTCACGCCACCGGTCATGACGCCGGTCCCGGTGCCAGTCCCGGTGCCGGGGCTGGTGCTGGGGTTGGTGCTGGGGTTGGTGCGGGCGGCGTGGGCGAGGGCGGCGCGGATGTTGGCCGTCTCGGCCTCCAGCCGCCGCAGCCACAGGCGCTGCTCGGGGCCGCGCAGCCGGGCGTCGGCGTGCTCGGCGAAGGCGGTGTAGTGGGCGAGGTGGCGGTCGCGCGTCGCCCGGTCGTCGTCACCGGCACAGGCGAGGCGCTCCGCGCAGTAGGCGGCGACCGACTCCAGCAGCCGGTAGCGGCCCTCGCGCTGGTGCACGAGGGACCGGTCGACCAGCCGGGCGAGCAGGCCGAACACGTCGTCGCGGCCCACCGGCCCGCCCGCGCAGACGGCCTCGGCCGCCTCCAGGGTGCAGCCGTCGGCGCAGACGGCCAGGCGGCGCAGCACGATCTGCTCCGGCTCGCTGAGCAGGCCCCAGCTCCAGTCGATGGCCGCGCGCAGCGTGCGCTGGCGTGCCGGGGCGCCGCGCAGGGTCGCGGTCAGCAGGCGGAAGCGGTCGTCGAGGCGGGAGGCGAGGTCGGTGACGGGCATGGCGCGCACCCGCGCGGCGGCCATCTCCAGGGCGAGCGGGATGCCGTCGAGGCGGCGGCAGATCGTGGCGACCGCCTCGGCGTCGCCCGGCCCCAGGTGGAAGCCCGGGTCGGCGGCGGTGGCGCGGGCGACGAAGAGCCGCACCGCGTCCGAGCGTTCCGGGCGCTCGTCGTACGGATCGGGCAGGGACAGCGGGGCGACGGGCCACAGGCGCTCACCGGCGACGGCGAGCGGCTCCTGGCTGGTGGCCAGGACGCGCAGGGCGGGGGCGGCGCGCAGCAGCCGCGTGGTCAGCTCGGCGACGGGCTCGACGACGTGTTCGCAGTTGTCCAGGACGAGCAGGAGGTCGCGGCCGGCGAGGGCGTCGGCGAGGCGGCCCGGCCGGGAGCGGGCGGGGGCGCGGACGTCGTCGCGCAGGCCGAGCACCGCCGCGACGGCCTCGTGCACCTCGGTGGCGGTGCGCGCGGGGGCGAGCTCCACCAGCCAGGCCCCGTCGGGGTGGCGGGCGGCGACCCGCCCGGCCGCCTCCAGCGCCAGCCGCGTCTTGCCGACGCCGCCCGCGCCGGTCAGCGTGATCAGCCGCTCGTCGGCGAGCAGCGCGCCGATGCGGCGCACCTCCTCCTCCCGGCCGATCAGCCCGGTCAGCGGCGCCGGCAGGTTCCCCCGCGCCCCCGCCCCGTCGGCGAAAGCGGCAGCGTCGGGAGCGTCAGGAGCGGCGGGGGAGGCGGGGGTGAGGGCGGGGTCCTGGCGGAGGATCGCCTCGTGGAGGCGGGCCAGGTCGGGTCCGGGGTCGAGGCCGAGGTCGTCGCGCAGGCGTTCGCGCAGCTCGGCGAGGCCGGCCAGGGCCTCGTCCTGGCGGCCCGCGAGGTAGAGGGCGCGGACGTGCGCGTGCCGGAGCCGCTCGCGCAGCGGGTGGGCGGCGACGAGCCCGCCCAGCTCGGCCGCGACCGCGGCGTGCTCGCCGAGGTCGAGCCGGGCGCCGGCCAGCTCCTCCAGCGCGGCCAGCCGCTGCTCCTCCAGCCGCCTGGCCTCGGCGCGGGCGAACTCCTCGTCGGCGTGCTCGGCGAACGCGGCCGTGCCCCGCCACAGGCCGACGGCCTCCCCCAGCAGCCGGGCCTTCGCGCGCGGGTCGCCGGTGATCCCGTACGCGCGGCGCAGCAGCGTCTCGAAGCGCCCGGCGTCGACGGCGTCGCCGTCCGCCCGCAGCAGGTACGCCGACGGCCGGGACTCGATCAGGTCGTGCCCGCCGGGCTCGGCGTCCTCCAGGACGCGCCGCAGCAGCGACACCTTGGACCGCAGCGTGCGCACGGCGGCGGCGGGGGGCGCGTCGCCCCACAGGACGTCGGCGAGCCGGTCCACGGAGACGGCGTGGCCCCGGTGGACCAGGAGCGCGGCCAGCAGGGTGCGGATCCTCGCCTCGGGGACGTGGACGGGCTCCCCGCCCGACGTCCGCACCTCCAGGGGGCCCAGCACTCCGAAACGCACGCCGCAACGTTACCCACAACCTTTCCGGAGACCGTCCGAAACCCCCCTCCCGCACAGTGGAGCCATGACGAACACACCTGACGAATCCGTTACTGTCATCGGCCTCGGCCTCATGGGCCAGGCCCTGGCCGCCGCCTTCCTCGCGGCGGGCCACCCGACCACCGTGTGGAACCGCACGCCCGGCAAGGCCGCCGGCCTGGTCGAGCGCGGGGCCGCGCTCGCGCCCTCCGTGGCGGACGCCGTGCGGGCGAGCTCCCTGGTGGTCGTCTGCCTCACCGACGCGGACGCGGTGCGCGACACGCTCGGCGCGCACCGGGACGAGCTGGCCGGCCGGACGCTGGTCAACCTGACGTCCGGCACGTCAAGCGAGGCCCGCGAGCTGGCGGCGCTGACGGCCTCCTACGTGGACGGCGCGATCATGGCGGTCCCCGAGGTGATCGGCAGCCCGGAGGCGTTCCTGCTGTTCAGCGGCTCGCAGGAGGCGTTCGACCGGCATCGTGACAGCCTGGGGAGGCTCGGCACCGCGACGTTCTTCGGCACCGACCCGGGGCTGGCGTCGCTGTACGACGTGGCGCTGCTCGGCGTCATGTGGGGCACGCTGAACGCGTTCCTGCACGGCGCCGCGCTGCTGGGTGAGGCCAAGGTCGAGGCGTCGGCGTTCGCGCCGTTCGCCACGCAGTGGGTGGGCAGCGTGACGGGGTTCATCACCGCGTACGCCGCCCAGATCGACCGGGGCGCCTACCCGGCGGAGGACGCCACGCTGGAGACGCATCTGGCCACGATGAAGTACCTGGTCCGGGAGAGCGCGGCGGCGGGCGTGGACACCGAGTGGCCCGCCCGCATCCAGGCCCTGACCGAGCGCGCGATCGAGGGCGGCCACGCCGGCACCAGCTACGCCAGCCTCGTCGAGGTGTTCCGCGGCCGGGCCTGACCCCGGGCCCACTCCTGGATCCTGGGGCCCGCGCTACAGCCCGGAGGCCGTGGCGACGAGGCCGCCGTCGATGACGAGGTCCTGCCCGTTGACGTAGGACGCCTCGTCGGAGGCCAGGAAGGCGACGGCGGCCGCCACGTCCTCGGCGGTGCCGATCCGGCCCGCGGGCACCGCGGCGACCACCGCGGCCCGCGTCTCGGCGGTGACGTTGCCGTGGAACATGGGGGTCTCGATGTAGCCGGGGCTCACGGAGTTGACCCGGATGCCGCGCGGCGCCAGGTCGGCCGCGAGCGTGCGGGCCAGGTTGTGCGCCGCGGCCTTGGTCGCGGCGTAGAGGGAGCCGCCGGCCAGGCCGCGGTGCAGCGTCCACGACGCGTTGACGACGATCGCGGCCCCGTCGGTGAGCAGCGGGAGGCTCTTCTGGACGGTGAAGAACACGCCTTTGACGTTGATGCCGAAGATGTGGTCGAAGGCGGCCTCGGTGACGTCGCCGGGCGGCTGGAACGCGGCGATGCCGGCGTTGGCGAAGAGCACGTCCAGCCGCCCGTGCCGGTCCCGTACGGCGTCGGCGATCGTGTCGAGGTCGGCGGGGCTCGCGGCGTCGCCGCGCAGCGCCAGGACGCGGTCGCCGCCGCCGAGCTGCCGGGCGGCGGCGTCGAGCCGGGCCTGGTCGCGGCCGGTGATGACCACGTCGGCGCCCTCGTCGAGCAGCCTGCGCGCGGTGGCGAGTCCCATGCCGCTGCCGCCGCCGGTGATGAGCGCGATCTTGCCGGTGAACCTGGAGGTCTGCTGTGTCATGGGACCCAGCGTGCCGACCGGCGGGGCGGGCAGACAGTGCGCGGCTGTCCGGGGAGTGACACCACCACCCTGCGGCGGGACGGTCAGGCGTGGGCGGCGAGCCGGTCGCCGAGCAGCCGTTCGACCCGGCCGGCGGTCCCGGTGCCGGCGCGCGGGTTGTACAGCTCCAGATACCAGTGCGGCCGGTCGGTGACGGCCAGGGTGGTGGTGTCGAAGAACAGGTCGCCGGCCTCGGGGTGGCGCACCGCCTTGACCGTCTGGGGCGGGGAGCCGACCTCGTGGCGCGCCCACAGCTCGGCGAACTCGGGGCTGGCCGCGCTCAGCGCGCCGACCACCCGGTCGAACTCCGGGTCGTCGGTGAAGTGCGCCGTGGTGGCGCGGAAGGCGGCCACGACGGCCGGGGCGGCCGACTCCCACTGCACGTGCATGCCCCGGTAGCGGGCGTTGGTGAAGAACGAGACCAGGCAGTTGTGGTCGACGTCGTCGTAACCGAACACCGTACGGGTCGCGTCGTTGATCGCGAGCAGGTTCCAGTAGCGGTCGCGCAGGATCGCCGGGCGCGGCATCCACGCGTCGAGCAGGTGCCGCAGCTCCGGTGAGACCTCGGTGTCGCGCCCGCCGCCGGGCCGTGGCGGGTTGAGCCCGGCCAGCAGGTAGAGGTGGACGCGCTCGGGCTCGCTCAGCCGCAGCGCGCGGGCGATCGCGTCGAGCACCTCGGTGGAGACGTTGATGTCGCGGCCCTGCTCCAGCCAGGTGTACCAGGACACGCCGACCCCGGCGAGCACGGCGACCTCCTCGCGCCGCAGGCCCGGCGTGCGGCGCCGGCCCGCGCTCGCCATCCCGACGTCGCCGGGCGTGAGCCGGGCCCGGCGGGCGCGCAGGAAGTCGCTGAGCTGCTCGCGGCGGCGCCGCTTCGCGGCGGGGGTTTCGCGGGTCATGACGCCACTGTATTCACCACCGCATTCACCCCGTATTCACCGCCGCGGGCCGCGCCGCCGAGGGGAACCGGCCGGTACGGGCCGCGGCCCGGGCGGGGCGGTCAGCCCTGGGCGTGGCCGTAGCCGCCTCCGCCGCCGGACTCGCAGCGCAGCACGTCACCGGCCCTGACGGGGACGGCGTTGGCCTTGAGCATGGCGCGCTCGCCGGGGGTGCCCGGGTTGAGCGTGACGCGCGGCGGAGCGCCGTCCTGGCCGCCCGCCAGCCCCCACGCGGGCGTCACGGAACGCTCGAACCACAGCGAGAGGGAGGTGTCGCCGCAGAACTCGTACTCGCGCACCACGCCGTCGCCGCCCCGCCAGCGCCCGGCGCCGCCGGTGCCGGGACGGATCTCGTACCGGGTGACGCGGACGGGGAAGAGCGTCTCCAGGACCTCGATCGGCATGTCGCGCAGCGACCCGTTGACGTTGTTGATCAGCGCGGTCTCGCCGTCGCCGCCCTCCCAGGCGCCCCAGCCGCCGACGGTGGCCTCCTGGGAGACGTACAGCTTGCCGGTGCGCGGGTCGGTCCCGGTGAACTGGACGATCATGGAGTCGCCGTAGGAGGCGGCGGCGGCCTTGTCCGGCAGCACCGGGGCGAGCGCCTTGACGACCAGGTCGATGAGCAGCCCGAGGTGGGAGTAGTAGTACTGGCAGGCGGCGGGCGACTCGGCGGCCAGCATCGAGCCGGGCCGGGTCTCGACGGTGAGCGGCCGGAAGGAGCCGCCGTTGAGCGGCACGTCGCCGGAGACGAGCAGCTTGTAGCCGACGCGGACGGCGGCGACGGCCTGGGCGGCGCCGCAGTTGACCGGGCCGGTGGCCTGGTCGGCGCAGTCGGTGAGGTCCACGGCGATCGACTCGCCGGACACCGTCACCCGGACGGTCACCGGCAGCGGCGTGCCGAGGTCGATGCCGTCGTTGTCGAGGAACCCGGACGCCTCGTAGCTGCCGTCGGGGATGGCGGCGATGGCGGCGCGTTCCAGCCGCTCGGTCTGGGCGAAGATCTCGTCGCGGGCGGCCATGACGGTGTCGAGGCCCCACCGGGTGACGATCTCGCGCAGCCGCCGCTGCCCGGTCATCGCGCAGCTCACCTGGGCGCGCAGGTCGCCGAGCGTGGCGTGCGGGAAGCGTACGTTGCGGCCGATGACCTCGTGCAGGTCGCGGCAGGGCTGCCCGCCCTCGTACACCTTGACCGGGCCGAGCCGCAGCCCCTCCTGGAAGATGGAGGTGGAGTCCATCGACCCGCCGGGGTCCTTGGAGCCGACGTCGAGCCAGTGGGCGCGGGAGGCGGCGAACCCGGCCAGCTCCCCGTCGGTGAAGATCGGGCCGTAGACGGTGACGTCGTTGAGGTGGGTGCCGCCGATGTAGGAGTCGTTGAGCACCCACACGTCGCCCTCGCGCCACACGTCGCGGCCGTACCGGCGCTCGGTCTCGCGGGTGCACACCTCCAGGTTGCCCAGGAAGATCGGCAGGCCGGACGACTGGCCGAGCACGTGGTGGTCGCGGTCGAGCAGGGCGACGGCGCAGTCCTTGGCCTCGTAGATGACGGGGGTGTAGGAGCTGCGGATGAGGGTGGTGTTCATGTCCTCCGCGGCCTGCAGCAGGGCGCAGCGGATGATCTCCGTGGTGATGGGGTCGATCACTGGTGGGCCTCCACCTTCACGATGAGGAATCCGTTGTCGTCGACGCTCGCGAGGCAGCCGGGCGGGACGACCGTGGTGGCGGTCTCCTCGACCACGATCGCGGGCCCGGCGAAGGAGCCGGACAGCCCGGCGCGGCGCAGCACCGGGGTGGCGTGCACCTCGCCGTCGAAGATCACGTCCCGGACGGCGGGCTCGGCCGGGGCGGGGGGTTCCGCGGCGGCGGCGTCGGTGCGGGGGAAGGAGCCGAAGCCGGTGCTGCGCAGCATGACGAACTCGACGGGCGCCTCGGGGGTGGCGTGCCCGTAGCGGCTGGTGTGCGCCTCGGCGTAGCGGGCCGCGATCGCGGCGAGGAAGCCGGGGCGGGCGGGTTCGGCGGCGTCGAGCAGCGGGATGGTGAGCGTGTAGTCCTGGCCCTCGTAGCGCATGTCGACGGCGTGCTCGACGCGGCGGCGGTCGGCGGGGACGCCCTGGGCGGTGAGCGCGTCCAACGCCTCCGCCTCCAACGAGGCGAAATTGTGGGACATGTCGGAGCCGTCGAGCGTGTCCTGCGGCCGGAAGTACGGCCGCGTCAGGTCCCGCCGCACGTCCGCCTCCAGCATCCCCCACGCCGAGAACGCGCCGGGGAAGCGCGGGATGACGACCTCGCCGATGCCCAGCTCGCGGGCGATGAACACCGCGTGCATGGCCCCCGCCCCGCCGAAGGCGACCAGCGAGAACTCGCGCGGCTCCACCCCGTGCTCCACCGTGAGCGTCCGGATCGCCTGCGCCATCTTGGCGTTGGCCACGTCGCAGATGCCCTCGGCCAGCCGCAGCGGGTCCAGGCTCAGCTCGCCGGCCAGCTCCGCGACCGCCGCCCCGGCGGCCTCGGCGTCCAGCGTCATGAGCCCCCCGGCGAACCAGGCCGGATCCACCCGGCCCAGCGCCACGTTCGCGTCGGTGACGGTCGCCCGGGTGCCGCCCCGGCCGTAGCAGGCGGGGCCGGGCACCGCCCCGGCCGACTCGGGGCCGACCCGCAGCGCCCCGGCCTCGGCGTAGGCCAGCGAGCCGCCGCCCGCGCCGATGGTGTGCAGGTTGACGATCGGCATGAGCACCGGGAAGCCCTCGATGCGCGCCTCGGAGCTGACGTCGGGCCGGCCGTCCACGACCAGCGACACGTCGAACGAGGTGCCGCCCATGTCCACGCAGATGACGTTGCGCCGCCCGCCCAGCAGCCGGGCCGCCGCCACGCCGCCCATCGTGCCGCCGACCGGCCCCGACAGCAGCGTCTGCAGCGGCCGGCGCATCGCGTAGGAGGCGTTGACCAGCCCGCCGGACGACTGCATGACGTGCACCGGCACGGTCAGGCCGCGCCCGGCGAAGCGCCGCTCGATGTCGGCCAGGTAGCGGCGCACCACCGGCCCGGTGTAGGCCTCCAGCACGGCCGAGGAGGTCCGCTCGTACTCGCGCCACTCGCGCGCCACCTCGTGCGAGAGCACCACGAGCACGTCCTCGCCGAGCTCCTCGGCCAGGATCTCGCCCGCCCTGATCTCGTGCGCCGGATCGGCGTAGGAGAACAGCAGGCACACGGCCACCGCGTCGAAGCCCTCCTCGCGGGCCCGCCGCCCGGCCCGCCGCACCGCCTCCTCGTCCAGGGGTACGAGCTCCGCGCCGCGCCAGTCGAGCCGCCCGCCCGCCTCCATGACGTCGCCGGGCGGCACCAGCGGGGTGGGCTTGCGGTAGCGCAGGTCGAACATGCGGTCGCGGTTGCCCCGGGCGATCCGGTAGACGTCGCCGCCGCCCTCGCTCGCCAGCAGCAGCACCCGGGCGCCCTTGCGCTCCAGCAGCGCGTTGAGGCCCTGGGTGGTGCCGTGCACGAAGAACGAGATGGCCGACGGGTCGTCCACGACCCGGCCCAGCGCGGCGAAGACGCCCTCGGCCAGGTCGCCCGGCGTGGTGGGCGCCTTCGACGCGGTGACGGCCCCGGTCCGCTCGTCGTAGCAGACGACGTCGGTGAAGGTGCCGCCGATGTCCATGGCGACGCGATAGCTCATGGACCGACCGTATGCCGACCCCCGCCGCCCGGCCTGTGCGGGGTGCACAGGCCGGGCGAGTGAGCAGTGCTCAGCGCAGCGACCGGAAGAACGCCCGCACGTCGGCGGTGAACTCCTCCGGGCGCTCCAGGGCGGCGAACGTGCCGCCGCGCTCGTGCTCCACCCAGCCGACGATGTTGTTGTCACGCTCGGCGAAGCGGCGGATCGGCCGCAGCACGTCCTTGGGGAACACCGAGATCGAGGTGGGCACGGTGGCGGGCTTGAGCTCCCACTCCACGCTGGTGTCCTGCTCGGTGTCGGGCGTCTCGACGAACGAGCGCGCCGCCGACCCGGCCGTGTTGGTCAGCCAGTAGATCGTCGTGGTCGTGAGCAGCCGGTCGGGGTCGATGCCGCCGTCGCTCCACTCGTGGTAGACGCTCGCGAACCACGACAGCAGCGCCACGGGGGAGTCGGCCATGCCGTAGGCGAACGTCTGCGGGCGGGCCGACTGGATGAGCTTGTAGCCGTACTGCTCGGTCAGGTAGCTCTCGCGGAAGGCCAGCCGCTCCCGCTCGACCTCGGTGAGCCCGTCGAGCTCGCCCGGGGCGCCGATCGGGAAGCAGATGATCCCGTTGCCGTGCATGCCGATCACCCGCTCGGGGGCCAGCACGCCGACCTCGCGGGAGATCCAGGTGCCCCAGTCGCCGCCCTGGACGCCGAACCGGTCATAGCCGAGCCGGGTCATCAGCTCCAGCCACGCCCCGGCGATGCGGGTGGAGCCCCAGCCCATCTCGGTCGTGGGTCCGGACAGGCCGTAGCCGGGCAGGGACGGGATCACCAGGTGGAAGTCGCGGCTGAGCGGCTCGATGACGTCGAGGTACTCCACCGGCGAGCTGGGCCAGCCGTGGGTGATCAGCAGCGGGGTGGCGCCGGGGTCGGCCGAGCGCACGTGCAGGAAGTGGATCCGCTGGCCGTCGATCTCGGTGACGTACTGGTCGTGCCGGTTGATCTCGGCCTCGGCGGCCCGCCAGTCGTAGCCGTCGCGCCAGCGGGCGGCGAGCTCCTTGACGTGGGCGAGCGGCGCGCCCAGGCGCCAGCCGGCACCGGGGACCTCGTCGGGCCAGCGCACCCGGTCGAGCCGCGCGCGCAGGTCGTCGAGCTCGGCCTGGGCGGTGTCGAGGCGGAAGGGCCGGACGTCGTTCAAGCGTTCTCCTCAATTGTTCGGTACGCTGTACCGTACAGCATACGGTTCGCGGCGCGCAAGCCGCTCGCTAGATTTGTCCGGTGCCGTACCTCACCCTGAAGACCCGCGTCGAGCACGAGACCGAAGCGCGCCGCTCGCGGTTCGTCTGCGCGATGGCGCCGGTCGCGACGGTCGAGGAAGCCGCCGCGTTCATCGCCGAACGGCGCGCCCTGCACGCCTCGGCCACCCACAACTGCACCGCCTACGCGGTCGGCGGCGCGCAGAAGGGCGACGACGACGGCGAGCCCGGCGGCACCGCGGGCACGCCGATGGTGCAGGCCCTGACCGGGCGCGGCTTCGACCACGTGGTGGCCGTGGTGACCCGCTACTTCGGCGGCATCCTGCTGGGCGCGGGCGGCCTCGTGCGCGCCTACGGCTCCGCCGTGACCGAGACGCTCGACCGCGCCGAGGCCGAGCACGCGGTGGCCCGCATGGTGCCGGCCCGGATGATGAGCGTGTCGGTCGCGCACGACCAGGCCGGGCGCGTCGAGAACGACCTGCGCGCCTCACGCCACCCGGTCCGCGACGTCTCCTACGGCTCCCGCGTCGAGTTCGCCGTGGCCGTCGGCGAGGACGAGGTGGCGGGTTTCACCGACTGGGTGGCCACGCTGACGGCGGGCCGCGCCCGGGTCACCCCCGGCACGCCCATCCACGTGCCGGACCGCCCGGGACAGACCGGCTAGCTGTTCAGCCCTCCAGGGCGTACTGCATGACGCGGAACTTGGCCTGCGCCTCCGCCAGCTCGGCCGCCGGGTCGGAGTCGCCCATGATGCCGCCGCCCGCGAACAGCCTGGCCTGGCGGCCCTCCACGATGCCCGAGCGCAGCGCGATGCCCCACTCGCCGTCGCCGTGCGCGTCGATCCAGCCCACCGGGCCCGCGTAACCGGCCCGGTCCATGCCTTCGAGCTCGCGGATCACCCGGATCGCGGTGCGCGTCGGGGTGCCGCCGACCGCCGCCGTCGGATGCATCGCGGCGACCACGTCGAGCACCGACGCCCCGTCGGCCAGCCGCCCGCTCACGTGGCTGGCCAGGTGCTGCACGTTCGGCAGCACCATCAGCTCCGGCTCGTCGGGCGTGCGCAGCGACGAGCACAGCGGCGCCAGCGTCTGGCGGACCGAGGCGATCGCGCACTCGTGCTCGTGCCGGTCCTTGGCCGAGGCCAGCAGCGCCCTGCCGCGCGCCAGGTCGTCGGCCGGGCCGGTGCCGCGCGGCGTCGTGCCCGCCAGCACCAGCGACTCGATCTCCTGCCCGGTGCGCCGGATCAGCAGCTCCGGCGTCGCCCCGACCAGCCCCGCGACCGAGAACGTGTAGCACTCCGGGTAGCGATGGGCCAGCCGGATCAGCAGCAGCCGCACGTCGATCGGGTGCTCGGCGGTCGCCAGCAGGTCGCGGGCCAGCACCACCTTCTCCAGCTCGCCCTCGCGGATGCGCCGCGCCGCCCGCGCCACCACGTGCTCCCATTCGGGCGCGGTCAGGCTGCCGTCGCCGTAGCTGATGCGGCCCGGGTCGACCAGCGGCGTGAACGTCTCCAGCGGCGGGTCCTCGCCGATCGTCGTCAGCCACGCCTGCCCGCCCTTGCGGGCCAGGACCGCCTGCGGCACGACCAGCGTGGAGCCCGGCGCGTCCTCGTCGAAGGTGAAGGTGCCGAAGGCCACCGGGCCGCTGCCCGGCGTCCGCACCGCGTCGTCGACGGTGGCGCCGGCGAAGACGGCGGACAGCCAGCGGCGCGCCCAGGTGAACCGGCCGGGGCCGGGCGGCACCTCGGCACGGGCGGCCTCACCCCAGCCGACGAGCCCCTCGCCGTGCCTCACCCAGGCGTACGGGGCGGTCCTGGGGAGGGACGCCAGCAGGTTACCGGGGTCGCGGACAGGGGTGGTGCGAACCGGTAGCGGGCGGGTTGTTCCGAGCGCGACACTCACTCGACACACTCTATGCGGGAACTGAACACGTTCGACTCGGACCCCCGTGAATGCGTCGTTACGGCCACAACCCGCAAAGAGGGGCACCCAGAGCCGGCGTCGCACGTCAAGCCGCGATATGAACTCGGTCCCGACACGGCAGTCCTCACCCCGACGCCGGGACGGGCCCGTGACCTGCTCTCTACCTTGGCCGCATGATCGGTCGCCTGGGGCCCGCCGTGGCCGCCCTCGCCGTCCTGGCCGCCTCCGGCCCCGTGCACGCCGCCGCCGCGGCGGAGCCGGTGCCCCACGTGATGGCGGCGCTCGGCGACTCCATCTCGTCGGGCTTCAACAGCTGCGGCTGGTACGTCTCCTGCGCCTCCCGGTCCTGGTCGGCCGGCGACCACGCCGCCGTCGACAGCCACTACACCCGGCTGCTGCGCCTCGGCCCCGGCCTCAAGGGGCACAACCGCAACTTCGCCGTGCCCGGCTCGACCAGCGCCGACCTGATGGGCCAGGTGCGCCAGGCGATCGAGGCCAAGGCCGACTACGTCACCGTGCTCATCGGCGCCCAGGACGCCTGCAAGCGCACCGAGCGGGAGATGACCTCCGTCTCCGTCTACCGAAGCCGCATCGACGCCGCCCTGGCCGCGCTGCGGGCCGGCGTGCCGCAGGCGCGGGTGTTCCTCGCGAGCATCCCCGACCTGCGCAGGCTCTGGCAGGTCGGCAAGGACAACCCGCTGGCGCGCACGTTCTGGACCGTCGGGCGGATCTGCCAGACGATGCTGGCCCGCCCCGCCTCCGCCAAGAAAGCCGACGCCGACCGGCGGGCCCGCGTGCGCGAGCGCGTCATCGCCTACAACCGCGAGGCCGCGCGGGCGTGCGCGCTGATGGGGCCCTCGTGCCGGACCGACGGCGGCGCGGTCTTCTCCTACCCGTTCACGATCGGCCACCTGAGCAAGTGGGACTACTTCCACCCGAACGCCACCGGTCAGCGGGCGCTGGCCGAGCGCACGTTCACGCGCGGCTTCGACTGGCTGGACCCGGCGTCAACGACACTGCCGTAGCATCGCCGCCTTGTCGGCCCGCGTCACCGGCAGGTCGTACTTGACGGCCACCTGCGCGAACCGCGTCACGTACGCGCAGCGCACCTGCCGCCGGGGCGGCAGCCAGCTCGCCGGGCCGGAGGCGTCCTTGGCCTCGTTCGCGCTGCCCTTGACCGGCAGCAGGTTGAGCGGGTCCTGGGCGAAGGCCACCCGCTTGCCCATCGGCCAGCGCCGCGCGCCCATCCGCCAGCCGTAGGCGAGCGGGACCACATGGTCCACCTGCACCTCGTCGGCGTCGCGCTTGCTCCAGTCGATGCGCTGGCCGGTGTAGGGGTCGACGAGGTCCATGGCGACGACCTCGCAGTCGGAGCCCGCGCGGTAGCGGATATTGTGGCCGTCGCGGGCCAGCAGGTCGTCGCGGGTGCGGCAGCCGTTGCGCGCGTAGGGGACACCGGAGGCGGTGTCGGCCCAGTTGCCGCCGTAACGGGTGCGGCGGTAGCCGGAGCTGGAGCCGCGTGCCGCGACGCGGACCCGCTCGATCACGCGCCGGGCGGCCGCCCTGTCCTCGGCGGAGGTGATCGGCGCCAGGCCGGGCCGGGTGCCGCTGACGTTGCCCAGCGGGCTCGTGGCGGTCGCCGGCGGGGCCGACCCGGCGCCGTTGACGGCCGCGGCGACGAGAATGGCCCCTGCGAGGATGGCGACGGCGTCCTTCGTGCTCAAGCACGCCTCCGTGGTGATCGGCTTCTCTAGAGAGGTTCCCGGGCCCGGCTGATCTGACACGGTGACCGTTCAGGGAGGAATGTGTGGCCGAACGGCCGATTGATCCGGATGTGGACCTGCGGGTGCCCGCCCAGCGCGCCGAGGTGGGCTGGCCGGTGCTCGCCGCCATCGCCGCCGGAGGCGCGCTCGGCGCCCTCGCCCGCCACGGCGCGCAGACCCTGCTGCCCGCCGCGCCCGGCGCCTTCCCGTGGGCGACGTTCCTGGTGAACGTCTCGGGCTGCGCGCTGATCGGCGTCCTCATGGTGACCATCACCGAGGTACGCCGCGCGCACCGGCTGGTCCGGCCGTTCCTCGGCGTCGGGGTGCTCGGCGGCTTCACCACGTTCTCCACCTACGTCGTGGAGGCGCGCCGGGTCGTCGCCGACGGCGCCCCGCTGGTCGGCGTCCTCTACCTGGCGGGCACCCTGGCCGCCGCCCTCGCGGCGGTGTGGGCCGGGATGCGCCTGACCCGGTGGGCGGCCTCGTGACGGTCCTGCTCGTCGTGCTCGGCGCCGCCGTCGGGGCGCCGCTGCGCTACCTCGCCGACCGCGCCGTCCAGTCCCGCCACGGCGGCACGTTCCCCTGGGGGACGCTCGCCGTCAACGTGGCCGGCTCCGCCGTGCTCGGCTTCCTCACCGCTCTGCCCGCCGGCCCCGCCTGGACCGCGTTCGCCGCCACCGGCTTCTGCGGGGCCCTCACCACGTACTCCACGCTCGGGTACGAGACCGTGCGGCTGGCCGAGGAGGGCGCGAGCCGCAAGGCCGCCGCCAACGTGCTGGCCAGCGTCGCCGCCGGTCTCCTGGCCGCCGCCGGCGGCGCGGCCCTGGCCCACGCCGTGCCGTAGGCCCGCGCCCGGCGTGGCCGGGCACGACGCTCGCCACGATCCCCGTCGTGCCCGGCCCGGCCAGGGCGCACTTCCCCTGTCACGGGTGATCCGTGACAGGGGGCGACCGGGCGCGGGGCCCCCGTGCCCGCGCCCACGCCCTTTAGAGCACGCGGCCCCGCTTTTGATACGGGGGCTTTTCTAACGGATGTGTATCGACGGGGGAGTCGTCATCGGCCGGGTTACATTGTAATGATGTAAGCACGGACGCTCGCCGCCGAGCTGTTACCCAAGGTGGCGAGCGTGCGGGCGGGGCGGGGGAGCGGGTCGGCGGTGGTGTTCACGGCCGACGGGTTCCTGCTCACCAACGCGCACGTGGTCGGCCGGGCCTTCCTCGGCCTGGTCACCTCGCCCGCCCCGCTGCCGGAGCCGCTGCGCCGGAGCACCGGGCAGGACAGCGCGCTGCGGGTGGTCGAGGTGATCCCCGGCTCACCGGCGGGCCTAGCCGGTGGAGCTCACCGGCTCCGGGCTTTGAGCGCGGCCCGCTCGCGACGCGCCAGCAGGTCGTCCAGCAGCGCGTCCCACTGCTGCCCGACCGCGTCGATGTCGTAGGCCCGGACCGTCTCCAGCCCGCCGGCGGCCAGGCGGCGGCGCA
This sequence comes from Nonomuraea sp. NPDC003214, assembly GCF_053590035.1. Lineage (NCBI taxonomy): Bacteria > Bacillati > Actinomycetota > Actinomycetes > Streptosporangiales > Streptosporangiaceae > Nonomuraea > Nonomuraea sp. NPDC003214. The sequence continues at coordinate 237,127 of NZ_JBSFSX010000006.1, read as the reverse complement.
GCGGCTCGTCCTCGATCACCCGGTTGATGGCGGCGGCCAGGTTGGCGTTGGTGCGCGGCTTGACCATGACCGCGTCGACCTCGTCGGTCAGCATCTCCTTCGGCCCGTGCGGGCTGTTGAAGCTGACGATCGCCAGGCCCTTGGTCATCGCCTCCAGCAGCGTCATCGAGAAGCCCTCGTGCCGCGAGCTCATCACGTAGATCGACGCCTTCTCCAGCTCCGCGCCGACGTCGGCGGTGGGCCCGGGCAGCACGACCTTGCCCTCCAGCCCCGCCTCGGCGATCTGCTCGCGCAGCTTGGGCTCCTGCGGGCCGGCGCCCAGGATGCGCAGCTGCCAGTCGGGATGCGCCTCGGCCACCTGCTCCCAGGCGGTGATGAGCCGGTGGAAGCCCTTGATGCGGGTCATCCGGCCGATCGCGATCGCCACTTTGGCGTCCAGCTTGGCCAGGTCGCCGGCCATCGGCGGCACGCCGTTCGGGATGCGGGCCAGCTTGGGGCCCTTGGGCAGGGCCTCGCGGTAGTCGCGCTGGTCGGCCTTGGTCAGCGAGACGAGCGCGTCCAGCCGCCGGTAGCGCCACTTGATGAGCTTCTGCACCGATTCTGGCTGGGTGCGCAGCGCCACGTGCTCCTGGCCGATCGTGATCACGCTGGGCAGCGCGAGCTGGGCGACGGCCAGGTTCAGGCCCGGCCGGGTGGCCATCAGCACGCCGCTGTCGAGGGAGCGGATGAAGCGCGCGAGCTTGAGGTCGGTCCACAGGTTGAAGCGGTGGTAGGCGCTCTCCTCCTCGGGGATGAGCTTGCTGGGCCGCTTCGACAGCAGCGTGCGCACCGGGTCGGACCCGGGGTTCAGCCGGTCGTCCAGATACGTTAAACGCACCCGCGGGTCGATGGGGAAGAACGGCTCCTCGGCCTCGCGCAGGATGCTGACGATCTCCACCTCGTGCCGTTCGGCCAGGTAGCCCGCCAGGTTGAACACGGTCTTGATGGTGCCGCCCATCCCGTTGGCGTGCAGCAGGAGGATCCTGATGCGCCGGGTGGACGGCGGTGGCGCATGCCGTGCCTTGCGCTGGTTGTAGCCCCGATACAGGCGGGCCATCGCCGATTTGCCTTTACGCGCCAGTCCGCGCACCTGTAGAACCCCCGATCAGCCGACAATACGGTCAAACGCGAGGCCGGCGGCGAGAGCGGATCTCACCACCGGCAGCGTGTCGAGCGAGTGGTCTGCACCGTCCATCCCCGTGGCGCTATCCACTTCTATGATCTTTAGACGCCATAGGGGGTATTAAGGTTGCATCCGCGGTCTATGCGATGGATCAGGCGTGTGCACCGGTCCCTTCTCCAGCAGGTCGAGCGCCACTTCGATCGCCTTCTCCAGCTGCCGGTCCACGCCCGCCGCGTAGTCCTGCGGGGTGATGTCCACCTCGATGTCCGGGTCGGTGCCGTAGTTCTCCACCTGCCAGCCCACGTCGTCGAAGGCGAAGGAGAACTCCGGCTGCGTCGTCACCGTCCCGTCGGCCAGCGTGTGCCGCGGCCAGATGCCGATCACCCCGCCCCACGTCCGCTTGCCCACCAGCGGGCCGAGCCCGAGCAGCTTGAAGGTGTGGCTGAAGATGTCGCCGTCGGAGCCCGCCCACTCGTTCGTGATCGCCACCAGCGGGCCGCGCGGCGACTCCGGCGGATACGGCTCGGGGTCGCCCCAGCGCGGGTAGTCGTAGCCCAGGCGGCGCCGGGCCAGCTTCTCCAGCAGCAGCGCCGACACGTTCCCGCCGCCGTTGAAGCGCACGTCCACGATCAGCGCGTGCCGGTCGTACTCGGCCAGGAACCCCCGGTGGAACTCGGCGAACCCGGCCCGCCCCATGTCCGGCACGTGCAGGTAGCCGATCCGGCCGCCGGAACGCTGGTGGCAGCGCGCCCGGTTGAGGTTCACCCAGTCGCGATAGCGGGCCGGCCGCTCGTCGGCGATCGCCCGCACCGTCACCGCGAACACCCGCTCGCCGCGCCGCAGCGTCAGCTCCACCTCCTCCCCGGCCTGGTTGACCAGCCGCTCGTTCGGGGTGGCCGCCGCGCCGATCGGCGCCCCGTTGATCGCCAGCACCGCGTCGCCGGGCCGCACGTCCAGGCCGAGCCGGTTCAGCGGTGAGGTCGCGCGCGGGTCCCACGGGTCGCCGGTGACGATCGCGCGGATGTGGTAGACGCCGTCATGGTGCTCCCAGTCGACGCCCAGCTTGCCCTGGCTGTAGTCGGGGCCGGGCCGGTACTCGCCGCCGCTCTCGTAGGCGTGGCTGGTGGCCAGCTCGCCGTGCAGCTCCCACAGCAGGTCGGAGAACTCGCCCCGGGTCGTCACCCGCTCCACCAGCGGCCGGTAGCGGTCGTACACGGCCGGCCAGTCGACGCCCGCCATGTCCTCGGTCCAGAAGTGCTCGCGCTGCAGCCGCCACGCCTCGCGGAACATCTGCCGCCACTCCGCCTCCGGGCACACCGACACCCTGATCCGCGACAGGTCGATCCAGCCGCTCTCGCGCCCCGGCGTGTCGTCGTCGCCCGGCTGCTCGCCCGCCTTCACCACCCGCAGCCGCTCGCCCGTCGTGCGGTAGAGCAGCGTGCGGTGGTCGCGGCCCAGCTCGAAGTCCGCCACCCCCTCGGCGAACGTCTCGGCTTCTCCCTTGGCGAAGTCGTACAGCAGCAGCTTGCTGTCGCCCTGGAGCGGGCCGGCCAGCACGAGCGCCTTGCCCTTGAGCCCGGCCACCCGCTCGTAGCGGCCCTCCGGCAGCGGGAACGCGGTGACGCGCCGCGCCAGCCCGTCCTCGTCGACCCGCACCGGCTCCGGCTCGGCGTCCTCGTCGTCCTTGGCGTGCAGCGGCCTCGGCTCCGGCACGAACGGGTCGGCCGCGTCCGCGCGCAGCGCCACCGCGTACGGGCGGGTGCCCAGCGGGAAGCACAGGTCGAACTGGAGCTGGTCGTAGGCGGGGGAGAAGACCCGCTGGCCGATGAAGTACAGGTAGCGGCCCTCGGGGTCGAAGCTCGGCCGCGCGTCGCGCAGCAGCGGCTCGGTGGCCGTCACCGTGCGGGCCGTGCCGGGGTGGTACAGCTTGATCGCGGTGGTCTGCGCGTTGAGCGGCCCGGCGTACGCGAGCCACTCGCCGTCGTGCGACCACGCCGGATCCTCGGGCGCGCCGTGCGGGTTGGCCTCCACCAGCACGGTACGGCCCGCCGCCAGGTCCACCAGGTGCAGCTCGTGCCGGTGGTTGGTGACGGCCACCCGGTCATGGGCCGGGTCGGGCGCCAGCGCGGTGATCCGCCCCAGCCGCGCCACCGGCCGCGCGCCCCCGCCACCCGTCCGGTCGCTGCCGTGCAGGACGACCAGCTCCTCCTCGTCGCCGTCACCGCTGGCCGCGGCGATCAGGCGGCTGCCGTCGTTCAGCCAGGTGAGGAACCGGTAGCGGACCCCGTCCGGCTCCCCGTACTGCCGCACCGGCCCCTCCCAGCCCGCCATCCCGTACGCCTTGCCGCGCGCGGTGACGGCCAGCGCGCTGCCGTCCGGGCTGAGCGTGGCGTGGTCGAGGTAGTCGGCGGCGTCGACGAAGCGGCGGTTGCGCTGCGTGCGCGTGCTGGCCAGCGACACCCGCAGCCGGCGCGGCTCCTCGCCCGGGTCCAGCAGGTACAGGTCGGCGCCCGCGTGGTAGACGAGCCGGTGCCCGTCGCTCGACAGGTTGCGCGCGTAGTAGCCGTCGTGGTGGGTGTGCTTGCGCAGGTCGTCGCCGCCGGGCGTGCACGAGTAGACGTTGCCGACGCCCTCGTGGTCGGACAGGAAGCACACCCGCTCGCCGCTCCAGCAGGGCGAGGCCAGGTTGCCCGGCAGCCGGATCAGCCGCCGGAACTCGCCGTCGCCCTCGCGGTCGATCCACAGGTCGCCCACCGTGCCGCCCCGGTAGCGCTTCCACCGCGCCGGGTCGGCCGTGTTCCGGCCCAGCACGATCATGCCGCCCGGCCCGTGGGCGATCGAGTTCGCCGGGCCGTACGGCAGCCTCTCCGGCACCCCGCCCGGCTCCACCCGGTGCAGCCACTTGCGCCCCTCGAACGGCTGGCCCTGGTCGCTGGCGTACAGGATGCGCCCCTCGGGATCCCACCCGGTCACCGTGCAGCGCGCCCCGTGGAACGTCACCCGCCGCGCCGCCCCGCCGCCGGTCGGCAGCACGTACACCTCCTCGGGCCCCTCCTCCCGCCCCACGAACGCGACCTGGTCGCCGCGCGGCGAGATGCGCGGATACCCGGCCTCGGCCACGCCCGCCGTCAGCCGGAACGCCCGGCCGCCCTCGGCCGACACCATCCACAGGTCGTCCTCGGCGGCGAACACCACGACGTCCCGCAGCACCGCGGGGAAGCGCAGATATCCGGACATGAGGCCCTCCCCAACAGCCGATCAGGCAGCCGGAACCCCGGCTGCCTGATCACGTCACCGCGTCACGCCTCTTCGGGGCGCGTGGTGGCTTCCTTCTTCGTCTCCTTGGCCTGGCGATTCGCCTTGATCGCCTGCTTCTTGCCCTTGCCGGACTTCGCGCTGGGTTTCTTCTTCGTGTCAGCCATGGTGTTTCCCCCCTGTACGGACAGGAGCGCCGGATTGGCGCAACCAATGGCGTTACTACCCATCTATCGCCATAATCCGACATACCACTATTTCGACACCCTTTCAGGCGGCTATCGCCCACCGGCGATCAGTCGAGTGTGGCGGCGAGCCGTTCGAGGAGGGCGGCGAGCCGGTCGCGCTCGTCCGGGGTGAGCCCGGCCAGGAGCCTGCGCTGGTTGTCCAGGTGGGCGGCCATGAGCTCGCCGGTCAGCGCCACGCCCTGGGCGGTGAGCGTGATCAGCCGGCCGCGCGAGTCGCCCTCGGCCACGCTCCGGCTGACCAGGCCGCGCGCCTCCAGCCGGTCGACCCGCTTGGTGATCGCGCCGGTGGTGACCAGGACCGTGCGGCTGAGCTCGCCCGCCGACAGCGTGTAGGGCTCGCCGGCGCGCCGGAGAGCGGCGAGCACGTCGAAGTCGCCGTTGCCCAGCCCGGCGGCGGCGAAGGGCGGCCGCAGCCGCTGGTCGAGCGCGTCGGTGAGCCGGAAGAGGCGGCCGACGACGAGCATCGGGGCGGTGTCGAGGTCCGGCCGTTCGCGTTTCCACTGCTCGACCATGGCGGCGATGGCGTCTGGCTGCATGGCTTCCATTATAGCTTCCGTGGAAGATAAAATGTCTTCCATGGAAGATTCCTCGGCCGTCGTGCCCGTCGTCTGCTACTTCGACCCCGCCTGCCCCTTCGCCTGGGTCACCTCCCGCTGGCTCCTGGAGGTCGAACGCCTCCGGCCGATCGACCTGACCTTCCGGATCATGAGCCTGTCCGTGCTCAACGAGCACCGCGAGCTCGAACCCTGGTACCGGGAGTTCAACGACCGCGCCTGGGGCCCCGCCCGGGTGTGCGCCGCCGCCGAGGCCGGCCACGGCACCGCGATCCTGCGCGACCTCTACACCGCGCTCGGCGACCGGATCCACCGCGCGGGCGACCAGGACTACCCCGCCGTCATCGCCGCCGCCCTCGACGAGCTGGGCCTGCCCGCGTCGCTGGCCGAAGCCGCCACCGGCGACCGGTTCGACGCCGCCCTGCGCGCCAGTCACCAGGCCGCCCAGGACGCCGTCGGCGAGGAGGCCGGCACGCCCGTCGTCACCGTGGACGGCGCCGCGTTCTTCGGCCCCGTCCTCACCGCCGCCCCCACGGGCGAGGCGGCCGCCCGGCTGTTCGACGCCGTACGGACCCTGGCCGGCCTGCGCGCCTTCGCCGAGCTCAAGCGGGGACGCGGTGCGCTCGACCTCGCCTGACCGCGCCGCGCCGCGCAGGCTCGTCGCCGCCAGCCTGGCCGGGTCGATCGGCGACGGCATCTACGTGCCGCTCACCCTGCTGTTCATCCACTCGCTCACCGGCCTGTCGCTGACCGCGATCGGCGCCGGGCTGACCGTCGCCGGGCTGTGCGCGCTGGCGTTCATGCCGGTCGTGGGCGTCCTCATCGACCGGGCCGGCGCCCGGCGCGTGGTGATCGGCGCGCTGGTCCTGCGGGCCGCCGGGTTCGCCGCCTACCCGTTCGCCGGCGGCTATCCGGCGTTCCTGGCGGTCGCGCTGGTCGTCGCCGTCGGCATGTGGGCCTTCTCGCCCGGCCAGCACGCGCTCATCGGCGAGCTCGCCGAAGGCGCCGAACGCGACCGGCTGCTCGCCTGGGACCGCAGCCTGCGCAACGGCGGCATGGGCTTCGGCAGCCTGGTCGCGGCGGGGCTGCTCGCCGTCGACGGCGACGCCGGGTACACCGCCGCCACCGTCGCCCTGGCCGCCGTCTTCGCCGTCGCCGCGGTGCTGGTCACCCGCATCCCGGCCGCCCGCCGGAGCGTCAGGCGTCCCGAGGAGGCGGGGGAGGGCTACCGCCGCGTCCTCGCCGACCGGCCCTACCTGCTGCTCACCGCCGCGAACTTCCTCATCGCCTTCGGCTACACCGCCCAGGCCATCGCCCTGCCGATCTTCCTCACCCGCGACGCCGGCCTCCCGGGCGCGCTGGCCGGGGTCGTGTTCGCGGTCAACACCGCGCTCGTCGCGCTGCTCGGCGTCCCGGCCGCCCGCCTGGCCCTGCGCGGCCGGCGCACCCGGGGAGCCGCGCTCGGCGCGCTCGTCTTCGCGATCTCCTTCGCCGCCTTCGCCGTCCTCCCGCAGGTCGCGGCGGGCACGTACGCGATCGTCGCCGTGCTGGTGGTCGCGGCCGTCTACACCGCCGGGGAGCTCGTCCACTCCGCGCCCGCGCAGAGCCTGTCGGTCCAGGCCGCCCCCGCCCACCTGCGCGGCCGGTACCTGTCGGTCTACCAGCTCTCCTGGTCGCTGTGCCGGACCGTCGCGCCGCTGCTGCTCGGGTTCCTGCTGGAGGTCGGCCCGTGGCTGCTGTGGGCCGTGCTCGCGGTGACGGTCCTGTCCGGCGCGGCCATCCTCCTGTACGCCGAACGCGGCCTCCCGGCCCACGCCGTCAGCCCTCGCGACGCCCTCGACCCGGACCCCCGCCCGCACCCCCGCCCGGACCCCCGCCCGGACCCCGAGCAGGTCCCGGCCTGACCCCGGTCAGTGCTGGACCAGCCCGCCGACCGGGACGGGGGCGACGTGGCCGGTCGGCGGCACCGTCAGGGCCAGCGCGAGGCCCACGTCGACCAGCGACGACCGGCGCAGACCGGCGACGCCGGCCACCGGGGTCCAGACCGACTCGGCGATCTCGCCGCCGGGCTCGGGCCGCAGCCGCCCGCCCGTGATCCGGACGCGGTAGAAGACGCCGACGTTGTGGTGCTCGACGCCCGCGCGGGCCTCGGCGGCGGGGATCACCCGGGAATCCACGCCCAGCAGCCGCTCGGCCACCGCGTCGCAGCCGGTCTCCTCGGCGACCTCGCGGATCACCGCGTCGAACGGGTCCTCCCCGTGCTCGACCCGCCCGCCGGGCAGCGTCCACGCGGACCCGCCCTCGGGCGGCACGTGCCGGGCGAGCAGCACCCGCCCGTCCTCGACACACACGGCGTACGCCGCCAGCCGGAAGCTGATGTCCCCCACCTCCACGTGCTGATCTTCGCCGGGAACGGCCTGATCCTAGGGGCTCACAGGAGCGTCAGCTGCTCAGGAGCGGCCTGCGGGGCGGCCCCGCCTGGGGCCGGGCGGGGCGGGAGGCGGCGGGCCGTGGCCGGGGTGGCGCGGCCCACCCCGTGACGCTCGGCCAGGGCCCTGACCTGGGCCGTGACGCGCTCCTGGTAGGACCTGGGCGCGTAGGCGCCCCTGCCGTAGAGCTCCAGGTAGCGCGGGACGAGCCGAGGGTGCTCGCGCGACAGCCAGGCCAGCCACCACTCGCGCGCCCCCGGCCGCAGGTGCAGCACGATGGGCGCGATGTGGGTCGCGCCCGCCTCGGCGATCTCCCGGACCGTGCGGTCGAGCTGGGCGGGGGAGTCGGTGAGGTAGGGCAGGATCGGCGCCATCAGCACGCCGGTCGCGATGCCGTTGTCGTTGAGCGTGGCGCACGTCTCCAGGCGGCGCCGGGGCGAGGGGGTGCCGGGCTCGACCGCGCGCCACACGTCGGCGTCGACGAACCCCACCGACAGGTTGGCCCCCACCTCGGCGCGCTCGGCGGCCTCGGTGAGCAGGTCGAGGTCGCGCAGGATCAGCGTGCCCTTGGTCAGCACCGAGAACGGGTTGGCCGCGTCGCGCAGCGCCGACAGAATGCCGCGCATGAGCCGGTAGCGGCCTTCGGCGCGCTGGTAGCAGTCGACGTTGGTGCCCATCGCCACGTGCTGCCCCCGCCAGCGCGGCGAGGCCAGCTCCTTGCGGGCCAGCTCGGCCGCGTTGACCTTGACGACGATCTTCGAGTCGAAGTCGGCGCCCGCGTCGAGGTCGAGGTATTCGTGGGTCTTGCGGGCGAAGCAGTAGACGCACCGGTGGCCGCAGCCCCGGTAAGGGTTGATCGTGAACTCGAACGGCACCCGGCTCGCCGCCGGGACCCGGTTGATGATCGAACGGGCCTGGATCTCGTAGAAGGTCATCCCCCGGAATCCGGGCGTGTCGAACGTGCGGGTGACCGCGCCGCGGGCGAACAGCGGCGCGGCCGGATCGTCCCGGCCGGAGTCGGCCAGGCGCAGGTTGTCCCAGCGCATGCCATGATTAGAACAAAGGTTCGACGGTGATCGCAAATGGAAAGAGGTCGCAATTACCTGGTCAGGGCGGGGCTAATGATCTTCATGGTTGGGCAGGAAACCCCGCACAGAGCTTGCGTTCCGGAGGTGCACCCATGGCCTGGTCGCAGGACGAGGAGCGGATGCTGGCCCAGATCGAGCAGCACCTCGTCGAGGACGATCCGCGACTCGTGGCACGGCTCGAGTCGTTCAACGAGCGGGTGCGTCGCAGCGAGGAGAGGTCCGGGCGGAAGCCGGGCCCGCGCCGCCGGCCCCGCAGGTCGACCGTCATCATCCTGGTCAGCTGGCTGCTCATCGCCACGCTGGTCACCACGCTCCTGATCATGGTGCTGCGGCACGAGGCCGCCGGCGCGCTGGCGCTGGGCGGCTCCGCGAGCCGCCCCGCCCCCGTTCCCGTGCCCGCCCAGGCCGCCCCGCCCGCCGCCGAGACGCTCACGCTCACCGCCCGCCGCTGACCCGCGCCGCCGGACCCGGGCCGCTGCTCTCAGCCTGCCTCGACCGTCGGCTCGTGGTGCACCGGGAAGTTGACCGAGCTCGCGATGAAGCACGCCTTCTGCGCGTCCTCGTGCAGCCGGACGGCGGCCTCCACCATGTCGGGCGAGGCCACGGTGACGTGCGGGCGCAGCGTCGCCTCGGTGAAGTGCCCGCCGGTCGCGGTCTGCGTCATGGTGCCGGTGGCGTGGTCGGCGTACGCGGTGACGACGACGCCCGCGACGGCGCACACGTGCAGGTAGGACAGCAGGTGACACTGGGAGAGCGCGCCGAGCAGGAGCTGCTCGGGGTTCCAGCGGGCGGGGTCGCCACGGAAGGCCGGGTCCGAGCTGCCCGCGATGGGCGCCGGGCCGTCGGCGGTGAGCTCGTGGGCGCGGTCGTAGGCGCGGTAGCCGCTGGTGCCCGTCCCCAGGTTGCCGGTCCAGGTGACGGTGGTCGCGTAGGTGTGCAGGTGGGACATGGGTGCTCCTCGTGTCAGTGATCGGTGGGCGGGTCGCCGGCGCTGGCGCGGGTGTCGAGGACGTGCAGGCGGGCGACGCGGCCGGCCTCCTCGGCGTCGCCGCGCCGGATCGCCGCGAGCAGGTCGTCGTGCTGTGCGCTGACGTGCGCGTGGCGGGCCGGGAGCGCCAGTGAACGCAGGGTGGAGACGTGGATCTGGTCCCACACCCGGTCCAGCGTGTCGAGGGCGATGGCGTTGCCGGCCAGCTCGGCGACGCGGCGGTGGAAGCGCCGGTTGAGCGTGACCGCCTCCGCCAGGCGCCCGGCGTCGGTGGCCTCGGCGGTGGTGGCGGCCAGGTTGTCGAGGTCCGCCAGGTCGGCGGGGGCGATGCGGCCCTCGCGCTGCCTGCGGGCGGCGGTCTCGGCGGTCAGCGCCTCCAGCGCGGCCCGTACCTGATAGGCGTCCTCCAGGGCGGCGGGGTCGAGGGCGACCACGACCACGCCCCGGCCGGTGGGCCGCACCAGCCCGTGGGCCGCGAGCGCGCGCAGCGCCTCGCGGACGGGGGTGCGCGACATCTGGAGGGCAGCCGCGGCGTCCAGCTCCGTCAGGCGCGCGCCCGGCGGGTAGGTGCCGTCGAGGATCAGCTCGCGCAGTCGGCGATGTGCCACGTCGTTCTGCATGGCACCTGACCCTAAGTCATTGCATGCATTGCATGCAAACCACAGTGACGCTGTCCCGCCGGCCCTCGGCGAGCGCGGCGCGCGGTACCCGTACGGGACGCGGACGCGCGTGCGGCGGCGCCCCGGGCGGACCGCCTACCGGGTCACCCGCCCCGGAGGCCGCGCGGTCACACGGACGGGAGGGCGCGCAGGAAGTCGGCGGCGATCGGGGCCGCGACCTTGCCGCCGCCTCCGCCGCCCTCGACCACCACCGCGAACGCCACGTCCTCGGTGAAGCCGATGAACCAGGCGTGCGAGTCGAGCTTGGGCCCGCTGCCGTACTCGGCGGTGCCCGTTTTGCCGCGGGTGCCCGACGGCAGCCCGGCCGACTTCGCGGTGCCCTTGGTGACGACGGCCGCCATCATGCCGTGCAGGGCCTCGGTGACGCCGCCGGGCAGCTTGCGGGCCTCGGCCTTCTGCTTCAGTTCGGGGACCAGCGTCGGCGGGCGCCAGGTGCCGTCGGCGATCGCGGCGGCCACCGACGCCATCGACAGCGGGCTGGCCGTGATCCGGCCCTGGCCGAACGACTCGGCGGCCAGCTCCGCGTCGGACTCGGCGCGGGGGAAGCTCGCCTTCGTGGCCGGCACGCCGATCGACAGCGGCTGGTTGAAGCCCACCAGCTCGGCGGTCTGGAGCAGCTTGTCCGCCCCCAGCCGCTCCTCGGTCAGCGGCGCGAACGTCGTGTTGCACGAGTGGGCGAAGGAGTCGGAGAACGACAGCGACCCGAACTCCGCCTTCTCCGAGTTGCGGATCCGCAGCCCGCCGACGGTCACGTACTTGGGGCACGTCACGGTGTCGCGCGGCGACAGCCCGTCGGCGAGCAGCCCGATGGCGGTGACGGCCTTGAACGTCGAACCGGGCGCGTAGCGGCCGTCGAGCGCCCGGTTGAAGCCGCCCCGGTTGTTGACCACGGCCAGGATCTCGCCCGAGCCGGGCTCGATCGCCACCATCGAGGCGGGCTTGTCCACGTCCTTGACGGCGGTGACGGCGGCGGCCTGCACGCCGGGGTCGAGCGTGGTGCGCAGCGGCTCGCCGTCGGTGCCCTCGATCTTCTCCAGGGTCTTGCCGCCCGCCTGGATCTCCGTCGTCGGCGTGCCGGCCAGCCGCTCCTGGAACGCCTGCTGCAGCCCGCCCCGGCCGACCGCCTGGCCCACCTTGTAGGCGGAGCCGAGCTTGGCCACGTCCTTCTTGGTCGCCTTGTCCAGATAGCCGACGAGCTGCTGCACCGAGCCGCCCACGTCGCCGCCGTCGATGCGGCCGCCGCCCGCGTCGGTGATCGCCGCGCGCTCCGGCCACGACGTCTTGAGCGCGAACGTCGCGCCCGGCGTCAGCTGCGGGTGCAGGGCGGCGGGCGTCCAGTCGACCTTCCAGTGGCGGTCGGCGACCTTCAGCGCGAGCTCGCCCTCGTACGTCCACTCCCCGGCGTTCTTCAGCCGGTGGGTGGCGGTGTAGGGGACGGTGGCGCGGCCGTCGCGCTCGCGCGGGGCGCCCACCTGGATCGTCGAGGACTCCACGCCGAGCCCCTGCCGGAACTGGTCGTAGACGCCGAGCTCCTGCGGCGCCGCCAGCTCGGCGCTCATCCGGGCCCGGTCGCCCGCCTGCCACGCCGCGGCGAAGCGCTGCGCGGTCTCGGCGGGCGTGCCGCGGGTGTGCAGCAGGTAGTAGGCGCCCCCGCCGGCGGCTCCCAGCGCCAGCACGGTGGCGCCGGACACGATCGCGATGGTGCGGCCACGCGCCACGGGTCAGCCCCCTCCGGTTCCGATGGCCGCCTTGTGGCTGGCCGCGTAGGTCGGCACGTACTCCTGGCCGGACAGCTCCTGGATGGCCGCCATGATCTCGTCGGTGACGCGGCGGCGGTCCTGGGCCCTGGTGTGGTCGCCGGTGAACGTCATCGGCGCGCCGATCGCGATGCCGATCCTGGCCGGGCGCGGCACCTTGGCGCCGAGCGGCAGCACCTTCTCGGTGCCGCTGAGCGCCACGGGCAGCACCGGCGCGCCCGTCTTCAGCGCCAGCCACGCCACGCCGATCTTGCCCCGGTAGAGGCGGCCGTCGGGGGAGCGGGTGCCCTCCGGGTGGATGCCGAACAGCTCACCGCGCTCCAGGAGCGCCGCGGCGGCGTCGAGCATGTCCTGGGCCGCGTGCGCGCTCTCCCGGTCGGTCGGCAGGCTCCCGCCGAGCCGCATGAACCAGCCGGCGACCGGGTTGCCGGAGAAATACTCGTTCTTGGCCGCGAAGGTGACGTGCCGGGGCAGCAGCGCGGGCAGCAGGAACGAGTCGAGCACCGAGAGATGGTTGGCGGCCAGGATCGCCGGTCCGCTCCGCGGCACGTGCGCGGCGCCCGAGATGTACGGACGGCACATCGCGTGAGCGAGGGGTGCGGCGGCGAACTTGACCACTTGATATAGCAACGGGCTCTCCTGGACGATCGTCGGCTCGGCCACCCACCATAAGGCAGGCGCCCCGTCCGGGGACGGGGCGCCTGGGAAGCTGTTGAGGCCGATGTGGCGGTCGCCTCCTCGGCGAGGTGCACAACACGGCTCCAGCCGAACGGTATTCCGTGAAGGCGGTAATTTGCGGCCCGGGGGACACAGACCACATCGGCCTTTCGATGCTAACGGACATCCGGCGGCCCGTATTCCACCGGGCCCAAAGAGCGGGTCATCTTCTGGTCCGCAGCGACCGGCCGGCGCCAAGGACGCCCAGCTCACAGACCCCCACCCAACTCCCGCGAATCACCACGAATTCCCCTCGGCCCGCCGCTCTCAGGTGGGGAGGGTGCTGGCGTCCTCGCCGGCCGCGTAATTGCCCTTGGAGCGCGCGAGGTCGTCGCTCTGCCTGCCCATCGCGTCGGAGAGCAGATCCAGCGCGGTCCCGATGGCCGCCATCCGCTCGCCCCTGGCCTGCCAGTAGGCGTCGCCGTACTCGTCGGCGCCGAGCGCGACCCGCACGGCCTTCGTGACGGGCTCGTAGCGGACGGCCACGCCCCGCACGGCCTCCTCCATGTCGCCCACGCCCCTGGCCAGGCCGCGCAGGTGGCTCTTGCCGTAGGCCATGCCCTCGAGCGTCATGACGGGCAGGATAGCGAGATCAGGTGCGGGTCCAGTGGGGCTGGGCGACGTCGAGGACGCGGGTCTCCCGGCCGCGCAGCGCCACCTCGGCGAACTGCCACAGGATGGCCCCGGTCGGCGCGTGCACGACGATCGACGGCCCGAGCGGCATCTGCAGCAGCCCGTCGCGCCAGCGCGGCACGCCCGGCCCGAGGAAGCGCTCCAGCGGCACGGCGTGCACGGAGGCGACCTCGCGCGGGTCGGCGACCGGCTGCTGCGCGCCGCCGAACGCCACCACCGGCGTGATCACGAACCCGGAGTCGGTGACGAAGTCGTCGAGCAGCCCGGCCACCTCCACCCCGGTCACCGCCGTCTCCTCGGCCAGCTCGCGCAGCGCCGCCTCCACCGGCCGCTCGCCGTCGTCGAGCCGGCCGCCCGGCAGCGCCCACTGGCCGGGGTTGCGGCCGTGCGGGGCGCGCCTGATGAGGATCGTGTACGGCTCGCGCGCGGAGTCCTCCAGCACGCACACGGTCACGGCGGCGCGGCGGATGCCCGCGGCGGGCGGCACCTCCCGCCTGGGGAAGCGGCCGAGCCGGGCGGTGATCAGCTCACGCAGGGCGTCGATCGGGGGCAGCACACCGGCAGGATCTCACGCCGGCAGCAGCAGGTAGCCGAGAACCATGCCGGCGGCCGTCGTGACGGCGGCCGTGACCGCCGCCCACCTGCCGAGCCGCTCGCCCCGGCTGTGCCCCACCAGGCCCAGCACGATCCCGGCCGGGCCGAACAGGATGGGGACGAACACCAGCGCGACCGCCGCGCACCCGAACCCGGCGATCGACAGAACCTGCGTGGTCCGCAGCGGGTCGTCCATGGCCGCTCCTCGGAGGGACGGGACCCTCATCACACACCCGGGGCGCGGGCGCTGTCGAGCGGCCGGGGGAGCGGCAGGGCGTGCACGACGTCCAGCCGCGACACCGCCCGGGTCAGCGCCACGTACAGCAGGTTGAGCCCGCGCGGCCCGCTCGCGGCGATGGCGGCGGGCTCGCACACGACCACGTGGTCGTACTCCAGCCCCTTGGCCGTGGACGCGGCCACCACGGCGAGCCGGCCGCCGACGTCGAGCCCGTCGTCCCACAGCGCGGCCGTGACCTTCTCGGCGGCGTCGTCGGCGGCGATCACGCCGATCGAGCCCTCGAACTCCAGCGCCTCCCGCGCCGCCGCCGTCACGCCGCTCTCCAGCCGGTCGGCGCGGATCAGCCGCAGCCTGCCGTCGGAGCGGTGCGAGCGGGTGACGGGCACGTCGGCGTCGAGCGCGGGCAGCAGCCGGTTGGCCAGCTCGACGACCGTGGCGGGCACCCGGTAGCCGGTGGTCAGCTCGACGATCCGGCCGTCCGGCTTGCCCAGGAGCTCCAGGTGCCGGGCCCAGGAGCGGGCCGCCCACGGGGTGGTGCCCTGCGCCAGGTCGCCGAGCACGGTGAGGGAGCCGTGCTCGCTGCGCCTGGCGACGGCCCGGCACTGCATCGGCGACAGGTCCTGCGCCTCGTCCACGATGACGTGGCCGTAGCCGCGCGGCCGTTCCAGCAGCCCGGCCAGCTCGTCGAGCAGTACCAGGTCGGCCTCCGTCCAGCGGGCGCCGCGGTGGCCGCGCGGCGGGCGCTCCCAGGTGACGGCCGCCCGTTCGGCGTCCGTCAGCGCGGTGGCGGGGGAGCGGCCGCTCAGCACCTCGAACAGCACCTCCTCCGGCCGCACGGCCGGCCACACCGCGTCCAGGAACGGCGTCACCGCCCGCCCGGCCTTACGGGTCCAGGCGGCGGTGGCGCTGAGCCCGCGCGCCTCGGCCTGCCGCCGCACCAGCTCCACCACGCGGGCGCGGACCCGCTCGCGGCCCGTCAGGTACGGCAGCGCGTCGCGGCGGGTGTCGTCCACGATCCGCCGCAGCTCGGCCTCGCCGACCCGCCAGGTGGCCGAGCCGTCGGGCACCGCCAGCGGCTCGACCGGCTTGCGTACGCGCGCGTACAGGGCCTCGCGCAGCACCTCGGCCATCCGGGCGTCGTGCTTGACCAGCGCGGCGGCCGGGCTGTCGGCGGCCCGCACCGGGACGGAGGCGAGCAGCCGCTCCAGCGTGGTCTGCTCGACGTCCATCTCGCCGAGCGCGGGCAGCACTGCGGAGATGTAGCCGAGGAAGGCCCGGTTCGGGCCGAGCACGAGGACGCCGCCGCGTTCCAGCCGCTGGCGGTGCGCGTACAGCAGGAACGCGGCCCGGTGCAGGCCGACGGCGGTCTTGCCGGTGCCGGGCGCGCCCTGCACGCAGATCGACTCCGGCAGGGCGGCCCTGACCAGGTCGTCCTGCTCGGGCTGGATCGTGGCGACGATGTCGCGCATGGGGCCGACGCGCGGCCGTTCGATCTCGGCGGCCAGGATGCGGCTGCCGCGCTGCTCCTCGCCCCGGTCGAGCCGCTCGTCCTCGTAGGAGGTGAGCGTGGTGCCGGACCAGCCGAACCGGCGGCGCACGGCCACGCCCTGCGGGTCGCGGGCGCTCGCCCGGTAGAAGGCGCGCGAGACCGGCGCCCGCCAGTCGACGACGACCGGCGGCCCGCCGTGCTCGCCGCTGATGTGCCGCCTGCCGAGGTGGTAGCTGCGGCCGGGATGGTCGGCCGAGCCCGGCCCGAAGTCGAGCCGGCCGAAGAACGGCGGCCCGTCCGGCTCCTCGCCGAGCTGCTTGGCCAGGCTCTTCAGGTGGCGGCCGAGCCGTTCGGCGCTGTAGCGGTCGCCGGCGACGGTCTCGCCGACGACGACGTTCTCGCGGGCGGCGTCGAGCATCCTGCGCAGCCCGGCGGCGCAGCGCTCGATGTGCCTGCGCTCCTCGTCGAGTGTGGTCATGGCACCTCCTGGCGTTAACTCGGTTAATAGATTGACCAGGTTAACACTTTGGTAGGGTGGGCCCATGACGGGACTGCGGGAGCTGCAGCGGCAGCGGGTGCGTGAGGCCATCTCCTCGGCGGCCATCCGGCTCTTCCTGGCGCGCGGCTTCGACGAGGTGCCGGTCACCGAGATCGCGGCGGCGGCGCAGGTGTCCAAGCCGACGCTGTTCAAGTACTTCCCGACCAAGGAGGACCTGGTCCTGCACCGCATCGCCGACCACCGGGGCGAGCCGGCCCGCGTGGTGCGCGGGCGGGGGCCGGGCGAGTCGCCGGTCGCGGCCCTGCGCCGCCACTTCCTCGACGGCCTGGCCCGCCACGACCCCGTCACCGGGCTGAACGACCATCCGGAGGTGATGGGCTTCCACCGGATGGTGTTCGGCACGCCGAGCCTGGGCGCGCGCGTGTCCACGTACGTCGAGCACGACGAGCGGACGCTGGCCGAGGCGCTGACGGGGCCGTACGACGAGCTGACCGCGAGCCTGCTGGCCGCGCAGGCGCTCGCCGTCCAGCGGGTGCTGGCCCGCCGCAACTGGCGGGCGCTGGCCGACGGCGTGCCGCTGGCCGAGCTGGAGCCGGAGGCCGTACGCGCCGCCGGGGTGGCGTTCGGCCTGCTGGAGCCCGGCCCCGCCTGAGGTCAGCCGATCCAGGTCTCGTGCAGGTGGGCCCAGCGCAGGGCGCCGCCCTCGCGGCGCAGCACCGCCGTCGCCCGGCGGCCCCGCCCGCGCTGCCACTCCTCGTAGGCGGCCACCACCAGCGGCCCGGACCCCGCCACCACGCGGGCGTCGCGGATCTCCACGCGCAGCCCCGGGTCCGCGCCGCGCGCCGCCGCCACCTCCGCCAGCACCCGCTCCCGCGACAGCGCCTGGCCGTCGGGCGTGACCAGCGTGAAGTCCGGCGCGTGCGCCTCCGCGAACGCCTCGAACCCGCCCGTCCCGGCCAGCCAGCGTTCGATCACCCGGTGATGCCGGACGATCTCCGCGCCGACCATCCAGTCACGCGGCGGCGTCAGCGCCAGCCCGTGCCAGGGATCGGCCGCGAACAGCCCGGCCGGGCGGGCCGCGCCGATCCAGCGGTAGGTGGCCGCCACCTCGCGGGCGACCTCGGCGCCGAGCGCCCCGGCCAGCCCGGCGGCGAACGCGTCCACGTCCAGCTCCTCGTAGCGGGCCCCGGCGGCGGCGGCCAGCTCGGCCCCCGTCACCGCCTCCGGGCCGCCCGCGTCGGCCACGCCCGCCAGTCCGTCCCGCGTCAGCGCCGCCACCGTGATCGCGCCCAGGTCCGCATGGCTCAGCCACGCCACCGGAAGGTCGCCCGGCAGCGGGTAACGCAGCACCCCGTCCTCCAGCACGCCCGGCATGAGCAGGTTGTCCAGGTAGAGCGCCGGTCGCAGCACCACGACCGGCAGCCCGGACGCCAGCATCGCCCGCGCCGCCTCCCGCCGCGTGTCGAACGCGGCCACCCCCGTCTCGGCGTCCGGCAGCCGGTTGCCCGTGGCGAACACCAGCCGCCGCACCCCGGCCGCCCGCGCCCCCTCGATCACGTTGCGGGTGTACGCGCGCACCAGGTCCGGCTCGTACACCAGCGGCAGCGTCACCGACGCGTGCGTGACGCCGTCGAAGGCCGCCTTCACCCGCGCCGCGTCCCCCAGCTCGCCCGCGAACGCCTCCACCCCCTCCGGGACCCGCTCCGTGCGGGCGAAGCCGCGCACGGCGTGCCCCTCCGCGACCAGCCTGCGCGCCACCGCGCCCCCCTGCGCGCCCGTGGCGCCGAACACCAGGAATCTCATGCGTCCAGCCTCCCGCCGATCCCCGATACGCTCGATAAAGCGTCCTCCACCACTGTTTAAGGATCGTCCGGATGGATCTGCTGAGCGAGCTTCTCGCACCCCTGCGCCTGCGGGCCGTCTTCCACAGCCGCTGGACCGTGCGCGCCCCCTGGGGCGTGGCCGGCCCGGCGGAGCGGTGCGCGCTGATCCACTACGTCCAGGACGGCGGCTGCGTCGTGGAGCTGCCCGGGCTGCCCGCGCCGGTCCGGCTCGCCGCCGGGGACCTGGCCGTGTTCCCGCACGGCGCCGCCCACCGCCTCGCCGACGCGCCCGGCCGCCCGTCCGTCCCCCTGGAGAGCCTGCTGCCCGCCCGCGACCCCGGCGCGACCGGCGCCGTCCGCATCGACGGGGACGGCCCGGCCACCACCATGCTCTGCGCCGGCCTGCACTACGACGAGCCCGCCCCGCCGCTCTACCGGGCGCTGCCGCCCGTGCTCGTGCTCGGCCGGGCCGCCGTCGCCCGGCAGCCGCTGCTCGCGGGCACGCTGGCCGGGCTGGCGCGGGAGTGGGACGGCGGCGAGCCGGGGCTGCCCCTGGTGGCCGTGCGCGCCTTCGAGCTCGCCTTCGTCCTGGCCCTGCGCGCCGCCCTGGCCGAGCCCGGACCCGGCCCGGACGCCGGATCGGGGAGCGCGCCCGTTCTGCGGGCGCTGCGCCACCCGGCCGTCGGGGCCGCGCTGCTGGCCGTGCAGACCCGCTACGCCGAGCCGTGGACCGTCGAGACGCTGGCCGCCGAGGCCGGGCTGTCCCGCTCGGCCTTCGCCGCGACCTTCCGCGAGCTCGTCGGCGAGACGCCCATGCGCCACCTGACCGCCCGCCGCATGCACGAGGCCGCCAGGCTGCTCACCGCCACCCGGCTCCCGCACGCCGCCGTCGCCCACCGCGTCGGCTACGGCTCCACGGTGGGCTTCCACCTGGCGTTCAAGCAGTGGTACGGCACGACGCCCGGCGGCTACCGCAGCTCGGCCACCCCTTCCAGCAGCCGGTCCACGTCCGAGCGGTCGTTGTAGTGGACCAGCCCGACCCGCACCGCGCCGCTCTCGCGGATGCCGAGCACGCCGGTCAGCTCCCACGCGTAGTTGTGCCCGTTCCACACGTTCACGCCGCGCGCCGCCAGGTGCTCGGCCACCTGGCGCGGGGTGCGCCCGGCGACGGTGAAGTAGGCGGTGGCCGTCCGCCGGGCCGGCTTGCCGTACAGGGTGACGTGCGGCATCGTCTCCAGGCCCGCCAGCAGCACCGCGAACAGCTCCATCTCGTGCGCCTCCGCCGCGGCCAGCGAGGCGGTCAGCCGCTCGCGCCGCGACCCCGTGCCCGGCACCAGGCCGGCCAGGTGGTCCACGGCGGCGCTCACCCCGGCCAGGTCAGCGAACGGCGCCGTGCCGCGCTCGAACCGGTCCGGCACCGTGTCCGGCGCGGGGGCCAGCTTGTCCGGCCGGATCGTCTCCAGCAGCGCCGGATCGGCGACCACCGCGCCGACGTGCGGCCCCGACCACTTGTAGGCGCTGGTCGCGTAGAAGTCGGCGCCGAGCGCCCGCATGTCGACCGGCCCGTGCGCGGTGGCGTGCACGCCGTCGACGTACGTGAGCGCGCCCGCCTCGTGCGCCAGCGCGCTGATCGCGGCCACGTCGGGCCGGGTGCCGAGCACGTTGCCCGCCGCCGTCACCGCCACCAGCCGGGTGCGCGGCCCGATGAGCCGGGCGTACTGCTCCACCGGCAGCTCGCCGGTCACCGGATCGACCTCCGCCCACCGGACGGTCGCGCCGGTCGCCGTCCACGGCCGCACGTTCGCGTCGTGGTCCAGCCGCGACAGCACGACCTCGTCGCCGGGGCCCCACCCGCGTGACAGCGCGCCGGCCAGCCGATAGGTGAGCGTCGTCATGTTGGGCCCCAGGATCACCCCGTCCGGGTGCCCGCCGACCAGGTCGGCCACGGCCTGGCGGCAGGCCGCCACGATCGCCTCGGAGCGGCGGGCGGCAGGGAACGCCCCGCCCGCGTTGCCGAGGCCGCCTCGGTAGGCCCCGGCGATGGCGTCGATCACCGGCTGAGGGACCTGCGTGCCGGCGGCGCCGTCCAGATACGCGTGGCCGTCGGCGAGAGCGGGGTAGGCGGCTCGTACAGCTTCGATGGGGAAAGGCATGATGTGTTCATGCTCAGCCTGCGCGACCTCAACCGGGCCACCCTGGCCCGCCAGCACCTCCTGCGACGCCACGAGGGCAGCGCGGCCGACGTCGTGCACCGCCTGGCCGGTCTCCAGGCGCAGGAGCCGCGCCCGCCGTACCTGGGCGTGTGGACGCGGCTTGCCGGGTTCGGCCGCGACGAGCTGCACCGCGACCTGCACGCCGGCACGCTCGTCCGCGCGACGCTGCACCGCGCCACGCTGCACCTGGTGACCGCCGGCGACTACGCCGCGTTCCGGCCGCTGCTGCACCCGGTGCTGGCCGCCGCCGCCCGCCGCTTCGAGGGCGTCGACGCCGACGCCGTGGTGGCCGCCGCCGCGCGGCTGCTCGCCGAGGGGCCGCACACGTTCAACGAGCTGCGGCCGAAGCTGCTCAAGGAGTTCCCCGAGGCGGACCAGCGGCACCTCGGCTACGCGGTGCGGATGCTGATGCCGCTGGTCATGGTGCCGACGCAGGACCGGTGGAGCTTCCCGCGCGACCCCGCCTTCGCCCCGGCCGGCGTCACCCTCGACCCGGTGCCCTCGGCGGAGGCGTTCGCCGAGCGCTACCTGGCCGCCTTCGGCCCCGCCACCGCCGCCGACCTTCAGGCGTGGTCCGGGCTGGGCGGCCTGGCCCCCGTCCTGGACGGCATGCGCGACCGGCTGGAGGTGCTGACCGGCGAGGACGGCAGGGTCCTGTACGACCTGCCGGACGCGCCCCGGCCGGGCGGCGACGTCCCGGCGCCGGTGCGGTTCCTGCCCGACTTCGACACGCTCGTCCTCGGCCACGCCGACCGCAGGCGCATCGTCGCCGACGAGCACCGGGGCCTGGTCACGACCAAGAACCTGCGGGTACGCGCCACGTACCTGATCGACGGGTTCGCCGCCGGGACGTGGCAGATCAAGCGCTCGGGCAAGAAGGCCAGGCTGATCGTCACCCCGTTCGCGCCGCACCGGCCGGACGTCCTGGAGGAGGAGGCGACGGCGCTGCTGGCCTTCGCCGAACCCGACGCCACGCAGCGCACGCTCGAAGTCGCGGAGGACTGACATGGCCCAGCTGACCGCCCTCGACGCGGGATTCCTCCACTTCGAGACCGAGACGAACGTCGCCAACATCGCCGGCCTGGCCGTGCTCGACGGCCCCCTCGACCGCGCGAGCCTGCAGTCCCTGCTGGAGGCGCGGCTGCCGCACGTGCCCGCGCTGCGCCGCAAGCTCGCCCGCGTCCCGTTCGACCTGGACCACCCGTACTGGGTGCGCGAGGACGACCTCGACCTCGACTACCACGTGCGCGAGATCGGCCTGCCGCCGCCCGGCGACGACCGGCAGCTCGCCGAGCAGGTGTCGCGGCTGCACCCGCGCCGCCTGGACCGCAGCCGACCGCTGTGGGAGATCTACCTCATCCACGGCCTGGCCGGCGGCCGCACCGGCCTCTACACGAAGATCCACCACGCGGCCGTCGACGGGATCGGCGGCGCCGACGTGCTGGCCGCGCTGCTCGACCTCGGCCCCGAGCCCGCGCCGCCGCCCCCGGGCGAGCCGGAGCCCGACGCGCCGCTGCCGCCCCGCGCCGAGATGCTGGCGCGCGGCCTGGCCAGGATGGCCCGCAACCCGGCGCAGGCGGTGCGGTTCGCCGCCCGGGCGGTGCCGCACCTGGACGAGATCCCCGTCCTGTCGTGGCTGCCCGGCAGCAGCGTCGCCGCCCGGCTGGCCCGCAAGGCGGCCGGCACCGGGCAGGCGCCGGAGCTGCCCGTGCTGCCCGCGCCGCGCACCCCGTTCAGCGGCCCGGTCTCCCGGCACCGCCGCTTCTCGTTCGTCTCGCTGCCGCTGGAGGAGGTCAAGGCGGTGCGCAAGGCGTTCGGCGTCACGGTCAACGACGTGGTGATGGCCGTGTGCGCGGGCGCGCTGCGCCGCTGGCTGGCCGCGCACGGCGGCGTCCCGCGCCAGCCGCTGATCGCCGGCATCCCGCTCTCGCTGCGCGCCGCCGGCGACGAGGCCCCCGGCAACCAGGTCGCGATCATGACCGCGCCGCTCGGCGTGCACCTGGAGGACCCCGCCGCCCGGCTGGCCCAGGTGCGGCAGGCGATGCGGCGGATCAAGGACCGGTTCTCGCTGTCGCCGGCCCGCTGGCTGCGCGAGTTCAGCGAGTCGATGCCCGCCGCCCTCATGGGGCTGGCCGCCCGCTCGGCGTTCGAGCTCGTCGGCCAGACCGCGCCGCCCATCAACGTCGGCGTCTCCAACGTGCCGGGGCCGCAGTTCCCGCTCTACGTGTGCGGAGCGCGGCTGCTCAGCCTCTACCCGGTCTCGGTGATCACCGACGTGAGCGGCGGCATCAACATCACCGCGTTCTCCTACGACGGCTCGCTCGACATCGGCGTCATCACCGACCGCGACATGGTGCCCGACGCCTGGGAGCTGGCCGCCGACCTCCGCGCCGCCCTCGACGAGCTCCTCAACGCGGAACCTCCCTTGCCGCGATAGTCCCTACCGTGGGCGTCATGACGCCGAACAGCCGCGTACTCGACCGTCGCACGCTCAACCGCACGACGCTCGACCGCCAGCTCCTGCTCGCCCGCTCGGCCATGACGCCCGCGCAGGCCGTCGAACGGCTGGTCGCCCTCCAGGGGCAGGACGTCAACCCGCCCTACTACGGCCTCTGGTCGCGGCTGTCGTCCTTCACCCAGGACGACCTCACCTGTCTGCTCCACAGCAGGCAGGTCGTGCGCGGGTCGCTGCTGCGCGCCACCCAGCACCTGACGCTGGCCGGCGACTACGTGTGGCTGCGGCCGCTCCTGCAGCCGCGCCTGTCACGCGGCCTGCGGGGCGCCTTCGGCGGCGCGCTGCGCGACGTCGACCTCGACGAGCTCGCCCGCCTGGCCCGCACCCACCTGAGCCGGGCCCACCTGAACGGGCGCACCCTCACCCGCACCCAGGTGCGCGACCTGCTCGCCGAACGCTGGCCCGGCGTCGACCGGCTCGCGCTCAACTGGACCGTCCAGGCCGTCCTCCCGGTGATCCACACCCCGCCCAGCGGCGAGTGGAACCGGGGCGGCGCCGTCCCGTTCACGCTCGCCGAGGAGTGGCTCGGCCGCCCCCTCGACACCGCGCCCCCGGTGGAACGCCTGGTCACCCGCTACCTGGCCGCCTTCGGCCCGGCGGGCGTCATGGACGTGCAGGCGTGGTCCGGGCTGACCCGGCTGCGCCCGGTGATCGAGGCGATGGACCTGCGCGCCTACCGCGACGAGGACGGGCGCGTCCTGTACGACCTGCCGGACGCGCCGCTGGCCGACCCTGAGACGCCCGCGCCCGTACGGTTCCTGCCGTACTTCGACAACCTGATCGTCGCCTACGCCGACCGGTCCCGGCTCATGACCGCCGAGCGGCGCAAGGCCGTCTGCGTGGGCGCGGTCATCCACCCGACGTTCCTGGTCGACGGCGTCGTCGCGGGCATGTGGGACCTCAAGGACGACACCCTGCGCCTGCGCCCCTTCCAGCCGCTGCCCGGCCCGGTCATGGAGGAGCTGACCGCCGAGGGCGAGCGGCTGCTGGCCTTCGCCGGTGAGAAGGACGCGGCGATCGCGCTTGACCTCATCCAAAGTTGAGGTTGGAGGCTGGGTCCACCGAAACGGACACCGACTCCGAGGAGTGATCCCTGTGCGTGCGATCCAGGCGCGTGAATTCGGCGGACCCGACGTGCTCGCCGCCACCGACCTGCCCGACCCCGTCGCCGGACCCGGCCAGGTCGTCATCGGGCTGGCCGCCGCCGACGTCATCTACCTCGACACCCTGCTGCGCCGAGGCTGGGGCGTCGAGATGTTCCCCAGGACGCCCCCGTACGTGCCCGGCACCGGCGGCGCGGGCACCGTCCTTTCCACCGGCGAAGGCGTGGACCCGGGCTGGACCGGCCGCCGCGTCGTCGCCAGCCTCGGCAGCGGCTACGCCGAGCAGGTCGTCGCCGGCGTCGAGGAGCTCACCGAGCTGCCCGGGAACGTGAGCTTCGAGCAGGCGGCCGCCGTCCTGCACGACGGCGTCACCGCGCTCATGCTCACCCGGCTGGGACCCCCCGAGAAGGACGAGTGGGTGCTGGTGACCGCCGCCGCCGGAGGCGCCGGATCGACGCTCGTGCAGCTCGCCCGCGACGCCGGCGCCCGCGTCGTCGCCGCCGCCCGGGGCGGGCGCAAGCTCGGCCTCGCCCGCGAGCTGGGCGCCGAGCACACCGTCGACTACAGCGAGGAAGGCTGGCAGGAGCGCGTCCGCGACCTGACCGGCGGCGGCGCCCGGCTCGTCTTCGACGGCGCGGGCGGCGAGCTCGGCCGCGCGGCGTTCGAGGCGGTCGCCGACGGCGGCCGGTTCGTCACCTACGGCACTGCCGACGGCGGTTTCGCCCAGATCGACGAGGAGGAGGCCGCGCGCCGCAGCGTGGACGCGGTCAACGCCCTCGCGTCGGGGCCGCCCGACCCGGCGGACTCCAGGGCATGGCTCGCCGAGGCGCTCGACCTGGTCGCCCGGGGCCGCCTGCGCCCGGTCATCGGCGCCACCTTCCCGCTGGAGCGGGCCCGCGACGCCCACGTCTCGCTGGAGGAGCGCCGCACGATCGGCAAGTCGCTCCTGCTGGTCGGTCCGGACCGGTAGCGGCTCAGCCCAGGTAGTCGCGCAGCGCCATCGCCCGTGACGGGTGACGCAGCTTGGACATCGTCTTGGCCTCGATCTGGCGGATGCGCTCGCGCGTCACCCCGTAGATGCGCCCGATCTCGTCCAGCGTCATCGGCTTGCCGTCGACCAGGCCGTAACGCATCGAGATCACCCCCGCCTCCCGCTCCGACAGCTCGTCGAGCAGGGCGCGCAACTGCTGCTGGAGCAGCGTGAAGGAGACGGCGTCGGCGGGGGAGACCGCCTCGGTGTCCTCGATGAGGTCGCCGAACTCGCTGTCGCCCTCCTCACCCAGCGGCGTGTGCAGCGAGATCGGCTCGCGGCCGTAGCCCTGCACCTCGACGACCCGCGCCGGGTCGAGCTCGGTCTCGGCCGCGATCTCCTCGGGGGTGGGCTCGCGGCCCAGGTCGATCTGCAGGCGCCGCTGGGCCCGCGCCACCTTGTTGATCAGCTCGACCATGTGCACCGGGATGCGGATCGTCCGCGCCTGGTCGGCCATCGCCCGGGTGATCGCCTGCTTGATCCACCAGGTGGCGTAGGTGGAGAACTTGTAGCCCAGGCGGTAGTCGAACTTCTCGATCGTGCGGATCAGCCCCAGGTTGCCTTCCTGGATCAGGTCGAGGAACAGCATCCCGCGGCCCGTATAGCGCTTGGCGATCGACACCACCAGCCGCAGGTTGGCCTCCAGCATGCGGCGCTTGGCCCGCTCGCCGTCGTCGGCGATCCACTCCAGGTCGGCCCGCAGCTCGCGGTCGAGGCCGGGCTCGGTGTCGAGGCGCTCCCTGGCGAACAGCCCGGCCTCGATCCGCTTGGCCAGCTCGATCTCCTGATCGGCGGTCAGGAGGGGCACCCGCCCGATCTCCTTCAGGTATGTCTTGACGGAATCGGCGCTGACGGACACGCCGTCAGCGGGGGTTTCGTCCAGTTCGAGAGCCTCTGCTGTTTGGGTCAAGACAATCTCCTCGCTCGGGTCGGACGGGATCGGGCGTCACAGGGGCGGGCCATCGACCTCCAAAGCGTGTCTTCCCCTTCAAGCTACCCAACGCCTACGACAGGTTGTGACCGCCGTCTCAGAGTCGGCCCAGGCCGGCTCACAGGACAGCACTCACGGACATCCAGGCCGCCGTCGCGTCGTCGTGGCGCTTGCCGCTGACCGGGCCGCGCTCGCGCTCCAGACGGCGCACCTCGGCGATCAGCGCCTCCGGCTCCCGCGCCCCCTCGACCAGGTCCGCCCAGGCGCGCCCGTACCAGTCGGCCAGCCGCGTGACGCCGTCGGTGAACAGCGCGACCCCGCTCAGCCCGGCGGCCTCGGCCGTGCCGGTCAGCGCCCGCGCGGCGGCCGACGGGCAGGTGCTCGCCACCCAGAAGCCGCCCGGCCGGTTGCGCAGCGACGACACGAGCTCCACCGAGTACGGCCGCCCGCCCGGCAGGCGGTCGAGCCGGTCGTCGCGCACCACCGTCACGCCGCCGTCGCGCCCCCGCAACCCGATCGCCGAGTCGCACAGCACCAGGTAGTCGAGCCGGTCGCCGCGCAGCCGGGCCAGCGCGGCCGTGGCCGACGGCGAATCGGGGTTCGACAGGTCGCAGGTGCCCGCGTGCCGCGCCATCACGTCCGCGATCGCCCCGGCCAGCACGTCCGCCAGCGGCTCGCCGCCGTCCATCCGCGCCGCCACCCCGATGGCCAGCGCCCGCACCAGCCACCGCACGTCGTGCACGCACCCGGACGGGACGCCGGGCGGCGCGCTCGCCCCGTCGAACAGCGCCACCCACGACGGCCCGGCGACGACGTAGTCCTCGTTGCGGTGCTCGCCGCCCCGCGCCGGGGCGGCGGCGGTCGCGTAACGGACGTGTGGCATCGAACTCCCAGCGGGCGCTCCGCCGCCCAGAAAGCCTGGGCAAACGGGCATCCAAGATTGTCACGTGAGCCGAGGGCACGGCCGGGTAGCTGACTTACATTCCCATCATGAAGGCCCAGTCCACTGACTTTTGGCGGTGCCCCTCGTGACACGCCCCCGTTCGAGCCTGGCGCACCAGGCGTCCTACGCGCTCAGGCACCCGCACAAGGTGATCCCGCACCTGCGGCGGCTGGCCCGCGACACCTGGCTGCGCCTGCACAGCCGCGACCACATCTCCTACTACCGGGCGGTCATGCGGTCCGACACCGCGCGCAGCCCCGAGGGCGCGGTCGGCTCCCACACGCACAAGCGCTGGCTGGCCCTGGGCCAGATGCAGTTCGACTACCTGCTGGAGCACGGGCTCAAGCCCGAGTGCCGGATGCTGGAGATCGGCTGCGGCAACCTGCGGGCCGGCCGGCTGTTCATCGACTACCTGCACACCGGCAACTACTACGGCATCGACATCTCGCCCGACATCCTCATGGCCGCGCAGGACACCGTCGCCGACCACGGACTGCGCGACAAGCTGCCGCACCTCACCCCGGTCCGCGACCTGCGCTTCGCGTTCCTGCCGGACGAGCACTTCGACGTCGTGCACGCGCACAGCGTCTTCTCGCACTCGCCGCTGGAGGTGATCGACGAGTGCTTCGCCCACGTCGGGCGGATCATGCGGCCCGACGGCTGGTTCGACTTCACCTTCGACCGCACCGAGGGCAAGGAGCACCAGGTGCTGCGCGAGGACTTCTACTACCGCACCGAGACGCTGGTGCGGCTGGCCGGGCAGCACGGGCTCGACGCGGTGTTCATGGACGACTGGGAGCGCACCCCGCACAAGCAGTCGAAGATCCGGGTCACCCGCAGGAGCTGACCGCCGGTGTCCTAGGGTGGCGCGCGTGAGAGACGTACGCCTGCTGCCCAAGGCTCACCTGCACGTCCACCTGGAGAGCACCGTACGCCCGGAGACCGTGCGCGACCTCGGCGGCGAGGCCCCGCCCGGACAGGGGCCCGAGCGGGGCTTCTCGAGCTTCCGCGAGTTCGCCGACCGCCGGGCGCTGGTGCGCGGGCTGCTGCGCACCGCGGACGACTTCCGCCGGATCGCCCTGGAGTTCTGCGCCGACGAGGCCGCCCAGGGCACCGGCTACACCGAGGTCACGTTCACCGCCGCCTCCCACGGCGAGCGGCTCGGCGCGCCGGAGATGCCGCTGGAGGCGGTGCTCGACGGCCTGGCCGAAGGCGGCTCCCGCTACGGCGTCGAGTGCCGCGTGCTGCTCGACCACTCGCGCCGCCGGCCCGTCGAACGGCTCTGGGCCACCTTCGAGCTGGCCCGCCGCTACGACGCGGTGATCGGCATCGGGCTGGCCGGTGACGAGAGCCACCCGCTGGCCCCGTTCGCCGAGGTGTTCGACGCGGCCAGGGACGCCGGGCTCCGGCTGGTGCACCACGCGGGCGAGTTCGCCGGGCCCGCCAGCGTCCGCGAGGCCCTCACGCTGGGCCACGCCGAGCGGCTGGGCCACGGCATCCGCGTGCTGGAGGATCCGTCGCTGGTGGCGGAGCTGCGCGAGCGGGGCGTCCCGCTGGAGGTGTGCCCCACGTCCAACGTCCTGCTCGGCATCGTCCCCTCGCTCGCCGCCCACCCGCTGCCGCGGCTGCGCGAGGCGGGGCTCGCCGTCACGCTCAACACCGACGGCGAGACCGAGCTCGCCGCCGAGTACGCGCGGGTCCGGGAGGTCTTCGGGTACGGGGACGAGGTGCTGGCGGAGCTGGCCCTGGCCGGGATCGACGCCTCCTTCGCCCGCCCCGAGCTCAAGGAACGCCTGCGCTCGGGGGTCAAGGAGTGGCTGGCGGCCTGAGCCTCCCCGCCCGGTTCGTAAACGGTCGCGCGGCAGCCTGACGCCCTTGCGCGGCCGCCGTGGCTCGCACCGTCCTTCCACTCGGACGCGTACCGTCACGCGCCGCCGCGCTGCCGGCCGCCCGCACGCGCGGACGGCGCGGGCGTACGGCCGCACCGCGCGGGACGGGCTCGTGACAGAAGGCGGCATCGCGGCGGACGGCCGCGCGACCCCGGGGGAGCGCGGTGGATCCCAGACGCAGCGCCAGGTCCGGGAGCGCGCCACGCGGCACGCCCGCGCGGGCGCCCGGTCCCGGTGGGCCGGCACGGGCGCGCGGCGGCCTCCGTGGGGCCTCGCCGGCGCGCGGCTGGTGCAGGCGGTACGGGCCCGGGTATGCGGCTGGCCTGCCATCGCGGAACTCCTCGCACAGGGCTGTCCCAGAGGGCGTACCGCCGGATGCCCGGCCTCAAGCCCAAAAACGGGCCAAGAATGTGCCTAGGCGTGCGGACCGACGGTCACCGTGCCGACGGTGAGCCGCGCCCGGGCCTCCAGGATGGCACCCACCCGGTCCACCTGCTCGCGCAACTCGCCGAGCCGGCCCGCGTCCAGCTCGCGCAGCGGCTCCACCGTGACGTCGATCCGCGACCCGGAGCGGCGCTGGTGCCACACCCCGGCCACCTGCCCGTCCACGAGCAGCACCGGGTAGTTGCCCGCCTGCCCGCCCGAGAGCGCCCGCCCCGCCGCGGCCCCCGCGTACAGCAGCTCCCTGGGCCGCCCCGCCACCACGTACGCGTCGAAGTACGGCAGCAGCCGCACCCCGGACGGCGGACCGGCCGGGACCTCGGTGTCGCCGGGCAGCACCCACGCCGGGGACCCCTCGAACGACACCTCCTCCAGCCCCGCCGAGGCGAACAGCGCGACGGCCCACGCCTTCGGCGCGCCCAGCCAGCGGGCGAACTGCTCCGGGGTCGCGGGCCCGTACGCGTGGAGGAAGGCGCGCAGCGGCCCGTCGTCGCCGGCGGCGGGCCGGAAGCCCTCCGGCGGGCCGGTGTAGGTGACCTTGCGGCCCCGCGCCGGGCCGTACACGAACGCGCCCCGGTGCGCCGCCACCCCCAGCGCCTGCCGCCAGCGCGGCCACATGCCCTGGAACGCCGGCATCACCAGGTCGCCCGCCCACGGGCCGGTGGCGGCGATCACGGCGTCGCTCAGCTCGTCGATCGTCAGGTGGGTGCCGTCCACCGCCTTGGCGATCGCCGCCACCACCTCCTCGACCTGCTCGGCCGTCATCCCCCTCTCGCCGGGGAACAGGGCGTTCCCGGGGGGCGGCGAGGACAGCATCCCGGTCCACGCGGGCAGGTCGCGGGCGGGCAGCAGGTGCACGGTGCCGCGCGGCCCGTGCGTCTTGACCAGGCTGCGCTCCTCCCACAGCGCCGTCCGCACGTCCGCGCGCGTGGCGTCCCGCAGCCGGAGCGCGATCGACAGCTCGGCCGCCGACATCACCTGCGCGTGCGCCCCGCACATGGCCGCGACCATTTCGGCGGGCGTCGCCGCGGCCGGCTCGGCCAGCCCCGCCCTGGCCAGCCGCCGGGCGCTGATCTGACGCCACGTCATCTCCACCATCACGCACTCCTTCGTTCCGTATGCCGCCACCGTAGTGACCAATGCGGAAGAACAGCTTCCGCGATGCGAGCGTTTGACAACTTATTTTTTCGGTGCCATCGTGGCCCCATGCACGAAGTCGCAGTGATCGAGGACGCCGAGGCGGCCGAGGCGTCGCTCGACCCCATGCGCTCCAGGCTGCTCGCCGAGCTGGTCGAGCCCGGTTCGGCGACGACCCTGGCCGCCAAGGTCGGCCTGGCCCGGCAGAAGGTCAACTACCATCTGCGCACGCTGGAGAAGCACGGCCTGGTCGAGCTCGTCGAGGAGCGCAAGAAGGGCAACGTGACCGAGCGGGTGATGCAGGCCAAGGCCGCGTCGTTCGTGATCTCGCCGCTGGCGCTGGCCGCCGTGCAGCCCGACCCGGCCCGGTCGCCCGACCGGCTGTCGGCGCGCTGGCTGCTGGCGCTGGCCGCCCAGCTCGTCCGTGACGTGGGCGCGCTCATCACCGGCGCGACCGAGGCGCGCAAGCGGGTGGCGACGTTCGCGATCGACGGCGAGGTTCGGTTCGCGTCGGCGGCCGACCGGGCGGCGTTCGCCGAGGAGCTGACCCAGGCCGTCACCACCCTGGTCGCGAAATATCATGACGAATCCGCCGAGGGCGGCCGCGATCATCGCCTGGTCCTGGCCGTGCACCCCTCGGTCAAGGAGGGCTGACATGGGCCACGAGTTCGAGATCCCCCAGGAGGCCCTGGTCGAGGCCACGCCCGAGCAGGTGTGGGAGGCCATCGCCACCGGGCCGGGCATCGACGCCTGGTTCATGGGCCGCAACGAGGTGGACGGCGGCGTGGTCCGCACCGCCTTCGGCGGCGCCGCCCTGCCCGGCTCCGTCGTCACCACGGCCGACCCGCCGCACCGCTTCACGCACGGCTCCGAGCCCGCCCCCGACGGGCGCTTCGTCGCCTACGACTTCCTGATCGAGGGCCGCGACCGGGGCAGCACCTCCGTCCGCCTGGTCACCAGCGGCTTCCTGCCGGGCGACGACTGGGAGGGCGAGTACGAGGCGATGTCCACCGGCCTCGCGCTGTTCTTCGCCACGCTGGTCGAATACCTCGGCCACTTCGCCGGGCGGTCCGCCACGCCGGTCACGGAGTTCGGGCCGCCCGTCACCGACTGGCCGCGCGCCTGGCGGACCCTGTACGAGCAGCTCGGCGACCCCCGGCCGGGCGACAAGGTGTTCCTGGAGCCCGCCGGTCAGACGGGCGTCGTCTACTTCGCCAACGCCCAGACCCTCGGCGTGCGCACCGGCGACGGCCTCTACCGGTTCATCCAGGGCCGGGGCGGCTCGATGGTGGCCTCCCACCACCTGTTCGGCGGCCCCGCCGACCCGGGCCCGGCCTGGCGTACGTGGCTGGAGCGGCTCTACGGCTGAGCCATGAGCGCGGCCAGGGCCCCGGCCAGGGCGTCCTGGTCGAGCGGGTCGTCGTTGACGAGCGCGTGCATGACGGCGCCGTCGACGAACACGGCGGCCCGGCGCGCCGCCTCGGGGCCGACGTGCGCGGCGAGGACCTCGGTCAGGCCGTCGTTCCACGCCCGGGCCAGCGGCCGCAGCTCGGGCCGGTGCCCGGCGGCGGCGTACATCTCGTTCCATGTCACCATCCGGTCGCGCTCGCGCAGGTAGGCGGCGGTGAGCGCGGCCAGCGTGGCGGGCACGTCGGCGGCGGAGGCGAGCTCGCCCGCCCAGCGGCGCAGCCACTCGGCGGTCAGCTCGGCCGCCGCCTCCAGCGCGGCCTCGACCAGGTCTCCGAGCGTCTTGAAGTAGTACGTCGTGGCGCCCAGCGGGACGTCCGCCCGCGCGGCCACCAGCCGGTGCGTCAGCCCGCCCACCCCGACCTCGGGGATCAGGCCGCAGGCGGCTTCGACGATGCGGCGGCGGCGCTCGGCCGGGTTGCGCGCGGCGCTCAATGCGCACCGCCGAGCTGGAGGGTGACCACCCCGGCCACCACGAGCGCCACGCCCACGACCTTGGCCCAGTTCAGCGGCTCGCTCAGGAACAGGACGCCGATGACCACGATCAGCGTGGTGCCCAGCCCCGACCACACGGCGTAGGAGAAGCCCACGCCCAGCCCCCGCGTCAGCGCCTGGGTGAGCATGTAGAACGCGCCGGCGTAGGCGGCCAGGCAGCCGAGCGTCGGCCACAGCCTGGTGAACCCCTCGGTCGACTTGAGCAGGCTGGTGGCCAGCACCTCGGCGGCGATGGCGAGGGCGAGGAACAGGTAAGCCATGACGGCCCCTCCGGGCTAGTACGTCTGTACATGTACAAGCGTACTAGAAGAGTTTGCGGGCCCGGACCGCCAGCACCATCGGGACCGGGCCGCCCGACTCGGCGAACCGCTCCGGCGCCAGCCCCGCCGCCACGAAGGCGTTCAGCAGCTCCGCCACCGGCCAGTGGCTCGCGCCCACCTTCGCCCGCACCCCCTCGCCGGTCCACGACTCCTTCGTCCAGTGCCGGTCCAGGTAGCCGGGGCGGATCACCACGGCCTCCGGGTCGCCCCGGTCGGCGAACCCGCCGCAGAAGCACGGGTGCAGCCCCACGTGCACGAGCACGCCGCCCGGCCGCAGCACCCGGGCCGCCTCGCGCAGCACGGCCGGATAGTCCGGCATGTCGGTGTGCGCCAGCACCACGACCGCCACCGGGACGCAGGCGTCGCGGACCGGCAGCCGCGCCGCGTCTCCCCGTGCGGCCGGCAGCCGGTCGCGGGCGTGCCGCAGCATCCCGGCCGACAGGTCGACGCCCGCCGGGGTCCAGCCCAGCCCGCGCAGCACCGCCGCGTGCACGCCGGTGCCGCACCCGATCTCCAGGCACGCGCCCCGGCCCTCGCCCAGCAGCTCCCGCAGCACCCGCTGGGCGCCCAGGGGGTCACCGGCGGTCAGGAACACCCCTTCGTACCAGTCCGCGATCTCGTCATAGGCAGCGTCCATCCTCCGAGCCGACCACGCGGGCGGTGGCGCGGCCAGAGGGTTCCGCCGAGGGCTTACGGCGCGCCGAACAGGTCGTCGCGGGCCGTCGACAGCCCGGTCGCCACGGCGCCGCGCAGCACCGGGTTGTCCTCGATCGCCGTGACCCGCACCTCGACGGGCACCGGCGCGAGCCCCGCCAGCCGGTCGGTCACCAGGGCGGCCAGCTCGCCGCCGCCCGCCCGGCCGACCTCCCCGGCGAGCACGACCAGGCCGGGGTCCAGCAGCGCCACCGCCGGGAACACCGCCGCCGCCACCCGCGCCGCCACCTCGCCGGCCGCCAGCCCGCGCAGGGCCGCGCCGTTCAGCACGTCGCACAGCGGCCCGCCGCCGGCGTCGAGGAAGCCGATCTCGCCCGCGCCCCCGGACACCCCCCGGCGCAGCCTGCCGTCCAGCACCACGGCCGCGCCCACCCCGTCGTCCAGCCACAGCAGCACGAAGTCGGCGCGCCCCGCCGCCGCGCCCTCCCGGTGCTCGGCCAGCGCCGCCAGGTTCACCTCGTTCTCCAGCACCACCGGCCCGTCCAGCCGGGACCGCAGCTCCCGCAGCACGCTGCCGCGCCAGCCCGGCACGTCGTTGAGCCGGGACAGGTCGCCGGTGCGCGGGTCGACCAGGCCGGGCGCGCCGACCACCACCGCGTGCAGGGGCCGCCCCCCGGCCGCCTCGGCCACCGCGCCGGCGACCAGCTCGGCGATGTCACCCGTGTCACCCGTGTCGCTCGTGTCGCCCGTCCCGTTCGCGCCGTCGCCGCCCGCGCCCACCTCGCGCCCGGCCGCGCCGGTGGTGGCGCCGGTCAGGTCGGCCACGGTCACGGTGACGGCGTCGCGGCGCACGTCCACGCCGGCCACGTGCGCCCGCCCGGCCACGATCCGGTACAGGCGGGCGTTCGGGCCCCGCCGGTGGCCCCCGGCCTCGCCGCCCGCCTCGATCAGCCCGTTGGCCTGCAGCCGCTCGATCAGGTCGGAGACCGTCGGCCGCGACAGCCCGGTCAGCGCCCTGATCTGCGGCGCGGTCAGCGGCCCGCGCTCCAGCAGCAGGTCCAGGGCCAGCCGGTCGTTGATGGCCCGGGCCGTACTCGGTGTGGCGGTGCGCACGTTGCCCCTCTATTCATTAGGAACCCTGCCTGATAATTTACCTCGCATGAGACACCCCCATCATCGTGCGATCGCCGGGGTCTTCGCGGTCCACGGCGCCGTCGGCGGCAGCCTGGCCACCAGGATGCCGTGGATCCAGGACCATCTCGGCCTCGATCCCGCGGTGCTCGGCCTCGCGCTGCTGTGCCCGGCGCTCGGCGCGCTCGTGGCGATGCCCACGGCCGGGCGGCTCGCGCACCGCTTCGGCGGGCGGGCCGCCACCCGGGCGCTGCTCGCGCTGTGGGGGACGGCGCTCGCGCTGCCCGCGCTCGCTCCCGGCCTGCCGTGGCTGTGCGCCGCCCTGCTCGTGTACGGGGCCGCCGCCGGCGCCTGCGACGTGGTGATGAACGCCCAGGGCGTCGTCGTCGAGCGGCGGCTGGGCCGGTCGATCATGTCGGGCCTGCACGGCATGTGGAGCGTCGGCAACTTCGCCGGGGCCGGCGCCGGGGCGGCGGTCGCGGCGGCGGCGATCGACGCGCGGGCGCACCTGGCGCTCATGGCCGGAACGCTGCTGCTGGCGGGGCTGGCCGTGACGCGCGGGCTGCCCGACGTGCGGCCCGAGCCGGGGGAGCAGGCGCCGCCCCGGTTCGCGGTGCCGTCGCGGGCGATCCTGGCGATCGGCCTGGTCGGGCTCTGCGCCACGGTCACCGAGCTGTCCGGGGCGCAGTGGGCCGCCGTCTACACCGTCGAGGTCACCGGCGCGGGCGAAGGGCTCGGCGCGGCCACGTACGCCGTCTTCGCCGCGTTCATGGTCGTCACCCGGCTGTGCGGCGACGCGATCGTGCGGCGGCTGGGGCCGGTGCTCGCGGTGCGGGGCGGGGCTGCGCTCGCCACGGCGGGCGCGCTCGTCGTCGCCACCGCCCACGTCCCGGCGGCGGCCGTGGCCGGGTTCGCGCTCGTCGGCGTCGGGGTGGCGGTCACCGTGCCGCTGGTGTTCGCCGCCGCCGGGAACGCGGGGCCGACACCGGGGCAGGGCGTCGCCGGGGTGGCGACGATCACATACCTGTCAGGGCTGGCCGCGCCCGCCGTCACCGGCTGGGTGGCCGGAGCCACCTCGTTCCCGGTGGCGTTCGGGCTGCTCGCCTGCGTCACGCTCGTCATGGGCGCGTGCGCCGGCGTGCTGCGGCCCCGCCGGGAGCGGGCATGGGCCGGCGCCGGCCTGGAATCCCAGACCGGCGCCGGCGAGGCAGGTCAGTCGCGCCAGCCGTCGTAGCCGTCCCAGCCGCTGTCCTCCCAGCGGTCGGCGTTGTTCCAGCGGCCGAAGTCGCCGTAGTCGCCGCGGTCGGCGTCGTTGTCCCGGTTGTAGTAGTGGTGGTGGCCCTTGCAGGCCTCGAACAGCTTCGAGCCCGCCTTGACCGAGTTGTGGTCGACGTTGAGCCACGAGCTGGAGCCTTCGGCGCCGTAGTAGCACACGTTCGAGCTGTCGCTGACGTTCGCCGCGGCCGGACCGGCCATGGCGGCCGCCGCCAGAAGCGCGCCCCCGGCGACGATAAGAATACCCTTCATGATCTCCCCTTGATCACGAACTGCCATTGAGTCGTCACTATACGTATCCATCCGGAGGAGTGATAACACGCCACGCCCAGGCGTCGATTGAGTATTACTCCTGGTCAGATACGCCCAAGTCAGGCCGCGGGGGTCACGCGGACGCCCCGGCGCCACATGGCGGAGATCGCGCGGGTGTCCGTGATGTCGCGGGTGGGGTCGCCGTCGACGAGCAGCAGGTCGGCCAGCAGCCCGGCGGCCACCCGGCCCCGGTCGGTCAGGCCGAAGTGGCGGGCCGGGACGCTCGTGGCGGCGGCCAGCGCCTCCTCCGGCGTGAGCCCGGCCTGCGTGAGCAGCACCAGCTCGCGGTGCATGCCGGCGCCGTGGATCGGCGCGAACATGTTCGCGTCCGTGCCCGCCAGCAGCGGCACCCCGGCCCGGTGCAGCTCGCGGGCGGAGTGCAGGGCGTTGACCGACCCGGCCGTCGGCACCGGGACCGCCGACAGGTCGCGGCCGGGGGCCGTCCTGAGCCGCTCGGGCAGCCGGGCGGCCACGCGCGGGTCGCACACCAGCTCCAGGCCGCTCTCGTCGCCGGTGACGGCCTCGAAGTAGGACAGGGTACTGACCACGTACACGCCCTGCGCGGCGATCCTGGCCGCCAGGTCCCCGGCCGCGGCGCCGCCCGGCGCGGCGTCGCTGACGACGTGGGCCAGGCCGTCGATGCCCGCGTCGAGGGCCACCAGCGCGTCACGCACCGTGACGGCGTGCCCGATCGCCCGCAGCCCGGCCGCGTGCGCGGCCTCCACCAGCGCGGCCACGGTGCCCGGCGACAGCGCCGGCAGGCTCAGGCCGCCCGTCGAGCCGTCGTCGATCACGATCTTCAGGTAGTCGGCGCCCTGCTTCAGCCGCGCCTCGACGAACGCCTCGGCCTCGTGCGCCCCCGCCACCGTGTCGAACGGCCCGGCCGCGTCGCCCAGGTGGGCCAGGTTCGCCGCCTCGGCCGCCATGATCTGGCTCGGATGCCCGCCGGGGGCCGTCGCCAGCACGCCGGGGCTGCGGATGTCGGCCACGTCGTTCCGCTCGGCGGCGGTGCGGCGCTGCCTGGCCAGGTTCGACGGCAGGCAGAACATGTCCAGCTCCGTCGTCACGCCGAACGCCACCGCCTGGGCGAGCGCGCCGTCGAAGGCGTGGGTGTGCGCGTCGATCAGGCCCGGGAGCAGCGTCTTGCCGGAGCCGTCGACGGTGACGTCCACGGGCGCGCCGTCGGGGCCGGCGATCCGCTCGCCGTCGATGAGCACGTCCGCCCGCTGGAGGGTCCGCTCGCCGTCGAAGACGCGGACGCCGGTGATGAGAGTACGCAAGGTGGCCTCCACATGATTGGGAGCCTGATAGTAAGATGTCTAACTATTAGAGGTCAAATCAGCAGTCTTGTCACCCTGGGCACCCCGTCAGGTGGTGGTTCACCGTGAGAGCGTTTCGCCCCAGGAGAGGAACGACATGGCAGACGGGTTCGCCGAGTACGTCGCGCAACGGCACGAACGCCTGTGCCGCACGGCGTACCTGCTCACCCGGGACTGGGCCGCCGCCGAGGACCTGGTGCAGACGTCACTGGTCAAAGCCTGGGCGGCCTGGCCCAGAATCGACGGCGACCCCGACCGGTACGTGTACCGGATCATCGCCAACACGCACGCCTCCTGGTGGAGGCGGCGCTGGCGGGGCGAGGTGCCCACAGAGGTGCTGCCCGACAGCCGCGCGCACGGCGACATCGCCCGGCCGGTCGCCGAGAGGGCGGCCCTGTGGGCGGCGACCGGCGCCCTGCCCCCGCGCCAGCGGGCGGCGATCGTCCTGCGCTACTTCGCCGACCTGCCCGTGGAGCAGGTGGCCGCCACCCTCGGCTGCTCCACCGGCGCCGTCAAGAAGCACCTGGCCAGAGGCCTGGCGCGGCTGCGGGTGGATCCGGCGGTGCACGACCTGGAACTGGAGGAGATCAGGTGACCCGCTACACCGAGCACGACCTGCGTACGGTGTTCGCCGACTACAGCGACGGCGGCCCCGGGCGGCCGCGCTCACCCCGCCTGGACGAGCTGGTCCGCCGGGGGCGCGCCCGGCGGCGGCGCGCCCGCACGACGACGGGCGCGCTGCTCGCGGGCGCGGCGGCCGCGCTCGCCGTGTTCGTCACCGTGCCCTTCACGGGCGGCGGCGTTGACGCGGTACGGGTCGCGCCCGGCGTCGAACTGCCCGAGGAGATCACGGGCGGCAACCAGGAACGGCTGCGGCTGATCGCGTCGGCCGCCGGCGAGACCCTGGGCGACCACGTCACCGTGACGTTCCGGCCCACGAGCGTCCGCACCGCCTACTCCGTACGCTGCGCCGACCCTGACGCCTGGGTGCTGGTGCGGTCCGTCGGCGACGCCGACGGGTGGAGCGACCTGGGCCGCTGCGGGGAGCGGACCGGCCCCGGCCCGGACTCCCAGTACCACGCGGGCTCCGTCAGGCCTGACTGGCTCCGGGCGCAGCAGGCGATCGAGGTGTGGGTCTTCCCCGCCGGAGCCCCGGTCGGCGACCCCCGCTTCCACGGTCAGAAGCTCGTCGCCGACCCCGAAGCCCTGAAGAAGGTCGCGGGCACCCGGCCGGGCCGCTGGGCGGTCGCCGTCTACGACCAGCCCGGGTAGCCGCCGGTCAGGAGAAGTGCATGACGATGGCCAGCCCGACGACGTGCATCGCCACGACCACCACGAGCAGCGCGACGAACACGAACTTGGCCGGCCCGTGCTCGAAGTGCTTGCCCTCCTTCAGAGGGGGCAGCTTGGCCTGCCGCTCGGCGATGCGCTCCTCCAGCGGCTTACGGTGAAACATGCGTCCCTCCATGGGTCGCTCAAGGTTTGCGTGGCAATTCTTGGTACGCTAATACTTTGTACACAAACTACTTTACCCGAGGCCTCCGGAGGCCCGCACATGGACACCACGGAAGAGGCGGCGGACCTGCTCGCGCTGGACCGGCAGGTCTGCTTCGCCCTCAGCATCGCCTCACGCAGCGTGATCGGCCTCTACCGGCCGCTGCTGCAGCCCATGGGGCTGACCCACCCGCAGTACCTGGCCATGCTCGCCCTCTGGCAGCACGAGCCCCTGTCCGTCAAGGAGCTGGGGGAGCTGCTCCAGCTCGACCCCGGCACCATGTCCCCGCTGCTCAAACGGCTCCAGGCGCTCGGCTACATCCACCGCGAGCGCAACAGCCAGGACGAGCGCGCCCTCGTCGTCACCCTCACCCCCGCCGGGCGGCAGCTCAGGGCGGAGGCGGAGAAGATCCCGCCCGCCATCGTCGCCCGGCTCGGCATGAGCCTCGACGAGCTCCAGAACCTGCACCAGGCGCTCACGCGGGTCATCGCCGCCGCGCACCGCGACCCCGCCTGACCCTCCTCCCGGGTAGGTTCGCGGGCATGGAAGATCGTCCCGACGACCTCAGCGACCGCGACCTGCTGACAGCCCTGGAGGCGTGGGGGCTCGGCCCCGTGACGCTCGACTACGCGCCGGTCGGGTTCGGCGACTACCACTGGATCGCCACCGGCACCGCCGGCCGCTGGTTCGTCACCGCCGTGGATCTCGCCGCCAAGCCGCCGACCGGCCTCGCCGACCTGCGCCGCGCCATGGACACCGCCGCCGCCCTGCACGCCACGCTCCGGCCGTCCGCCGCCGTGGTCGCACCCCTCCCGTCCCGCGACGGCTCGACGACCGTACGGACCGGGCCGCGCCACGCCGTCACCGTCTTCCCGTACGTGGACGGGGTCGCCGGGCACTTCGGCGAGCGGCTGCCCCAGGTGCGGCGGGACGCCCTCATCGACCTGCTCGCCACCCTCCACCGCGCCCCCACCCCCGCTTCCACCCCCACGGCCCCCCTCACCCTGCCCCGCCGTGACCGCCTGGAGGCAGCCCTGACCGAAGCGCTGGCGAACGCCGACGCCGGGCAGGAACCAACCCCCCAGACCAGAGCAACCGCCCCCGAAGCCGCACGCACAACCGGAAGCACGGACGAAGGGGCGAACGCGGGCACAGACCAGAGCGCGGTCGCAGACCGGAGCGTGGGGACCGGAGCGGACGCGGGGACCGGAACGCGCGGCGCCACCGGCACGGGAAGCGCGGCCCGATCCGGGGCGGGGGTGGGCGCTGGCACCCGGGGCGCTGCGGATCCCGAGGCCGGGGTGCGCAGCGGCACGGGAAGCGCGGCCGGATCCGGGGTCCGGCCCAGCGGCGGGGGTGGGGACGCGGCGGGGTCCGGGGTCCGGTCGGGCGGCGGGGCGCAGGACGTGGCGGAGGCCAGGACCCGGGCGGGTGGCGTCGTTGGGGGAGTGGCTGGGGCAGGGGGTGGCTGGCGGGGTGGGCCGTATTCGGAGCCGGCGCGGGCGCTCGTGGCCGCGCGGGCGGGCGGGCTGCGGCGGGCGCTCGAGCGCTTCGACCGGCTGGCCCGCGAGGTGCGGGGGCCGTTCGTCGTCACGCACGGGGAGCCGCACCCCGGCAACCTGCTCTGGCGGGACGGGCGGCCGGCGCTGGTCGACTGGGACACGGTCGGCCTGGCCCCGCCCGAGCGGGACCTGTGGCTCGCCGCCCCGGCGGAACGCGACCTGGCTCGCTACGAGGCCGCCACCGGCAGGCGCCCGGACCCGTCGGCGCTGGCCCTCTACCGGCTGCGCTGGGACCTCGACGACGTGTGCGACTTCCTCGACTGGTTCCGGGCCCCGCACGGCCGCACCCCCGACACGGAGGTGGCGTGGCGCGGCCTGGAGGACGCCCTGGAGCGCTTCTCCCGCCCCTGACCGCACCCGCCGCACCCGCCACGCCCGCCAGGGGCTATTCCTTGCCCGTGTAGACCTGGCTCGCGGGCGGCGCCTTGATCGTCTGGCGGTGGCCCCAGCCCTCGTACGCCGTCCGGGTGCTGACCTCGTCGCCCGGCGAGGTCGAGTTGCCGCCGAACCCGTGGGCCGTCGCCAGGTAGGTCGTCCTCAGCTGCCTGGGCAGCCGGTCGGCCCCCACGGTGAGCGTGTAGCGGATGACCTCGTCGTCCTGCTCGCCCACCAGGACCGACCGCGCCCACGGGGACGCCTTCGCCAGTTGCTTGAACGTGATGCTGCCCGTGTAGGTCCGGCCCGACCGCTTGGCGCCCTTGATCAGCGCCTTGAGCGCCTCCGGCTCGGCGGCGTTGACCGGCTGGGTGTAGAAGGCGGTCAGCCCGGCGGGCAGCGGCCGGTGGGTCCTGGTCCAGGTCTTGCCCTTGGGCAGCCCCTCGCCGAACAGCTTGTTGCGGACGTAGGAGACCTTCCCGACGGTGATGACGCGTTCGTCGTCGAGGTAGGTGTGCACCCGTTCCTTCTCGGTGTGCTTGACCGAGATGTCCGAGGCGGCGAACCCGGACTTTCCGTACTGGAACGCGCCGCGACGGGTCAGCAGCTCGCTCTTGCCGGCGAGCTCGACGTAGGAGGCGACCTCGGTGAACCGCACCCCCTTGCCCGGCCCCGAACGGCTCTTGAGCGCGGCGACCGGGTCGGCGGGCGCGGCGGCGGCGGCCGGGGCGGGCGTGGCGAGGAACGCGCCCGCCAGGAGCGCGGCGACGACCAGCTTCATCTCTGGGGGAATCCTTCCGATGGCGGTATCGCCGGTCGATTGTGCCGGACGATGATCACGACGGCGTATCGCCTGGCGGTCAGAGGAAGGCTGCGACGAGCGAGGCGAACTCGTCCGGCGTGATGATCTCCACGCCGAGCGACTCGGCCTTGGCCCGCTTGGAGCCGGCCTTCTCGCCCGCCACCAGCAGGCTCGTCCTGGCCGAGACGCTGGAGGACGACCTGCCGCCGGCCCGCTCGATCAGCTCGTTCATCTCGTTGCGGGACAGGTCCTCCAGCTTGCCCGTCATGGAACCGGTGACCACGACGGACTTGCCCGACAACGGCAGCGCCTCACTGTCGCCCGGCTCCCCGGCGGCGCCGGCCTCTCCAGAAGCGGCCTGACCTGGCGCGGCCTGCCCCGGCGGGGTCTGGCCGGGCGCGGGCGGGGTGACGCCGGGCTCGGTCATGTTGACCCCGGCCGCGATCAGCTTGTCGATGAGCGGCCGCAGCTCGGCCAGCTCCGCCACCAGCAGGGCCGCCTTCTTCTCCGCCATGCCCTCGACCGCCTGGATCGCCTCCACGTCGGCGGCCAGGATGGCCTCCATCGTGCCGAAGTGCCGGGCGATCCGGCGCGACATCGCCCGGCCCGTGCCGCGTACGCCCAGAGCGCAGAACACCCGGCTCAACGGCCGCGTCTTGGCCTGCTCGATCGCCGCCAGCAGCTTGGCGGTGCTGGTCTCGCCCATCCGGTCCAGCGCCAGGACCTGCTCGTGGGTGAGCGTGAACAGGTCGGCGAAGT
The DNA here is from genome assembly GCF_053590035.1 of Nonomuraea sp. NPDC003214. NCBI lineage: Bacteria > Bacillati > Actinomycetota > Actinomycetes > Streptosporangiales > Streptosporangiaceae > Nonomuraea > Nonomuraea sp. NPDC003214. The sequence continues at coordinate 194,805 of NZ_JBSFSX010000006.1, read as the reverse complement.
CGGTGACGAGCCCGGCCTCGATCATCTGGACGATCCGGCTCTCGGCCAGCGTCTCGATGTCGAGCTGGTCGCGGCCGGCGGCGTAGAGCACGGACGTGGTGATCTTGCAGGCCCGGCCGCGCACGCAGCGCCACCGCTCCTGCGACTTGTCGATCTCCCCCTGGCAGTTGGGGCACACGTCGGGGATCGCGATCGGCTGCTCCTCGCCGGTGCGCAGGTGGACGACGGGCGCCTCCACGCGCGGGATCACGTCACCGGCCTTGTGCACCATGACCCGGTCGTACAGCATCAGGCCGCGCCGGGCGATGTCGGCCGGATTGTGCAGCGTGGCGTAGCGGACCTTGCTGCCGTCGAGCTCCACCTCCTCCAGCTCGGCGCGGGGCGCGATGATGCCGGTGCGGCCCACGTTCCACTCCACGCCGATCAGCTTGGTGATCTTCTCGGTGGCGGGCAGCTTGTAGGCGACGGCCCAGCGCGGCACCCGCGTGCCGAACCCCGCCTCCGCCTGGTCGGCCGCGCTGTCGGCCTTGATGACGATCCCGTCGATGCCGAACGGCAGCTCCGCCCGGACCGCCGCCAGCTCGCCGATGCGCCGCTGGATCTCCTCGACCGAGGTGGCGACGATCCCGGCGACCGGCGTCGAACCCGTCGTCGCCACGCCCAGCGCGGCGACCAGCTCCATGATCTCGCTGTGCGGCAGCTCGCGCAGCCGCGCCGCCAGCTCCGAGTCGTCGTCCGGCGGCAGCGGCAGCGCGCTGTAGCCGAAGAAGGTCAGCTCGCACACGTACGGCCGGTCCTTGGCGCGCAGCGTGCCCGCCGCCGCGCTGCGCGGATTGGCGAACGTGGTGCCGTCGTGCGCCTGCCGCTTGGCGCACGCCGCCTCGAACTGCTCCGCCGTCATCAGCACCTCGCCGCGGATCTCCACCGTCACCGGCTCGGCCAGCGTCAGCGGCAGGCCCACGACGGTGCCGATGCCGTGGGAGACGTCCTCGCCCTCGGTGCCGTTGCCGCGCGTCACGAGCTGGACGAGCCTGCCTTCGTGATAGCGCGCCGAGATCGCCAGCCCGTCGAGCTTCGGCTCCACGCTGAACGCCGTCACCGGCCTGCCCAGCCGCCGCTCCAGCCCCGCCACCCAGCGGAGCAGCGCCTCGGCCGAGAACACGTTGTCCAGGCTGAGCATCGGCACCGTGTGCGGCACGTCACCGGTCACCGCCCCGCCCGCCACCTTGCCCGTCGGCGAATGGGGCAGCACCTCGTCGGGGTGCGCGCTCTCGTACGCCTGGATGCCCCGGAACAGCCGGTCATAGGCGTCGTCGTCGAGCGGGGACTCGCCGTCGCCGTAATAGGCGGCGTTGGCGTCGACCGCGATCTGCACCGCCTCGGCGTAGGCGGCGTGATCGAGCAGCTCGGTGTGCGGGGGCGCTTCAGTCATGAACACATCGTGCCGCCTCCCACCGACAATTCTCACCCGCGAAACGGTGCTCGTCCGGCGCGCCTGAACAGCCCCGATCCGGCGAGATCCCGCCGCGTACCGGCCGGATCGCGGCGTGCGCGATGGGACGTGACCGTATCGGCCGGATGCGCGGTTCCGGCCCTCGGCCGGGTTGTGGTGATTGCGGGGCAGAGGTCCCTCCTGGCGCGCGAGCGCGGCCCGTGGCCACGGCATGGTGCTTTGACCTGGGGCACCGGTCGCCCTCACAGTGAATCCCCGTAGTTGGCTGATCACTCGGGGTGGGCGGATGCCCGCCGGTGGAGGCGGACGTGCTCGTGGGCGGAGTCGGTGGCCAGGCGGTGGCCGTAGTCGGGGCCGGCTGCCGGTTGCCGGGCGGGATCACGGACCCGGACGGGCTGTGGGCCGCCCTGGAGGCGGGGCGCGACCTGGGCGTGGGCGGCGTGGGCGGCCAGGGGGCGGCCGGGTTCGACGCGGGCTACTTCGGGACGCGGGCCGGGGAGGCCGCCGCGGCCGACCCCCGGCACCGGCTCCTGCTGGAGATGGCCGTCGAGGCGCTCGACGACGCCGGGCTCGACCCCGCCAGGCTGGCCGGCTCCGACACCGGCGTCTACACCGGCGGCGCGCCCCACGACCCGCTGACGCGCTTCTTCGGCCTGCGCGGGCCCGGCGCCTCCGTCGACCCCGGACCGGCGTCGTCGCTCGCCGCGCTGGCCCGCGCCTGCGACGCGCTGGCGCGCGGAGACAGCCGGGTGGCGCTCGCCGGCGGCGCCACCTGCCCCGACGTGGGCGCCGAAGGCGGCGCGATGCTGGTGCTCAAACGGCTCGGCGACGCGCTGGCCGACCGCGACCGCATCCACGGCGTGATCGCCGCCTGGGGGCGGGTGCCCGAGGTGTACGAGCGCGCCCGGGTCGACCCGGACGACCTCGTGTACGTCGAAGCGCTCGGCGGCCCCGGCGACTGGCGGGACCTGGGGCACGGCCTCGGCGCCCGCCGCGAGGCCCCGCTGCCTGTCCAGGCACAGCTCAGACCCCTGGAGACCGCCTCGGGCGTGGCCGCGGTCCTGAAGGCGCTCCTCGTCCTCCGCCACCGCCGCATCCCCGCCCCGCCCCCCGCCGACCCCCGCGCCCCGCACACCGGGTCATCCGGCCTGTGCGCCGAGCCCTCCGGCCCTGGAGCCGGACGGGCGGCCCTCCCGCCCGGGCCTACCGCTTCCGCCGAGCCGGGGGTGGCAACCGCCTCCGGCCTGTGCGTCCCGTCCGCCGGGCTCCCCGATGCGCCGGTACCGCCCGTCGGCGGGGAGCGTTCGCGCGGAGAGACGCCCGGGTGCGGGGGCTCCTGCTCGTGCAGGGAGGCGTCCGGGTGCGGGGGCCGTTCGTGCGGGGGCTGTTCGTGCGGGGAGGGGGTCGAGGGCGGAGCGGGGCTGGTGGTGTTGACGGGGGCGTTGCCGGCGGCGAAGGGGTTCGCGGGGGTGAACTGCGGCGACGCGCACGTCATCGTCGCGCCCGCGCCCGCCGACCTGGGCAGGCCCGTACGGCAGCGCGGCCCGCTGCCGGTGGTGGTGTCGGCGCGCTCGGAGGAGGCGCTGGCCGAGGCCGCGCGGCGCATGGCCGACCGGCTGGCGGAGGCGGCCCCGGAGGAGTTCTACGACCTGGCCTACACCGCGTGCGCCCGGCGGGGGCGGCACCCGTACCGGAAGGTGGTGCTGGCCGAAGGCCCTCGGGAGGCGGCCGAGGCGCTGGTGCGCGGCGGCAGGCGGGGGGCGGTGGACGGGCGGGTGGCGTTCGTGTACTGCGGCGACGGCGGGGAGTGGCCGGGCATGGGCGCCGACCTGCTCGCCGACCGGGCGTTCCGCAAGGCCGTGGGGCGGGTGGACGAGGCGCTGGCGCCGTACCCGGGAGGAGGGACGGTCGCCGGGCGGCTGGCGGCGGGGGAGCGCGGCGAGGGGCGGGCGCTGCTGTTCGCGGTCCAGGTGGGGGTGACGGAGATGCTGGCCGCGCGCGGCATCCGGGCGGTGGCGGCGGCCGGTCACGGCGTCGGCGAGCTCACCGCCGCCTGGGCGGCCGGCGACCTGCCGCTGGAGGAGGCGGCCCGGCGCGCCGCCGAGCCGCCGTCCGCCGCGGCGGGGCCGGAGGGGGCGAGCGGTGAGGGGCGCGGGTCCGCGCTGGCCGGGGTGGAGCTGCTCGCGCACATCGGGCCGCCGCCGATGCCCGTCACGCTCATCCGGCAGAGCGGGTCACCGGCGATCGTCGCCACCATGGACCCGGGCCGCGACGGCGTCGAGGTCGTCGACCGGGCGGTGGACGAGCTGGTCGTCGCGGGGGCCGACACGGACTGGTCCGCCTACTTCACCCGGCCGGGCCGGGTCGTCACTTTGCCCGCCTACCCCTGGCAACGCGATTGCGGCCTGCCGGCGCGCCGGATGCTACACAATGTATCCGGGCAAGCACTGTACGTCGGGGGAGTCTCGTGAAGATCACGCCGATCGCCGGAGCCGTCGCGTTGCTCGCCGGCCTCACCATCGTCCCCGCGGGGTCCACGGTCCGGCCCGCCGCGGCGACGGGAGCCGCTCGGCCGCACCCGGCCGTTCCGCGTGCCGGGGCGCCGGCCCTCTCACCGGCCGTCGCGGGCGGGAAGGGGCGGGCCGCGGTGCTCGCCTGCGCGGTCGGGACGCCGCCCGGCAGCCCGATCGTGTTCACGCCGCCCGTGGGCCTGGTGCCCGGGAAAGTGGCGGCGCGGGGGGCGTTGTGGCTGAGCGGCTGCCGGGGGAAGCCGGGGCGGCTCAGGTCGGGGTGGGCGTCGCTGCGCGCCGAGGGGGAGGCGTCGTGCGCCGCCGTGCGCGGGATGCGCGGGCGCGCCACCATCACCTGGTACGACGCGACGGGACGGCCGGTGGGCAGTTCCCGGCTGCGCATCCGCAACGACGAGCTGGGCGCGGCCGGTGCGCTGCTGACCGGGAGGGTCACCGGCGGGCCGCTGGACGGCAGGCGGGCCAGGGGCGGGATCGCGCCGGAGGGCGGGGTGCTGGGGTGCGCGACGGGCGGGCTCGGCGCGATGCCGGGCACCGGGCGCATCGAGTTCGGCTGACCGGCATCGCGCCGCCCGGGTCCGCTCGCCGGCGGTGGAGATCATGCAGGATTGGGTGCAGTGACAGTGAACGCCGGGCGGGCCCCACGGCCCCCACGAGATGTCCCTGCGCGCGGAAGGGGCCGCATGGCACCCGTGAAGGAAATCACCGAGCTTCTGCACCGGACCTTCTTCAGGTCGCTCTCCCTGCTCTCCTCACGGGGGCAGGGCGCCGTACTGCGTCGTTACTTCGACTGGTGGCATCGCCGCCCCGACCCGTGGCACATGGGCACCGACGCCTATGAGCAGGCCAAGTACGCCGCCACGCTCGCCCAGCTCCCCGATCTGCCCTACCGGCGGATCCTGGAAGTGGGGTGCAGCGAGGGGGTGTTCACCGAGCAGCTCGTCACCGCCTATCCGGAGGCGCACGTCACGGGCGTGGACATCTCCGAGCGGGCGCTGGCCCGGGCGGCGGAGCGGGTGGAGAAGGCGGCCGACAGGACGCTGCTGCTGTCGGCCGACATCCTCCGCTTCACCTCCGAGCACCGCTATGACCTGGTGTTCTGCTCGGAGACGCTCTACTACCTGGGCCGCCGCGACCGGCTGCGGCGGGCCAGCGCCCGGCTGACCGGGCTGCTGGCGCCGGGCGGCGTGCTGGTGCTGGTGCATCCGTGGCCGGAGGCGCGGCGGCTGCACCGGTTCGTCGAATCCGGGCGGGCGGTGTCGCGGCTGAGCGAGCTGGTGGAACGGGAGGCACACCGGCCGTTCGCGGTGTCGGTCTACCAGGCCCCGCCCGGCTGATCGGGCCCCTCAGACGCCGCCCGGGCAGGCCGGGGCCGTGTTCCGGTGGGCGGCGGCAGTGCGGGGGCGGCGCTCGGCGGAGGCGGCCAGGGCGACGGCGCCCAGGGCCAGCAGGCCGAGCGCCGCGCCGATCCAGCCGAGCGGCGCGTACCCGTAACCGGCGGCGATCAGCAGCCCGCCCAGCCACGGGCCCACGGTGATGCCGACGTTGAACGCCGACACGTTGAACGAGGCCGCCAGCGTGGGCGCGTCGTGGGCGACGGCGAACACGCGGGTGTTCAGCGCCGGGTTGGTGGCGAAGCCGGACGCGCCCAGCAGGAACACCAGCGGCACCGCCAGCCATGCCACCCCGGCGCTCAGCGCCAGCGCCCCCGAGATGACGACCAGCGCGGCGAGGCCGGCGTACAGGAGGGTGAAGGGCCGGGCGTCGGCGACGCGCCCGCCGACGGTGATGCCGATCAGCGAGCCGGCGCCGTACAGCGCCAGCACCGCCGGCACCCACCCCGGGGCCAGCCCCGTCGTGTCGGTGAGCAGCGCGCTCAGGTAGCTGAAGGTGACGAGCAGCCCGGCCGTGGACAGTGCGGTGGTGCCGAGGGCGAGCCACAGCCGGGGGTTCGCCAGCGCGCCGAGCTCCCGCCGCAATGACGTCTCCGTACGGGGAGCCGACGGGTGCGGGGCCGGGGCCCTGCCCGGCACGGTGGCCAGGACGCCGAGCGCGGCCAGCGCGGACATGCCCGCCACCACCCAGAACGCGGCCCGCCAGCCCAGGGCCTGCCCCACGAGCGTGCCCGCCGGGAGGCCCAGGGTGGTGGCCACGGTGAGGCCGCCCGCGACGATCCCCATCGCCCGGCCGCGCGCGGCGGGCCCGGCGAGGCCGATCGCGGTGACGGCGGCCACGGCCCAGAACCCGGCGTACACGAACGCGGCCACCACCCGCGTCACCAGCAACGTCGCGTAGTCGGGCGTCAGAGCGCCGACCACGTGCGCCACGGTGAACACCGCCATGAACGCCAGCAGGGCGGTCCGGCGCGGCCAGCGCAGCGTCACCACGGCCAGCACCGGCGCCCCCACCAGCATCCCGGCGGCGAACGCCGAGATGAGCAGCCCGGCGTCGGGCACCGACACGCCGAGCCCGGCGGCCGTCTCGGGCAGCAGCCCGGCCAGCATCAGCTCCGAGGTGCCCTGGGCGAAGATCGCCAGCCCCAGGACGTAGACAGCCAACGGCATCCAGCACTCCATTTATTCGATCGACCAGTACAAAACTGAGGCACGAAAACGCTCAGAACGCGTCGAGCGCCGTGGCCGCGATCGCCTCCAGCGCCGCCCGGTCGCCGCCCGCCCGCGCCACCACGCGCATGCCGCTCACGACGGCCGCTACGAACCGCGCCAGCGCCGCCGGGTCCTTGCCCGGCCCCAGCTCGCCGCGCGCCCGCGCCAGCCCGATGGCCGCCCGCAGCGCCTCGAACCGCCGCTCCTGGTCGCGCCGCAGGATCTCGGCGATCTCCGGGTCGCGGGGCGCCAGCTCGACCATGCTGTTGACGACCAGGCAGCCCGGCGGCTCGCCCGGATCGCCCTCGGCCACCGACTGGAGCAGGACGCGCACCTTCTCCCGGATCGGCAGGTCGCGCTCCAGCAGCTCGAACAGCTTCGCGTCCTTCTGCTCCATGTAATGGCCCAGCGCCCGGACGAACAGCTCCCGCTTGCCCTCGAAGGCGTTGTAGACGCTGCTGCGCCCCAGCCCGGTGGCCTCGCACAGGTCCCGCGTGGAGGTGGCCTCGTAGCCCGACTCCCAGAACGCGCGCATGGCGCCCTCCAGGGCCCGGCCCTCGTCGAACGTCCTCGGTCGTGCCATGCGCCGACCGTAACATGTTTTGGATCGACCAGTGCAATACGGGAATCCTCCATACGGGTCGGCGGATCGCCCCCATGGCCGCCGCCGCCCCGGCTGCCTACCGTGAGTCAGCGTGATCCGACTCGACCATCTCACCAAGCGGTACGGCGACCGCGCCGCCGTGGACGACCTGACGCTGGAGCTGAGACCCGGCGCCGTCACCGGCTTCCTCGGCCCGAACGGCGCCGGCAAGTCCACCACGATGCGCATGATCCTCGGCCTCGACGCCCCCACCTCCGGCCGCGCGCTCATCGGCGGCAGGCCGTACCACGAGCTGGAACACCCGCTGCGCACGGTCGGCGCGCTGCTGGACGCCCGCGCCGTCCACCCGGGGCGCAGCGGGCGCGCCCACCTGCTGGCGATGGCGCGCGGCGCCGGCATCCCCAAGGCGCGCGTGGCGCGGGTGCTGGAGCTCGTCGGGCTCGGCGAGGCGGCCGGGAAGCGGGCGGGCGCGCTGTCGCTCGGCATGAGCCAGCGGCTCGGCATCGCGGGCGCGCTGCTGGGCGATCCGGAGGTGCTGATGTTCGACGAGCCCGTCAACGGGCTCGACCCCGACGGGGTGCGCTGGGTGCGCCGCCTGATGCGGTCGCTGGCGGCAGAGGGCCGCACGGTGTTCGTCTCCAGCCACCTGATGAGCGAGATGCAGCTCACCGCCGACCACCTGGTGGTGATCGGCAAGGGGCGGCTGATCGCCGACGCGCCGCTCGCCGAGGTGCTCGCCACCCCCTCCGTGCTCGTACGGTCCCCGCACGCCGGCGACCTCGCGGACCTGCTGACGGCACAGGGCGTGAGCGTGGAGCGGCGCGGCGAGAACGAGCTCGTCGCCACCGGCGCGACGCTGGAGCGGATCGGCGACCTGGCCCACGAGGCGGGCGTCCGGCTGCACGAGCTGAGCCCGCGCGAGGCGTCGCTGGAACAGGCCTACCAGGAGCTGACCGCCACGAGCGTGGAGTACGGCGCGGGAGGAACGCGATGAGGAACGCACTGGATGGTCCGCTCGGGCGGGCCGTCGCGGCCGAGTGGGTCAAGCTCTGGTCGGTCCGCTCGACCTGGCTCTGCCTGGCCTCGGCGGTGGCCGCTACCGCGCTCGGCGGGCTCACGCTCGGCGCGGCGCAGGCGACCGAGGCGCTGCGCGAGGGCGCCGACGGGGCGCGCGTGGTGGTGACCGGCCCGATGATCTCGGCGATGACGTTCGCCCAGTACGCGGTGATCACGCTGGCGATGCTCCTGGTCACCTCCGAGTACGCCTCCGGGTCGATCAGGAGCACGCTGCAGGTGGTGCCGATCCGGGGCCGGATGCTGGCCGCCAAGGCGCTGGTGGCCGCGCCGGTGCTGTTCGCGGCCGGGATCGTGGCGGGCGGCGCCGGGGCGCTGGTCACGTACCTGGTGCTGTCGGTGGAGACGTTCGGCGGGCCGGCGGCCTTCCCGCCCGGGCAGGCGGCGGCCGACCTGCTGCGGCTCGGCGTGTTCTGCGCGCTGACCGGCGTGCTGACCGTCGGGGTGAGCGCGGCCGTGCGCGGATCGGCGGGGGCGCTGACCGTGATGTTCATGCTGACGCTCGGCCTGCCGCTGCTGCTGGTCATGACCGGGAGCCAGGCGGCGGTGGACGCCTCGATGCGGCTGCCGACGTTCGCCGGGCTGGCGTTCATGGAGAGCGCCGACAACCTGACCGGCGGCCCGATCCCGTACCCGGCGGGCGAGGGGCTGGCCTGGCTGGCGGGGTGGACGGCGCTGGCCCTGCTCGCCGGGCTGGTCGTGCTGCGCCGGCGCGACGCCTAGACTGCCCAGCCGTGATCGTACGAAGGCTCGCCGGGGTGCTGGCGGGAGCGGTGACCGGCGGCCTGGAGCTGGTCCTGCTCGTGCTGGCGTGGCCGCTCGTCCGCTGGTGGGCGCCCCGGCTCGTGGCGCTCGAACGGGCCAGGCTGCGGGTGCTGCTCGGCCACGACAGCGACCCCGGCACGGCGGGCGCCGGCTACCTGGCGCTGCGCGCGGCCGTGGGCGTGCTCGGCGGCTACGTCGCCACGTCGCTGATCTTCGTCGGCCTGCTCTTCGTCGGCGGCGCCTGCTGGGCGATGCTGACGGGCGAGTCGTCGCCCGTGGCGCTGGAGTTCCCCGGCATCCGGCTGACGACCGAGAGCTGGGCGATCGGCCTCACCTCCGGGATCTTCCTGCTGGCCGTGGGCACGCTCTGCTGCCAGGCCGTCGTCGCGGCCGAGCGGCGGCTGGCCCGGCGCTTCCTCGGCCCGGGCCCGCAGGAGCGCATGCGCCGCCGCATCGCCGAGCTCACCGCCACCCGCTCCGGCATCGTGCGCGCCGTCGACGACGAGCGCCGCCGCATCGAACGCGACCTGCACGACGGCGTCCAGCAGCGCGGCGTGGCGCTGGCCATGCTCCTCGGCCGCGCCCGCCACGCCTTCGCCGGCACGCCGGGGCCCGCCGCCGACCTGGTCGCGCAGGCCTACGCCGAGTCGCGGCACCTGCTGGACGAGCTGCGCAGCGTCGCATGGCGCATCTACCCGACCGCGCTCGACGAGCTCGGCCTGCGGGCCGCGCTGGCCGGGGTCGCCGAACGCGCCGGGGTGCCCGTCACCGTCCACCACGGCCTGACCGGGCGGCTCGCCACCGAGGTGGAGACCGCGCTGTACTTCGTGGCCCGCGAGGCGATCACCAACGCGGTCAAGCACGCCGGCGCCCGTGACATCCTGGTCGTGCTGAGCGAGGACGAGCGGACGGTGCGCGTGGTGATCTCCGACGACGGCGCGGGCGGCGCCGACCCGGCCGGCGGCGGCCTGTCCGGCCTGGCCCGCCGCGTGCTCGCGCTCGACGGCGAGTTCGAGGTGGGCGACGCCCCCGGCGGCGGCACCCGGGTGCGCGCCACGCTGCCGAAGGAGCCGCCGTGCGGCTGATCCTGGCCGACGACGCCGTGCTGCTGCGCGAGGGCCTGGCGAGCCTGCTGCGCGACGCCGGCCACGAGGTCGTCGCCGCCGTCGGCGACGCCCCCGCCCTCATCGCGGCGGTGGCCGAGCACCGGCCCGACGTCGCCGTCGTCGACGTGCGGATGCCGCCCACCCACACCGACGACGGCCTGCGCGCCGCGCTGCGCATCCGCGAGAGCTGGCCCGCCGTCGGGGTGCTCGTGCTGTCGCAGTACGTCGACAAGACGTACGCCGCCACGCTGCTGGCCGGGACCGAGGGCGGGCTCGGCTACCTGCTGAAGGACCGGGTGTCGGAGGTCGCCGAGTTCCTGGAGTCGCTGGAGAGGGTGCGCGGCGGCGGCACCGTCATCGACCCCGAGGTGGTGCGCCAGCTCCTGGCCCGCACCACGCACGCCGACCCGCTGCGCACGCTCACCGAACGCGAGACGCAGGTGCTCGGCCACCTGGCGCAGGGCTACGCCAACGCGGCGATCGCCGCCGCGCTGCACATATCATTGAGCACGGTCGAGAAGCACATCAACGCCATCTTCGACAAGCTGGATCTGCCCGCCACCCCCGCCTACAGCCGCAGGGTGCTCGCGATCCTGCGCTACCTGGACGGCTGACACGAGGGGGACCATTGCCGGGCACGCTTCGGGGCGACTGCGCCAACTGCTTCGGGCTGTGCTGCGTCGCCCTGCCGTTCGCCGCCTCGGCCGACTTCGCCGCCGACAAGCCCGCCGGGCAGCCGTGCGGCAACCTGCGGGACGACTTCGGGTGCGGCATCCACGAGCGGCTGCGCGAGTCGGGCTACCCGGGCTGCGTGGTCTACGACTGCTTCGGCGCCGGTCAGCAGGTCTCCCAGGTCACCTACGGCGGGCGCGACTGGCGGCGCGAGCCGGGCAGCGCGCGGGAGATGTTCGCGGTGTTCCCGGTCATGCGGCAGCTCCACGAGCTGCTCGCCTACCTCACCGAGGCGATCGCGCTGCCCGCCGCCCGGCCCGTCCGCGACGAGCTGCGCCGCGCGCTCGGCGCGATCGAGCGCCTCACCCGGCTCGGCCCCGCCGAGCTCCTCGACCTCGACGTGGCCGCCCGGCGGGCCGAGGTCAACGTGCTGCTGCTGCGCGCCAGCGAGCTCGCCAGGAAGGGCGCCGGGCGGCGCAAGGAGCACCGGGGCGCCGACCTGATCGGCGCCAACCTGAAGGGCGCCGACCTGCGCGGGGCCAACCTGCGCGGCGCCTACCTGATCGGGGCCGCGCTCAAGGGCGCCGACCTGCGCTCGGCCGACCTCATCGGCGCCGACCTGCGGGGCGCCGACCTCAGCGGGGCCGACTTGACCGGCGCGCTCTTCGTCACGCAGTCACAGCTCAACGCCGCCGCCGGCGACGCCGCCACCCGGCTCCCCGCCGGGCTCTCCCGCCCCGCCCACTGGACCGCCCGGAAGTGAGAACCCGGCCTGCGTGATCAGGGCGCGCAGGTAGGCGGTGATCTCGTCCGGGTCGAGCGGGCCGGGGGAGAGCAGCAGCTTGCAGATCACCGCGCCCTCCATCATGTCGGCGAGCACGTCGGGGTCGGCCGCCGGGCTGAGGTGGCCGTCGCGCTGGGCCCGCACCATGATCTCCCTGGCGCGCTCGCGGCGCGGCAGCACGTGATGCTTCCGGTACGCCTCCAGCAGCGCGGGATGGCCGGCCCCGGCCGCCAGCAGCCGCGCCGACAGGGCCCGGAACCTCGGCTCGGCCAGCATCTCGCCCCAGCGGGGGAGCAGCCGCTCGATCACCTCGGGCAGGCTGCCCTCGGTGTCGGCCACGTGGGGCAGGTCGGCGCGGGCCGTCTCGATGGCCTGGGCGAGCAGCTCCTCCTTGCTGCGCCATCTGCGGTAGACCGTCACCTTCGTCACACCGGCCCGGCGGGCGATCGCCTCGATGCTGGTCTGGTCGGCGCCGCGCTCGGCCAGCAGGTCGACGGCGGCGCGCAGGATGGCGGCGTCGGCCTCCGGGTCGCGGGGGCGCCCGCGGCCGTCGCGGCGCGGCTCGGTCGTGGTCATCGCCCGCACCGTAGCGCATCGGTGACCCGGCGTCGCAATCGAGCCTGCCGCGCCACGCTAGAACCGCCGGGCGTACCAGGCAGGGGTCTCGCCGAACAGCTTGCGGAAGTCCCGCGTGAAGTGCGCCTGGTCGGCGTAGCCCAGGTCGGCGGCCAGCGCGGCCCAGTCGGGCGGAGTGCCCGCCGCCATGCGGCCGGTCGCCTCGCGCAGGCGGTAGCGGCGGATGACGCGCTTGGGCCCGAGACCGACGTGCTCGGCGAACAGCCGCTGCAGCTCGCGCACGCTCAGCCCGGTCTTCCGCGCCAGCGCGTCCACGCGGGTGATCGCGGGCGTGGCGGCGATCAGTGCGACGACCTCCGCCGCCCGGGCCGCCCTCGGGTCCGGCTCGGGCAGGTGCGCCCGCAGGAACTCCTCGACGGGCTCCACGTCGACCGGGTCCGGCAGCGGGCCGGGGAACACCTCGGCGGCGTCGAAGCGCCGGTCGGCGATCGTGGACACCGGCGCGCCCAGGAACGGCCGGAACGTTCCAGGCCGGAACGCCACCCCGAACACCCCGCCCCGGCCCTCCAGCACCCGCACCTGGTGCCCGCTCACCGGGCCCTGGAGCGTGGCGGCCCCGTCCTGGAACGTCAGGTGCACGCTCGGGTACGGCACGATCAGTTGCCGGTACGGCTCGGCGTAGTCCCAGGTGACGACCCAGTAGCGCTCGACGTACGGGGCCAGGTCGGGCGAGGGGGAGGGGAAGGCGTGGCGCTGGTGCCGCGCCCAGGCGCCGTCGAGCTCGCGTGCGTCCCTGGCCATGCCGACGAGCTTATGTCGTGTTTGTTCAATACGGCGGGGCGGTGTCATGGTTGGGTGTACCCCATGTCTGACCTGCATTTCATCGCCCAGGCGGCCGCCGGCGTGCCGGAGATCGTCCGCCGGGTCGAGCCCGGCGATCTCGGCGCGCCGACGCCGTGCGCCGAGTACGACGTCCGCAAGCTGATCAACCACCTGCTGTTCTGGGGGCCGTCGCTGGAGGGGGCGGCGCGCAAGGAGAGCGTCCCGCCGCCCGCCGCGTCGGAGGACGACGTGGACCTGACCGGAGGGGACTGGTCGGCCGCGCTCCAGGCGCAGACCACGCGGCTGGTGGCGGCCTGGAGCGAGCCGGCCGCCTGGGAGGGGACGACGTACATGGGCGGCGCGAGGGAGCTGCCCGCCGCGATGGTCGGCGGCATGGTCGCGGGCGAGCTCGTCGTGCACGGCTGGGACCTGGCCCGCGCCACCGATCAGCACCCGCGGTGGGACGACGACCTGCTCGAACGCCTGGCCGCACAGGTGGCGGCCACCGCCGAGCAGGGCCGCGCCATGGGCGTCTACGGCCCGGAGGTGCCGGTGCCGGCCGACGCCCCGCCGCTCGACCGCGTCCTCGGGCTCACCGGCCGCGACCCGTCGTGGAAGCCGGCCTGACCGGTGCGCGCCCGGGCCGTCAGGACAGGCGGCCCACGTAGGCGAGCGCCTGCTTGAGCAGGGTGCCCTGGCCGCCCGTCATCTCCTGCTGCACCATCGGCGAGGCGGCCTCCTCCGGCGTGAACCACACCAGGTCCAGCGCGTCCTGCCGGGGCCGGCAGTCGCCGCGTACCGGCACGATGTAGGCCATCGAGACGGCGTGCTGGCGCGGGTCGTGGTAGGGCGTGACGCCCGGCGTCGGGAAGTATTCGGCCACGGTGAACGGCTGCGGCGAGGCGGGCAGGCTCGGCAGCGCCACCGGGCCCAGGTCCTTCTCCAGGTGGCGCAGCAGCGCGTCGCGGATCCGCTCGTGATACAGGACGCGGCCGGAGACCAGGGCCCGGCTCACCGTCCCGTCGGGCGCGATGCGCAGCAGGAGGCCGACGCGGGTCACGGAGCCGGTCTCGTCGACCCGCACCGGCACCGCGTCGACGTAGAGGATCGGCATGCGCCCTCGGACCGACTCCAGCTCCTCGGGAGCGAGCCAACCGGGCATGGTCTCGGTTATTTCGGTCACTCGTTGATCGTACTTGCCGCCGGACCGTGAACCTCGCAGGGGCGGCCGTCCCGTACGGGATCTACCTTGTAAAGGCGCCCGGCCCGGACGAGCGCCACCACGGCCGGGACCGGGAACAGCAGCAGGTAGAGGTTGGGCGCCCACCAGGCGGGCGAGAAGTCGCCGCGCAGCGTCCAGAACGCGACGGCCATCAGCCCCGAGGCCATCGTCAGCACGAGCGAGACCAGCATGAGCGGCGGCCCGCCGGGGTCGCGGCGGCGCAGCAGCCACAGGCTCGTCAGGCCGGTGGCGCTGGCGAGCAGGTCGATCCAGAGGAAGGACCAGTTCCAGGCGGCCATGATCGGGTTGGCGTAGTCGGCGAACGCCCATTCCGGCGGGATGAGCCCGAGGCCGGTGACGAGGAAGTAGACGACGAACCCGACGTCGGTGACGAGCATGAGGATCTTCGTCACGCGGATGCGGGGCAGGTCAGGCGCAGGCACGGTCGATCAGCTCCATGAGGTGGGCCCGGGTGCGCTCGTGCAGGCCGGGGCCGGGTTCGGAGAGGCCGAAGAGGCGGGCGGCCCACCAGCCGTCGACGGCCAGGCGCACGGCGGTGGCGGCGGCGGGGTCGATGCCGTCGCCGGTGAGGCGGGCCTGCCAGGCGGCGTAGCGCTCGCGCAGCGGGGCGAGGCCGGCGGGGTCGACGAGCACGGCGGCGAGCAGCGCGGCGGTGACCCGGTCGGCCGGGGCGGCGGCGGGGCCGGTGGCGTGGCGGGCCGGGATGGTCGCGTCGACGTAGGCGCGCAGGATGTCGCGGGGGTGGTCCCCGGCGTCGGCCAGGGCCTGGTCGAAGGCGTCGGTCAGGCGTCCGACCAGGCCGGCGACGAGGGCCTGCTTGGTGGGGAAGTGGTAGAAGAGGCCGCCCTTGGAGACGCCGGCGCGCTGGGCGACCGCTTCGAGGGTGAGGGACTCGGCCCCCTGGGCGAGGAGCACGTCGGCCGCCGCGTCGAGCAGCCGTTCGCGTGAGCTGGGTCGTGGCACCCGCGTAACTATACCGGTCAGCCGGTACAGTTACGCACGCCCTCGAGGGCGCCCCGGTGGCGCTTTGGTACGTTCGAGCACGTCGTTGACCCTGGGACGAAGGGTGTGCGCTGGGTGGGCGTGCTGGCGTGGGTGAGTGTGGCGGTGTTCCTTGTCGCGTACGCGTTGATCGCGTCGGAGAAGGTGCATCGGGTGGCGGCGGCGCTGGGTGGGGCGGGGATCATGTTGTTGATCCATGCCACGGGTGCGGAGGCGGCGTTCTTTTCGGAGCATTCCGGGATCGACTGGAATGTGATTTTTCTGCTGCTGGGCATGATGATCATTGTGGGGGTGCTGAAGGAGACGGGGGTTTTCGAGTATCTGGCGATCTGGGCGGCCAAGCGGGCGCGGGGGCGGCCGTTTCGGTTGATGGTGTTGCTGGTGCTGATCACGGCGCTGGCGTCGGCGTTGCTGGACAATGTGACGACGGTGTTGCTGATCGCGCCGGTGACGTTCCTGGTGTGTGAGCGGCTGGCGGTCTCGGCGGTGCCGTTTTTGATCGCGGAGGCGATGGCGTCCAACATCGGCGGGGCGGCGACGTTGGTGGGTGATCCGCCGAACATCATCATCGCCAGCCGGGGCGGGCTCAGTTTCAACGACTTCCTGGTCCACATGGCGCCGATGGTGGTCGTCCTGATGGCGGTGTTCGTCGGCCTGTGCTGGCTGATGTTCGGGCGGACGTTCCGTCATGATCCGGAGCGGGCGGCGGCGGTGATGGCGCTGGACGAGAACGAGGCGATCGGTGACCGGCGGCTGCTGTGGCAGTCGCTCACCGTTCTCGGGATCGTGGTCGCCGCCTTCGTCCTGCATCCGGTGCTGCACTACGAGCCGTCGGTGGTGGCCCTGCTGGGCGCGGGCATCCTGGTCGCCGCCACCAAGATCACGACTGAGCAGGCCATCGCCGAGGTGGAATGGCCTACGCTCGTCTTCTTCGCTGGACTGTTCGTCATGGTCGGGGCCCTGGTGGAGACCGGGGTGATCGGGCAGCTCTCGGAGGCGGCGGTCGCGGCGACCGGCGGGGAGGTGGCCGCGGCCACGATGGGGCTGCTCGGCGGCTCGGCCGTGCTCTCGGCCATCGTGGACAACATCCCGTACGTGGCGACGATGGCGCCGATCGTCGAGCGGCTGGTCGAGGCCACCGGCGGCGACGGGCCCGGCCAGGTGCTGTGGTGGGCGCTGGCCTTCGGCGCGGATCTCGGCGGCAACGCCACCGCCGTGGGGGCTGCGGCCAACGTCGTCGTGCTCGGCATCGCCGCCCGCAACGGCTCGCCGATCAGCTTCTGGCAGTTCACCAAGTACGGGCTCATCGTCACGCCGGTGACGGTCGCGCTGGTCGCGCCGTACCTGTGGCTGCGCTACCTCATGTGAGGCGCTTGTAGAAGAAGCCGCAGTCCTGGAGGGAGCCGTCCGGGTCGGCGGCGTAGCCGGGGACGACGCCGTAACGGGTCCAGCCCTCCGCCAGGTAGAGGCTCTCGGCGGCGCTGCCACTGCGCGTGTCGAGGAGCAGGAGCGTGATCCCGGCGGCGCGGGCGGCCCGTTCGAGAGCGGCCAGCAGGGCGCGGGCCAGGCCCCGGCCCCGGGCGTCGCGGTGCACGAGGAGCTTGACGACCTCGGCGCGGTGCCGGGCGTTGGCCTTGCCCGGCAGGGACAGCCCGGCGGTGGCGACGATGCCGCCGGCGTCGTCGCGCGCCGCCCACACGAGCAGGGCGCCCGCGGTGACCGCGGCCTCCTGCTCGTGCCACCACCGGGCCGCCGCCTGCCGGTCGAACGGCGCGACGAACCCGAGCGAGGCCCCGTCGTCGACGGCGTCGGCCAGCACCTCGGCCAGCTCCTTGACCGCGTCGGCGTACGCAGCGGGGGTCAGGCGTTCGATGGCGGGCACGGCGGCTCCTTCACGGCAGGACGACGAGCAGGGCGTAGCGGACGGGGGCGGGGCCGGGGCAGTGGAAGCGGGAGCGGCCCCAGAGGCGGAAGCGCAGGCAGTCGCCCGCCTCCAGCCGGTGCGTCCGCCCGCCGGCGGTGATCTCCACGACGCCTTCCAGGACCCAGATGTGCTGCTCCAGACCGGGCACGGGCGGGGCGTCGTAGGCCAGGTCGGCGCCGGGGCGCAGGGCGCCTTCGACGACCTCGCCGCGCAGGCCCGGATGCGGCGGCGACACCGACCTGCGGGTGAACCCGGACGCC
This sequence comes from Nonomuraea sp. NPDC003214, assembly GCF_053590035.1. NCBI lineage: Bacteria > Bacillati > Actinomycetota > Actinomycetes > Streptosporangiales > Streptosporangiaceae > Nonomuraea > Nonomuraea sp. NPDC003214. The sequence continues at coordinate 177,386 of NZ_JBSFSX010000006.1, read as the reverse complement.
TCGTCGCGCCACACCGGCTGCGCGGCGGCCCGTACGAGCTGGGGCGGCTCCGCCTCCACCTCGGCCAGCAGGCGGGACATCGTCCGGCCGTAAACCGCGCAGAGCTTGCCGAGCAGGGTGGCCGTCGGGCTGATCTCCGCGCGTTCGAGCCGGGACAGGGTCGAGCGGCTGATCCCGGCGCGGGCGGCCAGCTCCTCCAGCGACCAGCCGCGCTCGGCCCGCAGCTCGGCCAGCCGCTCGGCGAGTCTCTCCTCCAGCTCTCCCATATGCGAGACGATATCCCATATGTGGGAATCGTGAACCGGGGGGTCGTCCGGGCCGACTGAGCCGGTTGACGAGAGGGGCGACATGACGGACGAGCTGCTGGTGGTACGCGCCCAGCTCGGCGAGCGCGCGGCGCTGGCCGAACTGGTACGCCGCTGGCATCCGCGCGTGTGGACGTACACGCGGCGCATGCTGGACGCCGGGCGGGCCGACGACGTGACCCAGGAGATCTGGCTCGCGGTGGTGCGCGGGCTGCCCCGGCTGCGCGAACCCGGACGGTTCACGCCGTGGCTGTTCACCGTCGCCCGGCGGGCCGTCGCTGACCGGCTGCGCGAGGAGTACGGGCGCGCCGAGGAGCCCGCCGCCGCCGAACCCGCCGCCGGCGACCCCGTCGAGGCGATGGTGGACCGCGCCTCGCTCGTCGCCGGGCTGGCCGCGCTGCCGGTGGCCGAACGGGAGGTGCTCGTCCTGTTCTACCTGGAAGAGCTGACCGTGGAGGAATGCGCGCAGGTGTGCGGGATTCCGCCCGGCACCGTCAAGTCCCGGCTGAACCGGGCCCGCCGCCTGCTGGCGCGACGACTGAGGGAGAGTCATGGATGAGGAGCCGCGCCCGACGGCGCAGGAGATGATCGACCGGCTGGCCGGGCCGCTGTCGCCGTGGAGCCGCGTCCGCGCCATGGTGGCGCTGGTGGCGGGGCTGGCGGGGGCGGCGTTCGTGGGGGCGCTGTGGTCGAGCGAGGGGGCGTTGCCGGGGCGCACCCACCTGGCCTTCGCCCTGTTCCTGGCGTTCTGCCTGGCCTGGGCGGCCTACGGGGGGTGGCTGGTCACCCGGCGGGTGCCGCTCTTCGCCACCGACCGGGTCATCGCCGCCTGGCTCGCCGTCGTCGCCTCCGCCGCGACGACCGCCCTGGTCGCCGCCTTCACCACCCCGCCGCTGCCCGCCCTGGCCGTGGGCGGCGCCTTCCTCGCCGCCGCCCTCCTCCTCGCCGTACGCGCCCACACCCGCCGCGCCGCCCTCCTCCGGCGCAAGCACCTGCTGGAACGCCGCCCCGCCCCCGACTGAACCTTGCGGGAGCCCGCCCTTTCCCGACGGCCTAGAGGGACGCTCGCGCTCCCACAAGGAACCCCTGAACGGAGGGGGACGACCCACACGGAGGGGGACGCCCGCCAGGGGACGCTCCGCCCGGGGCCGTGCCCTCGGGGGTGCCCGGGGCGGCCGTCCGCGCGGGCGGGACGGACGCCTTGTCCGGGCGGACGCCCGCGCTGGAGGCGCCTGGTCGGCGGGAGCGCCCGCCCGGACCGAGCGTCCCCGGAAGGGGCGTCCCCAGGACCGAGCGTCCCCGAGCGGGGCGTCCCCCCAGCGGGGCGTTCCCTCGGACGCGGCGCCAGGCCGGACGGGGTTCCCGGGTGAGCGTCCGTGGGCGTGCGGGTGGAGGGCCCGCTGGGGCTCGGTCCCGGGGGTGGTGGGCCCTGGGGGTGGGGTCAGGGGGTGGGGTCAGGGGGTGGGGGTGAGGTGGTCGAGGGTGGTGCGGATGGTGTCGAGGGCCAGGCGGACGTGGGACGGCCGGGTGCGGACGCTGAGGACGCACAGCCGCAGGTAGAAGCGCCCGCCCAGGGTGGTGCTCGACAGGTAGACGCGGCGGGTGGCGTTGATCCTGGCGAGCAGTTCGCGGCCCGCCTCGTCGCCGCCGCGCGGCCGGAAGACGACGACGGTGAGGTCCGGCTCCCAGGGGACGTCGAGGCGCGGGTCGGCGGCGAGTTCGCGGTGGACGAGGGCGGCCTGGTCGAGTTTCTCGTCCAGGGCTTCCTCGAAGGCCCGCACCCCGTGCAGGTGCAGCGGCAGCCACAGGCGCAGGCCGCGGAACTCGCGGGTCAGTTCGACGCCGAGGTGGCCGAAGTCGGGCAGGTCGCCGATCTGGCCGATGTCCTGGAGGTACTGGCCGTCGGCGGCGTGGGCTGCGTGCAGCAGGGCGGGGTCGCGGACGAGGAGCACGCCCGTCCCGTACGGCAGGAACAGGCTCTTGTGCGGGTCGAAGGCGATGGAGTCGGCCTCGCCGATCCCGGTGAGCGTGGCGCGGCCGCGGCGGGTGAGCTGGAAGCCGCCTCCGTAGGCGGCGTCGACGTGGAACCACAGGTCGTGGGCGTGGGCGAGGCGGGCCAGTTCGGGGAGCGGGTCGACGGTGCCGGTGCTGGTGGTGCCGGCGGTCCCCGCCAGGAAGAAGGGGCGCAGCCCGGCGGCGCGGTCGGCTTCGATCATGCGGGCGGCGGCGGCCACGTCCATGCGCAGGCCGGCGGTCGCGGGCACGACGCGGACGCCGCGTCCGGGCAGGCCGGCGATGCGGGCGGCCTTGGCGATGCTGAGGTGGGTGTGCTCGGTGACGTACAGGGTGCCGTCGCGGGCGTCCTCGCCGAGCCGGGCGTGGCGGGCGGCGACGAGGGCGGACAGGTTGGCCGGTGAGGCGCCGGTGGTGACCAGCCCGCCGGAGCCGGGCGGGAGGCCGAAGCGGGCGGCCAGCCAGGTGAGGACGCCGTGTTCCATGGCGACGAGCGCGGGCGCGGTCTGGGCGACGCCGGTGAAGCGGTTGGCGGCCTGGGCGAGCATCTCGGCGAGCACGGAGGAGACGAGGCCGCCGGCGGGGAAGTAGGCGAGGTAGCCGGGGCCGGCGGTGTTGACGCCCTGGCCGGCGGCCTGGCGGAAGGTGTCCAGGAGGTCGCCGAGATGGCCGGGCTCGTCGCCGGGCGGGCGGCGCAGCAGGGCGGTCAGGCGGGCGGTGTCACCGTAGTCGCTGGCGGGGGAGGCGGGCAGTGCGGAGAGCCAATCGGTCAGGAACGCGGTCGCCTCGCGGGTCAGGTCGTGGAGGGCGTCGCCGGTGGGGTCGAGGGGCACGATGGGGTGATGCGTCATCCGGACACGGTAGGAAGGCCCGGCGTGTGGGGGATTGGATGTTCTTGCACCGCTCGCTGGTAGGCGCCGGGGGTGGTGCCGACGATGCGGCGGAAGTGGCGTGACAGGTGCGACTGGTCGCAGAACCCGGCGGCCTGGGCCGCCTCGGCGGGGGGCGTGCCGCGTGCCAGGAGTTCGCGGGCGCGGCGTACGCGGAGCTGGGTGAGGTAGGCGTGCGGCGGCAGGCCGTAGGCGCGGCGGAAGGCCCGCACGAGCGCGAACGGCGTGGTCCCGACGGCCTCGGCGAGCTCCCGCAGGCCGGGCGGGCGGGCGTGAGAGTTCCACGCCGCCGGGGCGGCGGCGTGGGTCTCCGGGGAGAGGCATGCGTGCAGGAGGTCGCGGGCGCGGGCGGCGGCGGTGGGCCCGGCGGCGGTGCGGGAGAGGGCGCGGGCGGCGGTGCGGGGCCGGGCCTGGGCGGCGACGAGGCGGGCCAGCAGCAGGTGGAGCGCGGTGTCGGCGGTGAGCGGGTCCTCGGTCTCGGCGGCGCGGTGCGCGGCGACGACGAGCGCGGCGAGGCGGGCGTCGGTGACCACCGGCCGGGCGAAGGACGGGGCGTCGCGGCCGGTGAGCGCGGTGAGCTGGGCGGGAGTGGGGTAGAGGACGCGGTACGTCCAGCCGCCGGGGGTGTGGGCGTGGCCGGTGTGGACGACGCCGGGGTCGATGAGCACGACCTCGTGGACGCCGGCGTGGGCCAGGCCGCCCGGCAGGTGGATGGCCTCGGCGCCGGACTCGACGGCGCCGATGGCGTAGGTGTCGTGGCTGTGGCGGCTGAAGCGGTGGCCGACGTAGCGGGCGCGCATGAGGTCGAGCCCGCCCATCCCTGGATGGCGCCAGTAGCGCACCTTCTCCCCGGCGCTCATGGTTGAGGATTCTCTCACTGGAATAGCGGCTTTTGTCAAACAAGGAAAAAATGTGGTTGGGTCTATCGCAATCGCCCCCTTTTTTCTTACGATCGCATCGGCCAATCACGATCGACGAAGGGATCGCCGATGACGATCGAGATCAAGAAGGTCGAAGAAGTGGAGACGACAGGCAACAGCAACAGTTGCTGACCGTCGGCGGGGCCTTCGTCGCGGGAGGAGGCCCCGCACCTCAGCGTTCCGGGAGCGGCATTGGCAAGGGTTCAGGTGAATCCGGCTTTTCCACTTTTTGTTGATGACGTCAATAATAAAGTCAGACTGGGGGACTTTCCGCCCACCGGGCAGATCCTGGATCCCGCACCGGCGCCGCTGCGCCGGCTCATCCGGCTGTGCGCGCGCGAGCCGGTGGCGCGCGGCGAGTTGCACGCGCTCATTCCCGAGGTGGCGCCCCGGGAGATCGACGCGGCGGTCGACCGGCTGCTGGAGGCGCGGGTGCTGGTGACCGAGGACGATCTCGGCGCGCTGGCGGCCGACGACCGGCTGGGGCGGTTCGGGCTGTTCCTGGCGATGTTCCACCCGGCGGGGCGGGCCGTCGCCGCGCTCGGCGACCTGGCGCGGGCGCACGTGACGGTGCTCGGCGCCGGGGCGATCGGCGCGGGCGTCGCCCTGCACCTGGCGACCTCGGGCGTGGGCCGGCTGACACTGCTCGACGACGACCGGGTGGAGCTCGGCAACCTGCACCGCCAGCACCTCTACACGATGGACGACCTGGGCGCGGCCAAGACGGACGCCGCCGCCCGCGCGCTGCGCCGCCGCAGCCCCGAGGTGGAGATCACCCAGGTCACGCGGCGCATCACCGGCCCGCGCGACGTGCCCACGGACGCCGACCTGGTCGTCAACACCGTCGACACCCCGCAGCCGCACATCCGCCGCTGGGTCAACGAAGCCTGCGTCGAGGCGGGCGTGCCGTTCGTGACCGGCGGCTTCAACCAGCACACCGGGCTGGCCGGGCCGCTCGTCGTCCCCGGCGAGACCGGCTGCCTGACCTGCCAGGAACGCGCCCTGGCCGCCCGCTACGGCGCCGCCGAGCTGCCCGTCAGCGACAACGAGGGCCGGGCCGCGCCGTCGTTCGGGCCGCTGTGCGCGATCGTGGCCGGGATGCTCGCCTCGGAGGTGATCCGCCACCTGACCGGCACCGGCCCGCCCGCGCTGCGCGGCCGGGCGGTGTGGCTGGACCTGCTGACGCTGGAGACGACCGCGAGGGCGTACGGGCGCGACGCCGGGTGCGAGGTCTGCGGGTGAGGACGGACCTGTCGTTCCTCAGCGTCGTCGCCGACGGGCCGGACGACTACGTGATCGGCAACGGCGAGACGTTCGTGCACGTCCCGGAGGTGGCGGCGGCCGTAATCGCGGCGCTCGACGGCACCAGGACGGCCGCCGAGGCGCGCGCCCGGGTGCTGGCCGATCGGGGCGTCGACGTGGACGTGGAGGCATTCGTCAGCGGCCTGGACGGCGCCGGGCTGCTGAGCCCGCCGCGCCGCCCGCCCAACGTGTGGGACCGGATCAGGCCGGGGCACGTGGCGTGGCTGTTCTCCCGCCCGGCCGACGCCGCGCTGCTGCTGCTGACCGGCTGCGCGATCGCCGCCGCGCTCACCCGGCCGGGCGTGCTGCCGGACCCGGCGACGCTGGTGTGGGCCGACAGCCTGGCGTTCACGCTGGCGTTCGCGGCCGGGTCGTGGCTGCTCGTGCTGGTGCACGAGCTGGGCCACATCGCCGCCGCCCGGTCGCTGGGCGTGCGGGCGGAGCTGTCGCTGGGCACCCGGATGCAGTTCCTGGTCGTGCAGACGCGGATCACCGGCGTGTGGGCGGTGCCCCGCCGGGCCCGCTACCGGGCCTACCTGGCGGGAATGCGGGTCGACTGGCTGCTGGCGTGCGCCTGCGCGTGCGTGCTGGCCGTGACGGACGCGCCGGTGGCGCGGCTGGTCATGGTGATCTGCCTGGCGCAGATCGCCTGGCAGTTCCTGTTCTTCATGCGCACCGACGTCTACTACGCCGTCGCCAACGCCACCGGGGAGAAGAACCTGATGGCCGACGCGCGGGCCTACCTGCGGCGGCGGGGCGGCCGGGCGCGGCGCGGCGTGCGGGTGTACGCGTGGTTCCTGGTGGCCGGGCGGGTGCTCGGGCTGGCCTTCTTCGCCTGCTACACGGTGCCCGTCACGGTGGCGATCTGCCGCCGGTCGCTGGAGGAGCTCGCCGGGCCGGGCGGGTGGCGGCCGGTCGCCACGCTGGCCGTGGTGACGGCCGGCTGGCTGCTCTACCTGGGCGTTCTCCTCAGGCGTCTCATCCGCACCAGGTCTACCGCGACAAATTCGGGGGAGTAACGCCAGGTAAGTCCCTTGTGGAGCCTGGAGGTCGTCCATGCCCGGCACGTCCACGACGAGCCGCGTCGCCATGCTGGTGCTCGCGACGGTCGCGTTCGCGGTCAACTTCTGGGCGTGGGGACTGCTGAGCCCGCTCGGCGGGGTCTACGAGAAGCAGCTCCGGCTGACCGCGTTCGAGGTGTCGGTGCTGGTCGCGGTGCCCGTCATCGTCGGCTCGCTGGGCCGGATCGTGCTCGGCGCGCTGACCGACCGCTACGGCGGCAGGCTCGTCTTCGGCGTCACCACGCTGCTCGGCATCGTCCCGGTGGTGTTCCTGGCGTACGCGGCCAGCTATCCCGCGCTGCTCGCCGGCGGGTTCGTGCTGGGGCTGACCGGGGCGACGTTCGCGGTCGGGGTGCCGTTCGTCAACGCCTGGTTCCCGCCCGAGCGGCGCGGCCTGGCGCTGGGCGTGTTCGGCGCGGGCAACATCGGCACCGCGATCTCCGGGTTCGCCACGCCGTGGCTGGCGCAGCGCTTCGGCCAGCAGGCGCCGTTCTGGACGGTCGCGGTCGCGCTCGCCGTCATCGGCGTGGTCATGCTGGTGTTCGGGCGGGACGCGCCGGGCGCCCAGCCCGCGACCGAGCCGTTCGGCCGCCGCTTCCTGGCCGCCGCCCGGCTGCGCACCACGCGGGAGCTGGCCGGGATGTACGCGCTGACGTTCGGCGGCTTCGTCGCGTTCGGCGTCTACCTGCCGCTGTACCTGAGGAGCGTCTACCACCTGGAGGTCGCCGACGCCGCCGCGCGCAGCGCCGGGTTCGTCGTGCTGTCGACGGTGGCCAGGCCCGTCGGCGGCTGGCTGGCCGACCGGCTGGGCGGCGAGCGGGTGCTCGGCTGGGCGCTGGCCGTGGTGGCGGTGTGCGCGGTCGCGGTGTCGTTCGCGCCGGCCATGCCCCTGGCCACCGTGGGCTTCCTGGTGATGGCGGCGGCGCTCGGCCTCGGCAACGGCGCGGTGTTCGCCGTGCTCGGCCGGGCGGTGCCCGGCGCGATGGTGGGCAGCGCCACCGGCGTCGTCGGCGCCGCCGGCGGCCTGGGCGGCTTCCTGCCGCCGATCGTGATGGGCCTGATCTATCAGGCCACCGGCTCGTACGCGATCGGGCTGATGCTGCTGGCGGCGGTGGCGTGCGGCGCGTTCGTCTACTGCTGGTTCGTCCTGCGCCCCCGGGCGCTCGCCTGACGGAGAGGTGTGATCCCCATGGCCGGCATCGACGGCCCGATCAGCGACGCGCTGCTGAGGCTGGGCCGCTACCTGCGCCCCGGCGAGGTCTCGGCCGACCTGCGGACGCTGCACCAGATCGGCGGCCGGCAGGGCGACGCCTTCTACCGGGACCGGTGGAGCCACGACAAGGTGGTGCGCTCCACGCACGGCGTGAACTGCACCGGCTCGTGCTCGTGGAAGGTGTACGTCAAGGACGGCGTGATCACCTGGGAGGCGCAGCAGACCGACTACCCGAGCGTGGGCGGCGACCGGCCGGAGTACGAGCCGCGCGGCTGCCCGCGCGGCGCCGCGTTCTCCTGGTACACCTACTCGCCGACGCGGGTGCGTTACCCGTACGCGCGCGGCGTCCTGGTGAGCCTGTACCGGGAGGCGAAGAAGCGGCTCGGCGACCCGGTCGCCGCCTGGGCCGAGATCACCACGGACCCGGACAAGCGGCGCAAGTATCAGTCGGCGCGGGGCAAGGGCGGGCTGGTCCGCGTCACCTGGGAGGAGGCCACCGAGATCGTCGCGGCCGCGCACGTGCACGCGATCAAGACGTACGGGCCGGACCGGGTGGCGGGCTTCTCCCCGATCCCGGCGATGTCGATGGCCTCGCACGCGGTGGGCGCCCGGTTCATCTCGCTGATCGGCGGCGCCATGCTGTCGTTCTACGACTGGTACGCCGACCTGCCGGTGGCCTCGCCGCAGGTGTTCGGCGACCAGACCGACGTGCCGGAGTCGGCCGACTGGTGGGACGCCTCCTACCTGATGCTGTGGGGCTCGAACGTGCCCGTCACCCGCACCCCGGACGCCCACTACATGGCCGAGGCGCGCTACCGGGGCCAGAAGGTCGTGGTGATGTCGCCGGACTACAGCGACGCGGCCAAGTTCGCCGACGAGTGGCTCGCCCCGAACCCCGGCACCGACGGGGCGCTGGCGATGGCGATGGGGCACGTGATCCTCAAGGAGTTCTTCGTCGACCGGGTCACGCCCGCCTTCGACCGTTACGTACGGCAGTTCACCGATCTGCCGTTCCTGGTGTGCCTGCGCGAGCGCGAGCCGGGCCGCTACCTGCCGGACAAGTTCCTCACCGCCGCCGACCTGGGCCACGACGGGAAGGAGGCGGCGTTCACCACGGCCGTGTGGGACGGGCGCACCGGCGGACCGGCGCTGCCCAACGGCTCGCTCGGCTTCCGCTACTCCGAGCACGGCGCGGGCCGCTGGAACCTGGACCTGGGCGACCTCGACCCGGCGCTGTCCCTGTACGAGGGCGGCGAACCGGTAACGGTCGTCCTGCCGCGCTTCGACGGCGACGGCGGCGGCGTGCTGGAGCGCGGCGTGCCCGCCCGGCGGATCGGCGGCCACCTCGTCACCACCGTCCACGACCTGCTGCTCGCCCAGTACGGGGTGGCGCGCGACGGGCTGCCCGGCCGCTGGCCGTCCGGCTACGACGACGCCGCCGAGCCGTACACGCCGGCCTGGCAGGAGCCGATCACCGGCGTGCCGGCCGGGAAGGCGGCGCGGATCGCGCGCGAGTTCGCCCGCAACGCCGAGGAGTCCGGCGGCCGATCCATGATCATCATGGGGGCGGGGGCCAACCACTGGTTCCACGCCGACACCATGTACCGCTCGTTCCTGGCGCTGACGACGCTGACCGGCTGCCAGGGCGTCAACGGCGGCGGCTGGGCGCACTACGTCGGCCAGGAGAAGTGCCGCCCGATCACCGGCTGGGCGCTGCTGGCCTCCGCCCAGGACTGGTCGCGCCCGCCCCGGCAGATGATCGGCACCGCGTACTTCTACCTGAACACCGGCCAGTGGCGCTACGACACGTTCAGCGCCGACGTGGTGTCCTCGCCGCTGGGCGGCGGCGCGTTCGCCGGGCGCGCCACCGCCGACCTGATCGCCGCCTCGGCGCGGATGGGCTGGATGCCGTCCTGTCCGACGTTCGCCCGCAACCCGCTCGACCTGGCCGACGAGGCCGCCGCCGCCGGGCGGGACCCGGGCGCGTACGTCGCCGAGCAGGTGGCGACCGGCCGGCTCGGCTTCGCCTGTGAGGACCCCGACGCGCCGGAGAACTGGCCGCGCGTGCTGACCGTGTGGCGGGCCAACGTGCTCGGCTCCTCCGCCAAGGGCGACGAGTACTTCCTGCGTCACCTGCTCGGCGCCGACTCCTCGCTGCGCGCCGAGGAGGCCGGGCCGGACCGGCGGCCCCGCGATGTCACCTGGCGGGAGGAGACGCCGCAGGGCAAGCTCGACCTGCTGCTGACGCTGGACTTCCGGATGACGTCCACCACGCTGTTCTCCGACGTGGTGCTGCCCTCCGCCACCTGGTACGAGAAGCACGACCTGTCGAGCACCGACATGCACCCGTTCGTGCACGCCTTCACCCCGGCCATCGACCCGCCGTGGCAGACCCGTACGGACTTCGCCGCCTTCCACGCGATCGCCGAGACGTTCAGCGAGCTCGCGGCCCGCCACCTGGGCACCCGCACGGACCTGGTGGCGGCGCCGCTGCTGCACGACACGCCCGACGAGCTGGCCACCCCGCACGGCCGGGTGCGCGACTGGCGCGCCTCCGGCGACGTGCCGACGCCCGGCGTGGACTTCCCCAAGATCGTCGAGGTGCGGCGGGACTACGGGGCGATCGCCGCCAAGATGGGCGCGCTCGGCCCGCTCGCCGACAAGCTCGGCGCCGCCACCAAGGGCATCGCGTTCGACCTGTCGCAGGAGGTGGAGGAGCTGCGGCGGGCCAACGGCGCCACGCCGTCCGGCAGGCCGTCGCTGGCCACCGACGCCCACCTGTGCGAGGCGATCCTGGCGCTGTCGGGCACCACGAACGGGCGGCTGGCCGCGCAGGGGTTCGCCACGCTGGCCCGGCGCACCGGCACGTCGTTCGACGGGCTGGCCGAGGAGCACCGGCGCGTCCGCTTCGCCGACACGCAGGCCAGGCCGGTGCCGGTGATCACCTCGCCGGAGTGGTCGGGCAGCGAGACCGGCGGCCGCCGCTACTCCGCCTTCACGCTCAACGTCGAGCACCGCAAGCCCTGGCACACGCTCACCGGCCGCCAGCACTTCTACCTCGACCACGACTGGATCCAGGAGGCCGGCGAGACGCTGCCCATCTACCGGCCGCCGCTGAACATGACCGCGATGTTCGGCGAGCCCCGGCTCGGCGAGTCCGGCGAGCGCGGCATCGTCGTGCGCTACCTGACGCCGCACTCCAAATGGTCGATCCACTCCGAATACCAGGACAACCTGCTCATGCTGACGCTCTCGCGCGGCGGGCCGACGATCTGGATGAGCCCCGCCGACGCCGCCAGGGCCGGCATCGCCGACAACGACTGGATCGAGGCCGTCAACCGCAACGGCGTCGTCGTGGCGCGGGCCGTCGTCTCGCACCGCATGCCGCAGGGCACCGTGTACATGTACCACGCCCAGGAACGGGTCGTGGACGTGCCCAAGAGCGAGATCTCCGGCCGGCGCGGCGGCATCCACAACTCGCTCACCCGGCTGCTCGTCAAACCCACCCACCTGATCGGCGGCTACGCGCAGCTGTCGTTCGCGTTCAACTACCTCGGGCCCACCGGCAACCAGCGCGACGAGATCACCGTCATCCGCCGCCGCTCCCAGGAGGTCGACTACTGATGAGGGTCATGGGCCAGCTCGCCATGGTCATGAACCTGGACAAGTGCATCGGCTGCCACACGTGCTCGGTCACGTGCAAGCAGGCGTGGACGAACCGGGCCGGCACCGAGTACGTGTGGTTCAACAACGTCGAGACCCGCCCGGGCCAGGGCTACCCCCGCACCTACCAGGACCAGGAGCGGTGGAAGGGCGGCTGGGAGCTCAACCGGCGCGGCCGGCTCCGGCTCCGCGCCGGCGGCCGGCTGAAGAAGCTCCTGACGATCTTCGCCAACCCGCTCATGCCGTCCATCCAGGACTACTACGAGCCGTGGACCTACGACTACGACCGGCTCTTCTCCGCCCCCGCCACCCAGGACACCCCGGTCGCCCGGCCCACCTCGCTCATCACCGGCGAGCCCACGAAGATCACGTGGAGCGCGAACTGGGACGACGACCTTGGCGGCGCCCCCGCCCTGACCGCCGCCGACCCGGTGCTGCGCCGCGTGTCGGACGAGGTCAAGCTCGACTTCGAGCGGGCGTTCATGTTCTACCTGCCGCGCATCTGCGAGCACTGCCTGAACCCCTCCTGCGTGGCCTCCTGCCCGTCCGGCGCCCTGTACAAGCGCTCGGAGGACGGCATCGTGCTCGTCGACCAGGACCGCTGCCGCGGCTGGCGCATGTGCGTGACGGGCTGCCCGTACAAGAAGGTGTACTTCAACCACCGCACCGGCAAGGCGGAGAAGTGCACGTTCTGCTATCCGAGGGTCGAGGTCGGCATCCCGACCGTGTGCTCGGAGACGTGCGTGGGGCGACTGCGCTACATCGGCCTGGTCCTGTACGACGCCGACCGGGTGGAGGAGGCCGCGTGCGTGGCCGACGACCGGGACCTGTTCGAGGCGCAGAAGGGCGTGCTGCTCGACCCCGCCGACCCGGAGGTGATCGCCGGGGCGCGCGCCAACGGCATCCCGGACGACTGGCTGGAGGCCGCCCGCCGCTCGCCCGTCCACCAGCTGATCTTCGAGTACGGGGTGGCGCTGCCCCTGCATCCCGAATACCGGACGATGCCGATGGTCTGGTACATCCCGCCGCTGTCACCCGTCGTGGACGCGCTGTCGGGCACCGGGCACGACGGCGAGGACGCAGGCAACCTGTTCGGCGCCATCGACGCGCTGCGCATCCCGATCGGCTACCTGGCCGAGCTGTTCAGCGCGGGCGACCCGGAGCCGGTCCGCGCCGTGCTGCGCCGCCTGGCCGCCATGCGCTCCTACATGCGCCGCCTCAACCTCGGCCAGGAGCCCGACGAGTCCATCGCCACGGCCGTCGGCATGACGGGCGAGCAGGTCGAGCGGATGCACCGGCTGCTGGCCCTGGCCCCCTACGACGAGCGGTACGTGATCCCCGCCGCCCACGCCGAGCAGGGCGCCCAGCTGGAGGAGCTCGGCTGCAGCCTCGACTACGAGGGCGGCCCCGGCATGAACGGCCCGTTCGGCGAGGCGTCCGGCGCGCCCGCCCCCGTCGCCGTGGAGAACTTCCACGCGCTGCGCCAGCGCCAGGCGGGCGACGCCCTCGACCGCGCCGACGAGCTGCACGGCCGCGTCAACCTGCTCAACTGGGACGGCAAGGGCACCCCCGAAGGGCTGTTCCCGCGCCGGGAGGACAAGCCGTGAGCGACAGAACCGTGCACCTGGCCGCGTCCGTCCTGCTCGGCTACCCCGACGAGCGGCTGGCCGAGGCGCTGCCGCTGCTCGCCGACACCGTGCGCGCCCTGCCGCGCGGCGAGCCCGCCCGGCGGCTGGCCGCCTTCCTCGACCACGCCGCCGCCACCCCGCTCGGCGAGCTCGCCGAGCACTACGTGGCCACGTTCGACCTGAAACGGCGCTGCTCGCCCTACCTGACCTACTACGCCTACGGCGACACCCGCCGGCGCGGCCTGGCCCTGCTCCGCTTCAAGCAGGCCTTCCGCGAGGCCGGGTTCGAGCCCGGCCCCGAGGAACTGCCCGACCACCTGGCCGTCGTCTGCGAGCTGTCGGCGCGCGGCGCCACCGCCCAGGCCGTCCGGCTGATGCGCGAGCACCTGGCCGGCCTCGACCTGCTGCTGGAGGCGCTGCGCGAGGAGGGCTCGCCGTACGCCGACGTGGTCGCCGCCGTGCGCGCCACGCTGCCGCCGGCCACCGCCCGCGACCGCGCCGCCGCGCTGCGGCTGGCCGAGCAGGGCCCGCCCGCCGAGGAAGTCGGCTTCTTCTCCGGAGGAAACGGATGAACCCGCTCGACCTGCTGCTGTGGGTGATCTGCCCGTACGTCGCCCTGACCGTCTTCGTGCTCGGGCACGTGTGGCGCTACCGCTACGACAAGTTCGGCTGGACCACCCGCTCCTCCCAGCTGTACGAGTCGCGGCTGCTGCGCGTCGGCAGCCCGCTGTTCCACTTCGGCATCCTCGTCGTCATCCTCGGCCACGTCGGCGGCCTCGTCATCCCCAAGTCGTGGACCGAGGCGGCCGGCATCAGCGAGCACGCCTACCACGTGACCGCCGTCGTCCTCGGCACCATCGCCGGGGCGTGCACGCTGGCGGGCCTGGCCATCCTGCTGTACCGCCGCCGCACCGTCGGCCCCGTCTTCACCGCCACCACCCGCAACGACAAGCTCATGTACGCCGTCCTGACCCTCGTCATCGTGCTGGGCCTGGCCGCGACCGTCGCCGCGAACGTGCTCGACGGCGGCTACGACTACCGGGCGACCGTCTCGCCCTGGTTCCGGTCGATCTTCTCCCTGCGGCCGCGGGGCGAGCTCATGGCCGGGGCGCCGCTGCTGTTCCAGGCGCACGCCTTCAGCGCGCTCGTGCTCTTCACCATCTGGCCCTTCACCCGGCTGGTGCACATGCTCACCGCGCCGATCGGCTACCTGACCCGGCCCTACATCGTCTACCGCAGCCGCGGCCCGCGCACCGGGGCGCCCGGCTGGGAGCCCACCGGCCGCCGATAAGGTGCCGGTCATGACGTCCGTACACCACTCGGTATCGACCTGGCAGCAGCCGCTGCCCGCCCCGGCCTCGCCCGAACGTGACGCGCTCGTCCGCGACCTGGCCGCCCGCGTCCTGGCGCGGGGCGGCGGGCGCCTCCTGGTCGGCATCGACGGCCTCACCGCCGCCGGCAAGACCAGCCTCGGCCACGAGCTCGCCGAGGCGATCGCCGCCACCGGCCGGCCCGCCCTGCGCGCCACGCTCGACGACTTCAAGAAGCCGTGGAAGGACCGCCACCTGTACGACCGCGAGTCGGGGGAGGGCTACTACCGCAACGCCTACGACTACGACGCGCTCAAGCGGCTCCTGCTCGGCCCGTGCCGCGACCCCGAGGCCGCCTCGTGCGCCCTGTGCTCCATCGACCCGCTCACCCAGGTGGACCACTCCGCCACCACGGCCCCGCTCACCCCGGACAGCGTCCTCGTCGTCGACGGCGTGTTCGCCTTCCGCCCCGAGATCGACGACTGGTGGGACTACCGCATCTGGGTCGACGTGGACGCCGACCTGTCGATCCGGCGCGGCGCCGCCCGCGACGCCAACTGGGCCGGCTCCGGCGCCGAGGCCGTCCACCGCGACCGCTACCTCGTCGCCGCCCGCCTCTACCTGGCCGAGGCCGACCCGGTGCCGCGCATGGACGCCGTCGTCGACAACCGCGACTTCACCCGGCCCCGCCTCGTCACAGACCGTGGATCCGCCGCCCGGTGATCTGGTGCGGCACGATGCGGATGTAGAGCGTCCGGTCGCCGCCCACCCACGGGGTGACGTCCGAGGCCGACAGCTCCGCCGCCTCGTCCGGCGGCACGTGGTGGAACGGGCCCTGCACCAGCACGCTCCAGCCCTCCCGCTGCGCGTCGTCGATCCGGTCGACCTCGAAGCCGACCACGATCTCCACGCCCTGCACGCCGGTGCGCAGATCGCGGTCCATCGGCCCGCCGTACGCCGTCCGGAACAGGATCGCGCCGTCGTGCAGGCGGTAGTTGACCGGCAGCACCGTCGGCCCGTGCGAGCCGTCGAACGCCACCCGGCCGATGCCGCCCGGCTCGATCAGGCGCAGGCACTCCTCCCGGTCCAGCACCTCCACGTGCGGCGACTCCGCCGCCGGCCCGCCGCCGGGCGGCCGGTCGGCGGTCCCGCCCAGCAGGTCCTCGGACGTGGTGCCGAGGGCCGTGGCCAGCCGCGACAGGGCGTCGGCGCTCGGGTTGCCGGGATTCTCCTCCAGATACTGCAGGTAGCCCGGCGACATGGCCGCCCGCCCCGCCACCTGCTCGCGCGACAGCCCGAGCCGCTCGCGGTGGTACGCGATGCGGCGGCCGAGATCGCCCGTCCCCGTCATGTCGTTCCCCCTTCCCCCAGGGACGCTACCCACGCCGCACCGGCCCACGCGGTAAGGTGCCGGGCGATGACGGACTTCCGCCCCGGCCTCGCGCTGGCCCGCTCCTTCTACCGTGACGTTCTCGCGCCGCTCGTGCCGGTGCCGCACACCGCCTGCCTGCTCGGCGAGGGCTCCGAAGTGCTCGGCTACGACAGCGAACGCTCCACCGACCACGAATGGGGGCCGCGCGCCCAGGTGTTCGTCGCCGCCGCCGACGTCGAGCCCGTACGCCGCGCCGTCGCCGGCGGGCTGCCCGCCGAGCACGAGGGACGCCCGACGGCCTGGTTCTCCCTGGCCGCCGGCGCCGTCACCCACCACGTCGAGATCACCACCTTCGACGCGTGGATCCGCGACCGGCTCGGCCTCGACCCGCGAGACGGCCTCGACCACGCCGCCTGGCTCGCGCTGCCCCAGCAGCGACTGCTGCACGTCACCCGCGGCGAGGTGTTCCGCGACGACGCCGGCGAGCTCACCCGGGTCCGCGACCTGCTCGCCTGGTATCCCGGCGACGTGTGGCGGTGGCTGGTCGCCTCCCAATGGCACCTGATCCACAACACCGAGCCGCTGATCGGCCGCACCGCCGAGGCGGGCGACACCCGCGGCGGACGCCTGCTGGCCGCCCGGCTGAGCGAGCTCGTCATGGAGATGTGCTTCCTCCAGGAGCGCCGCTACCGGCCCTACGCCAAGTGGTTCGGCACCGCGTTCGCCGAGCTGGAGGCCGCCGCCACGATCGGGCCGCTGCTCGACGCCGGCCGGCTGCCCGAGGCGCTGGCCGAGCTCGGCCGCCGGCACAACGACCTCGGCCTCAGCGCGCCGGTCGAGCCCGTGCTCGGCGACTTCCGGGTCGGGATCAACGACGCGGTCCGCCCGTACCGGGTGCTCAACAGCGCCGACTTCCACGCCGCCACCGTCGCCGCGATCACCGACCCCGCGCTGCGCGCCCTCGTCACGGTCGGCGGCCTCGACCAGCTCACCCACGCCGACGACGCGCTGGTCAACTTCACCCCCTGGCCCGGCCGCCTGGGCGAGGTCTACCGGTCACTGCTCGACGGCTAGCAACCCTCCGGCGGCCCGTACATATCCCGGCATCACGGTCGGCGCAGTTAGCCGATCGCCCCTCTGGAAAGAGGGAGGGCATGATCGTAGTGGGGGTTGACGGGTCCAGGGCGGGGCTGGAAGCCGCCGCGTGGGCGGCCGCCGAGGCGGAATTGCGCCACGTGCCGCTGCTCATCGCGCACGCCATGACCCGCTGGGCCGTCGAGACCGGAGACGGCAGGCTGGCCGACGTGGCCGCGTGGATGCGCGAAGGCGGCCGGTCCGTGCTGCAGGCCGCCCGGGAACGGGCCGGCCACGACCGGCCCGAGGCCGACGTCGAGACGACGCTGCTGGCCGGCGACCCGCGCGAGGCGCTCATCGCCGCCGGGCGCGACGCCGAACTGCTCGTCATCGGCAGCCACGGCATCGGCGGCGTACGCGGCATGCTCGTCGGCTCCGTCGCCCACGGCGTCGCCGGACGCGCCCCCTGCGACGTCGTCCTGGTCCGCGAGGTGCCCTCCTCGCCCCGGCAGGAGATCGTGGCCGGCGTCGACGGCTCCGAAACCTCGGCCCGGGTGCTGGACTTCGCCTTCGCCGAGGCGCGGCTGCGCGGCTGCCGGGTGCGCGCCGTCCACGCCTGGAACTGGCCCGGCCCCTTCGACGACGCCGAACGGACCGTGCTCGCCGACCTGCTCGCCGGGCCGCGCGAAC
The DNA here is from genome assembly GCF_053590035.1 of Nonomuraea sp. NPDC003214. Classification (NCBI taxonomy): domain Bacteria; kingdom Bacillati; phylum Actinomycetota; class Actinomycetes; order Streptosporangiales; family Streptosporangiaceae; genus Nonomuraea; species Nonomuraea sp. NPDC003214. The sequence goes on along the minus strand of NZ_JBSFSX010000006.1, from coordinate 159,945 downwards.
GCCACCCCGGCGTGCCCGTGATCGAGGAGACCGTCCACGCGCACCCCGTGGAAGCCCTGCGGCAGGCCGCGACCGGCGCCGAACTGCTGGTCGCGGGCTCACGCGGGCGCGGCACCCTCGCCGGGATGGTGCTCGGCTCGGTCAGCCAGGCGCTGCTCCAGCACGCGCCCTGCCCCCTCGCCGTCGTGCGCTCGCCCTAGCCGATGTGCTCGTGCGGCGGCGTCACCGGCGCCGCCTGCCGAGCCTCCTGGGCTTGCCGGGTCTCGTCGTCGGTGCGCTCGATTTGGATGTTCCACTCGGCGGCCATCGCGGCCAGCGCGCCGACCGCCGTGATCACCGGGGCGACGATCAGCGCCGCCACCCCGACGGTGACGGGCACCTCCAGCACGGTGTTGCCGTGGGAGTCCTTGAGGATGATCCGGCGCACGTTCCCCTCGTGGATCACCTGCTTGATCTTCTCGGTCAGCTCGTGCCCGCGGACCTTGGTCTCTTCTCTGGTGACGGTCATACCGGAGACCTCCCCACGTACGGGCTCCCCGGCGTGAAGCCCCGCACCCGATCCGGCAGGCGCAGGTAGATCTAGCGGGCTCTCGCCCCCGACCCCCAGCCCCCGCTTGCTCCCGCCCCGGTCCCGCCGGTTGCGCCCGCTGCATGCCGCCGGCGCTGGCCAGGACCGTACCTGCCCGTTGGTCTCGCCCGTCAGGCCGGATAGGCGTGCGTCTCCGCTGCCTTGACCCCCGCCCACACCAGCCGGCCCGGGCTCAGGTCCAGGTCGGCCACGGCGGCCGGGGTGACGTCGGCGAACGCGGCGATCGGCCCCTCCAGGTGGACGCGGACGTTGTCGCCGTGCCGTTCGATTCCGTCGATCGTGGCCTGCCACAGGTTGCGCGGGCTGCCGTCGGGCCGGGAGCGGTAGAGGGCCAGCGCCCCCGGGGAGAACGCCACGAACGCCGGCCCGTCCACCCGCTCCGCCGCCGTCAGCAGCAGCTCGCCGACCTTGACCCGGTGCCCCTCCGCCAGGCCCTGATACAGGTTCAGCCCCACCAGCCGCGCCACGTACGCCGTGCGCGGGCGGCGGGCCACGTCGGCGGGCGAGCCCTCCTGGACGACCGCGCCGTCCTCGATCACCACCAGCCGGTCGGCCAGCACCATCGCGTCCAGCGGATCGTGCGTCACCAGGACCGTCGCCCCGTCGAACCCCGCCAGATGACGGCGCAGCTGCGAGCGGACCTCCAGGCGGGTGTGCGCGTCCAGCGCCGCCAGCGGCTCGTCCAGCAGGAGCAGCCGAGGCCGCACCGCCAGCGCCCGCGCGAGCGCCACCCGCTGCGCCTGCCCGCCCGACAGCCCCGCCGGGCGGACCGACGCCTGCCCGGCCAGGCCCACCCGTTCCAGCAGCTCGGCGGCCACCCGGCGCGCCGCCGCCTTCGACCGGCCCTGGCAGCGCGGCCCGAACGCCACGTTGTCCAGCGCCGACAGATGCGGGAACAGCAGGTAGTCCTGGAACACCATGCCGATCGGGCGGCGCTCGGCCGGCAGCTCGTGCAGCGGCAGGCCGTCCAGCGTCACGTGCCCGCCGGACAGGCCCGTCAGCCCCGCCAGCGCCCGCAACGCGGTCGTCTTGCCCGCGCCGTTGGGGCCGAGCAGCGCCACCACCTCCCCGGCGGCGACCTCCAGCGTCACGTCCAGCGCGAACGCGGGCCGCCTCACCACCAGCCGGGCATGCAACGTCACGCGCTCACCCACCTGTCACGCAGGCTCGCCAGGATGATCACCGACACGGCCAGCAGCACCAGGCTGAGCACGATCGCCGCCTCCGGCTCCGTCTCCAGCGCCAGGTAGACGGCCAGCGGCATGGTCTGCGTACGGCCCGGGAAGTTGCCCGCGAACGTGATCGTCGCCCCGAACTCGCCGAGAGCCCGCGCCCAGCACAACACCGCCCCCGCCACCACCCCCGGCATCACCAGCGGCAGCGTCACCCGCCTGAACACCGTCCACCGCGACGCCCCCAGCGTCGCCGCCGCCTCCTCGAACCGCTGGTCGGCGCCACGCAACGCGCCCTCCACGCTGATCACCAGGAACGGCATCGCGACGAACGCCTCGGCCACCACCACCCCCGCCGTGGTGAACGGCAACGACACCCCGAACGCCGACTCCAGCCACTGCCCGGCCACCCCGCGCCGCCCCAGCACCAGCAGCAGCGCGACGCCGCCCACGACCGGCGGCAGCACCAGCGGCACCGTCACCAGCGCCCGCACCACCCGCCGGCCCGGGAACGACACCCGCGCCAGCAGCCACGCCAGCGGCACCCCGAGCACCAGGCACACCGCCGTCGCCACCGTCGCCGTCACCAGCGACAGCCGCAGCGCCTCCAGCACCTGCGGCTCGGCCAGCCGGCTCGGCAGCGTCGCCCACGGCGCCCTGATCAGCAGCCCGGCCAGCGGCAGCACCAGGAAGCCCAGCCCGAGCACCGCAGGCACCACCAGCACCCACGGCAACCGCCCAGCCACCACCCCACCCCGCCGGACCCGTTTCGGTGGCACGCCGGGAGGCTTCCGGGACTCGGGCGTGTTGGCCGGGCTCATGGGACCTCGAACCCCGCCCTCGTCAGCACGTCGCGCCCCCGCTCCGACCGGACGAGCTCGACGAACTCCGCCGCCGGCCCCGCCGTCAGCGCGGCGATCGGATAGTCGTTGACCGCCTGCGCCGCCTCCGGGAAGTCGATGCCCGTGACCCTGCCCGCCGCCGCGGCCACGTCGGTCCGGTAGACCAGCGCCGCGTCCACCTCGCCCAGCTCGACCTTGGTGAGCGTCGCCTTGACGTCACGCTCCAGAGTGACCGGGGTGACCTTCACCCCGGCGGCCTCCAGGGCCTTGACCGCCGCCGCCCCGCACGGCACCTGCTCGGCGCAGAGCGCGACCTTCACCCGCGGATCGGCCAGATCCGCCAGCTCGTCGACCCCGGCCGGATTGGCGACCGGCACGGCGATCCGCAGCCGGTTGCGCGCGAACGTCACCGCCTTCCCGTCGGTGGCGGCCTTCATCGTGGCCGGACTCGCCGAGGCGAACACGTCCACCGGAGCCCCCTGCACGATCTGCTGCGCCAGCGTGGCACTGGCCCCGAAGTTGAACCGCACCCGCACCCCCGGATGCCCGGCCTCGAACGCCGCGCCGAGCTCGGTGAACGTACCCGTCAGCGACGCCGCGGCGAACACCGTCAGCTCCCCGCCACGCGCCTCACCCGGCGCGCACCCCGCCAGCACGACGACGACGGCGGCGAGCAGCAGCGGCAGACGCCTGAACACCGATGGGCCTCCTCACGGGCTCGGCACGCGCGCGTGCTCGGGGATCTCCACGACCACGTTGGTGGACTTGATCACCGCGACCGCCACGACCCCGGGCTCCAGCCCCAGCTCGTCGGCCGCCTGACGGCTCATCAGCGACACCACCCGGTACGGGCCCGCCGCGATCTCCACCTGGGCCATCACCGCGTCGCGGATCACCTCCGTGACGATGCCGCGCAACCGGTTGCGCGCCGACGAGCGCCCGCCGTCCTCGGCCTCGATCCGCTCCCTTGCGAACGCCGCCAGATCGGCGCCGCCGACCAGCCGGTGCCCGTGCTCGTCCCGCTCGGCCGCCAACCGGCCCGCGTCGACCCACCGGCGTACGGTGTCGGCACTCACGCCGAGCAGCGCCGCGGCCTCGCTGATCCGAAACGTCGTCACGGTCGCCCATTGTATATGCGAGCCGATTCCCCGTCAGAGCCAGGCAACCGCGAGCCCAGCCGGACGCGTTGGAGCCGTACAGCCGACCGATCGCCCACGCCTTTCGGGTTTGCGCTCCTTGGATCCGCGCCTCAGGGGCGTGACGCTCGGGTCAGCGAGTACGTGGTGGGGCAGGTTGTTGAGGGGAGGGGCCGGGCTTTCTGCTGGGTCGGTCCGGGGTGTAGCAGGGGCTTGGGTGTTGGGTGGGTCAGCGGCGCAGGTCGCGGTTGGCCAGGAGGAGGCAGGCGTACGGGACCGGCAGCATGGCGAGCCAGAACGCGTGCGCCTCGTCCCAGTGGCCGAATCCGCATGTGGGCGGCCATAGCCGGACCTGCTCCGGCAGCAGGATGGTGCCCAGCACCAGGCCGAGCTGCACCACCACGGCGGCCATGGCAGCCTGTCGCCCCTGGGCGTGCCGGACGGCGGTCGCGGCGGCGGCCAGCCCGATCCCCAGGCAGACGCCCATCTCGATCAGCAGGTCGCCGATCGGGAAGAGGGCGTCGGCGGGAAGCCGGGACAGGGCGTACGCGAAGGCGGCGAGCCAGACGACGACCGCGGCGCCTCCGGCCAGCAGGCAGCGCAGCGCTTGCCGTGCCCAACGGGGGACGGTTGCCGCGCCGAGGTCGGCGGACATGACGTCGACCAGTGCGAACGTGGCGGCCGAGCCGAGCAGGGTGCCGGTGATCCGCATGAGCAGCAGCGCGTCGCCCGACGGCAGGGTCTCGCCGGCCTGCACCACTGTGAGCAGGACTGCGGCGAAGGCTGTGACGATGGCGAGCGGCGTCCAGTCGATGGCCTTGAGGAGGGGACGGACCAGCAGGATGGCGGGCCGCCACCGGGTGCGGCGGATCGGCGGGCCGGCATCGGGCCGGTCGGTGGTCCGGTCGGGGGCCGCTCGTCCGGTGGGCGGGGCGGTGTCGTCGAGCGAGAGGGGTGGCTGCAAGGGCATGGTCGGCTCTCCGGGGGAGGGGAAGCGGGTCACGGGCAGGGGGTGGGCGGGGGAGGGGCGTCGTGCGTGCGGGGCAGGCCGAGCAAGGGGAGGGCCTGGGCGATGGTGGTGCCCGGGGCGGTGAGGGTGTCCCAGTGGGTGTGCACCTTGGCGGTGATGCCGGGCGTGGCGAGCATGAGCTTGGCGTAGGCGACCTCGGCGGGCCCCCACGCGAGCATCGCCTGGCGCCCCATGTTGACGTCGGCGTGGAGCATGCGGGGTGGCTCGGGCGGCGACGACTGGCCGGCGATCCAGAGGGCGAGCATCATGCGGGCCTGACCACGGGCGTCACACGGCGTCTGGCCCTGAGCCCCGGCAGGGGTCCCGTCCGTTGTGCTGCCTCGGGTCCCGTCCGGGGTCTCGGCCGGTGCGTCGGCTGCGGCCTTGGTGAGTGAGTCGCGGAGCCCGGTGGCCCATAGTCCCACCCCCTGGGCCAGCATGGTGCGCTGGTCCGGGTGGCCCCAGGTCATCGGGGCCTGCAGGGGTGAGGCCCCGTCGTGCCCGTAGTACCAGCTCAGCGCCGTCTGCTCGACCCGCGGCAGCCGGCTCCGTACCGGGGCGGGCAGGACCGCGGCTGCCGGGCCGACGGCCTGCTCCCACAGCGGGATCCACGGCTCGTACCCCGGGTACGCGCAGTACGTCACCCCGTTGCGCAGGGAGCAGCGGTGCGCGCCTGGCCCGAAGAAGCGGTCGAACACGCGCCGGTCCACGGTGTCCGGGCCCAGGAGGCCGCCGCCGGGGAGGCGGACCGGGGGTGAGGCCGCCGCGACGGCCCCCGCGGGCGCCGCGACCGCCAGCGCCGCCACGACCGCGACGGCGGGCAGCAGCCGGGGCCGGTGCCTCAGCAGCGCCACCCCGGCGAAGGCCGCGGCGAGCGCGAGCACGTACAGCAGGTGGATGCCCGACGGCCGGTCGGGCCAGTCGGCGCGGTGGTCCTGCATGACCGGCAGCCACCAGCCGAGGAGGTCGTTCTGCGGGTTCGTGTAGATCAGGTAGCCGAGGACGGCGGCCACCATCGGCCCGGCGATGAGCCGGCGCGCCCACCGTCCGACGGCCGCGCCGAGGGTGGCGGCGAGCATCGCGACGGCGACGGCGGTCAGCGGCTCCCACAGGTCGAGCCGCCCGGCGGCGGGCCCGGTGGCGAGCCGGATGGCGAGGTAGCCGCCCATGGCCGCCGCCGTGGCGAGGCCGGCGACGAGGGGCGCGGCCAGCAGGATCGCCCGGGTCCGGTGCCCGGCCCGGCCCGGCAGGCCGGCGAGCGTCTCGGGCATGCCGTGGCGCTCGTCGCGTGAGACGGCCAGCGAGGTGACGACGAGCACCATCGCGGCCAGGCAGGTGGACAGCCCGGTCGCGTGGACCGGGTCGACGCCCCAGTGGGGCTGCTGGCCCCGGCTGAGGAAGGTCTGCAGGGCCAGCACCAGCGCGGCGGCGCCCCACACCAGCGGATGCCGGGCCAGCCTGCGCGCCTCGAACAGGAACAGCCGCCGCGTCACGCCGCCTCCCCGAGCAGCGTGAGGTAGCCGTCCTCGACGCCGGGCGCCGTCCCGTGGCCGGCCGGGGGCCGTTCGCCGAGGGTGCGGTAGCGGCCGTCGGCGGTGCGCCAGAACACCCGTGACGCCGGCGGCGCGGTGTCCGACAGCCACACCTGCCCGGCGGCGACCTCGGCGAGCTGCCCGGGTGTCCCGTCGAAGACGGCGCGGCCCTCGCGCATGACGATCACGCGTTCGCACAGCGCCGCGACGTCCTCCGTCTGGTGCGTGGACAGCACGACGGCGCGGCTCTCGCCCATCCGCGAGATCAGGGTCCTGAACAGCATCCGCTGCGCCGGGTCCAGCCCCACGGTCGGCTCGTCGAGGATGAGCAGGTCGGGTTCGCCGAGCAGCGCCTGGGCCAGCGCGAGCCGCTGCCGCATCCCGCCCGAAAGTTTGCGGACCTTCGTACTGGCCTGTCCGGTCAGGTCCACCTCGGCCAGGACGCGCCGCACCTCGGCGTGCCGCTGTTCGCGGTCGGTCAGCTCCTTGAGGATCGCCACGTAGTCGACCAGGTCGAACGCGGTGAAGTGCGGGTAGAAGCCGGGGTCCTGCGGCAGGTAGCCGAGCCTGCGCCGCAGCGCGGTCCGCTGGACGGGGTCGGCCGGGTCGAGGCCGAACGCGTCGACGGACCCGCCGTCGGGCGCGAGCGTGGTGGCCAGGCAGCGGAGCAGCGTGGTCTTGCCGGCGCCGTTCGGGCCGAGCAGCCCGGTCACGCCGGTGCCGACGGTCAGGTCGAGCCCGGCGAGCGCGTACCGCCCGCCGTATCGTTTGGTGAGGTTCGTCACAGTGATCATCTGATGCTCATCCGGTAGAGGCGGAAGGACAGGGACAGGGCGATCAGCCCGTACGCGACCTGCGCGGCGGGCCCGAAGGCGGTCAGCCAGCCGCCGGTGAGGTGGCCCGCGCCGACGACGGCCAGCCACAGCGCGCCCACGGCGAGCGCGGAGACGGGCACGGGCAGGCGGTGCGACAGGGCCAGGCAGGCCGAGGCGGCGGCCAGCGACGGCAGCAGCCAGGCGGCGCTCAGGCCGGGCGGCGCGGGCAGCAGCGGTGAGGCGACGAGCGCCAGCGGGGTGGCGACGGCGAGCACCGCCGTGGCGCGGGTCAGGAGCAGCCTCGGCCCGGCCAGCGGAGTGGCGGCCAGCAGCTCGTGCGCCGGGTCGGCGCGCGGCCCGTAGGCGAGCGCGATCCCGGTCAGCGGCAGCACCGGCGCCAGGGTGAGGAACGCGGGCAGCAGCTCGGCCTGATGCCGCGCCGCCAGCACGCCGAACGCCAGCGCGGCCACCACCGCCGCCACCCAGGCCCGGCTCATCGTCGGCGTCGCCGACAGCAGCCTGGCCAGGTGGCCGGGCACGCCGCCGAGCCGCAGCAGGCGCTCGCCCCAGCCGGGGCGCGGCCTGATCAGCTCGGTCTCGATGCGCCCCCAGGACGCCTCCAGCCAGGCGCTCTCGTACGGCACCGCCGCCCGGCACTCGGCGCAGCCGCCGAGGTGGGCGTCCACCGAGGTGGCCAGGGGCGCGGCGAGCGTACCGGCGAGATAGCGGTCGCGTAGTTCGTCGGAGATGTGCCAGCTGGTGGTCATGACAGTTCCTCGCGTAGCCGGGCCCGGGCGCGCATCGCGCGGGACTTGACCGTGCCCTCCGGGATGCCGAGCAGGTGCGCGGCCTCCCTGGTCGTGAGGCCGTCGAGCACGGTCGCCTCGATCACCGCGCGCAGCTCCTGGGGGAGTCGCGTCAGCGCCCCGCCGAGGTCGCCGTGCTCGACGCCGAGCAGGACGACGTCCTCGGCGGACGCCGACACCGGCGCGTGCGCCGTCTCGTTCTCGCCGGTGCCGATCCAGCGCGAGCCGCGCCCGCGCAGCGCCGAGACGAGCCGGCGGATCGCGATCGTCCACAGCCAGCCCGCCGCGTTGCCGCCGTCGAACCGGCCCGCCGACCGCCACACGGCCAGGAACGTCTCCTGGAGCGCGTCGTCGACCACGTCCGGGTCGGGGCAGCGGCCGGCCAGCCGGGCGCGCAGCCAGGGCGCGTGCCGCTGGTGGAGGATGCGCAGCGCGGGCGTGCTGCGCGCGGCGACGGCCGCGAGCAGCTCAGCGTCGGAGCTGTCGGCGCCGACGCCGGGCGGGGGCTCGCGCCGCCGGAAGGGGAACGCTCTCACACCCCCTCTATCGCACACCGGGAGCCGCCCGGTTCGCGGCGGGTTGACCTTGACGCTGCGTCAACGAGTTCACTGATGCCGACCCCCGCGCAACCATCACGAGGAGTGACTTCGCATGCGACCGACCCTGCCGTTCGAACGGCCCCGTCCGCTGGCGCCGCCGCCCGAGTACGCGCGGCTGCGGGCCGAGGCGCCCGTCGCGCCCGTGCTCGCCCCCGACGGCCGGCCCGCCTGGCTCGTCACCTCGTACGACGCGGCGGCGGCGGTGCTGAGCGACCGCCGGTTCGGGCTCGCGCCGGCCGGTGAGGCGCAGCCGGGCAACGACACGCTGTTCCAGGACGGCGAGGCGCACGCCCGGCTGCGCCGCCTGGTGGCGAAGGCGTTCGCCCCCCGCACGCTCACCGCCCTGCGGCCCCGGGTCGGGAAGCTGGCCGGGGAGCTCGTGGCGGCGATGACCGGCCCGCGCGCCGACCTGGTCGAGGACCTGGCCACGCCGCTGTCGATCGGCGTCATTGGCGAGCTGCTGGGCGTGCGCGCCGCCGAGCGGGACCGCTTCCGCGCGCTGGCCGACGCGGCGGGCGAGGCCGACTTCTTCTTCGGCGGGGAGGAGGAGGTGGCCGCGGCGGCGCGGGCGTGGGAGGCGCTGGGGGCGTACGCGGCCGAGCTGGTCGAGGCGCGGCGGCGTGACCCCGGCGACGACCTGCTCAGCACGCTCGTCGGCGTGCGGGACGCCGACGACGGGCGGCTGGGGGACGCCGAGCTGGTCGCGATGGTCACCACGATCGTGTCGGGCGGCTACGTGTCGGCCCGCAACGCGATCGCCGTCGCCGCGCTGCGCCTTCTCGCCGAGGACCGCGTCGCCGACGCCGCCGGACCCGCCGGGGCGCCGGACGCGGTCGTGGACGAGGTGCTGCGGATGCAGTCGGGGCTGACCGGTGAGCCGTTCCCCCGCTACGCCCACGAGGACGTCACGCTGGCCGGGACCCGGATCGCGGCCGGTGACCTGGTGCTCGTCCGGCTGGAGGCCGCGCACCGGGATCCGGCGCACTTCCCGGACCCGGACCGGTTCCTGCCGGGCAGGCGGTCGAGCCCGCTGCTGGTGTTCGGCCACGGCGCGCACTATTGCCTGGGCGCGGTCCCGGCCCGCGCCCAGGTCGCCGCCGCCCTGGACGCGCTCGCCCGGCAGCGGCCCGGCCTGCGCCTGGACGGGCCGGTGGAGGCGATCGAGTGGATCGAGACGGGCCCCGACCTCGGGCCGAAGGCCGTGCCCGTCGTCCTCCACGAACTTGACTGACCAGTCATTCATAATAAGCTGGGCGGCATGGCACCGAAGAGAGTCGACCATGACGCGCGCCGCGAGGAGATCCTCGCCGCCGCCGTCCGGGTCTTCGCCCGCAAGGGCTTCGCCGCGACCCGCATCGAGGACGTCGCCGCCGAGGCCGGCATCGCCAAGGGCAGCGTCTACCTGTCCTTCGACAGCCGGGAGGCGATCCTCGAAGCCGCCTTCGCGGCCCTGGACACCGCCTGGCAGGACATCCTGCGCCAGGCCCGCGAGGGCGGCGGCGACCCCCTCGACCGGCTCGCCGCCCTGGTGCGCTCGGTCGTCGAGGTGGCCTCCCGCGAGCCGGAGCTGAGCCGGGTGCTGCTCGACCTGTGGGCGCTCGGCCGTGGCGACCCCGCCGCCCCGCTGGACATGGCCGGGCTCTACGACGACTACCGCGCCGCCGTCGCCGGCCTGCTCGCGGAGGCGGCCGGGCAGGGGCTGGTACGGCCCGGCACGGGGGAGAGGGAGGCCACGGTCGTCGTCGGCGCCGTCGAGGGCTGCCTGCTCCAGTGGATCATCGACCCGCGCCTGCCGATCGGCGACCTGGCCGGCCCGGTCGTCGCCGTGTGCCTCGACGGGCTGCGCGCATGACCGCGGGGGAGCCGCGCGGCCTCGGCAGCCGCGTCAACGGCCTGCTCGTCGCGCCGGGCGCCACCGGCGCCGAGTCGCTGCTCGCCTACACCGCCGCGCTCACCGGCACGCTCGTCGCGGTGTGGCAGGCCGGCGGGCTGCCCGCGCTCGCCGTCGTGGTGATCGCCGTGCTGGCCTTCGACCTGTTCGGCGGCGCGACGGTCAACGCGACCGCCGCAGCCAAACGCCGCTTCCACGGCCCCGGCCGCACCCGGCGTCACCACCTGGCGTTCGTCGCCCTGCACGGGCAGCCGTTCCTGCTCGCGCTGACCGTGCCCGGCGTCGGCTGGGGCGCGGCGGCGCTGGTGTACGGCCTGGCCCTGGCCGGGGCGGTCGCCGCGCTGGCCGTCCCGGCGGACCTGCGGCGGCCGGTGGCGTACGCGGCCACGGTCCTGGCCATCGCGGTCTCCTGCGCCGCCATGCCGGTCGCGCTGGCCTGGTTCGCGCCGGTGCTGTTCGTCAAGCTGCTGCTCGCGCACCTGCTCCCCGAGTGAGATCACGGCCGGGCCCCCGAGTAGGGCAAGATTGATCCCTTTCTTGCGCACGACTTGAGGAGCTGGCATGGACCGCAGACGCTTTCTCACGCTGACCGGCGCCGCCGGGGCCGCCGCCGTGGGGCTCGCCCGGCCGGCGCACGCCGCCGCCGCGTACCCGTACTTCAACCGGCGCATCCCCGACGCCGCGCACACCAAGATGGGCGAGCTGGCCCGCTACGGCATCGCCACCTTCGCGTTCACCCCGTCCAACGGCTGGGTCATGGTCACCCGCGACGGCCGCTACGCCGCGGCCGGGGTGCCGTCGGAGTGTTTCGCCGAGCTCAAGAAGCTGCTCGCGGCGGGCAGGAAGGTGCACTGCGTGGCCTTCCCGCCCGAGGGCGGCAACCGGTGGCTGATCACCACCGACACCGGCGTGACCGCGCGCAACGTGCCCGAGGAGTGCTACCAGCGCGTCCTCGCCTACTACAAGGCCGGTCAGCAGGTCGTGCACGTCGCCTTCCCGCCCGCCGGAGGCAACCGGTGGGTGGTGGTCGGCACCAAGGACACCTTCTCGCGCGGCATCGACGACGAGTGCTATCAGATGATGCGCAACCTGACCCAGGGCGGCCGGCGGATCACCCGGGTGGCGTTCCCGTACACCGGCGGGTGGGCGGTCGTCGCGCAGGACGAGTTCCACGTGCGCGGCATCGACGACGAGTGCTTCAAGGAGATGAACGACCTGGCCGCCGGCGGCTGGGAGGTGCACAACATAGCCTTCTCACCGGTCGGCGACGGCTGGTCGCTGTGCTCGCGCGGCCAGGCCCCCGCGCTGCCCGCCGACCCGGTGCGCAAGGTGGAGAACTCGGTGCGCGGCGCCACCATCTGGCAGCGGATGCGCGACTACGGCACGCCCGGCGTGGCGATCGCGGTGGTGATCGGCAACCGGGTCGCCTGGTCCACCGGCTACGGGTGGCTGGAGGCGGGCGGCGGCGCGGCCACGCACCCGGAGTCGGGCTTCCAGGCGGCCTCCATCAGCAAGGCCGTCGCCTCGGTCGGCGTGCTGCGGCTGTCCCAGACGCTCGGCCTGCCGCTGTCGGGCGACGTGCGGCCGCATCTGGGCTGGACGCTGCCGCGTCGCGCGTGCGTGCCGGAGGGCCCGGCGCCGACGATCGACCGCCTGCTCACCCACCGGGGCGGCGTCATCGGGCGCGGCTCCACCTCGCCCGCCGAGGCGTGCTCGGGCTTCGCGGCCGGGGGCGGCGGCTTCGCCGGCTACGGGCCGGGCGTGAGCGTGCCCTCGCTGCTGCAGGTCATGAACGGCGAGGGCAACTCGCCCAGGATCGAGCTCACCACCGAGCCGGGCGCCGAATACCACTATTCGGGCGCCGGGTTCGTGCTGCTCCAGCGGATGATCGAGGAGAAGACCGGCCTGTCGCTGGACGCGTACATGACGCGCGAGGTGTTCGGCCCGCTCGGCATGAAGACCAGCTCGTACGCGCTGTCGCCCGCCTTCGAGCTGGCCTCCGGGCACACCTCGACGGGTGCGGTGATCCCCGGCAGGCGCAACCGCTACCCGGAGTCGGCCGCCGCCGGGCTCTACACCTCCGTCCTGGACCTGGGCCGCCTGATGGCGTGGCTCAACCGGGCGTGGAGCGCCACGGGCGACATCGCCGGCCCGCTCACCAGGGCCTCCGCGCGCACGCTGCTCACGCCCGGCCCGCAGCCGGACATGGGACGCGGCCTGTTCCTCGCCAACCGGGGGACGCGCGACTTCTCCTACACCCACGACGGCTCCAACTACGGGTTCAAGTCCGTGTTCAGGGGCTATCCGGAGCTCGGCGCGGGTTACGCGATCCTGGTGAACGGCAACCAGTCCGGCCTGGTGAACGAGATCGCCGCGGCCGTCAGGTCCGTCTACGGCTGGGCCTGACGGACCGGCTCGGCCCAGTCGATCACGTACCGCTGCTCGGGGCCGACGGCGCGCTCGGGCGCCATGACGGTGCGCATCGCGAGCGGCATCAGGATCGGCATCAGCGCCCGCGCCACCGGCCCGGGAGCCTTGGCGTGGTTGATGCGCGAGGCGCGCGCCGCGACCCGCTCGACGCGGGGGCGGCGCAGCCGCTCGTACGCCTCGAACGCGGGCCCGGGGCCGGGCAGGTCGCGCAGGCAGCGGGCGAGCTGCACGGCGCTCTCGACGGCGAGCGAGGCGCCCTGGCCGGAGCTGTTGGACGGCGCGTGCGCGGCGTCGCCGACCAGCGCCATCCGGCCGCGGTGCCAGCGCGGCAGGCTCGGCATGATCTTCAGCGAGCCGAGGACCTGGAGCCGGTCGGGGCTGGTGGCGCGGATCAGCTCGGCGCCGGGGTCGTCGCCCGCGTGGACCTCGGCCAGGACGCGCAGCCACTCGGCGGCGGGGACGGCGCGGGCCTCGGCCGGGCTCCACGGCCGGTCCTGGGGCAGGTTGGCGCCCCACTCGGTGCCGCCGCCGGGGTGGCGCCGGTAGAGGTAGAAGCCGCGCCTGCCGAAGGCGTAGACGATGGTGCCGGGGTCCTCGGGCACCTCCACGTCGGCGATCGACTCGAATCCGAGCAGGCCGGTGTGGAGGGGGCCGGGCGCGGCCGGGTCGATCAGCGTGCGGACGGTGGAGTTGACGCCGTCGGCCCCGACGAGGATGTCGGCGCTCGCCGTGGAGCCGTCGGCGAAGCGGGCCACGACGCCGGTGCCGGGCTCGTCCACGGACACCAGGCGGCGGCCGTGCTCGATCCGCACGCCCTCGGCCTTCGCCCGCTCGTGCAGCGCCCGGTGCAGGTCGGCGCGCCACAGCAGGCGTAAGGAGGGCACGCCGGGCAGCGCGGGGATCTCCATCCGGCGGCGCCCGAAGGCCATGATCATGCCCGGCATCGGCCGGGAGACGGTGAGGACCGCGTCCTCGGCGCCGACGGCGCGCAGCGCGGCCAGGCCGTTCGGCGCGATGGCCAGCGAGCCGCCCACCCCGTCGGCCGTGGTGGGATAGGCCTCGTACACGGCCGCGTCGATGCCGGCCCTGCGCAGCGCGATCGCCGCGACGGGCCCGGCGACGCCGCCGCCGATCACGATCGCCGTCCTGACGGTCATGTCCGCGCCTCCTTGAACTCCTGCCAGGCCCGGACGTAGGCCGGGTCGCTGAGCGATGCGACGAGCTCGGTGACGAAACGCCGTTCGGCCTCCAGCAGGGCCAGGCGGTAGCGCTCCTCGGCCAGGAACACCCACAGCACGCCGTCGCCGGCCGCGGCGGCGAGCACGCCCTCGACCTCGGCCACCTGCTCGTCCAGCGTGGCCAGGCGGCGGCCGAGCAGGGCGGCGGCCTCGGCCGGGTCGAGCACCGACAGCAGCGACAGGGCGACCCCGAAGTGCGGATACTCCTCGCGTGGCTGGGCGACCAGCTCGCCGAGCCACGCGTGCAGCTCCTCCCGGCCCTCGGGGGTGATGCCGTAGATGGTGCGCTCGGGCCGCTGGGTGTCGCGCACGGTCTCCCGCTCGGCGACGAACCCGGCCTTGCGCAGCTGCTCCACGACCATGTAGAGGGAGCCCCGGTTGTACTTGATGTTGCGGTCCTTGCCGTGCTCCTTGAGCCGGCGTCCCAGCTCGTACGGGTGCATCGGCTCGGCCGTCAGGTAGGCGAGCACGGCCAGGGCCAGCGGGTTGGCCACCTTGCGCGGCATCCGGGAACTCCCTCGGTTAGTCGGTTTCGACTAGTCGATACCGACTATAACTCAGGAGCCGAGCACCCACAGCTGGTTGGTGCTGGAGGAATTGCAGCGATCGGCGAAGACGGCGTGGGTGAACCCGGAGCGTCCCTCCATCAGGCACCGGTCCTTCAGGTGCTTCCAGCGCAGGAGCTGCCAGTCGCCGCCCATCCGCTCCCGGACCAGGCGGACGGTGAAGCGCTGCCGTTTGTTCCCGGCCTGGCAGCGGCGCGCCAGGACGGCGTCACGTGCCGGGGCGTCGGCGCAGACGCGGGAGGCGCCGAGGCTGACGAACTGGCCGTGCTTCGTGCGCCGCCAGCGCAGCGCCTTGGCGTACGGGTCGCAGGACCAGGTGTGCAGCAGGTGGCCGAGCTTCCGCACGGTGCGGTCCTTGCCGACGCCCAGGCACCCGCCCGACGAGACGTTGCGGATCATGAACCCGCGCTCCGCCGCCGCGGCGGGCGCGGCCGGGAGGAGCGTGGCGACGAGCGTGACGGCGGTGACGGCGATCCCTGATCGTCTGATCATGGCCCGGGATGCTAGCCGGGTGCGAAGACCCGGCCAAGCTGCCGGTCGACGAGCGCGACGGCCTCCTCCGGCGTGCGCTGGCCGAGCAGCACCCGCGACATCAGGCCCTCGGCCCCCGCCACCAGGAACGCCGCCTCCGCCTCGACGTCGACGTCCGGGCGCACCTCGCCGCTCTCCAGCCCGCGCGCCAGCAGCCCGGCGACGAGGCCCTCCAGGGCGAGCGGGGCGTCGTGGGCCACCGCGGCGAGCGCCGGATCGGCCAGGAACCGGACGAAGTACGCCACGTACACCAGGTGCCGGTTGCGGCGCTCCTCGTCGAGCGGCAGCAGCTCCATGAGCACGCCGCGCACCAGCGCCCGCGTGCCGGGCTCGTCGCCGAGCAGCTCCAGCCGCCGCCGGGCCCGCTCCTCCGCGTCGGCGTTGAGGATCTCCAGGGCGCCGAGCAGGAGCTGGTCGCGGGTGCCGAAGTAGTACTGCAGCAGCCTGGCCGAGACCCCGGCCTCGGTGGCGACCTGCCTCAGCGTGACGTCCTCCAGGCCGCCCCGGGTGGCCAGCCGCCACACGGCCTCGGCGATCTGGCGTCGGCGCAGGTCATGGTCCACCTGTCGGGGCATGGTGCGACCGTACCATGATCAGGCGGGCAGGGCCTCGCCGGTCTCCAGCAGCGTCTTCATGCTCGACAGCAGGGCCGGCCAGCCCTCGGAGACCATGTCACGCAGCGTGCTGCCGGGGTCGAAGCCGTCGTGCACGACGGTCAGCTTGACCGTGTCGCCGTGCGGTTCGAGGTCGAACGTGACCTTCGTCCGGCCCTCCGCGGTGAGCCGGGCGAGCGTCTCGGGGCTCACCCCGGCGGCCTCGGCCCACTCCGGGGTGAAGGTGTGCCAGGTGTAGGACAGGCGGCGGCCGGGCTCGGACTCCAGCACGACCTGCTCCGGGTGCGCGGTCCTGCGGCCGTTCTCGTCCCAGGTCATGGGGGAGCCGGGCGTCCAGTCGGTGTCGAAGGAGACGCCCCAGTAGCGGCGGGTGAAGGCGGGGTCGGTCAGCGCCTGCCACAGGCGCTCGGGCGTGGTCCTGATGTAGGTGGTGTAGACGAAGGCGTTCATGGCGCTCTGCTCCAGTGTGGTGCGCAGGTCGTGCAGCGCCTGTGCGCGCTGCCGGTCGTAGCGGCCGATCCACCGCTCGGCGATGGCGTTGATCGGCGCGGCGTCGAGGTAGTGCAGCTTCTCCCTGCCGCGCCGGATGGTGGTCACCAGGTGGGCGGCCTCCAGCACGGCCAGGTGCTTGCTGACGGACTGGCGGGCCATGTCGAGCCCGGCGCACAGCTCGCGCAGGCTCTGCCCGTTGCGCGCGTTGAGGCTGTCGAGCAGCCTGCGGCGGCTCGGGTCGGCCAGCGCCCGGAACACCTCGTCCATCCGCACTCCCCATTACATGCAGCCATCTGGCTGCCTTTCGAGGATAAGCAGCCGGACGGCTGCATGTCAAAGGATCCCTACGCGTCCCTGCGCCGCAGCAGCAGCCCGCCGGCGCCGAGCGCGCCCGCCGCCCAGACGGCGAGCACCGCCAGCCCCTCCCAGGGGCCGAGCGGCAGCCCCGCCGGCTCGGTGACCTGCACCGTCAGCCCGGCGTTCATCGGCGACACCCGGTAGAGCAGCCGCTGCCAGCCGGCGTCCCGCACCAGGAACGTCAGCAGCGCCGGCAGGTAGAGCAGCCCGAGCACCGTCCCGGCCGCGACCGCCGGATCGCGCACGGCGACGGCCACGCCCAGGCTCAGCAGCCCGGCCAGGGCCAGATAGAGCACCGACCCGGCCGCCGCCCGCAGCACCGGCCCGTCCGCGAGCGACAGCGCCTCGCCGCCCGGCAGCAGCAGCCGCGCCGCGGCCAGCGAGCCGAGCACCGCCACGCTCCCGGCGGCCAGCGTCAGCCCGCAGAGCAGCACGGCCTTGGCCGCCAGCACACCGCCCCGGCGCGGCATCGCCGTCAGCGTCGTGCGGATCATCCCGGTGCCGTACTCGCCGCCCACCGACACCACCGCCAGGATCGCCACGACCGCCTGCCCGGCCACGACCCCGGCCAGCGCCGTCCTGGCCACGTCGTACGGAGGGGCCGCCGACGCGGCGGCCACGGCGGCGCCCACCCCGGCGGTGACCAGCACGACGGCCGCCAGCAGCCACCCGGTGCCCGGCGCCGTGCGCAGCTTGGTCCACTCGGCGCGCAGGAGCCGGCTCACGCGTCCCTCCGGCGCAGCGCCGCCACGGCCAGGCCCAGCGCGAGCGCCGCGTAGGCGGCGAGCACCGCGAGCCCGCCCCACGGCGGCAGCGGATAGTAGCCGAGCACCGGCGCGTAATGCCCGGCGACCTGCGGATACTCCGTGACCGTCTGCTGGACGGCGAACCCGGCCGCCGGCGTCAGCCGCAGCAGCCAGCGGGCCGCCTCCAGCGGCAGCACCGAGACCGTCGCCAGGAAGTACGGCAGCACGATCACCGCCACGGCCACGGCGACCGCCAGCACCCCGCGCCGCAGCAGCGCCCCCAGCGCCAGCGCCAGCACGGCGGCCAGCGCCAGCAGCGCCGCGCTGCCCACCACCACCCGAGCCCCGGTCAGCAGGCTCACCGGCAGCACCCGGTTGCCGTTCGCCTCCAGGACGTGTACGCCGAGCGGCACCGTGACCGCGGCGGCGGCCAGCCCGGCGGCGAACGTGGCCGTGCCGACGACGACCGCCTTGGCCGCCAGCACCCGCCCCCGCCCCGGCGCGGCGGCCAGCGTGATGCGGATCAGCCCCCCGCGGTACTCGGCGGTGACGAACCCGGCCGCCACCACGACCACCACGACCAGCCCGGCGAGCAGGCCGGTCAGCGTCTGCTCGGCCCGCATCCCGCCCTCGTCGCCGGCCGGCGCGATGTCGCCGGTGCCCGTCACCGTGAACGTGTCCCCCTGGCGGAGGTGCCGGCCCGGGTGGTGCGGCGCGCCGCCGGGCCCCACGGTGACGCCGACGTCGTCGTGGCTCCACGCCCCGCCGGTCGCCGCCCCCCGCACGCCGACCTGGTCGAACGCGGCCGTCGCCTCGGTGAAGCGCTGCGCCGCGACCGTCCCGCCGAGCACGTCCTGCGAGAACGTCAGGTCGCCCGGCGAGGTGACGAACAGCCCGATGCGCACCGACTCCGGCAGCCCGGTCAGCGTGGCCGTGCCCACCTCGGCCCACGTCCGGCCGTCCGGCGACTCGAACCCGGTGAGCTCGTCACCCGAGCGCACCAGCCGCAGCCACACCGGCGCGGACGCCGCCGTCCCGGCCCTGTCCTCGGTGAAGCCGTGCTGCATGCGCACCCCGTGCCCGCCGGTGACCATGACGGCGGCGTACGCGGCGCCCTGCCTGGTGCCGTCCTTGACCATGACGCCCGCCTTCGCCCACGGGACGACGCCGGGCACGAGGTTGGTGACGCCCGGCCGCTCGTCCGGCTTGCGGATCCGCCCGGTCATCGACGCGACCCTGGCCGTGATGGCGCCGTCGCCGTCGAGACGCTGGTGGACGAAGAAGAACCGGTCGGTCACCGCCTCGCCGCCCGGCCCCACCGGCGGCGCGGGACAGACCACCTCGACCGCGCCCATGCCGCACGACGCATGGCTGCCCGCCGCGGCCTGCAACCCCAGCCCGGCGGTCAGCGCCACGGCCGCCACCAGGCCCAGCACCCAGCCGCGGACGGTCCTGAACTTGGTCCACTCCGCGCGCACCAGCCGCCGGAACCCGCTCATCGCGCCGCCCCCCGGAACTCCACGGCGTCGCGGGTCAGGTCCATGTACGCCTCCTCCAGCGTGGCGCGATGCGCGCTCACCTCGGCGAAGGGCACCCCGTCCCGGGTCAGCAGCTCCACCACCCGCTCGGCCGCCAGCCCACCGGCGGTCAGCGCGTCCCGGCCCGTCGCGGCCACCGTCGCGCCCGCCCGCGCCAGCGTCTCCATCGCCTCCGCCCGCGCCCGCGTCCGCAGCGTCACTCGGCCGCCGGAAGCCGCCTCGATCAGGTCCGCCACGCTCGTGTCGGCCACCACCCGCCCCCGGCCCGCCACCACGAGATGGCCGGCCGTGTCCTCCAGCTCGCTCATCAGGTGGCTCGACACCAGCACCGCCCGCCCCTCGGCGGCCAGCGATCGCAGCAGGCCGCGCATCCACACGATCCCGTCCGGGTCCAGCCCGTTGAACGGCTCGTCCAGCATGAGCACCGGAGGGTCCCCCAGCAGCGCCGCCGCGATGCCGAGGCGCTGCCGCATCCCCAGCGAGAACCCGCCGGCCCGCCGCCGCGCCACCGCCGCCAGCCCGGCCAGCTCCAGCACCTCGTCCACCCGCCGCCCCGCGAACCCCTGCGAGTGAGCCAGCCACAGCAGGTGGTTGCGCGCCGTCCGGCTCGGCTGCGGCGCCGCCCCGTCCAGCAGCGCGCCGACGTGCGCGAGCGGCGTGCGCAGACTCCGGTACGGCCGGCCGCCCACCAGCGCCGTGCCCGCGTCGGCGGCGTCCAGGCCGAGCACCACCCGCATCGTGGTGGACTTGCCCGCGCCGTTGGGCCCGACGAACCCGGTGACCCGCCCCGGCGTCACCGTGAACGACATCCCGTCCAGCGCCGGCACCTCGCCGAACCGCTTGCGCAGCCCGGCCACTTCGATCGTTGCCTCCATGTCCGGGAACCCTAGGGGCGGCCACCCCGCCCGGTCGTCACGGCGCGGAGCCATCTCGCAGGTCACGGGCGCGAGCGACGCGGCATCCCTCCTGGGAGGGATGCCGGGACGCCGGCGGGCGGGAACAATGGGCACCTGTGAAACCAGGGGAGGTCCGGCAGCGGTGGCGGCGGCTGCTCGCCGCGAGCCCGCACGCGCCGGCGCTGTCGACAGGGCTGCCGACAGCCCTGTCGAAGGCGCTGCTGCCGGCGCTGCTGATGTCACTGGTGGTGGCGCTCGCGGTCGCCGAGTCGCTGGCGCACGCCGGTGACGCGCCGCTGACCGGCCACCCGGTGGGCGTCCCGGCCCTGGGCCTGCCACCAGGGGAGCCCGGGCCGGCCGGGCAGGGGCCGGGCGGGCGGCCGCTCGCGTTCGTCGGTCACGCGCTGCTGGCGCTCGCCACCACGCTGCCCGCCGGGCTGCTGCGGGGCCGCCCCCTGGCCGCCGCCGCGCTGGTCACCCCGGCCACCGTCGTGTCCCTGGCCGCCTTCCAGACGCTCACGATCGCGGGCGCCGCCGCCCAGCTCGTCACCGCCTACCGGCTCGGCCGGGCCGGGCCCGCGCGGGACCGGCCGTGGGCGCCGCTCGTGCTCGCCGGCGCGCCGTTCCCGCTGCTGGCGCTGGCCGGCCACCTGGGCGGCGGGACGGGCACGTACGCGGGGACGCTCACGCTCGCGCTGGCCGCGCTCGTCCCGGCGACGCTCGCGGCCGGGGCGGTCCGGCATGCCGCGCGCGTCACCGCCGCGCACGAGGAGCTGGCGGGCACGCTGCTGGAGCACACCGCGCGCGGCGAGCGCGCCCGGATAGCCCGCGAGCTGCACGACGTCGTCGCCCACCACATCTCCATGGTGAGCGTCCAGGCCGAGACCGCCCGCCTCACCACCCCCGGGCTGCCCGCCGCCGGCGCCGAACGGCTGACCGCCATCGGCGACACCGCCCGCGCCGCCCTCACCGAGATGCGGCGACTGCTCGGCGTGCTGCGCGAGGACGCCGGCGGCGAGCCGGGGGAGCGGCGTCCTCAGCCGGGGCTGCGCCTCGGCGAGCTCAACGCGCTGGTCGACGAGGCGCGCGAGGCCGTCGGCAGCGCCACCCGGCTCATCCTCACCGGACCGCCCGTCCCGCTCGACCCCGGGGTGGAGCTCGCCGCGTACCGGATCGTCCAGGAGGCGCTCACCAACGCGCGCAGGCACGCGCCCGGCGCGGCCGTCGACGTGGAGCTGCACTACGGCGGCGGCCTGCTGCGCGTGCGCGTCCGCGACAACGGCCCCGGCGGCCCCGGCTCTTTCGGTGGCGGGCACGGGCTGACGGGGATGCGGGAGCGGGCGGTCGCCGTCGGCGGCGAGCTGCGGGCCGGGCCAGGGCCGGGTGGCGGGTTCATGGTCGAGGCGACGCTGCCGGGGGCCGCCGCATGATCCGCGTCGTCGTCGCCGACGACCACCTCGTCGTGCGCACCGGGTTCGCCGAGCTGCTCGGCACCCAGCCCGACTTCGCCGTCGTCGCCACCGCCGCCGACGGCGCCGAGGCGGTGCGCGCCTGCCGCGAGCACGCGGCCGACGTCGTGCTCATGGACGTGCGCATGCCGGGCACCGACGGCATCGAGGCCACCCGCCGCCTGGCCGGGCCGGGCGGGCCGCGCGTGCTCATCCTGACGACGTTCGACCTGGACGAGTACGTCTACGACGCGCTGCGGGCGGGAGCCAGCGGCTTCCTGCTGAAGGACGTGACCGCCGAGCGGCTGTTCGACGCGGTCCGGGTCGTCGCGGCCGGTGAGGCGCTGCTGGCCCCGGCCGTGACGCGCCGCCTCATCGACGAGTTCGCCCGCCAGCGTCCCGAGCGGCCCGTCGGCTCGCTGGCCGGGCTCACCCCGCGGGAGACCGAGGTGCTGCGCCTGGTCGCGGAGGGGCTGTCCAATCCGGAGATCGCCTCCCGGCTGACGATCACCGAGGAGACGGTCAAGACCCATGTGAGCCGGGTGCTCGGCAAGCTCGGCCTGCGTGACCGCACCCAGGCCGTGGTGGCCGCCTACGAGTCGGGCCTGGTCGTCCCACGCGCACGGCCATAACACCGTAATAGGGGCAAATTGCGTCGTCCCGCGCGCGGCGTGCCCCGCATACCGTGACAGCACTCCCCAACTCTCAGAGGAGGCTCCATGTCAAGAGCCTTACGCGCTCTGTTCGCTCTCGTCCTCGGCGTCACGGTCCTGCTCGTCAGCTCGCCCGCGCAGGCCGTCACCGTGCTCCGGTACGACGCGTCCAGGGCCGCCGAGTTCCGCGGCGTGGTCGACCAGGCCGCGCAGATCTGGAACTCCAGCGTGACCAACGTCCGGCTCGAACCCGGCACCCCCGCCCACTTCATCGTCTACGCCGACAACGGCTGGCCCCGCGCCATGCCCACCAGCCTGGGCCGAGGCTACGTCTGGATGGGCCGGCAGGCCACCGCCCAGGGCCACAACGCGCTGCGCATCGCCACCCACGAGATCGGCCACATCCTCGGCCTGCCCGACCGGCGCACCGGCCGCTGCACGGACCTGATGTCCGGCGCGAGCGCGGGCACCTCCTGCACCAACCCGTACCCGAACGCCGCCGAGAAGGCCGAGGTCAACGGCAACTTCGCCGGCGCCTCGCCGCGGGTGGAGTTCGGCCAGGTCCACGTCAACCGCTGATCTCGTCCGGATGAATCGGTGACGCCCTGTTGCGCGGCGGCGCGAACGCTGTTGCGCCGGGCGTCATGGCACGCGTTCTCCAGGCCGTCACGGCGCTCGCCGTGACGGCGGCGGCGGCCGGCCCGTCAGGGGTGGGCCGCGCCGCCGAACTGCGTTACGCGGGCGCGATGATCTCGCCCGTGCTGGTCGCCGACAGCACGCGCCACGCGCGGCACGGCGACGTGCTGTCCTCCGGCGGCGGGCGGGTCCTGTCGCCGGGCGGGCGGTTCCTGCGTTTTCCGGCCGGCTCCTGCCTCGCGCCGCCGTGCGCGCAGGCGATCATCGTGCCGCGCGTGCCGGACGGGCTTGGCGAGCTCGGCGGGCCGGGCCCGTTCGCGTTCGGGGCCGCCGTCCGGCTGACGGCCGAGCCCTCGCGGGCCGCCGGGATGAACGTGTGGCAGCACGGCCTGGCCGGGCCCGGGCACGCGCAGTGGAAGCTGCAGGTGGACGGGGGAGTGCCCGCCTGCCGGTGGTCGGACGGCACGGGCGTGGTGCTGCTGCGCCCGGCGACGCTGCGGCTGCCGGTGGGGCGCTCGTACGTGCTGCGGTGCGCGCGGGTGTCACCGGTGCTGTTCGAGCTGCGGGTGCTCGACCGGGGGAGCGGGGCGCCGGTCGTGGCGCCGGTGTACGCGACAGGGAGGCTGGGCGCGATCCGGCCGAGGGGGGCGCCGACGGTCGGCGGCAAACGGGTGGACCCGTCGCGGGACGACCGGCAGACCGACCAGTTCCACGGCGATCTGGACGACGTGTATTTCGCCTACCAGTGATCTACGCGGTAAAGGCAGGGGAATCGTCCACATCATCCAGGGCACAAACTTCGCAACCCACACCGAACGCACCAGCAGAGATCTGCTGAATCATTGCCCTGCGTGACGGCTCTTGCCCGGACCGCCGGGAAGGGGGCGGAACAGGGGAGGTGGCCCGTGGGAACGACATCCGTGTGGATCGAGATGCTGGGACGGGACCTGCGGGTCGTCGACACCGGCCGGTTCGCGGAGGGTCGCAGCGGGCTGGCGCTGCCCGAGGGCAGCGGGCTGCGGGACCTGATGGCGGCGCCCGCGGCGAAGGAGGCCGAGCGGCGCTTGCGCGAGGTGCTGGCCACGGGCGAGCCGGTGGTGGACTGGTGGCAGGTCATCCGGCCGCGCGAGCCCGGCGGCGACGAGCGATGGGTGTCGATGTCGGCCTTCCGGATGGAGGACCACGGGGAGCCGACGGGCGTGCTGGTGGTGTTCGCCGAGGTGGGCTCCGAGGACCCGGGGCGGCGGCTGGAGCTGCTGTACCGGTCGGCGGCGAGCATCGGCGCGTCGCTGGACGTGGTGGGGACGGCCGAGGACCTGGCGGGCGTGCTGGTGCCGGGCCTGGCGGACCTGGCGGCGGTGGACCTGTCGATGGCGGTGCTGAACGGCGAGGAGCCGTCGCCGATGCAGCCGGGCGTGGCGCTGCGGTTCCACCGGTGCGCGGTGAGCGGGCCGTGGCCGGAGGGGACGGCCCGGGCGGGGTGGGAGCTGCCGTCGATTCCCGAACTGCGGGAGATGCAGGAGTTCTGGCTCGGGCAGTCGCTGCTGTCGCTGACCGCCGAGGAGGCCGTGCGGCTGCTGGGGGACCGGCCGGAGCTGGTGCGGCTGCTGGTGCCGGAGAACGCGCGGGCGATGCTGTGCGCGCCGTTGCGCGCCCGGGGGATGCTGCTGGGCGCGGTGACGCTGTGGCGGGCGGCGGGCTCGGACCCGTTCGACGACGAGGACACGCGGCTGCTGGCGGAGATCGGCTCACGGGCGGCGCTCGGGCTGGACAACGCGCGGCGCTACGCGCAGGAGCACCGCGCGGCGGTGACGTTGCAGCGGAGCCTGCTGCCGCAGGTGCCGGCGTCGCTGACGGCGGCGGAGACGGCGGGGGCGTACGTGCCGGCGGGCGGGGCTTCGGGGGTGGGGGGTGACTGGTTCGACGTGATCCCGCAGTCGTCGTTGCGGGTGGCGTTCGTGGTGGGCGACGTGGTGGGGCACGGGCTGCGAGCGACGGCGGCGATGGCGAGGCTGCGTACGGCGATCCAGGCGCTGGCGGACCTGGACCTGTCCCCGGACGAGCTGCTGGCCCACATGGACGACCTGGTGGTGCGGCTGGCCGAGGAGTCCGATCTGGAACGCGTGGACGTGATGGAGGCCACGTGCCTGTACGCGGTGTTCGACCCGGTCACGCGGCGGTGCGTGATGGCCAGCGCGGGGCATCCGCCGCCGGTGGTGGTGCCGCCCGGCGGGCCCGCGGCCTTCGTGGAGATGATGCCGGGGCCGCCGCTGGGGGTGGGCGGCATGCCGTTCGAGCCGGTGGAGGTGACGCTGCCGGACGGGGCGGTACTGGCGCTTTACACGAACGGGCTGGTGGACGCCGACGACCACGACCTGGACGGGGGGATGGACTCGCTGCGGCGGCGGCTGGACGGGCTGTGCCGGCCGGACGGCTCGCTGCGGGAGATCAGTGACCGCTTGATGACGGAGCTGTCGCCGGAGTCGCGCGCCGACGACGTGACGCTGCTGCTGGCGCGCACACATGGGGTGCCGGAGGGGGACATGGCGTCGTGGGAGTTCCGGGCGGATCCGTCGATCGTCGCGCAGGCGCGGATGGTGGCCAACGAGCAGTTGTCGCTGTGGGGGCTGGACGCGCTCGCGTTCACGACGGAGCTGATCGTGAGCGAGCTGGTGACGAACGCGATCATGCACGCGGGTGAGCCGGTGGGCCTGCGGCTCATCCGCGACCGGCGGGTGCTGGTGTGCGAGGTGTCGGACCCTAGCAGCACCCAGCCGCGGTTGCGGCGGGCGCGCGAGGTCGACGAGGGCGGGCGGGGGCTGTTCCTGGTGGCGCAGCTGGCGGCGCGGTGGGGGAGCCGCTACACGCCCGAGGGCAAGACGATCTGGACGGAACAGCCGATCGGTTAGGGCAGGGGCGGCCTGCCGCGCACGACGCCGGTGGTGAGGGCGCCGACCTCGCCGATCTCGATGTGGACCGTGTCGCCGGTGGCCAGCGTGAACGGCAGGTCGGGGACGAGGCAGGTGCCGGTGGCCAGCACGACGCCGTCGGGGTGCACGTCGGCCGCGAACAGGTGCGTGACCAGGTCGTCGAGGCGGCGGTGCAGCTCCGCCGTGGAAGCCTCGCCTGACCAGGTGAGGGCGCCGTCCCGGTGGATGCGCATGCTGATCGGCAGCGCGTACGGGTCCGGGACCTCCCAGGCGGGGCGGATCGCGGGGCCGAGGGCGCAGGCGCCCAGGTAGACCTTGGCCTGGGGCAGATAGAGGGGGTTGGCGCCCTCGATCGTGCGGGAGCTGACGTCGTCGCAGACGGTGTAGCCGGCGATCTCGCCGTGGGCGTTGACGACGAGGGCCAGCTCCGGTTCGGGGACGTCGATGACGGAGTCCTGGCGGACGGCGATCGTGCCGCCGGGGCCGACGACGCGCCAGGCGGTGGACTTGAAGAACAGTTCCGGGCGTTCGGCGTCGTAGACGCGCTCGTAGACGTCGGCGTCGGCCTCGCTCTCGGTGACGCGGGCCTGGCGGGAGCGGCGGTAGGTGACCCCGGCGGCCCAGACCTCCATGCGGCCGTCGACGGGGGCGAGGGGGGTGTCCGGGGCGGGCTCCCGGGGCGTGCTGTCGGCGGCGGTGGTGACGAGGTCGCGCAGGTCGTCGAGGGGGAGGCGGAGAAGTTCGGGGAGGGGAAGCGGGAGAGGGTGCACGGTGTCGCCGGTCTGAACTCCGGCTCGGATCTCGCCATTCCGGGCATAGCGCACGATGTGCCTCATGGAGTCGATCGTAGGCGGCCCGCCGCCGGGCGGCGCCCGGCGCCCGGGGCGCGGGGGGCGGCGCCCGGGGTGCGGGGGTGCGGGGGTGCGGGGGTGCGGGGGTGCGGGGTGCCGGGGTACGGGGTGCCGGGGTACGGGGCGCGGGGCGCGGTGCGCCGGGGTCACCTGTGCGGCGGGGGCGGCCTACAGGTCGGTGACGCGGCCGTTGGCCCAGGCCCAGGCGGCGATCGCCACCCGGTTGCGCGCGCCCACCTTGCGCTGGATGGCCGCGATGTGGTTCTTGACGGTGCCCGGCGACAGGAACAGCTCGGCGGCGATCTCCCCGTTCGTCCTGCCCTGGGCGACCAGGGCGACGATCTCGTCCTCCCGCTCGGTGAGGACGACGGCCGTCGCCTCCCGGGGCAGCGCGCGCTCGCGCAGCAGCCGTACGGTGAGCTGCGGGCTGATCAGCATGTCGCCGTTCACCGCGGCCCGCACCGCCTCCACGAGCAGCGCGGGCCCGGAGCGTTTGAGCACGAAGCCGGAGGCCCCGTGCCGCAGCGCCGCGTGCACGTACTCGTCCAGCCCGAACGTCGTCACGATCACCACGTGCACGCCGGTGCCCGACAGGGCGCGGGCCACCTCGATGCCGTCGGCGCCCGGCATGCGGATGTCGGCGAGCACCACGTCCGGCCCGATCGCCCTGGCGGTCTCGATGGCGGCCAGCCCGTCGGCGGCCTCGGCCACCACGGTGATGTCGGGCTGGGCGTCGAGGATCAGCCGGAACGCTTCACGGATGCCGCTCTGGTCGTCGGCGATGAGGACACGGGTGACCATTCACGCCATTGTGTCAGGCGCGCTGCGCCAGGGCCGCTGTGCCAGGGCCGCTGTGCCAGGGCCGCCGGGTCAGGGCCGCCGGGTCAGGGCCGCCGGGTGCAGGTCGGTGCCGTACGTCCCGGCCGGTCACTGCGGGTGCGCCTTTCCGGGCGTCTGCTGCTGGACCTCGGTGTTCAGGAGCTCGTAGCCGGCCTCCTCGACGGCGGCGCGCACCTCCTCGACGTCCAGGGGGCGGTCGCTGGTCACGGTCATCGTGTCGTGCTCCACGTCCACGGCGACGGCGGTGACCCCGGCGACGCGCTCCACCTCCTCGGTGACGGCGTCCGCGCAGTGCCCGCACGCCATCCCGGCCACGGTGTACGTGCCGGTGATCATGCGGACTCCTTGACGGTGCGGGTGAAGGAGTTGCCCTCGCGCAGACGGCCGTCAGGCGCGAACCGGCCGAAGAAGTGGACCTCGATGGCCAGGTCCTTGCCGCGGTTGTGCACGTACAGGGTGTAGCGGGCGGCGAGCCGGTCGCCGTCGGCCAGCGCGTCGTGCACCTCGATGCGGCTGGTGGGCCGGTTCTTGCGGACCGGGCGGGTGTGCGCGATGAGCTTGCCGCGGTCCATGCGGTTGCCGTCGGCGTACTGGACGACGTCCGGCGTGTGATAGCGGTCCACGATCACGGCCGCGTCCTCGTCGGTGGAGACGAGGTCGTCGTGAAAGGAGGAGTAGAAGTCGGTGATGAACTGCGCGGGATCGGTGGTGATCACGGTCTTCCTTCGCCAACGGTACGATCTCTTACGCGCTGTAAGATATGTGTGGCCCGACAATTTTGACAAGGTGTAAGAGATGAATCCGAACCGCCGTGCCGACGCCCAGCGCAGCCGGGCCGCCGTCCTGGACGCCGCGGTGCGCCTGCTCGGCACCCGGCCCGACGTCAGCGTCGAAGCCATCGCCACGGCCGCCGGCGTCACCCGCCAGACCGTCTACGCCCACTTCCCCAACCGGGACCGGCTGCTCGCGGCCGTCGTCGACCGGCTCACCGAAGAGACCGCCGCCGCCATGGACGCGACCGGCCCCGACACCGGCCCGGCCGCCGCCGCGCTGCTGCGTCTGCTCGACGCCGGCGCCGAGACCGCCGGGCGCTATCCCGCCCTGCTGGAGAAGATCAGCTCCGTGGCCGTGCCCCCGCAGGACGACCACGAACGCCACACCCTCATCAGCGACCGCCTCCTGCGGGTCATCCGGCGCGGCCAGGACAGCGGCGAATTCGACGACCGCCTCCCGGCCGCCTGGCTGGCCACCGTCACCATCAAGCTCGCCCACGCCGCCGCCGAGGAGACCGCCGCAGGCCGCCTGCCCGGAGCCGAAGCCACCCGCGCGTTCCACACCACCCTCCTGCGCGCCCTCGCCGCGCCGCCACCACTCCCCGAACCCGGCAAGACCGCATAGGGCGACCACCCGGCCGGCTCGACGACGCGGTCCCGCGCCTGGGAAGCCGCACGTCGTACGCACCCGTACACGTGAAGCGACCTCCCCGGCGGGGGCGGCCCCTGCCGCACGGGCTTCTGCGGCTCGCCCCGCACCGAACGCGCCGATGCCGATGTTGCGCAGGGGGCCGCTCGGCGCGCAGGCGCGAGTGGGCCGTCTTTTCCTGATCACTGCGGTCACTCGTTGTGCAGGACGGTGGCGATCGTCTGGCGGGCTGCCGAGCGGGCGGGGAGCAGGGCGCCGAGGACGGCGATCACCACGCCCGACAGCGCCGCCCCTGCGAGCTGCGGCGCCTCCCAGACGTTCTTCATGGCCTCGGGGAACACGACGGTGCCGACGTTGTCGACGATCAGGCGGTGCGCGGCGATCCCGCCGGGGATGCCGAGCAGGCCGCCGGCCATGCCCAGCGCCGCCATCGACGTCACCATCATGATCGTGACCTGGCGTGGCGTCATCCCGATGGACTTGAGCATGCCCAGGTCGCGGCGGCGTTCGCGGGCGTTGAGCAGGACGGTGTTGAACACGCCGAGCGACGCCACGACGATCAGCAGCGTGGTGAAGACGGAGGCGACCGCGACGACGGTCGCGGTGGCGCGGGTGTCGGGGCGGGCGACGGACGGGTGGAGGCCGGGGTCGGCCGCCCTGACCGCGGCGGCGTAGGCGTCGGCGTCGGCCCCTGGGGTGAGCAGCACCTCGTAGTGGTCGGCGCCGGTGCCCGGGGCGAGCGCGGTCAGGGTCTCCCAGGTGGACCAGAGGAAGCGCGGGTCGCCGTTCATGATCTGGCCGACGATGGCGGCGGGGACCCGTCTGCCGTCGAGCTCCAGCGTGATCCGGTCGCCGACGGCCAGGCCGCGCTGCGCCAGGAACGCCGGCGGGGCGGCGATCTCGCCGGGCGCGGCCGGCCAGCGTCCCTCGACGATCTGGGTGGACATCGCCGGTGGGTCGCCGCGCTGGAAGTTCACCGCGCTGCGCTGCGCGTGCCCGGTCAGGTGCACGTCGACGAACACCTTCGCCGTCACGCGCGACGCGCCCGGCAGCGACCGCAGCAGCGCCTCGATCCGCTCGTCGTCGAGCTTGGGCGCCACCTGCTGGAACGCCGGCTGGCCCGCCCGCACGCCGACCCGCGGGGCCGTGCCGGCGTCCGCCTCGGCGAAGGCCACCATCGTGCTGGTCAGGCCGGTGGTGAGGGTGACGGTGACGACCCCGAGGACGATCGCCGCCATCGTCATCGCGGTCCGGCCCGGCCGGGCGAACGGCTGACCCAGGCCCAGGCTGACGGCGCGGGGCAGCCGGGTGCCGCCGAGCAGCCGCTGGACGCGCAGCCCGCGGCCCCGTAGCGGCGCGCTGCCCGCGCCGCCCGCGCTGATCGCCCGCGCGGCCGGCAGCCGGTGCGCGCGCAGCGCCGGCACCAGCGCGGCCAGTACGACGACGAGCGGCATGCCGGCGAGGCAGACGGCGGACACCCACGGGCTGATCCCGATGCCGGCGCTGCCGCGCTCGACCCCCTGGAAGGCGGTGTCCAGCACGGGCCCGGCCAGTGCGTTGCCCAGCAGCGTGCCCGCGACGCACCCGGCGGCGCCCGGCAGCGACACCATCGCCAGGTAGACGGCGACCACCTGGTTGGGGGTGAACCCGATGGCCTTCAGCACGCCGATGTGGCGCGAGCCCGACACGACGGCGCCACTGACCACGTTGGCCACCATGAGGACGGCGACCAGCAGGCCGAGCACGCCGAACAGCGTCATCAGCGGCAGATAGGCGTTGGCGGCGCTGGAGAAGGCGCGACGCAGCGACAGATGGGACTGCGCGACCGTCAGCGCGCCTGCGGGCAGCCCGGCGGTGGCCGCGTCGAGCCCGGCGCGTACGGCCTGCTCGGTGGAGGTGTCGCCGGTGAAGCGGTAGAGCATCTGCACGCCGGTCGGGCGCAGCGCGGCGGCCTGGGCGGGCGTGACCCAGGCGTCGGCCGACTGGCTCATGCCGGAGGCGACCCCGAC
The DNA here is from genome assembly GCF_053590035.1 of Nonomuraea sp. NPDC003214. Classification (NCBI taxonomy): domain Bacteria; kingdom Bacillati; phylum Actinomycetota; class Actinomycetes; order Streptosporangiales; family Streptosporangiaceae; genus Nonomuraea; species Nonomuraea sp. NPDC003214. The sequence continues at coordinate 129,357 of NZ_JBSFSX010000006.1, read as the reverse complement.
GACCGTCAACGGCGGCAGCCCCGGCGCGCGGAGCCGCGCCCCCAGCATGCCGGGGCGGAGCAGGCCGTCGGCGTCGCGCAGATTGAGCACGATCTCGCCGGGCGCGGTGGCCCAGCGCCCGTGCAGCGGATGGACGAGATCCACCGGGCCGCCCGGATCGGCCCGGCCCACCAGCTTGAGCGGGCCCTCCGCCTCGGGGATGTCGGTGGTCCTGGGGAACTCGGCGACGACCTGGTCGAACGGGCCCGCCGCAGCCTCGACACCGGGCCGCCCGGCGGTGGCCGCCAGCGCCTCCTTCGACACCTTGGCCGCGTCGAAGGAGGCGACCACGTGGGCGCCGCGCTGCCCGGCGAACGCCCGGTCGAACGGGGAGGTGGCGGCGTCGAGCAGGCCCAGGGTGAGCATGATCGTCGTGGTGCCGCACAGGACGACCAGGCCGGTGATGACCGTCTGCAGCCTCCGCCGCCGCACCGCCGCCCGCGCCACCCGCCACACCGCCCCCGCCCCGGCTCCGGCCGCGGCCCCAACCCCGGTCCGAGGCCGGGCTTGGGCCCCTGCCTCCGCCCCGGCCGCGGCCGCGGCCCCAGCCCCAGCTCCGGCTCGGGCTCCGACCCCTGCCCCAGCTCGCGCCTGGGCTCCAGCCCGGGCCACAACTCCAGCTCCAGCCCCGGCTCCGGCCGCAGCCCCGGCTCGCGCTCCGGCCTCTACCTCTGCCCCTGCCCCAGTCTCGGCTCCGGCTTCCGCCTGCCGCCCGCCTTGATGTCCGGACGGGCGCTCGGACGGGCGCTTGGTGGAGTGTCCGGACTGGTGCCTGGCGGGGTACTCGGAGGGGGATTCTGTGAGGTGCCGGGAGGGGAGTTCGGTGGGGTGTCCGGCGAGGTACTCAGGCGGCGGGGCTGAGGGGTGCCCGGCAGGTTGCCCGGCGGGGTGCTCGGACGGCGGGGCTGTGGGGTGCCCGCTGGGGTGCTCGGATGGCGGCTCGGCTGGGGGTTCAGGGGGGCCTGGGGTGGGGGTCACTGCGCACGTCCCGGCATGCTCGCTTCGGTGCTGCGCATCCCGGTCCCGCAGGCATGGTGCACGCTCGATGTGCTCATTCGGTGTGCTCCAGGGTGTTTTCGCGGGCCACCCGGCCGTCGGCGAGCTCGATGAGGCGGGTGGCGCAGCGGGTGGCCAGGTGGGGGTCGTGGGTGACGAGCAGCAGGGTCTGGCCGATCTGGTTGAGGTCGATGAGCAGGTCCATCACCTGTTCGCCGAAGCGGCTGTCGAGCGCGCCGGTCGGCTCGTCGGCCAGGAGCAGCGCCGGGCGGTTCATCAGGGCGCGTGCCACCGCGACCCGCTGGCGTTCGCCGCCGCTGAGCACCGCGGGGTAGGCGTCCTTGCGGCCCGCGATGCCGAGCTCGTCCAGCAGCTCCAGCGCACGCCGTCGCGCCTGGCGGGCCGGGATGCCGGTGAGCTGGGCCGGCAGTGCCACGTTGTCCAGCGCCGGCAGGTCGTCGACCAGGTTGAAGAACTGGAAGATCATCCCGATGTGCCGCCGCCGGAACAGCGCCAGCCCCGTCTCGTCCAATCGGCTCAGATCCTGCCCCGCGACCACGACCGAGCCGCCGGTCGGGCGGTCCAGGCCCGCGATCAGGTTGAGCAGGGTCGACTTGCCGCACCCCGACGGGCCCATCACCGCGACGGCCTCGCCCGCGCCGATGCGCAGGGACACGCCGTCCAGCGCCGCGGTCTCGCCGTAGTCCTTGTGCACGCCGTCCAGCCGCACGATGTCTTCTAGGCTCACGCGCAGCACGCTAGGCCAGCACTTGATCGGCCCACATCGGTCCGGAGACCGATCTCGCCCGGCCATGTCGTACCGGGGGCGTACGGGATGGGCTGGGCGGGCGAGTGCTCAAGCGCGTACGGGACGGGCCTGGGCGGGCGAGTGCTTGAGGGCGTGGACGGGCCTGGGAGGGCGGGTGCTCGTCGTGTCCGGGGCGTGCGGGGCTGATGCGCGTCGTGTCCGGGGCGTGCGGATGGTCGGACGGCGGTGGGGTCGTACCGGGGGCGTACGGGATCGGTCCGGAGACTGATGCGGGCCGCGGGGGCGTCTGGGAGAGTGGTGGCGTGTGGTCGTACGTCGCGCTGGGGGTGGTCTGCGCCGTCGCCTCGGGGCTGGCCGTGGCGCTGGTGAGGGCGCGCCGCCTGCACCGTAAGGCGCTGGAGGAGCGCGGCTGGCTGCTGGAGCGCGAGCGTGAGAGCGCCGCCCGCACCGCCGTCGACGCCGAGCGCGCCCGCATCGCCCGGGAGCTGCACGACATCGTCAGCCACAACGTCAGCCTCATGGTGGTGCAGGCGGCCGCCGCCCGCGAGGTGCTGCCGACGATGCCGGGTGAGGCGGAGGCCGCGTTGAAGGCTGTTGAGGGAGCCGGGCGCGACGCGATGACCGAGCTGCGCCACCTGCTGGGGGTGCTCGCGTCGTCGCAGAGCGGCGACGACGAACCGTACGGGGGCGACGAGCCGTACGGGGGCGACCTGGCGCCGCAGCCGAGCCTGAGCCGGTTAGGGCCGCTGATCGACCGGATCGCCTTCGCCGGGCTGCCCGTCGACGTGCGGATCTCGGGGGAGCCGCGGCCGCTGCCGGCCGGGATCGACGTCACCGCGTACCGGATCGTGCAGGAGGCGCTCACCAACGCGCTCAAGCACGGCAGCGGCGTGACGGCGCAGGTCACGGTGCGATACGCCGACCGTTCGCTGCGGGTGGAGGTTCTCAACACCGGGCCCAGCGTGCTGACCTCCGCCGATCGACCGTCCGGGGCCGGCCATCAGGAAGGGGCCGGCCATCAGGAAGGGGCCGGCCATCAGGAAGGGGTCGACCGTCAGGGAGGGGGCGGCCAGGACCGAAAAGCTGGTCGCCAGGAGGGGGCCGGCCATCAGGAAGGGGTCGGCCGGTACCGAGAAGCTGGTCGCCAGGAGGGGGCTGGGCGCGGGTTGCTCGGGTTGCGGGAGCGGGTCGCCGTCTACGGTGGCGATCTCGACGCCAGGAGACGGCTGGGCGGCGGCTATCGCGTCCGGGCTCGCATCCCGCTGGACGGCACATGACGGCGTACGAAGAGCCCCGGGTGCTCATCGCCGACGATCAGGCTCTGGTGCGCAGCGGGTTCCGGCTGATCCTCACCACCCGGGGCATCCCCGTGGCCGGGGAGGCGGCCGACGGGGCCGAAGCGGTCGCCGCCGCGCGGGAGCTGCGTCCCGACGTCGTCCTGATGGATATCCGCATGCCCACCATGGACGGGCTCGAAGCCGCCGGTCACATCCTGCGGGAGCTCCCCGGCTGCCGGGTGATCATGCTGACCACGTTCGACCTAGACCGGTACGTCTACGCCGCTCTTCAGCTCGGCGCGAGCGGCTTCCTGCTCAAGGACGTGACCGCCGAGCATCTGGCCGCCGCGGTGCGCCTGGTCGGCACCGGTGACGCCCTTCTGGCGCCGTCGATCACCCGGCGGCTGGTGGAGCGGTTCGCCGCCGGTGACCGTCAGCCGGCCCGCGCGCCCGCCCCGCACCGTGACCTCGCCGCCCTGACACCCCGGGAGCTCGAGGTGCTGACGCTCGTCGGGCAGGGTCTGTCCAACGCGGAGCTGGCCGGTGTGCTCACGCTGAGCGAGTCGACCGTCAAGACCCATGTCGGCCGCATCTTCACCAAGCTCGGCCTGCGTGACCGTGCCCAGGCCGTCGTGCTCGCGTACGAGACCGGCCTCGTCTCCCCGGGTGACTCCTCGTACTGAGGGCCTGGAGCCAACCCGCATGATCGAGCTGCGGGAGCACCGGGAGGCGGGCCCTACCGGGACACGACAAGGGCGCCGAGCCCGGCGGACCGGGCGCTGGAGCTCGTGCGGGGCCCGCCGCTGCGGTGCCGGAGGCGGGCGGGCCGGCGCCGCCGCCCGGCGCCTTACGGCTCAGTGTGACCGGAGGAAGCGCGGCAGGGCGTGCCACTGCGGGGGTGCTGCGGCGGGGCCACAAGCTGACCGGCGGGGCCTACAGGCGGGCCGGCGGAGCCCTGCAAGCGGCCGCCGGGCCCTGCAAGCGGGCCTGCGTCACCTGGTGCGGCATACGGCTCAGCGTGACCGGGTGAGGTGCTGCTCGACCGCCGCCGTCATCCGGCTGCCCGCCTCCAGGGCCGCGGCCTTGGCCGCGACCGGGTTGGTGCCGGCCGCCTGGCCGAGGATGACGCCGAGCACCAGGCGGCCCCGTACCCGGGAGGCCCACATGAGGTTGCCTCCGGCGGCGGTGCCGGAGCCGGTCTTGACGCCGATGACGCCGTGCCTGCCGAGCAGCGTGTTGGTGCTGGGCAGCGTGCGGGCGTCGCCGGGGACGGCCGTGCCCGGTGACGCCACGATCGCGCGGAACGCCGGGTCGCGCATCGCCGCCCGGGCGAGTTTGAGCTGGTCGGTGGCGGTGCTGACGGTGGTGTCCTCGTTGCCGCTGGCGCCCGTGTAGGTGGTGTCGGCCATGCCCAGGCGGCGGGCGGCGGCGTTCATCCGCTGGACGAACCGCGCCTCGGAGCCGGAGTCATGACGGGCCAGGAGGCGGGCCGCGTTGTTGCCCGAGGGCACCAGCATCAGCTCCAGCAGCCGTCGCAGCCGGATCGTCTGACCTTCGCGGACCGGGACGGTCGACTCCTGCGGCGCGTACGCCTCCTCGGCGGCGGTGCGGTCCACCGTGATCGGCGGGCCGTCGTCGCCGGGCCGGAGCGGGTGGCGGCGCAGGATCACGTAGGCGGTCATGACCTTGGTGAGGCTGGCGATGGGCACCGGTTCGCGGTCGCCGGTGGCGCCCAGGCTGCCCAGGCCGTCGACCTCGACCGCCGCCTGCCCTTCGGCGGGCCACGGCAGCGCCGCGGCCCCGGACGGAACGGCCGAGCACGCGCTCACCAGCAACAAGACAAGCATGAACGTACGTCGCATGCCGGAAACGGTGCGCCATCGCCGTATCCGTCAGGCCGTGACCGTGTCTCCGCCGCCGCTCGGCCGTGTATCGGCCGCGTATCAGCCTGCCGGCCCGCGGGGGAGGCGCAGCACGGCCACGGCGCCGTCCGGTGTGTTGGCCAGGGACAGCTCGGCCCCGATGACCCGGGCCTGGCCCAGCGCGATCGTCAGCCCGAGGCCGTGCCCGTGGCCGCGTTCGGCGGCGCCGGTGCGGAAGCGTTCCGGCCCGCCGTCCAGGAGCTCCGCGGGGAAGCCCGGCCCCCGGTCGCGGACCTCGATCACGTGGCCGCCGGCCGTGACGCCGATCGTGATCTCGACCGGCGGGGCGCCGTGGCGGTGGGCGTTGAGCACGAGGTTGGCCAGGATCCGGTCGAGGCGGCGCGGGTCCGTCTGGGCCACCGGGTTCCCGGCGGCGATCACCCGCGCCTCGACGCCCACCCGGGCCGCCGACTCCTCGGCGAGCTCGGCCAGCGGCACCCGGGCCCGCTCGGCGACCTCGGCGCCCGCGTCCAGCCGGGAGACCTCCAGCAGGTCCTCCACCAGCGAGCGCAGCACCCGCACCCGGTCGCGTACCAGGTCGGCCGCCTCGCCCTCCTCCAGCAGCTCGACGACGGCGACCAGCCCCATCAGCGGGGTGCGCAGGTCGTGGGCGACGTCGGCGGTGAACCGCTGCTCGGCCAGCAGCCGGTGCTGGAGCGCGGCCGCCATGGAGTCGACGGCGGCGGCGATGTCGGTGATCTCGTCCCGGCCGCGCCAGCGCGCCCGGCGCGGCGGTGCGGGGCCGGTGCGGGCGTCGAGGTCGCCGGCGGCGATCCTGCGGGCGGTACGGGCGACGCGGCGCAGCCGCCGGTTGGCCAGCTCGGCCAGGCCCGCCGAGACCGGCACCACCACGGCGAGCGCGGTCAGCGCGGCCTTGGCCATGTCGCGGTCGAGCGCGTGCAGCCGGAGCAGCTGCGAGCCCATCGAGATCTGCACGCTGACCGCGTGCCGCCCGTCGCCGTACGGCTGGGCGGCCCACATCCACGGCTCGTCGCGATGGTCGAGGCCGTACCCGACGGCCGGGCGGCCGGGCCGCAGCCGAGCCGCCAGGTCGCCGGGCAGTTCGGCGAGGGCGACCACGCCGGGCCGGCCGGAGGCGAGTGACTTCTCCAGGGCCTCCAGGGCCTGGGCCTCGCCGGTGTCGAGGGCGCGCTGCCAGGTGGCCTGGTGCACGAGGAGCCCGACCATGGCGGCGGCGACGGCGGCGGCGAGCGTGACGAGGGCGGCGATCTTCCACCGCAGCGAGGCCGGGTTCACGTGGTGGTCAGCTTGTAGCCGAACCCGCGCACGGTCTCGATGCGGCCGGCGCCGATCTTCTTGCGCAGCCGCTGCACGCACAGGTCGACGACGCGGCTGTCGCCGTCCCACCCGTAGTCCCAGACCGTGCGCAGCAGCGTGGCGCGTTCGAGCACGATGCCGGGGTGGGCGGCGAACTCCAGCAGCAGCCGCAGCTCGGTCGGCGTCAGCTCGACGCGCCGCCCGGCCCGCCGCACCTCCAGCGCCCCGGTGTCGACGCTCAGCTCGCCGAACGTGAGCACCGCGCCCGCCTGCCCGGACGCGGGGGAGGGCTGGGCGACGGCGGCGCGGCGCAGCAGCGAGCGGATCCTGGCCACCAGCACCGGCAGGTCGACCGGTTTGACCACGTAGTCGTCGGCGCCGCCCTCCAGCCCGGCGACGACGTCCAGGCCGTCGCCGCGGGCCGACAGCAGCAGGACGGGCACCTGGCTGCTCTCCCGGACCCTGCGGCACAGGCTGATCCCGTCCAGGCCGGGCAGCATCACGTCCAGCAGCAGCAGGTCGTGGCCGCCCGCCAGCGCCGCCTCCAGCCCGCCGAGGCCGTCGGAGGCGGTGGACACCCGGTAGCCGTAGCGCTCCAGGGCCCGGCCGACCGAGGTGCGGATCACCGCGTCATCTTCGACGAGCAGCAGGGATGTCATGAGATGAACAATATTGAGCGAAATACGGTGATACGTGCCTGGTGTGATCTGCTGCTCACCCCGGGACGGGTGATACCGTCATGGTCAGGTGAGCCGGGAAGTCTGGTCGGCACGTCCCATCCCCGTCGAACGAAGGATGTGCGCGTGCGCGCCCGAGACCTCCTTGCCGACTTCCCCGTCGTCGGCCCCGACACCCCCGTGCTCGAAGCCGCGAGACTGCTGGCCGAGCAGGACCTGCCCGGACTCATCGTCACCGGCGCCGACCGCGCGCCGCTCACGATCCTGCCCGGCGCCGAGGTGCTGCGCCTGGCCGTGCCGGGCTACTGCCAGGACGACCCGGCGCTGGCCCGCGTGGTGGACGAGGCGCACGCCGACGCGTTCCTGGACCGGCTCGACGGCCGCACGGTGCGCGAGGCGCTGCCGTCCGGCCGGTGGCGCGAGCTGCCGATCACCGACGAGGACGCCACCGTGCTGGAGCTGGCCGCGCTGATGGCGCGCACCCGCAGCCCGCTGGTCGCCGTCGTCCGCGACGGCCGCCTGCTGGGCGCGGTCACGCTCCAGGCGCTGCTCGACCGGGCGCTCGGCGCATGACGGCGCTCGCCTGGGTGAGCGTGGCGGTGTTCCTTGTCGCGTACGCGTTGATCGCGTCGGAGAAGGTGCATCGGGTGGCGGCGGCGCTGGGCGGGGCGGGGATCATGTTGTTGATCCATGCCACGGGTGCGGAGGCGGCGTTCTTTTCGGAGCATTCCGGGATCGACTGGAATGTGATTTTTCTGCTGCTGGGCATGATGATCATTGTGGGGGTGCTGAAGGAGACGGGGGTTTTCGAGTATCTGGCGATCTGGGCGGCCAAGCGGGCGCGGGGGCGGCCGTTTCGGTTGATGGTGTTGCTGGTGCTGATCACGGCGCTGGCGTCGGCGTTGCTGGACAATGTGACGACGGTGTTGCTGATCGCGCCGGTGACGTTCCTGGTGTGTGAGCGGCTGGCGGTCTCGGCGGTGCCGTTTTTGATCGCGGAGGCGATGGCGTCCAACATCGGCGGGGCGGCGACGTTGGTGGGTGATCCGCCGAACATCATCATCGCCAGCCGGGGCGGGCTCAGCTTCAACGACTTCCTGATCCACATGGCGCCGATGGTGGTCGTCCTGATGGCGGTGTTCGTCGGATTGTGCTGGCTGATGTTCGGGCGCACCTTCCGTCATGACCCGGAGCGGGCGGCGGCGGTGATGGCACTGGACGAGAACGAGGCCATCGGCGACCGGCGGCTGCTGTGGCAGTCGCTCACCGTGCTGGGCCTGGTCATGGCGGCGTTCGTGCTGCACCCGGTCCTGCACTACGAGCCCTCGATCGTCGCCCTGCTGGGCGCGGGCGTCCTCGTCGCCGCCACCAAGATCACCACTGAGCAGGCCATCGCCGAGGTGGAATGGCCCACGCTCGTCTTCTTCGCCGGGCTGTTCGTCATGGTCGGGGCCCTGGTCGAGACCGGCGTCATCGCGCAGCTGTCCGAGGCCGCCGTGGACGCCACCGCCGGGCAGCTGGAGCTGGCCACGATGGGCCTGCTGGGCGCGTCCGCCGTGCTGTCGGCCATCGTCGACAACATCCCGTACGTCGCCACCATGAGCCCCATCGTCGCCGAGCTGGTCCAGGCCGGCGAGGGGCCGACGCAGGTGCTGTGGTGGGCGCTGGCCTTCGGCGCCGACCTCGGCGGCAACGCCACCGCCGTCGGCGCGGCGGCCAACGTCGTCGTCCTCGGCATCGCCGCCCGCAACGGCACGCCGATCAGCTTCTGGCAGTTCACCAAGTACGGCCTGATCACGGCCACGGTGACCGTCGCGCTCGTCGCGCCGTACCTGTGGCTGCGCTACCTGGTGTGAGGCGGCCCGCCCGGCTAGGGCCGGGCGGCGGCGGCGAGGTCGGCGTCCTCCAGGATCCCGCAGGCGTCGGGCACCAGGACCGCCACCGAATAGTAGGCGCTGACCAGGTACGACATGATCGCCTGGGAGTCGACGCCCATGAACCGGACGTTCAGGCCGGGCTCGTGCTCCTCCGGCAGGCCCACTTGGTGCAGGCCCACGACCCCCTGGTCGTCCTCGCCGGTGCGCATCGCCACGATCGAGCTGGTGCCGTGCTCGCTGACCGGGATCTTGTCGCACGGGAAGATCGGGATGCCGCGCCAGGCGGGCACCGCGTGGCCGCCGACGTCGGCGCTGTCCGGCACCAGGCCGCGCCGGTTGCACTCGCGCAGGAACGCCGCGATCGCCCGCGGGTGGGCGAGCAGCAGGCGCGTCCTGCGGCGCATGCTGATCAGGTCGTCCAGGTCGTCGGGCGTGGGCGGCCCCGACCGCGGCCGGATCCGCTGGCCGTAGTCGGTGGCGTGCAGCAGCCCGAAGTCGCGGTTGTTGAGCAGCTCCCACTCCTGGCGCTCGCGGACCTCCTGCACGGTCAGCCGGAGCTGCTCCTGGAACTGGTTCATCGGCCCGTTGTAGAGGTCGGCGACCCGGGTGTGCACGCGCAGGACCGTCTGCGACACGCTCAGCTCGTACTCGCGCGGGCGCAGCTCGTAGTCGACGAACGTGCCGCCGAGCACCGGCTCGCCGGTGTGCCCGGCGGCGATGTCGAGCGCCGCCTCGCCGCGCCGGTTGACCGGCCTGCCGGCGAGCTCCGCGAACCGTTCGACGTGCTCGCGCAGCGCCGCCGACCGGCCGGAGATCCGCCGCAGGTCGGTCTTCCGCGACACCAGGATCGTGCTCGCCGTGGCCGCCCTGATCGTGTACGGCCAGCGCGCGTCGTCCTGGCTGAGCAGCTCGTCGCCGAACTGGTCGCCGTCGCCGATCACGCCACGGCGCTGCGCGGAGCCGTACGGGCCGGTGGAGAGCCGGTCCAGGCGGCCGTGCGCGATCACGTAGAGCTCGCTGACGGGCGCGCCCGCCTCGACGACGACCTCACCGGGCCGCACCTCGCGCTGCCGGAACGTCGCGGCGATCGTGTCCAGCACGCCGGTGTCGGCGAAGCCGCGCAGCACCGGGATCTCCGTCAGCGTCTCGGGGACGATCCGTACGTCGTCGGCGCCGGTGTGCGTGATGCCCACGCGCCCGCGCCCGACGGCGTGCGTCAGCCGGCGGTTGACCCGGTACGTGCCGCCCGCCACGTCGACCCACGGCAACCGGCGCAGCAGCCAGCGGGACGTGATCGCCCGCATCTGCGGACGGGTCTTGGTGGTCGTGGCCAGGTTGCGCGCGGCCTGGGTGTCCAGGCTCAGCCGCGGCTCCGTGGTCATGGTTCCTCGCAATCACCGATCCGGACCGTTCGCTCACTGAAAGTAATCATCACGCCACTCTCTGTAGAGTGGCGTGACGGCGAGGGAATGCTGGCGGCCCGCAACGACGATCTAGCGTCTGGCCGCCCACACCGTCCGGGTGGTGCGCACCTCCAGGTCGTCGCGCTCGCCGATGCCGTCGAGCAGGGCGTCGAGCGCGGCGAGGGAGGCGGCGTCGAGCGTGCCGTCGAGGCCGTGGCGCATGCGCCGCAGCGACCGCTCGGCGTAGCGGCCGGCCGAGGCGGGCAGCGGGTGCGTCAGCCGCACGTCGAAGACCCGTTCCGCCTCGACGGTGAAGCCGGCCGAGGCCAGGCGCGGCCCCCAGTCGTCGCCGAAGTGCGGCAGCGCTTCGGCCCGGCGCCGGTCCAGGATCGCATGGCAGCGCTCCTCCAGGCCGGCGTGCTCCTGGGGCAGGAAGCGCGGGAAGCCGGCCGTCTCCGCGGCGACCAGCAGCCCGCCGGGCCTTAGCGCGGCGTGCGCCCCGGCCAGGACGCGGCCGGGGTCGGCCAGGTGGTGCAGGGACGCCGACGCCCACACCAGGTCGACCTCGCCGACCGGCGGCCAGCCCGCGTCGAGGTCCGCCTGAAGGGTGCGGACCCGGCCCGCCAGCCCGCGCTCGCGGGCCCGCCCCTCCAGGTGGCGCAGCATCGGCTCCGACTGGTCCAGCGCGATCGCCTCGGCGTCGCCGAAGCGCTCCAGCAGGGCGAACGTGCCGGTGCCGGTGCCGCTGCCCAGGTCGAGCAGGCGGTGCGGCGGCCGGTCGGCGGTCAGGTCGCGGACCCAGGCGGTCACGTCGGACAGGTAGGAGTGCAGGACCTCGCCGTCGAGGTCGAGGATCTCGGCCAGCGAGTGGTCGTCGTGGTGGTGATGGTTCGCCATGCCGCCGACTCTAGGCACTGCTTGCGCGTGCGGCATACGGTCTTGCGTACGAAGCAAGAAAGAGGCGTTCGTCCAGGCCGACGGCGCAGCAATCTGCGGCCTTCGGGGCGATTCTTGCCCTGATGCGCGGATGGTGCTGGCGCTCGCTTGGGACGGCACCGGGAACCTCCCCGTTACGTGACGAAGGAGGACACCTTGGCCGGCAAACGCACGACCAGGAACGGCAGGAAGGCCGACAGCCAGCCGTGGCCGCACCTGAACGGGGTGCAGATCCAGGAGTACGGCACGGTCCGGATGTTCCCGCTGGGCCTGTCGTACGAGGCCCGCATGTACTCGTGCCAGCGCCTCAACCAGATCCTGGCCGACACCCAGATCCTGTACGCCCTGTACAAGAAGCACCACTGGCTGATGCGCGGCCCCACCTTCTACCAGCTCCACCTGCTGCTGGACAAGCACGCCGAGGAGCAGAACAAGCTCGTCGACCTGATCGCCGAACGGGTGCAGACGCTCGGCGGCGTGGCCGTCGGCGACCCGCGCCACGTCGCCGAGATCACCGTGGTGCCGCGCCCGCCGGACGGCGCCGAAGAGGTGCCCGCGATGCTGACGCGCCTGATCGAGGCGCACGAGACGATCCTCGTCGCCGCCCACGACGCCGCCGCCCGGACGGCCGAGATGGGCGACGACGGCACCAACGACCTGCTGGTCTCCGACGTCATCCGCACCGGCGAGCTGCAGACCTGGTTCCTGATCGAGCATCTGGTCGACACCCCGCTGGTCGAGCCGCCGCCGGGAGACTGACGCGGGTGAGCGCGGACCTCCCGGACCGGCTCGCCCGGCACGCCGCGCCGGCCGGGTTCACCGGCGCGTCCATCTACGTGGCGGACCCGTGGCAGCGCTTCCTCGTGCCGCTGCCGGGCCAGCGGGACGCGTCGGGGGCGGTGCTGGAGCCGCTGGGCGTCGACGACAGCGTGGCGGGCCTGGCCTTCCGCGGCATGGAGCTGGTCCGGTCGGGCGCCTCGGCGGCCGGGGAGCAGGTGTGGGCGCCGCTGCTCGACGGCACGCAGCGGATCGGCGTGCTCGGCCTGACCGTGCCGCTGTTCGACGCCGCCGCCGAACGGCGCGTCCGGCGGCTGGCCGCCCTGCTCGCCACGCTGGTGGCGGGCAGACGGCAGCCCGGCGGCCGGCAGGAGTGGCGCCCGCTGCCGGTCCGGGCCTTCGCCGGCGAGCGGGTGCTGGTCAGCGCGGCGCTGGAGCCCGCCTACGTGGTCGGCGGCGACGCCTTCGACCAGGCGGTCACCGGCGACGTCCTGCATCTGGCGATCTTCGACGCGATGGGGCACGACACCTCCGCTGGCCTGACCGCGGCGATCGCCATGGGCTGCTACCGCGACACCCGCCGCCGCGGCGCCGACCTGTGCGCCGCCGCCGAGGCGATCGACGCGGCGATCGCCGACCGGTTCGCCCGCACCCGGTTCGCCACCGGGGTGCTGGCCGCCCTCGACACCGCGACCGGCGAGCTGACCTGGGTCAACCGCGGCCACCACCCGCCGATGGTGCTGCGCCGCGGCCGGGTCGCGGCCACGCTGGAGACGCTGCCCGACCCGCCGATGGGCTTCCGGCTGGGCGCCGAGGCGGGCCCGTCACGCTTCAGGCTCGAACCCGGCGACCGGCTCGTCCTCTACACCGACGGCGTCGTCGAGGCCAAGAGCCCCGCCGGGGAGCCGTACGGGCTGGAGCGTTTCACCGAGTTCATCCTCCGCCGCGAGGCCGACGGCGTGAGCGCCCCGGAGACGCTGCGCCGCCTGATCCGGGCGATCCTCGACCACCAGGACGGCCACCTCCAGGACGACGCCACCGTCCTGCTGGTCGAATGGCGGGCGCTGCCGCGCCGCCACCCTCGCGGCGCACGTCTCTGAGTGGAACGGCACGTGCCGTGTTGACACTCTGCCCGGCATCCGCCCAGAATGAGCCAGCTCTCCCGATATTCAGGAAGAAGGCCGTGTTCGATTCCCCCGTTCCCGCCGTCGAGGTGGCGGACCTCATCCAGCGATTCGGGTCCGCGGTCGCCGTCGACCGGCTCAGCCTGAGCGTCCCGCCCGGGATGTTCTACGGCGTCGTCGGCCCGAACGGCGCCGGCAAGACCACCACCCTCATGGCCGTGTGCGGCCTGCGCGAGCCGACGTCCGGCACGATCAGGATCGCCGGCCACGACCTGCGCACCGAGCGCGAGGCCGCCCTCGCCCAGCTCGGCGTCATGATGGACGGGCTGTCCCTGCCCGAGCGGCTGACCGGCGCCGAGGTCCTGCGCTACAGCGCCGGGCTGCGCGGCCTGGACGACGGCTGGCAGGCCCGCGCGGGCGACCTGCTGGAGATCCTCGGCCTGGACGCGGTCCCGCGCACGCTGATCGTGGAGTACTCCACCGGCATGCGCAAGAAGATCAATCTCGCGCTCGCGATGCTGCACCGGCCCCGCGTCCTCGTGCTGGACGAGCCGTTCGAAGCCATCGACCCGGTCTCGGCCCACTCCATCGAGCAGGTGCTCAAGCAGTACGTCGAGGGGGGCGGCACCGTGCTCCTGTCGAGCCACATCATGGACTTCGTCGAACGCAACTGCCGCCGGGTGGCCGTGGTCGCCGGTGGCCGGGTGCTGGTCGAAGGGCCGACCGAGGAGGTGGCTGCCGGCTCGACGCTGAACGAGCGCTTCATCGAGCTGGTCGGCGCCGACCCGGTGCGCCCGCTGGAGTGGCTGCGATGACGGGCGCCCTGTTCGCGCTCAAGCTGCGCCTGCTGCGCAACGGCCCGCACAACGAGCGGGCCTTCAGCCTGGTCACCGGCCTGGTCCTGGCCGCCCTGGTGGTCGCGGGCTCGGCGCCGGCCGCCCGTGGCGTGATCCACGAGGGCTGGATCGCGGTGGCGCTCACCGTGTGGGGCGGCATGTGGGTGTTCGGGCCGCTGGCCCAGCCGCGCCACGACCCCTCGGTCATCTCACGCGAGTGGCTGCGCGGCTATCCGCTGCGCCCCGGGCGGCTGGCGCGCGCGCTGTCCTGGACGGAACTCCTCGGCGTCGGCCCGCTGATCACCCTGGCGTGCCTGGCGTCCCTGGTGGTGCTGGCGGCGCCGGGCGGCCCCGCGGCGGCGGCGATCGCCGCGCTGGCCGCCGCCGCCCAGCTCTACCTGCTGATCTGGGCGGGCAAGACGGTGGCGGCGCTGGCCGCCTGGCTGCTGCAGACCCGGGCCGGGATGACCCTGGCGGCGCTGCAGACCGCGATCATGCTCGCGCTGTCGTTCGCCGGATGGGTGCCGATCGCCGCCTGGCTGCTGCCGCGGCTCGGTGAGGGGGACACCGCGCTCGTCGTCCCCACGTTCGGGCATCTGCCCGCGCCCGTGATCGACGCGCTCACCGCCCTGCCCACCGGCTGGGGTTACGGCGTGGCGGTCGCCGTGCGTGACGGCGCCGGCTTCGGCGAGGTCGCGGCGCCGCTGGCGGGGTTGCTGGCCTGGGGCGTCCTGCTGCAGGCGGGCTGGATCGCGCTGACGGCGCGGGCGCTGCGCCGGCCGCCCCGCCGGGCGGTCCCGCGACGGCCGGCCGCGCCGGGCCGCCCGCTGCCGCTGCCCGGCACCGGCCCGCAGGTGGCGGCGGTCGTCTCGCGGGAGCTGGCCACCTGGCTGCGCGACCCGGCGCGCGGGGTGGAGCTGCGCAGCGCCTGGCTGACACCGCTGCTGATGGCGGCCGTCATCGCGCTCACCGACTGGAGCTGGGCCCTGCCCCTGGTGGGGCCCGCGGCGGCGGTGTTCGGCGCGATGGTCGCGGTCAACACCTACGCCCTGGACGGCACGGCCCTGTGGCAGCTCCTCACCACCCCGGGCGCGCTCCGGGCGGACGTGCGCGGGCGCATGGCGGCGTGGGCGCTGCTGTTCGGCGTCCCGTCGGTGGCGCTGGCGGCCGTGCTGTGGGCCGTGACCGGCTCGCCCCTGGGCGGTGCCGCGCTCGGCGGCGCCGTCACGGCCGCCGCCGCCGGCTGCGCGGCGGCGCCGCTGCTCGCGCTCGTGATGCCGGCCGTGGGCGCCGACGCCCGCGAGCGCGTCCACCCCGGCCAGCAGGCGGGCGATCCGACCGGCGGCCAGATGACGATCTTCCCGGTGGTCCTGGCGGCCGCCGCCGTGCCCGGCGTCGCCGGTGCGCTCGCCGGCGGCCCGGGGTGGGTGGCCGCCGCCGTCCTCCTGGCCGGTGCTCTCCTGTACGCCACCCCGGTGCTCACCGTGCGCCTGCTCCACCGGCGCGGCCCCGGCCTCCTGGACGCGATGGCCTCGCGCGACGCCGCCGTGCTCCGCCCGGCCGCACTCAAGGCCGGGCGGTAGCGGCGGCCGGGGTCGTCACTGGACGGCCTTGATCACCGCGTCCGCGATGGCGCGCGGGCTCACCCCGAAGTGCTCCCGCGCCGCCTCCCGCGTGTCGGACAGGCCGAAGCCGTCGGTGCCGAGCGACGTCCACGGGCGGCCGATCCACGGGTGGATCTGGTCCGGCACCGCCCGCATCCAGTCGCTCACCGCGATCACCGGTCCCTGCGCGTCCGCCATCGCCCGCTGCAGGTACGGCACGCCGTCGGCGGCCATCGCGTCGCGGCGCAGCTCGCTCCACGAGGTCACCGACCACACGTCCACGCCCAGCCCGTACTCCTCCTTCAGCAGCCGCTGCGCCTCCAGCGCCCAGTGGATCGCGGTGCCGCTGGCCAGCAGGTGGGCCCGCCCGCCGCCCTCGGAGCAGCGGTAGATGCCCCTGAGGATGCCCTCCTCGACGCCCTCCGGCATCGCCGGCTGGGGCAGCGGCTCGTTGTAGAGCGTGAGGTAGTAGAACACGTCCTCGCCCGTCGGCCCGTACATCCTGCGCAGCCCCTCCCGGACGATCACGGCCACCTCGTAGCCGAACGCCGGGTCGTAGGCCAGGCACGCCGGGTTGGCCGAGGCGAGCAGCTGCGAGTGGCCGTCGGCGTGCTGCAGCCCCTCGCCCGTCATCGTGGTGCGCCCGGCCGTCGCGCCGACGAGGAAGCCGCGGCCGAGCTGGTCGGCCAGCGCCCACATCTGGTCGCCGGTCCGCTGCCAGCCGAACATCGAGTAGAAGATGTAGAACGGGATCATCGCCTCGCCGTGGGTGGCGTAGCTGGAGGCCGCGGCGGTGAACGACGCCATCGACCCGGCCTCGGTGATGCCCTCGACGAGGATCTGCCCGTCGACCGCCTCCTTGTAGGCCAGCAGCAGCTCCCGGTCGACCGCGTCGTAGCGCTGACCGAGCGGCGAGTAGATCTTCGCGGTGGGGAAGAGCGACTCCATGCCGAACGTCCTGGCCTCGTCGGGCACGATCGGCACCCACCGGCGGCCGGTCTCCGGGTCCTTCATCAGCTCCTTGACCAGGCGCACGAACGCCATCGTGGTGGCGATCCGCCCGCCTCCCTTGGCCGCCGCCTGGAAGGGCCGCTCCGCGGGCGGGGGCAGCGGCGCGTACGAGACGGTCCGGCGCGGGATCGGGCCGCCGAGCGCGGCCCGCCGCTCGGCCAGGTAGCGCGCCTCCGCCGAGCCGGGGCCGGGGTGCAGGTACGGCGGCAGGTCGCCGCTCAGCGCCTCGTCCGGGACGGGCAGGCCGAGCCGGTCGCGCATGGCGGCGAACTCGTCCTGGGTGAGCTTCTTCATCTGGTGGTTGGCGTTGCGCGCCTCGACCCCGGCGCCGAGCGTCCAGCCCTTCACCGTCTGCACCAGCACCACCGTGGGCGCGCCCCGGTGGTCGAGCGCCGCACGGTAGGCGGCGTGCACCTTGCGCGGCTCGTGCCCGGCCCGCGACCCGCCGACGATCGCGCGCAGCTGGTCGTCGCTGTAGGGCGCGGCGACGGCCTCCAGCCCGGCGAACAGGCTCTGCCTGATGTACGCGCCGGTCGAGGCCGCGTACGTCTGGAACTGGCCGTCCGGCACGGCGGAGAGCCTGGCCACCAGCTCGTCCGAGCCGAGCAGCCCGTCCCAGTCGCGGCCCCACAGCGCCTTGACCACGTGCCAGCCCGCGCCCCTGAACACGCTCTCCAGTTCCTGCACGACGCTGGTGTTGCCGCGTACGGGCCCGTCGAGGCGCTGCAGGTTGCAGTTGATGACGAAGGTGAGGTTGTCCAGCCCCTCGCGGGCGGCCAGGGTGAGCGCGGCGGTGGCCTCCGGCTCGTCCATCTCCCCGTCGCCGAGGAACGCCCACACGTGGCTGCGCGAGGTGTCCTTGATCCCCCGGTTCAGCAGGTAGCGGTTGAACCGCGCCTGGTAGACGGCGTTGAGCGGGCCCAGGCCCATCGACACCGTGGGGAACTGCCAGAAGCCGGGCATCGCCCGCGGATGCGGGTAGGAGGGCAGCCCGCCGGCGGTCTCCCGCCTGAACAGGTCGAGCTGCGCCTCGCTCAGCCGCCCCTCCAGGAACGCGCGCGCGTAGACGCCGGGGGAGGCGTGGCCCTGGAAGTAGACCTGGTCGTCGGCGCCGTGGAAGAAGTGGTTGAACCCGACCTCGTACAGCCAGGCGGCCGAGGCGTAGGTGGCCATGTGGCCGCCGAGGCCGAGCACGCTGCCCCGGGTGACCATGGCCGCCGCGTTCCACCGGTCGTAGGCGGCGATGCGCTCCTCCAGCTCCAGGTCGCCCGGGTAGTCGGGCTCCCGCTCGGTGGGCACGGTGTTGAGCGGGCGCGTGCCGGTGGCGAGCCTGCGCAGCAGGAACTCGGCGCGCTCGTCACCGGCGGCCCGGCGCACCGCCTCCAGCGACTCCAGCCACTCCGCGGTCTCCTGAGGGTCCAGATCTCTCTGCATGCCTCCATTAAACACCCTATGATCGATCATCCGGTCTATGATGGTCGGATGAATCCGGTCGAACGGTCCCCGCTCCGCGACGAGATCCGCCAGGTGCTGCTGGACGGCCTGATCGACGGCCGGTGGGAGCCCGGCGACCGCATCGTCGAGCGCCGCCTCGCCACCGAGCTCCAGGTCAGCCAGGCCCCGGTCCGCGAGGCGCTGCGCGAGCTGGAGGCGCTGCGGCTGATCGAGACGGTCCCCAACCGGGGCGCCCGCGTGCGCGCGTTCACCGCCGCCGACCTGCGCGAGGTCTACCAGGTCAGGGCCTGCCTGGAGGAGAAGGCCGCCACGCTCGGCCGCTCCGACGCCGACGCGCTGGAGCTCCACCTGACCCGGCTGCACGAGGCCGCGACCGCCGGCTCGCTCACGGACCAGGTGCGGCACAGCGTCGCCTTCCACCGCGAGATCGTCGCCGCCTCGCGCAACGCCGTGCTCGTGTCGGTGTGGGAGTCCCTGGGCATCGAGGTGTGGACCCACCTGTCGATCCGCCTGTTCAGGGTGCGGCTGCACGAGAACGCGGCCGACCACGGGCCGATCGTCGAGGCGTTCCGGCGCGGCGACCCGGCCGTGGGCCGCCTGCTGCACGACCACGTCCTCGGCTACGCCCCTCCGCAGCCATAACCCCCAGCGGAGCGGGCAGGGGCAGCGGCATGGGCAACGGGTACGACAAGGTGGCGATCGTCACGGGGGCCGACTCCGGCATCGGCAGGGCGACCGCCGTGGCACTGGCCGAGCAGGGATTCGACGTGGGCATCACCTACCACTCCGACCGCGACGGCGCCGAGGAGACCGCACGGCAGGTGCGCGAGCTCGGCCGGGCGCCCGCCGTGCGCGGGCACGACCTCACCGATCCGGAACGCGCCGCGGGCGTCGTCGACGAGCTGGCCGACGAGCTCGGCGGGCTCGGCGCGCTGGTCAACAACGCCGGCACCGGCACCGCCGAGCCGCTGCTGGACATGGGGTACGACCGCTGGCGCTCGGTCGTGGCCGTCGACCTCGACGGGCCGTTCCTGTGCGCGCAGCGGGCCGCCCGCCGCATGATCGCCTCCGGCAGGGGCGGGCGGGTCGTCAACGTCACCAGCGTGCACGAGGAGCACCCGCGCGTCGGCGCGGGGCCGTACTGCGCGGCCAAGGGCGGGCTGCGGATGCTCAGCCGGGTGCTGGCCCTGGAGCTGGCCGAGTACGGCATCACGGTCAACACCGTGGCGCCGGGCGAGATCGCCACGCCGATGACCGGGCAGGAGGACCTGCCGCCGCAGCCGGGCACCCGGCCCGGCTACCCGGTGCCGAGGCCGGGCGACGCCCGCGAGGTCGCCGCCGTGATCGCCTTCCTGGTGAGCCCCGCCGCCTCGTACGTGACGGGCGCGAGCGTGTTCGTGGACGGCGGTCTCGGCCTGATGGGACCGCAGGCCGCCGGCGCGCTCGGCTCGGGCGACTGGCGCACGGGCTGAGCACGCGGGCTGAGCACACGGCCGAGGGCCCCGGCCACCGCACCGGCTTACCGGGCCGGACCGTCAGCCCGCCAGGCCGGCCTCCTTGGCGGCGGCGTCGATGGCCGCGAGCTCGTCGGCGGTGAAGTCCAGGCGGTCGACGGCGGCCACGTTCGCCTCCAGCTGCTCGGGGCTGGAGGCGCCCACGAGCACCGAGGTGACGCGCGGGTCGCGCAGCGCCCAGACGAGCGCGAGCTGGGCCACCGACTGGCCGCGCGCCCGCGCCAGCCCGGCGAGCGCCCGGACGAACGCCAGCACCTGCGGCGTCACCCGGTCCGGCGTGAGGAAGCGCCCCTCGGCGGCACGCGAGTCGGCGGGGATGCCGTCGAGATAGCGGTCGGTGAGCAGCCCCTGCGCCAGCGGCGAGTAGACGACGCAGCCGACCCCGTGCTCCTCCAGCACGCCCAGCAGCGAGTCCTCGATCTCCCGGTTGAGCAGCGAGTAGGACGGCTGGTGCACCAGGAGCGGCGTGCCGAGCTCGCGCAGCAGCCGGGCGGCCTCGGCCGTGCGCTGCGGGGAGAAGTTGGACACGCCCACGTACAGCGCCCGCCCGGTCCGCACCAGGTGATCGAGCGTCGCCACCTGCTCCTCCAGCGGGGTGTCCGGGTCGTCCCGGTGCAGGTAGAAGATGTCGACGAAATCGAGCTCCAGCCGGGCCAGCGAACGGTCCAGCGTGGCGAGCAGGTGCTTGCGCGAGTTGCCCTTGCCGTACGGGCCGTCCCACATGGGGTTGCCGCCCTTGGTGGTCACCACCACCTCGTCGCGCAGCGAGCGCGGCAGCAGCCGGCCGAACGCCGACTCGGCGGCGCCCAGCGGCGGGCCGTAACGGTCGGCGATGTCGACATGCGTGATGCCCAGGTCGAAAGCCTTGTGCAGGATCGCCCGCTGCCCGTCGAGCGGCTTGCCGCCGCCGAAGTTGTGCCACAGGCCGAGCGACACGGCGGGAAGCAGGAGGCCGCTACGGCCACACCTTCTGTACGGCTGGCGTTCGTAGTCCACGGTGCACCTTCCGGCGTGATCAACAGGATGGGCGACATGTCCGTCGTGCCCTGATGAATCACCGTAGCGGCATCTCCCCGGCCCGTCCGGGTCAGCCGAGCTCGATGGCCGCCCCCGGGCACACCGCCGCCGCCTCGCGGACCGCGTCGTGCTGGTCCGCGCCCGGCTCGGCCTGGAGCACGACGACGATGCCGTCGTCGTCACGCTGGTCGAACACCTCCGGCGCGATCAGCACGCACTGCCCGGCACCGCAGCACTTGTCCTCGTCGACGATGACCTTCATCCCGATCTTCCCCTTTCCGATGACCAGCGGACCGGCTACCAGCGGACCGGAACGGTGCGCAGGCCGCCGACGGCCAGCCCCTCCACCCGCTCCAGCTCCCCGGCGGGCACGGCCAGCTCCAGCGTGGGCAGCTTGCGCAGCAGCACCTCCAGCACGACCTGCAGCTCGGTGCGGGCCAGCGCCTGCCCCAGGCAGGAGTGCGCGCCCGCGCCGAACGCCAGGTGCGGGTTGGGGCTGCGGGTCAGGTCCATCTCGCCGGCGGCCTCGAACGCGCTCTCGTCGCGGTTGGCCGCGGCCATGCTGCACACCACGGTCGTGCCGCGCGGCAGGACCGTGCCGCTGACCTCGGTCTCCTCGCCCAGGTAGCGGGGCAGGCCGAAGCCGGCGTTGGCGTCCAGGCGCAGCGTCTCCTCCACGGCCGTGCGGATCAGCTTCGGGTCGGCCAGCAGGCTCTCCCAGCGGCCGCGGTCGGCCAGCAGCATGGAGACCATCTTGCCGATCATGTTGGCGGTGGTCTCGTGCCCGGCGACCAGCAGGCCCATGCCGGTGACCACGATCTGCAGGTCGGACAGGCCGCCCTCCTCGGGGCCGCCCACCGCGATCAGCTCGCTCAGCAGGTCGTCGCCGGGAGCGGCCCGCTTGCCCGCCACCAGGTCGGACATGTACTGGAAGAACTCCGCCTGCGCGGCGTCGATCTCCTCCTTGCCGTAGCGGGTGAGGTTGAGCAGCGTGTCGGACCAGTACGAGAACCGGTCGCGGTCCTCCGCAGGCACGCCGAGCATGTCGCAGATGACGTAGACCGGCAGCGGGAAGCCGAGGCTCGCCCTGAGGTCGCCGGGCGCGCCGCCCGCGACCATCTCGTCGATCAGGTCCTCGGCGATCTTCGTCATCGACGGTCGCAGGGCCGACATCCGCTTGGCGGTGAACCACCTGCCGACCAGGCGCCGCCAGTGCTGGTGCTCCTCGCCGCCGTCGGGGATGATCGTCGCCATCTCGTTGCTGAACACGCCGCCGCCCTCGGCCGACAGCCGGGCCGCGTCGGGCGCGGTGAGCTGCCGGGTGAAGCGCGGGTCGGCCAGCACCTGCTTGACGTCGTCGTAGCGGGTCAGCAGCGTGGCGGTGTCGCCGCTGGGCAGCTTCACGTGGGCCACCGGGCACTCCTTGCGCAGCTCCGCCCACTCGGCGGGCGGGTCGAGCGCCGCGTCACTGGGGATCGGGTAGCGCAGGACCTGCTCGTTGACGCTCATGCGGCATCTCCTCTGCGGTAGTGGTTGGTCACGCGCGGACGGGTCACGCGGGCGCGAGCGGCTGGGCGGCGAGGACCTGCTGCCTCAGGACACGCGCCTGCTTGGGCATGTTCCAGCCGAGCACGCCGGTGACCCGGCCGTCCTCGCGGTAGAGGGCGGCGAAGCGGTGCTCCTCCGGGTCGCCTTCGGCGACGGTCAGCTCGGCCGCCGGTGACGGCAGCCCGTGAGCCTGGATCTTGACGTCGTACTGGTCGGTCCAGAAGTAGGGGATCGGCGTGTACGGCCGGTCCGCGCCGAGGATGTTGGCCGCCACCGCCTGGGCCTGCTCGGTGGCGTTGGTGCGGTTCTCCAGGCGCAGCCGCCTGCCGAGCCCTTCGTGCGGCCAGGAGGCCACGTCGCCGACGGCCCAGACGCCCGCGGCGGCCCGGCAGCGCGAGTCGCACCTGACGCCGTCGTCCAGGGTGAGGCCGCTGCCCTCCAGCCAGCCGGTCGCCGGGCGGGACCCGGCGGCCACCACGACCACGTCGGCGGCCAGCAGCTCGCCCCCGGCCAGCCGGACCCCGGTGACCCGGCCCGCGGCGCCGGTCAGCTCCTCGACGGTGACGCCGGGCCGCAGCCGGACCCCGCGCTCGCCGTGGGTGCGCGCCAGCAGCGCGCCGGCCACGTCGCCGAGCTGCGCGCCGAGCGGCGTGCCGCCCATGCCGGCGAGCGTGACGTCCAGGCCGAGGGTGCGGGCGGTGGCCGCGACCTCCGCGCCGAGCACGCCGTCGCCCACGACCACCAGCCGCCGCCCGGCGGTCAGGTCGCCGCGCAGCGCGAGCGCGTCGTCCAGCGTGCGCAGCACGTGCACGCCGGCCAGCCCGTCCTGGCCCGGGAGCCGGCACGGGGTCAGGCCGGTGGCGACGACCACGGCGTCGGCGCGCAGCACGCGGCCGGAGGCGGTGGTGACCTCCCGGGCCGCCGCGTCCAGCGTGACGGCCGGGTCGCCGAGCGCGAACTCCGCCCCCAGCGCGTCCAGCCGCGCCTGGTCACGGAGCTGGACGCGCTCCGGCTCCCACACCCCGGCCAGGACCTGCTTCGACAGCGGCGGCCGGTCGTAGGGCAGGTGCGGGCCGGCGTCCAGCAGTGTCAGGCCGCCCTGGTAGCCGTGCCGCCGCAGCGCCTCGGCCGTGCTGAGGCCGGCCGCCGAGGCGCCGACGATCAGCACGCCGCCGGGCGGGGTCACGAGCGGCCACCCCGGGAACGTGTGCGCATGGTCGTGCTCCCTTCCGGACGCCACATTACCCTACACATGTAGGAAATCGTACACATGTAGTCAGAAGGTAGGGTGAAATGCGTGTCCACTAGCAGAAACAGCACCCCCGCGGCCGACCGGCGGGTGCGCCGGACCCACGCCGCCCTGGCGCGGGCGCTCCTCCGGCTCGTCGAGGAGCAGGACCTGTCGCGCATCAGCGTCGCCGACGTCGCCGAGCACGCCGGGGTGAGCCGCTCGACCTTCTACGACCACTACCGCGACGTGCACGAGCTGGCCGAGGCCGCCTGCACGGCGATGATCGACGACCTGATCGCCTCGCTGCCCGCCCCCTCGCCGGGCTCGCCCGACCTGGAGCGGGAGGCGGCCCTGTCGCTGGAGGCGTTCTTCGCCAGCCTCGCCGGGCACGCCGGGCTCTACCGCGGCCTGCTCGGGCCGCAGGGCAGCGCGCGCGTGGCCGACCACATCCGCCGCCGCATCACCGCGGCCGTCTACGACCGCCTGCGCGAGGGCACCGGCCTGCCCGCCCGCGCCGGGGTCCCGCTCGACGGCCCGCTCGACATCCCGCACAACGTGCCCGCCGCCTTCACCGGCGGGGCGATCATCGGGGTGGCCGCCGACTGGCTCGAGCGCGGCTGCCCGCGCTCGCCCGCCGAGATGGCCGCGCTGACGTGGCCGCTGTTCAGCGCCCTGTACGGGGCCGGCGTGCATAAGCAACTCTAGTTGCTAGGCTTGCCCGCATGGCAAGCGAAGATCCGGCCGACGCGCTGGCCGCCGTGGCCGCGCTGCGCCGGCTGGCCGACCAGCTCGAGGACGCCGCCGTCGAGCAGGCGATGCGGGCCGGCTGGAGCTGGCCGCAGGTCGCCGAGGCGCTCGCCGTCACGCGCCAGGCGGTCCACAAGAAGCACGCCAAGCGGCTCATCGCCGCCGGGGTGACGCTGCGGAGGCGGGCATGAGCGAGATCGACCTCCACCTCCAGGAGGTCCTGGGACGCGCCGAGGAGGAGGCCGCGCAGGACGGCTCGGCCACCATCGAGGCGCACCACCTGCTGCTGGCCATCGCCGCCCGCCCCGATCCGGCGCTCACCGCGGTGGGCCTGGACCACGCGGCGCTGAAGGCCGCCCTGCGCCGCGAGTTCGAGCACAGCCTGAGCGTCGCCGGGGTGTCGCTCGGCGACTTCGACCTGCCGCCCGCCACCCGCGACCCCGAGCGCCGGCTCGGCCTGGGCGCCTCGGTCAAGCTCGCCCTGGACCGGATGGCCAGGGCCCACCGCAAGAAGGACCTGCGGCCGGGCCACCTGCTGATCGCCGTCCTCCAGGCCGAGGCGGGCACGGTCCCGCGCGCCCTCGCGCTGGCGGGCGTCGACCGGGCCGCCCTGATCGACCGCGTACGCGACGAGCTCGCCGACAGGTGAGCACACGCCGAAAACGGCGACTCGGACACCCGTATCAGGCGCGCGCTTGAGATCGCGCCGGGCTCGATGGATCTTAGAGTCCGGCTCGTCTGAAGGGCGTCGCTACACATGCAGCCTCCACCCCCGAGCGACCCGCGCGACCCGGGCGGACGGGGCTCACTCGGCTGGCGGGACCCGCTGTTCCTGGCCTCCAGGCCCAGCGCCGAGCGGGTGCGCAGGTTCGTGGCGATGCTGCTGCTGCTCCAGCGGCTCAGCTACCTGCTGCCCGCCTGTTCGAGCGTGTTCACCGCGCGGGGCCCGGTCACCGCGCTGTCCACCGGCCGGGGGCTCGACGTGGCGCTGCTGGCCGTGGCCCTGGCGTGGAACGCGGCGCTGTTCCGCTGGGTGGCGCGGCGCGGCTGGTTCGACCCCCGGGCGGTGGTGATCGACGTGGCCGCCACCTGCGTGTTCATGATCGGGGTGACCGGGGCGTGCCTGCCCTCGTCCGGCACGTGCGTGTCCAACTGGTCCTCCCACGCGCTGCTGGCGACGGGCGCGCTGATCGGCGCGGTGTGCGAGCGGCCGGTCCAGTTTGCGGCGCTGCTGCCGCCGGTCGCGGTCTACGCGCTCGCGCACGCCGGCGACCTGGGCCAGCGCCTCCCGGCCGTGGTGGAGCTGGGCGTGCGGGTCAACAGCTACGTGTGGTTCGCGGTCATCGTCTTCTTCATCCGCCGCTACCTGGCCGCCCAGGCGACGCGGCTGGACGCCCTGGCCGAGCAGCGCTCGGTGGCCGAGGCCGAGCGGGCCGCCGAGCGGGCCAGGCTGGCGCACTACCGGCAACTGCACGACACCGTCCTGACGACGCTGACCGCGATCGCCCGCGGCGGCCTGGACCACCGTACGGAGGAGGTGCGGCGGCGGTGCGCGGCCGACGCCGCCTACGTGCGGACGCTGATCAGGCAGGACGCGATCGGTCCCGCCACCGGGCTGGGCAACGGCCTGGCCCGCGCGGTCGCCAGGGCGGCCGGGCTGGGGCTGTGCGTGCGCTACGCCGCCGAGGCGCTGCCCAGCGGCGTGCCCGACGAGGTGGGGGAGGCGATGGCGGAGGCCGGCGCGGAGGCGCTCAACAACGTGGCCAGGCACTCGGGGGAGCGCGAGGCGTGGCTGACCGCGGTCGAGGTGGACGGCGTGGTCACCGTGCGCGTCGTCGACCGGGGCACGGGCTTCGATCCCGGCCTGGTCGAGCCCGGTTACGGGCTGCGGTCGTCGGTGATGGGGCGCATGCGCGAGGTCGGCGGGCGCGCCGAGGTGATCACCGCGCCGGGCGAGGGGGTGTGCGTGGAGCTCAGGTGGCCAGACCGTCCTCCCTGACGCGGTCGGCCAGGTCCAGCTTGGTGTAGGCGGGGCGGCCCGCCTTGCGGTACTTGTCCTTGACGCGTTCGAGGTAGTTCCTGGCGGTGCCCGGCTGCACCCCGGCGCTGCGGGCCGCCGCGGTGAGCGTCATGCCGGAGGCGTAGGCGAGCAGCACCGCGCGTTCCTGCGGCGACAGGACCGGCCGGTCGCCGTCGCGGTCGGCCAGCCAGCCGAGCGCCAGCTCGGGCGAGATCGCCACCCGGTCCTCGGCCACCTCCCTGACCTTGGCGACCAGCATCCCCAGGTCGTGATCCTTGGTGAGGTAGCCGCCCGCGCCCGCGGCGATCATCTGCCTGGCCATGTCGCCCGAGGTCACGACGCTGACCACGAGCACCCGGCGGCGCAGCCGTACCAGCGTGCGCACGTTGCCCGCGGGGTCGGAGCGGTCGGCGAGCAGCAGGTCGAGCAGCACCACGTCGGCCGGCGAGCGCTCGGCGGCGAGCAGCTCGGCGACGGTCGCGGCCGATCCGATCAGCCGGACGTCGGGCACCGCGGCGAGCCAGGCGGCCAGGCCGTCGATGAGCATCCGGTCATCGTCCACGACGGAAACGGTGATCACGCCTGTCTTTCTCATATCCGGAATGTCGTGTCAAGTGCGCAGTTTTGACGTCTAGCCGTCATGAACCCGGCACCAGATCATGACGCCAAGTCCGAGAAGGGAGCAAGGATGACCGTCACCCTCGAAAGGGCCGAGGAGATCATCGCCGCCTGGAGGGCGGGCGACGAGCCGGACAGCCCGGTGGGCCCGCTGCTGCAGGGCACGTACGCCGAGTCCGAGATCACCATGACCGGGCCGGGCGCGTCCGGGAAGTGCGGCACCGCCTGCTCGGCTTCTCGCACCCGTTACTGCTGCTGAGCGGGGACGGGAGCACATGGCCGGTGAGTTCGACCCACCGCTGGACCCGCTGATCGGACCGGCTCTGGCCGACCTGGAGGCCCGGCTGGGACGGCTCACCGGCCTCGCCGGGGCCGAGCGCGCAGCCGTCCTGGCGGGCTCGGCGCGGTCCCTGGACGAAGACGTCCGCCGCAAGATCACCAGAGTGCTGGTCCTGGAGGTGAACGCCGCCCGGCTCTCCGGGCGCCTGACCGCCCCCGACCCCGCCGCCCGCTGGGAGCAGTGGAAGCGGACCGTGGCGGAACCGGCGTTCTGGCACGGCCTGGACGGCCCGTACCCGGCCATGAAGGCCCGGCTGGCGACCGTGATCCGCAACCGCTGCGAGGCCGCACACCGCTTCGCCGCCCGCTTCGCCCGCGACCGCGCCGCGCTGGCCGCGCTGCCCGGCGCGCCGTCAGGCGAGCTCACCCACGTCGAGTTCGGCGCCGGAGACAGCCACCGCGGCGGGCAGACGGTCGTGCTGGCGCACGGCGAGGACGGGCGGGTGCTGTACAAGCCGCGCTCGCTGGCCGTCGACGCCGAGCTCGCCCGGCTGCTCACCCACCTCGGCGACTCCACCATGCGGGTGCCCGAGGTCGTGAGCCGCGACGGGTACGGCTGGGCCGAGCACATCGAGCACCGCCACTGCGCCGACGCCGCGGAGCTGCGCGCCTTCTACCGGGGGATGGGCCACTGGCTGGCTCTCATGCGCCTGCTCGGCGGCAGCGACCTGCACGCCGAGAACCTCATCGCGGCGGGCCCGCACCCGGTGGTCGTCGACTGCGAGAGCCTGTTCACCCCGCACGCCAAGGCCCGCCCCTCCGGCTACGGCCAGGCCGTCGACCTGGCCGTCGAGCTGGTCAACGCCTCCGTCATGCGCACCGGGCTGCTCCCCGGGCGCGGCGTCGCGCTGGGCTGGCGGGGCGTCGACATGTCGGCGGCCGGGGCGCTGCCCGGCCAGCAGCCGGAGGTCGAGCTGCCGGTCGTGCTCGACGCCGGCACCGACAGCCCGAGAATGGGCACCGAACGGGTGGAGCTGCCCCCGGCGGCCAACCACCCCAGCCCCGAGCCGGTCCTCGGCCACTACTGGGACGCCATCATCGCCGGGTTCGACGAGCTCGACGAACGCCTCGCCGAGCTGGACCGGTCGGCCAAGCTGGAGCCGCTGCTGGCGGGCTTCGCCGACTGCCCGGTCCGCGCCGTGCTGCGCTCCACCGAGTCCTACGCCGAGCTGGCCCGCATGCTCTGGCATCCCGTCGCGCTGCACGACGAGGCGCCCGCCCGGGCCAGGGCCGCCGCGCTGCTGGCCAGGATGTCCGAGAACGTGCCCGGCGCCCCCGGCGACGCCGCCGTCATCGCCGCCGAGGTGGACGAGCTGTGCCAGGGCGACATCCCGCTGTTCGACACCACGCCCCGGGTGGGCGTGCTGCGCGGCCCCGGAGGCAGCCGGTGCGGGCCCGAGCTCGACCTGGTGGCCGACGCCGTGGCCCGCTGGCGGGCGCGTGACCACGCGCTGGACCGCCGGGTGGCGCAGGCGGCCCTGGTCAGCGCGTACCTGAACGAGGGCTGGATGCCGGAGGACAAGCGGCTGTCGCCCGGCCTGCTCCTCACCGACCGGCTGGAGCCCAGACGGCGCGCGGCGGCGGCCGGCATCATGCGGGGCGTGCTGGACGCCGCCGTGCGCGGGCCCGACGGCACCGTCACCTGGATCACGCCCGTGCTCAACCCCACCGGCTGGGCGGTGCAGCCGCTGTCGGCCGACCTGTACGGCGGCGCGCACGGCGTGGCCGTCCTGCTGGCCGCCTACGTGGTCGAGGCCGCCGCCGGCCGGGCCGAGCCCGTCGACGAGCTGCCCGGCCTGCTGGCGGCCGTCCTGCGCACCGTACGCCTGACCGAGGACCGCGACGCCGCCCAGCGGCGCGCGGACATGCGGCTGCGGCCGGAACCGCCCGGCGCGTACCTCGGCATCACCTCGCAGGTGTGGGGCTGGCTGCTGCTGCGCGCGCTCGGCGCGGCCGGGGAGGAGGCGCCGGACCGCGCCCGCGCGCTGGCCGAGCTGCTGCCGGAGGCGATCGACGCCGACGACGGCTACGACCTGCTGTCCGGCATGTCCGGGGCGATCGTCCCCCTGCTGCGGCTGGCCGAGCAGACCGGGGAGCCGCGCTGGAGCGCGCTGGCCGCGTCCATCGGCGAACGCCTCGCCGCCCTGGCCGAGCACCGGACCGGCGGGGCGTGCTGGCCGGGTGCGCGCTTCCCGCAGGGGCTCGGCGGGCTGGCCCACGGCGCCACCGGCATCGGCTGGGCGCTGTCCCGGCTGGCGGACACCGCCGCCGCCCCCGCCGGGACGCGCGAGCTCGCCGACGCCGCGTTCGCCTACGAGGACACCCTGTACGACCCGGACCAGCGCGGCTGGGTGGACCTGCGCGGCGACGGGTTCACCGCCGCCGCCTGGTGCCACGGCGCGGGCGGCGTCGGCATCGTCGCCGCCGACCGGCTCGCCCGTGAGGGCGGCGCCCGCTGGCGCGACCGGCTGGCCCGCGCCGCCGCCTCCTGCTGGGCCGACGGCACCGGCTGGAACCACACGCTCTGCCACGGCGACCTCGGCTCCTGGGAAGTGATCGAGCACGCGCGGGCCGCCGGGGTCGCGCCGGTGGACCGGGCCGTCCTGGACGCCCACATCCTGGGCAGCCTGGAGGTCAACGGCCCGGTCAGCGGCCTGGCCAGGGACGCCTTCGCGCCTGGCCTGCTGCCCGGACTCGGCGGCGTCGCCTACCAGCTCCTGCGCATGCACCCGGACTGCGCGCTGCCGTCCGTCCTGCTGCCGGACCCGGCGTGAGCGGCATGACGGCGGACGCGCAGGACGACCTCGTCACCCCCTACTGGCACCTCGACAGCCCGGACGGGCCCCGGCACACCCTGCGCCGCCTGCCGGCGCTCGTCGCGCCCGTGCTGCGGCTCGTCTGGGAGTGCGGGCGCCGTCCCGCGCTCGCCGTCCTGGCCCTCCAGCTCGCGATCGGCGCGGCGACGGCGGGCGGCCTGCTGGCGACCACCGCCGTGCTGGACGAGCTGCTGGCCGCCGGGGCGGCCCCGGAACGCATCCTGGCCGCGCTGCCCGACCTCGTCCTCGTCGCCGCGATCGTGGCGCTGCGCGGAGCCGCCGTGGCGGGCGTCGAGCTGGCCAGGGCGCGGCTCGAACCGGCGCTGCGCCGGGCCGCGCAGGAGCGGCTGTTCGCCGCGGCGCTCGGCGTGCAGCTGGCCGACCTCGACGACGTGGACTTCTTCGACGGCCTGCACCGGGCCCGCGACCGCGGGCTGTTCCACCTCGACCGTTCCGCGGGCAACCTCGTCGACCTGCTCGGCGCCGCCTGCGGGGTGACGGCCGCCGCCGCCGGGCTCGCCGTGCTGCACCCGCTGCTGGTGCCGCTGCTCGTCGCCGGGGTGATCCCGGAGGCGTGGGCGGTGCTCAGGGCCGCCAGGCGCGGTTACGCGGGCATGCGTGCGATGGTCACGCTGAACCGCCGCGTGGACCTGCTCACCTCCCTGGCCACCGAACGCGAGCCGGCGGGCGAGCTGCGCGCCTGCCAGGCCGAGCCGTCCGTGCTCGCCGAGTACCGGCAGGTGGCGGACGTGCTGAAGGCGGAGGAGACGCGGGTCGGGCTGGCCATGGCGCGGGCCACCGCCGCCGGCCGCGCCGCCGCCGGGCTGGCCCTGGCCGGGGTGCTGGCCGCGCTCGGGCTGATGCTGCACGCCGGCTGGATCGCCACCGCCGCCGCCGGCACCGCGGTGATCGCCGTCAGGGTGGCCGCCGGGGCGCTGCGCCAGCTCACCCAGGCCGCCAACCAGTTGTTCGAGCAGTCCCTGTACGTGGCCGACTACCACGACTTCCTGGCCGACGCCGAAGCCAGGAGGCGGCCCGAGGGCGGCGTGCCCGCGCCCCGCTCACCCGCGCGCATCACCCTGCGCGACGTCGGCTTCACCTACCCGGGCGGCGCCGGGCCCGCGCTGCGCGGCATCGACCTGACCGTCCACGCCGGCCGGACGATCGCGCTCGTCGGCGAGAACGGCTCGGGCAAGACCACGCTGGCCAGGCTGCTGGCCGGGCTGTACCGGCCCACCACCGGGACCATGTGCTGGGACGGGCTCGACTGCGCCGGGCTGGACCCGCGCTCGCTGGCCGACCGGGTCGTGCTGGTGCCGCAGCACCCGGTCCGCTGGCCGCACGACGCCAGGACCAACGTCCGCATGGGCCGCCACGACCGCCCCGACCCGGGCGACCACGCCCTGCGCGAGGCCGCCTCGCTCGCCGCCGCCGACGACGTGATCGCCGGGCTGCCCTCGGGCTGGCGGACGCTGCTGTCCAAGCAGTTCCGGGGCGGTCACGAGCTGTCGGCCGGGCAGTGGCAGCGCCTGGCAGTCGCCCGCGGGCTGTTCCGCGACGGGCCGCTGCTGATCTGGGACGAGCCGACCGCGCCGCTGGACGCCAAGGCGGAGTACGCCGTCTACGAGACGCTCCGGCGGATCGCCGGCGAGCGCACGGTCGTGCTGATCACGCACCGGCTGACCAGCGTGCGGCACGCCGACCGCGTCTACCTGCTGCACCAGGGCCGCATCGCCGAGCAGGGCACCCACGAGGAGCTGCTGGCGCTGCGCGGCCGCTACGCCGAGCTGTACGCGCTCCAGACCGGCAAGCCGG
The DNA here is from genome assembly GCF_053590035.1 of Nonomuraea sp. NPDC003214. Lineage (NCBI taxonomy): Bacteria > Bacillati > Actinomycetota > Actinomycetes > Streptosporangiales > Streptosporangiaceae > Nonomuraea > Nonomuraea sp. NPDC003214. Next base: position 97,711 of record NZ_JBSFSX010000006.1, on the reverse strand, counting down.
CCCGCCGATGACCGGTCCGCGGCTCATCCGCCCCGGCGAGCCCGGTTACCAGGCCCGCCGCAAGCCGTTCCTGGGCACGCTCGACGAGGCGCTGCCCGCCGCCGTGGCCTGCTGCGGCACCGAGGCCGACGTGATCGGCGCGCTGGAGCTCGCGCGCGCCCGCGGCCTGCCGTTCGCGCTGCGCGGCGGCGGCCACAGCTTCGCCGAGCACTCCTCGACGACCGGCCTCCTGGTCGACCTCGGCGGGATGCGGACGATCGAGGTCGGCGACGGCACGGTGCGGGTGGGGCCCGGCGTGCGGATCGGCGAGCTGGCCCGGCGGCTGGCCGAGCACGGGCGCATGGTGCCCTGCGGCTGGTGCCCGGCCGTGGGCGTGACGGGCGCGGTCCTCGGCGGCGGCTACGGCGTCTTCTCCCGCCTGTACGGGCTCGGCGCCGACCACCTGCTGGCCGCGCGCGTCGTCCTGGCGGACGGGCGGGCCGTCGAGGCGGGCGACGACCTGCTGTGGGGGCTGCGCGGGGCGGGCGGCGGCACGTTCGGCGCCGTCACCCGGCTGACGCTGCGCACCCGGCCGATCGTCCCCGTCACCGCCGTCCAGGCGATCTGCGGCTTCGGCGACGCCGCCGCCCTCGTGGACGCCTGGCAGCACTGGGCGCCCGGCGCGCCGGACGAGGTCAACCTGGAGATCGCCGTCATCGCCGGCGACGAGCCCGAGGAGGAGCCGTACGCGGTGCTGTTCGGCGTCGTCGCCGGGCCGCAGGAGCAGGCCGCCGAGCTGGTGGCCGCCTTGGCCCCGGTGGACCGGCTCACGCTCACCCGGCTGGAGGGCGCCGCGGCCGCCTGCCACCACTCCTACGCCGACGGCGGAGCCGGAGCCGCCACGGAGCTGCCGCAAGGCGAGCGGCCCGGCCTGCGCCTGAGCAAGTCGGGCTTCCTGCCCGGCGTCCTGCCCCGGGGCGCCGTCGAGGACCTGCTGGAACGGCTGGCCGCCGACCGGGTCTACGGCGAGATCCGCGACCTGGAGTTCGTGCCGTGGGCGGGCGCGATCGGCCGCGTCGGCCCCGCCGCGACGGCCTTCGCCCACCGCACGCCGCGTTTCCTGCTCAAGCAGGCCGTGCAGGTCGGCTTCCGGGCCAGCGACAGCCGCCGCAGGGACGCGCACGCCTGGCTGCGCCGCACCTGGGAGCGCATCTCCCCGTGGACGTCCGGCGTCTACCCCAACTACCCGGACCCGGACCTGGCCGACTGGGCGCGCGCCTACCACGGGGCCAACCTGCCCCGGCTGCGCGAGCTGAAGGCCGTCTACGACCCGCACGGCGTGTTCGGCTCCGCCCAGCCGCTGGGCTGACCTGGCGCCGGTTACTCGAATGGCGTATGTTTTACTCATGCAAGTAAGAACGTTCACGGGGGAGGCCCGGCGCGCGCAGATCATCACCGCGACCGTGGAGACCCTGAGCGAGGCCGGCTACGGCCAGACGTCGTTCGCCCGGATCGCCAAGCGGGCCGGGCTCAGCAGCACGCGGCTGATCTCCTATCACTTCGCCGGCAAGGACGAGCTGATGGCCGAGGTCGTCAGCCACGTCATCGGCAAGCTCGGCCGCCACCTGGGGGAGCGGATGGCCGGGCTGCCCGGCGCCGCCGCCCGGTTGCGCGCGTACATCACCGGGCTGGTGGAGTTCAACGCGACGCACGCCGGTGATATGCAGGCGCTGATGACGATCTTCCTCGACTGGCGCGGCGGCGAGGGGGAGAGCCGGTCCTACGGCCCCGACGAGGAGAACGGCGTCCTCGGGCACCTGGAGGCGATCCTGCGTGACGGGCAGAGCCGGGGGGAGTTCCGGCAGTTCGACACGTTCGTCATGGCGGCGACCATCCAGCGCTCGCTCGACGGGCTGCCGTTCCTGCTGCGCACCAAGCCCGACCTCGACCTCGACGTATACGCGCGCGAGCTCGTGACGCTGTTCGACCTGGCCACCCGGAGCGGCGGGTGAGCCGGGCCCTGTCGTTCGCGCTGAACGTCGTGGTGCCGCTGGGGGTCTACTACGGGCTGCGCGCGCTCGGGGTCAGCGTCTATCTCGCGTTGCTGGTCGACGCGCTGGTTCCCGCCGTGGTCACCGCCTGGCAGTTCGCCCGGGGGCGCAGGCTGGACGGGCTCGGCCTGTTCATGGCGGGCATGATGGGCATCGCCCTGCTGGCGGCGCTGGTCGGCGGGGACGAGCGGCTGCTGCTGGCCAAGGAGGGGTTCGTCACCGCCGCCGCCGGGCTGTGGTTCCTGGCCTCGGTGCGGTGGGGGAGGCCGATGGCCTACGAGTTCACCCGGCCGCTGGTGGAGCGCAGGCTCCCGCGCGGGCCGCTGCGCGAGCCGTGGGACGTCTACTGGGAGCGGCTGCCCGCCTTCCGCCGGATCTGGCGGGTGTCCACCGTGATCTGGTCCGTGGCGCTGCTGCTCGACGCCGCGGCCCGGGTCGCGATCGCGTACACGCTGCCCGTCGACCTCGTCAGGGCGGCCGGGCTGGGGCTGTACGTGGCCATGACGCTGCTGGCCGTGCTCGTCACCAACGTCCACTACTTCGCGACCGGGCTGTTCAACGGCTGGAGCGCGCTCTACGCGCCCATCAGGGAGCGGGGTGTGCCCGTCACCGGCCCGTCGTGACGACGATCTTGCCGACCTGGGCGCCCGACTCCAGGTAACGGTGCGCCTCGGCGACGTCGGCCAGGTCGAAGACGCGGTCCACGACGGGCGCGAACGCGCCGGCGCGCAGGCCGGAGGCGACGAACGCCTCGGCGCGGCGCAGCCGGTCCGGGTCGGTGGTCGTCTCGTGCACGGTGTAGGTGCGCATGTTCAGGGCGGGCATGCCGAGCGCGAACCCCGGATAGGGCGTCACCTCGCCGCTCAGCGCCCCGTACATGATCAGCGAGCCGCCCGGCGCGACCGCCCGGCCCAGCTCCAGCACGCCGGGACCGGCGACGGCGTCGAAGACGAACTCGGCGCCGCGCCCGCCGGTCAGCGCGAGCACCCGCGCGGCCACGTCCTCCTCCTCGGTGACGATCACCTCGGCCGCCCCGGCCGCGCGCAGCCGCGCCGCCTTGGCCCGCGTGCGGGTGGTCGCGACCGGCACCGCGCCGACGCGGCCGGCGATCTGGATGGCGGCCAGGCCGACGCTGCTGGAGGCCGCCGTCAGCACGACCGTGTCGCCCGCTCGCATCCCGCCGACCTCCACGAGCGCCCCGTACGCCGTCAGGTACGGCATCCACACCGCCGCGCCGCCGACCGCGTCGAGCCCGGCGGGGCGGGACAGCACCGCCGCGGCCGGGACCACCGCGCGCTCGGCGTAGACGCCGTAGTCGTTCATGGAGAACGCGGGCACCACGCTGATCTCCTGGCCGGGGGCGAACCCCGTCACGCCGGCGCCGACGCCCTCGACCACGCCCGCGGCCTCGGCGCCGAGCCGGGAGGGGAACTCCTTGACCGGCTCGATGTAGTGGCCGCTGCGGAACAGCGTCTCGGCGCGGTTGAGCCCGATCGCGTCGACCCGGACCAGCAGCTCGCCGGGGCCGGGGTCGCCGGGCTCCACGTCCTCCAGCCGCAGTACCTCGGGCCCGCCGAGCTCGTGGAAGCGCACCGTCCTGGTCATCGCGCATCGTCCCTTCCGTGGTGAGGGGTTCACTCAAGCGGAAAGTACGATCGCTGTCAAACTTCGATGGTCGCCGTACTTTGCTAGGGTGGGGTGATGACGGCGGCACGGCGAACCGGGCGGGAGCGCGTCCCGCCACACCCGGACATCCGGACGATCACCCTCCAGCAGGTGCTGGAGGCCCTCGTCGACCCCGTGCGCCGCCACATCGTCAGCGAGCTCTACCGGGCCTGCGAGGACGTCAGCTGCGGCACCATCGAGCTGCCCGTCAGCAAGTCCACCGCCACCCACCACTTCAACGTGCTGCGCGAGGCCGGCCTCATCCGCCAGCACTACGTGGGCACCTCCCGGATGAACGCGCTGCGCCGCGACGAGATCGACGAGGCCTTCCCCGGCCTGCTCCAGGCGCTGGTCGGCCGCTGAAAAAGCAGTGGACAGCCCCGTTACGGTGGCTGCCATGACTGTTGTGGACGTGGAGCGTTTCGTCGCCGACGGATTCGTCAAGCTGGAGGCCGCCGTGCCCCGCGAGGCCGGCGACGCGGCCAGGGCGGCGGTGTGGCACCAGATCGGCCTGTCGCCCGACGACCCCGCCGGATGGCGGCAGCCCGTGGTGTGGGCCGCCGACGTCACCGGCCAGGGGCCGTTCGGCGCGTTCGTCCGCAGCGCCCGCCTGGCCGAGGCGCTCGACGCGCTGGCCGGGCCGGGCGGCTGGAAGCCGCGCGGAGCCATCGGCAACATGCCGGTCCGCTTCCCCGGCAAGTCGGAGGTCGACGACCGGGGCTGGCACATCGACGCCTCCGTGGCCCGGCCCGACGGCTCCTGGGCGGTGTCCGGGCGGCCCGAGACGATGCTGCTGCTCACGCTGCTGTCGGAGGTGGGCGAGGACGACGCGCCGACCCGCATCCGGGTGGGCTCCCACCGTGACGCCGCCCGCGTGCTGGGCGAGCGGGTGCTCGACCCGTTCGAGGCCGGGCCGCTGCTGGACGAGGCGTCCCGCGACCGCCCGGTGGCCCGCGCGACCGGCCTGCCCGGCGACGTCTACCTCGTGCACCCGCTGACCGTGCACGCCGCCGACGAGCACCGCGGCACCCGGCCGAGGTTCATGGCCCAGGGGCCGGTCTTCCTCACCGAACCGGTCGCCCCCGGCGACGGCAACGCCCTGGCGCGCGCCCTGCGGGACTGAGTCCCGCCGCCGTCCAGCGTCCGGGCTGACAGGAACGTGTCACGGCGGACATCATGCTGGCCCGCACAATTCCGGATACGCGGCGGCCCGGGCCGCACACTTGCAGTATGCAGGCGAATTCGGCGGACGAAGGGACGGCAAATGGCACAGGTGAATTGGCCCCCGCGGCGGCGGGAATTCGTCAACCACGCGGGCGGAAAACGCCCGCACATTACACTGGTTTCGGATGAGCCGGGAATTCGCGGGCTGTTCCGCTACCGGCCCGAGGCGGCGGCGCCGCTCACGCAGTTGTCGGAGGTGCTCCTCTCCGGCGACGACACCCTGGACCGCGCCGAACGTGAGCTGATCGCGGCGTACGTGTCGTCGCTGAACCGGTGCCGGTTCTGCTTCCACACCCACGCGGCGTTCGCCGCGGTCCGGCTGCCCGAGGGCATGAAGCTGGTCGACGCGGTGCGGGCCGACCCGGACACGGCGCCGATCTCCGCCAGGCTGCGGGCGCTGCTCGCGATCGCGGCGGCGGTGCAGCGCGGCGGGCAGCAGGTCGGCGCCGACCTGGTCGAGGCCGCCAGGGCCGAGGGGGCCACGGACCTGGCGATCCACGACACGGTGCTGATCGCCGCGGCGTTCTGCATGTACAACCGCTACGTCGACGGGCTGGCCACGCTGGCCTGCGACGATCCGGAGCACTATGCGGCCAGGGCCCGCCTGACCAGCGGCTACGTGGCCGTCTGGCGCAAGGAGCTGGCCGAGAGCGCGTGATCAGGAGGCGAAGAACGCGTCCACGGCGCCAGGGTCGTCCGGGTAGCTCCACCGCTCGCTGATCCTGCCGCCGGAGACGCGGTAGACCTGCAGGCCGGTGTCCTCCAGGACCCGGCCCTCGCGCTCGGCGTAGACGCTCAGCATCGCCGCGACGTGGTCGTCGCCCACCAGGAACGTGCGCGGCTCCATCCGCAACGTGTCGCCGGTGCTCTGGGCGAGACGCTTGAGATAGCCCAGCACCTCGTCCTTGCCCCGGTAGTCGCGGGCCAGCGAGCCCTGGCCGGGCACGTGGAAGACCACGTCGTCGGTGAGAAGTTCGTCGCGCAGGTAATCCCAGTTGCCCTTCGCCATCGCGTCGTAGCTGTTGGCGGCGACGGTGATGTTCGGGTGATCGGCCATGACGCACTCTCCGGTCGTTAAACGGGGTTCACGTGGCGTGCGTGACATTACGCCGGGCGGTAACGCCCGACAACCCTTGTCCCGCCGCCGGGAAAACAAATGGGGCCGGCGACCGGAAAAGAGGCGTTGACAGGCGCGCATTACACAACGATCATGCAGGTGCCCGGTCGTCCGAAGGAGTTGTGTCTTGCCCCACGTCACCATCGATTCCGGAATGCCGGGCATCCGCGGCCTGTTCGCGTTCCGGCCCGAGACGGCCCGGCCGCTGAACGCGCTGGCGGAGGTCCTGCTGCGCGGCGACAGCACCCTGACCCGCGGCGAGCGCGAGCTGATCGCCGCCTACGTGTCAGGGCTCAACGCGTGCTCCTACTGCACCGCCTCCCACTCGGCGTTCGCCGCCGCGCAGCTGCCCGAGGGCGCGGACCTCGTCGCCGCGGTCCACGCCGACGCCGCGAGCGCGCCGGTCACGCCGAAGCTCCGCGCGCTGCTGGCCATCGCCGCCGCCGTGCAGCGCGGCGGCAAGAACGTCACCGGCGAGCTCGTCGCCGCCGCCGAGGCCGAGGGCGCCACCGAGGTGGAGATCCACGACACCGTGCTGATCGCCGCCGCGTTCTGCATGTTCAACCGCTACGTCGACGGCCTGGCCACCGACACGCCGGACGACGACTCCTTCTACGCCGCCTCCGCCGAGCGCATCGTCGAGCGGGGCTACACGAGCGTCGCCGATGGATGACGAGCGGCACCGCTACGTGATCATCGGAGCCGGTCCCGCCGGGCTCCAGCTCAGCTACTTCCTCCAGCGCGCGGGCGCCGACTACCTCACCCTCGAACGCGAGCACGCGCCCGGCGGCTTCTTCCGCCGCTACCCGCGCCACCGGCGGCTCATCTCGCTCAACAAGGTCAACACCGGCGAGAAGGAACGCGAGATCCAGCTCCGCTGGGACTGGAACTCGCTGCTCTGCGACGACGGCCCCGACCTGCGCTTCGACGCCTACTCGCGCGAATACTTCCCCCACGCCGACGACCTGGTCCGCTACCTGGGCGACTTCCACGCCCTGCACGGGCTGAACGTCCGCTTCGACACGCCGGTGACCCGCGTCGGCAAGCGCGACGGACTGTTCGAGGTGCACGCCGGCGACCGCGTGGTGCGCGCCGAGTGCGTGATCGTCGCCTCCGGCTGGAGCGGCCCGTACGTGCCCGACATCCCGGGCATCGAGCTCGCGACCGGCTACGAGGACGTGCCGACGGCCGGCGAGGAGTTCACTGGCCGCCGCGTCCTGATCATCGGCAAGGGCAACGCCGCGTTCGAGACCGCGATGGCGCTGCTGCCGCACGCGTCCGTCATCCACCTGGCCAGCCCCAGCCCGGTCCGGCTCGCCTGGACCACCAAGCACCCCGGCCACGTGCGCGGCCAGTACGGGGCGCTGCTGGACAGCTACTGGTTCAAGACGCTGCACGCCGTGCTGGAATGCACCGTCGACAAGCTCGAACGGCACGGCGAGGGCGTGCGCGCCTCCATCACCTACACGCTGGCCGACGGCGAGCGGGCCGAGCTCGACTACGACGCGGTGCTGCGCTGCACCGGCTTCGTCATGGACACCGGCCTGTTCGCCGAGGAGTGCCGGCCGGAGATGGCGCCCGGCGGGCGGCTGCCGGCCATCCGGCCCGACTTCCGCTCGGCCAACGTCGACGGCCTGTACTTCGCGGGCACGCTGATGCAGGCGCGCGACTTCAAGCGGGCCTCGTCGGCGTTCGTCGACGGCTTCCGCTACAACCTGCGCGTGCTGGCCGCGCTGCTCGGCGAGCGCTACGACGGCGTCCCCCTGCCCGAGGGCGCGGTGCCCGCCGAGGCCGAGGCGCTGACGCGGTCGATGCTGGCGCGGGTCAACCACAGCTCGGCGCTGTGGACGCAGTTCGAGTACCTGTGCGACGCCTACGTCGTCGACGGCGGCGTACGGCACTACCGGGACCTGCCGGAGGACTACGCGGTCGAGCGGTTCGGCGGCGGCGGGCTGACGTTCACGGTCACGCTGCGGTGGGGGCGGCGCGACTACGCCGACGTGTTCGCCATCCGCCGCCACCCGGAGCCGGAGCGGGCCGAGGAGTGCGCGTTCCTGCACCCGGTCGTCCGGGCCTGGCGCGGCGGCGAGCTGCTGGCCGAGCGGCACCTGCTGGAGGACCTGCAGGCCCGCTGGGACGACTCGGTCCGGCACGCCGAGCCGCTGCGCGCGTTCCTGGCCCGCTGGCTGCCCGGCTGAGGCCGGCCGGTCAGCGGGTGAAGCGGCCGATCAGGTCGTCCACCACGTCCGTCAGCAGGCCGCGCCGCGCGAAGGCGGCGCGCTGGCGGGCCGCGCCGCTGCCCGACGCGCGCAGCCGCCGCCACAGCTCCTGGACCGCCTCCAGGTCGCCGCTGGCGGCCAGCGCGGGCCGGACCAGCTCCAGCAGCTCGGCCACCAGCTCGATGGCGGGACGCGGCACGCCGGTGAACGGGTCGACCGCGTGGCCCTCCAGCCCGTCGCGGGCGCTGCGCCAGTAGGCCACGCGCAGCAGCGGCTCGGCCGGCCGGGGACCGGGGTCGCCGTCGCGCGCCCGCTTCGCGCACACCGTCACCAGCGCCCGGACGAGCAGCGCCAGCAGCGTCGCCTCGGCCGTCGAGGCGGGCACGTCACCGACGCGCACCTCCACGGTCGGCAGGCGGGCCGACGGGCGGGCATCCCAGAACAGGGTGCCGGGGTCCACCACCGCCTCGGACGCGGTCAGCGCCGCCACCAGCCGGTCGTGCTCGGCGGCGCTCGCGCAGTAGGGCGGCGGCCCGGCCACCGGCCACTTGCCCCAGGCCAGCACCCGCCAGGCGGCGTACCCGGTGTCGCGGCCCTCCCAGAACGGCGAGTTGGCCATCAGTGCGATCAGCGCGGGCAGCCAGGGCCGCAGGTGGTTGCAGACGAGCACGGCCAGCTCGCGGTCGGGCAGGTGCACGTGCACGTGCCCGGCGCAGATGCTCTGCTCGTCGTGCAGCGCCCGGTAGGCGGCGATGCCCTGGTCGTAGCGGGCGCCCTCGGTGATGGGCGGCGGCACCGCGCCGGGCAGGACGGGCGTCCCCGACGCGATCACGGCCAGCCCTTCGGCGCGGGCCGCGGCGGCAACCGCCCGGCGCATGCCCGCGAGCTGGCCGCCCAGCTCCGCCACGCCCGCGCACGGAGCCGTCTTGGCCTCCACCTGGAAGCGGGTGATCTCCGCGCCGACGCGGTCGCCGAGCTCGGCGGCGGCCCGCTCGACGACGGCCCGCGCCCGCGGGGCGACCACCCGGGTGGCCGGGTCGACGAGCAGATACTCCTCCTCGACCCCCATGAGCGGGGTGACGGCGTCGAAGGGGAGGTCGAGCGTGGTCTCTGCGGTCGCGGTCATCTCATCTCCGGCTCAAGGGCGGACTTCCTCCCGATCATGCTGCCGTAACCGCCACCCGGCCGCGAGGACCTTCGCCAGGTTCAGGGGTAGCGTGCGTGGCCCGGCCCAGGGAGGCCGGCGTCGCTATCCGGCGTCCTCGCTCGGGAACAGGATCGGGCTGAGCAGGTAGCGGGACCGGCCGGGGCCCGGCTCGTTGGCCAGCTTGGGCGCGATCGCGGCGCGCAGCCCGGTGATCAGCTCGTCGAGCTCCTCGGGGCTGAGCCAGACGGCGTGCTGCCGGTAGCCGACCAGGTCCGCGATCGGGTCGGCGTGCTCCCGGTCGAGGTAGGCGTTGAACTCGGCGAGCAGGATCGCCATCGCCGTGGCGAAGCCGCGCCGGTGGTCGTCGGGCGTCAGCGTCCGCATCAGCTCGGCGTCGATCACCGCCCGGTCCTGCCGCAGCCGGTAGCGGCGCTCGACCGCGCCGCGCACCCGCTGCTCGCCGGCCACCTCCAGGACCCCGCCGGCCGCCAGGAGGTCGACGTGCCGGTAGACGGTGGCCTTGGAGACGTCGGGGATCAGGCCGCACAGCTCGGTCGTGGTCAGCGTCCGCCCGCCGCGCATGGCGTGCACGACGCGCAGCCGTACGGGGTGGCCCAGGAGCTCCAGCGTGTTCACTCCCGTACGATCTCATGTCGTGCTACCGTTCTCAAACTATGAGAATGTTAACGGGGGCGGAGACGACCGCCCGGACGGTCGCCGAACTCGCGCACGCGGGACGGTTCGCGGAGCTCGAGCGGCTGTTCGCGGCGCCGCTGCGCAAGCTGATCGACGCCGAGGCGGTGCGCGCGGCCTGGACGGGCGCGATCGCCGAGCGAGGGCCCGTCACCGGCATCGGCGAGCCCGCGACCGAGCAGGCCGGGCCGGGCCCGGCCCGCGTGAGCGTCCCGGTCGCCGGCGAGGGCGGCGGGCTCGCCGTCGTGGTCGCCGTCGACGCCGACGGCCTGCTGCACGACCTGCGGCTCACCGCGCTCACCCCGCCCTGGGAGCCGCCGCCGTACGCCGACCCGGCGGCGTTCGCCGAACGCGACGTCGTGATCGGCGACGGGCCTCTGGCCGTCCCCGGCACGCTGAGCCTGCCGAGCGGGCCCGGCCCGTATCCGGGCGTCGTCCTGCTCAGCGGGGGAGGGCCGTTCGACCGCGACGCCACCAGCGGGGCCAACAAGCCGCTCAAGGACCTGGCCTGGGGGCTCGCCACGCGCGGGATCGCGGTCGCCAGGTTCGACAAGGCCACCCACGTCCACGCCGCCGCCGAGCTCACCATGACCGGCGAGTACGTGCCGTACGCGACCGCCGCCGTCCGCCTGCTGCGGGACGAGCCGGGCGTCGACCCGGACCGCGTGTTCGTCCTCGGCCACAGCATGGGCGGCAAGGTCGCCCCGCGCGTCGCCGAGGCGGAGCCGGCCGTCGCCGGTCTGGTGATCATGGCCGGTGACACGCAGCCCATGCACGAGGCCGCCGTCCGCGTCGTCCGGCATCTCGCGTCGCTGGACCCGGGGCCGGACATGGACGCCGCCGTCGAGACGATCACCCGGCAGGCCGAGGCGGTCGCCGACCCGGCCCTGTCGCCCTCGGCCCCGGCGCAGTCGCTGCTGTTCGGCCTGCCCGCGCCGTACTGGCTGGAGCTGCGCGGCTACGACCCCGTCGCGACGGCGGCGGCGCTGGAGCGGCCCATGCTCATCCTTCAGGGCGGCCGCGACTACCAGGTGACCGTCGAGCACGACCTGGCGGGCTGGCGCGCCGGGCTCGGCCACCGGCCCGACGTCACGATCCGCGTCTTCGACGCCGACGACCACCTGTTCTTCCCCGGCACGGGCCCGTCGACCCCGGCCGGGTACGAGCCCGCGCAGCACGTGGACCCGGCCGTGGTCGCCGACGTCGCGGCCTGGATCGGAGGCTGGTCGGGAGAGGCGCCGGCCGGGTGACGGGGCGCGTGAGCCGACTCCGGGCAGGGTCGTTGCGGATAATCCGGATGGGGACGATTGGCTAGGCTGGTGGCATGACCGCAATGGCGCCCGGCCGCACTGAGCCCGACCTGTCGTTCCTGCTCGACCACACCAGCCACGTGCTGCGGACGAGGATGGCCGCCGCGCTGGCCGAGATCGGCCTGACGGCGCGGATGCACTGCGTGCTCGTCCACGCCCTGGAGGAGGAGCGCACGCAGATCCAGCTCGCCGAGCTCGGCGACATGGACAAGACGACGATGGTGGTCACCGTCGACGCCCTGGAGAAGGCCGGGCTGGCCGAGCGCCGCCCGTCGAGCACCGACCGGCGGGCGCGCATCATCGCGGTCACCGAGAAGGGCGCCGAGATCGCCCGGCGCAGCCAGGAGATCGTCGACGGCGTGCACCGGGAGGCGCTGCACGCCCTGCCGGAGGGGGAGCGCGAGACGCTGCTCGCGGCGATGCGGCGGCTGGCCGAGGGCCACCTGTCCACCCCGGTCGAGGTCGCGCCGGGCGCGCGCCGGGCCCGCCAGTCCCAGAAATAGGTCCGACGGGGATCGTCTGCAACAAAACCATCTGTTAGGGTCTCACCTGTCCGCATCTGAACAGGAGAGGCCATGTCCCCCACCCCATCGCGCCCGCTCGCGCTGATCGCGCTGTCGGCCGCCGGCCTGATGACCATCCTCGACGGCAGCATCGTCACCGTCGCGATGCCCGCCATCCAGCGCGACCTCGGTTTCACCGCGGCCGGGCTGAGCTGGACCGTCAACGCCTACCTGATTCCCTTCGGCGGCCTGCTGCTCCTGGCCGGGCGGCTCGGCGACCTGATCGGCCGCAAGACCGTGTTCCTCGCCGGAAACGTGATCTTCGCCGCCGCGTCGCTGCTCGCCGGCCTGGCCGCCACCCCCGCCGTGCTGATCGCCGCCCGCTTCCTCCAGGGCGCCGGCAGCGCGCTGGCCTCCGCGGTCGTGCTCGGCATCCTGGTGACGCTGTTCACCGAGCCCCGCGAACGGGCCAAGGCCATCGGCGTGTTCAGCTTCACCGGCGCGGCCGGGGCCTCCATCGGCCAGGTGCTCGGCGGCGTCCTCACCGACGCGCTCTCCTGGCACTGGATCTTCTTCATCAACCTGCCGATCGGCCTGGCCACCGTCGCCCTGGCCGTCCGCGTCCTGCCCGCCGACCGCGGCGCCGGCCTCGCGGCGGGCGCCGACACGCTCGGCGCCGCCCTCGTCACCGGCGGCCTCATGCTCGGCATCTACACCGTCGTCAAGATCGAGGAGTACGGCTGGGCCGCCGGGCACACGCTGGGCCTGGGCGCGCTGTCGCTCGCGCTGCTGGCCGGGTTCTTCGCCCGCCAGGCCACCGCCCGCAGCCCGCTCATGCCGCTGCGCGTCCTGCGCTCCCGCAACGTCGCCGGCGCGAACCTCGCCCAGATGCTGAGCCTGTCGGCGATGTTCGCCTTCCAGATCCTCGTCGCGCTCTACATGCAGAAGGTGCTCGGCTACGGCGCGCTGGAGACCGGCCTGGCGATGCTCCCGGCCGCGGTCGCCATCGGCGGCGTCTCGCTGTTCGTCTCCGCCCGGCTCAACGACCGGTTCGGGGCCCGGGCCGTGCTCGTCGCCGGGCTGGCGCTGCTGCTCGCCGCGATGGCCTGGCTCACCCGGGTGCCGGTGCAGGCGTCGTACGTCCCCGACCTGCTGCCCGTCATGCTGCTGATCGCCGGAGGCGGCCTGGTGCTGCCCGCCCTCGCCACGCTCGGCATGTCCGCGGCCAGGGCCGACGACGCGGGGCTCGCCTCCGGCCTGTTCAACACCACCCAGCAGATCGGCATGGCGCTGGGCGTGGCCGTCCTGTCCACCATGGCCGCCTCCCGGACCGGCGAGCTGCTCGGCCAGGGCGCGACCCAGGCGGCGGCCCTGACCGGCGGCTACCGGCTGGCGTTCGGCATCGCGGCCGGGCTCCTGCTGGCGGCGCTCCTCGTCGCGCTGACCGTGCTGCGCACGCCCGCCCGGACCGCCGCCGCGTCACCCGCCCCCGTGGTCACGCACTAGGACGCGGGCGCGACGTTGTAGTTGAACCGGAACACGTTGCCCGGGTCGTACACCGCCTTGATCGCGGCCAGCCGGGCGTGGTGGGCGGCCGGGTAGGCGGTGCGCACCAGCTCCGGGCCGGCGGCCTCCCCGTGGCCCATGAAGCTGAGGAAGCGGCCCAGCGTCCACGGCCGCAGCTCGCGGAACACCTCCGCGGGCGCCGGCCGCCCGTCCATCGTCAGGACCGCCAGCATGAACGCCGCGTCCCGGTGCCCGACCGCGTTCGGGTGCGCCGGGGGAGCGGCCAGCGCGCCGCCCAGGTGACGCAGCTCCACGATGACCTCCGGACCGGCGTGCGCCAGGATGATCCCCGCCGCCTTCTCATCCAGCTCGCGCAGCATGGCGTTGTCCGCGCCCCACGGCATCGGCGTCGGGGGGTCGTCGTGGATGGAGGCGCACTCCGCGTACGGCATCTCCCGCAGCGTCTCCAGCACCCGTGGGCCGACCCGCCGCAGCGGCTCGACCAGGCGCTCGCCCTCCTCCGCCGGGCCGGTGTACGCGATCCGCACGTGGCACAGCCGGCCGTCCGGAGCCGGGATCAGCGCCAGCGAGGAGTTCATCTCCGCCGGTACGCCGGCGGTCCACTCCCGGTACGCCTCCAGCACCCCGGGGGCGAGCCGGGCGTCGAAGAACAGGCCGCCCCCGTACAGCCGGGACACCTCCACCAGGCCGAACTCCAGCGCCGTCACCACGCCCACGTTGTCGCGCCCGCCCACCAGCGCCCAGTACAGGTCCGGCTCGGAGTCCGGCGTGACCCGGCGGGCCCGGCCGTCGGCGGTCACCACGTCCAGCGCCAGCACCCGGTCGGCGGCCCAGCCGTGGGAGCGCCCCAGCAGCGCGAGCCCGCCGCCCAGCACGTACGAGACGACGCCCACGTGCGGCGCCGACCCGTTCAGCGGGGCCAGTCCGTACGGCGCGGCCTCGGCGATCACCTGGCCGAGCCGGGCCCCGGCCGCCACGCGGGCGGTCCGCGTCTCCGGGTCCACCTGGACGCCGGTCATGCGCCGGGTCGAGATCAGCACGCCGCCCGTCGCGGGGACCGAGAACCCGTGCCCGGCGCTCTGCACCGCCACCGGCAGGCCGTGCGCCACCGCCGCCTCGACCGCGGCGGCCACGTCCCCGGCCTCCCGGGCGCCGACGATCACGTCGGGGCGGTGCCGGACCGCCAGGTTGAAACCGGTCAGCTCCTCCTCGAACCCGTCCTGGCCAGGCAGGAACACCGGTCCGGCCACCCGGCCGGCCAGCGCGGAGGCAAGGGTGCTTGTCATGTCGTACTCCGTTCGTCTCGTCAGGGTCAGCACGGCCAGCCTGGCGACATAACATGACATCCGCCGTCATATTCTGAACGGGTGAAATTCGACCGGCTGCTGTCGATCATGCTGGTGCTCCAGCACCGGCGCCTGGTCCCCGCCAAGGAGCTGGCCGAGCTGCTGGAGGTGTCGCAGCGCACCATCTACCGCGACCTCGAGGCGCTGTCCGCCGCCGGCGTCCCCGTCTACGCCGAGCGCGGCAAGCACGGCGGCGTCGGGCTGCTGGCCGGGTTCCGCACCGACGTCACCGGGCTGACCACCGACGAGGCCAGGGCGCTGTTCGTGCTGAGCGCCCGGGGCGCCCACGCCGCGCTCGGCCTGGACCAGGCGTTCGGCTCCGCGATGCGCAAGGTGATGGCCGCGCTGCCCGCGCCGCACCGGCCCGCGGCCGAGCTGACCAGCCGCCGCATCCTCGTCGACCCCGACCGCTGGCTCGCCGGCCCCCGCCCCGACTTCCCGCTCGACACCCTGCTCGACGCGGTCCTCGCCGACCGGCGGCTGCGCCTGCGCTACCGCCACAGCGGCCAGCGCGCCGTCCGCGGCTACACCGTCGACCCGTACGGGCTGGTCGCCAAGGCCGGCGTCTGGTACCTGGTCGCCGACCACCGGCGCGGCCCGTACCTCTACCGCACGGAACGCATCTCCCGCGTGACCGTCACCCCCGAGCCCGTACGCCGCCGCCCCGGCGTGGAGCTGGCGCAGGTGTGGGACGAGCTGCGCCGCCAGGTGGAGCAGCGCGGCGACGGCATCCGGATCGAGACGCGCATCCGGCGATCACGCCTCGACATGGTGACCCGCATCGCCGGCGGCTACTTCAGCGGCCCGCCCGAGGACGACGGGCCCGACTGGGTGCGCGTGCCTTTCACCTACCCGGAGCTGGGCGCGGTCTGCCACCTGCTGCAGTTCCACGCGGACATCGAAGTCACCGCGCCGCCCGAGGCCCGCGACTACCTGTCCCGCGCGGCCTCCGCGATCTCCGCCCTGTACCGTGACTGACATGGCGGCCGACGCGGCGACCGACGGCGCAGGTCAGGGATGGCCGGCGCTGACGAACGGGCTGGTCAGGTGGGCCGTCGCCAGCGTGGCACGGCGGCGCCTGGCGTCCGCGAGCAGGGCGCGGCGCGTCTCGGCGGCCACCGCCTGGTCCGCCTCCAGCGCGTAGCCGACGTCCGGGGCGACCAGCTGCACGGCGTGCACCAGCACGTCGCCCGTGATCACCATGCGCCGGCCGTGGCCGTCGACCAGCACCGACTGGTGGCCCACGGTGTGCCCCGGCGTCGGGATCGCGGTGAGCCGGCCGCCACGCGCACCGGCCAGCCGCACCTCGCCGTCGATCTCGTGGAGCTGCCCCGTGCGCTGCAACGGCTCGATCAGGTAGTCGCGCATCGGGCTGGTCGCCGCGAGCCGCGCCACCTCGGTCCGCTGGACCACGTACCGGGCGTTCGGGAACGTCGGCACCCCGTCCGTGCTCACCGACCAGCCCATGTGGTCCTCGTGGACGTGGGTCAGCACGACCAGGTCCACGTCCGCCACGTCGATGCGGGCGGCGGCGAGCAGCTCGGGCAGCACGCCCGGGGCGGCCCACGCCGAGCCGGGGCTGCCGGCCGGGCCGACCCCGGCGTCGACCAGCGCGATCCGCCCGCCGGGACGCCGCACCGCGTAGCAGCGGAAGTCGAGCTTCCAGGCGAGGTCGGGGCCGAACGCGCCCGGGTCGGCCCGGCGGGCCCGCCGCCAGTCCTCCTCCGTCGCGTCCGGGAACATCTCGGTACGGGTCGCCGGGAACGTGTCGGCGGAGTCGCGGAGCGCTACCACGTCGAAGGCGCCCACGGACCTGGACGTGATGGCCCCGCCCGGCGACGCCCCGGCGTGGGCCGCCGCGGGAACGGCGGCCGCGGGCAGGAGCGCGCCCGCCCCGGCGGCGACCGCGCCCCACAGGAACGTCCGACGATGCACTCCGGTCATGATGTGTCTCTCCTCTGCGTTCGGCTCCGGGATCATCCTGATCGGGGCGGCGAAGGCGGCAGGAGTAGCAGGAATGCCAACATGCGCTACATTCCTGCCATGCGCAGCGTCGCTCTGCTTCTGCATGACGGGATGAGCGTGCTGGACTACTCGGTCGCCTGCTGGGTGTGGGGAGCCGACCGCTCCCATGCCGGGGTGCCGCGCTTCGACCTGCGGCTCTGCTCGGTCGACGGGGCTCCGGTCACGATGGAGCCCGCCGCGCGGGTCCAGCCCGCGCACGCGCTCGACGGCCTCGCCGACGCCGACCTGATCGTCATCCCCGGCGCCGGCGTTCCCCAGGAGCCGCTGGACGGGCGGCTCGCCGACGCGCTGCGCGCCGCCGCCGGCCGGGGCGCCGACCTCGCCGCCCTGTGCAGCGGCGCGTTCGTGCTGGCCGCCGCCGGGCTGCTCGACGGGCGGCGCGCCACCACCCACTGGCTGCTGGCCGGCCGGCTCGCCGAGGCGCACCCCGACGTCACGGTCGATCCGGACGCGCTGTTCGTGGAGGACCGCGGCGTCTGGACCTCCGCGGGCGCCACCGCCGGCATCGACCTGTGCCTGCACCTCGTACGGCTCGCGCACGGCGTGAACGTGGCCAACACCATCGCCCGCCACCTCGTCGCCGCCGGTCACCGCGACGGCGCGCAGGCCCAGTACGTCGCCAGGCCGGTGCCCGCGACCGGCTCGGCCGCCCCGGACATCGCCGCCACCCAGGCGTGGGCGCTGGAGCGGCTGGACCAGGCGCTGACCGTGGCCGACCTGGCCGCCCACGCCCGGACCAGCCCGCGCACGTTCGCCCGGCACTTCGCCGACTACACCGGCACCACTCCGGCCCAGTGGCTGCTGCACGCCCGCATCGCCCGCGCCCAGCAGTTGCTGGAGTCCACGACGCTGCCCATCGACCAGGTCGCGGCCCGCTGCGGCTTCGGCGTCACCGCGCTGCTGCGCCGCCACTTCGCCCGGCTGATCGGCACCTCGCCGGGCCGCTACCGCCGCCTGTACGGCCACTGAACCCCGGCACGGGGGCTGTCCTCAGGGCGACATCAGCTGGTCGGCGAGCGCCGTCCGCGCGTACAGCACCTGACGGCCCGCCCTCGTGCGGGACAGCAGGCCGTTGCGCCGCAGCACGGCGAGATGCTGGGAGACGGCGCTGGGCGTGACGCCGTGCCGCCGGGCGAGCTCCGACGTCGACATCGGGTCGTCCAGGGTCGCCAGCAGGCTCGCCCGCGTGGGTCCGATCAGCGCGGCGAGCGCCTCCGGCGGCGGCGCCGCGGACGTCTCCCACAGGGTGCCGATGCCCCGGCACCGGTAGATCACAGTGGGCGGCTCGCCGGGCCCGACGGGGGCGATGGTCTGCGGCGCGAACAGCGTGGGCACCAGCCACAGGCCGCGCCCGGCCACGTCGGCCTCGTAGTTGAGCGAGGCGCCGCCGTACACGCGCAACGCGCCGTCGGCGAAGCTCACCCGGTGGTCGAGGCCGCGCAGCACGGCGGCGGCGCCGTCGGCGGCGGCCTGCCGCGCCCGGTGCAGCAGGTCGGCCTCCAGCACGGCCCGCATCCGGGGCCAGTGCGGGGCGACGGCCGCGTCCCAGTAGCGTCCCAGCACGCCGGCGATGGCGGCCGGATCGGTCGTCCCGGGCAGCGGGTGGGTGCCGTAGACGGCGCGGAAGTCGGCCTGGGCGCGCTCGGGCGGGGTGCCGCGCAG
Source organism: Nonomuraea sp. NPDC003214 (assembly GCF_053590035.1). NCBI lineage: Bacteria > Bacillati > Actinomycetota > Actinomycetes > Streptosporangiales > Streptosporangiaceae > Nonomuraea > Nonomuraea sp. NPDC003214. Next base: position 79,243 of record NZ_JBSFSX010000006.1, on the reverse strand, counting down.
ACGGTCGAGCTCGCCGGCGATGTCGGGAGAGCGTACGGCGGGGCGCGGGGTGAGGAAGTCGGGCAGCCAGTCGCGGCCGGGGCTCAGCAGGCCGTCGAGCACGGCGACGTCGGCGGGCGCCGCCCCGGCGAGCGCCGCGCGGGCCCGGCGGATCCAGGGCAGGTGGATCGCGTGCCGCTCCGGCCGCCGCAGGGCCCACAGGCTGGTGACGGTCTCCAGCAGCGGCGAGCAGGCGAAACGCACGTCCGCGAGGTCGTCGACGGACAGCCGGTAGGTAATCATTAAGCCAGAGCCTAGATCAGTGTCGGCGTGGGGCGGCTCCCGGTTGACTCCTCGGCCATGGCTGTCATCGTGCATCAGGTGGCCCGGCCCCACGAGTGGCCGGACACCGGAGACTTCGCATATGTCAAGATCCCCGACCCGGTGCCGGGCCCGGGACAGGCGCTGGTGGAGAACCTCTACCTCTCGGTCGACCCGTACATGCGGGAGCGGATGGACACCGACGACCTCGGCATCCCCCTGGAGGGCCGCTCCATCGGCCGGGTCACCGACTCGCGCGACCCCCGGCTCGCACCCGGTGACCTCGTCTTCCACCGCCAGGGATGGCGCAGCCACGCCGTGGTCGCGCCGGAGGACGTCCGGATCCTGCCCCGGGCGCCCGGCGTGCCGGTCACCGCGTACCTGGGCGTGCTGGGCGGGACGGGCCTGTCGGCGTACGTGGCGCTCACCCAGGTGGCCCGGCTGCGCGAGGGGGAGACCGTGTTCGTGTCGGCGGCGGCCGGGGGAGTGGGCAGCGCGGCCGGCCAGTTCGCCAGGCTGCTCGGCGCCGGGCGGGTCGTCGGCAGCGCCGGCTCGGCGGCCAAGGCCGCGTACCTGACCTCCGAGCTGGGCTTCGACGCCGCGATCGACCACCGGGCGGGCGACCTCGGCGGCCGGCTCGCCGCCGCCGCGCCGGACGGGATCGACGTGTACGTCGACAACGTGGGCGGCGATCATCTGGAGGCGGCCATCGGCGCGCTGCTCCCGCACGGGCGCGTCGCCTGGTGCGGCGCGGTCGGCCAGTACAACACGCCGGTCCCGCCCGCCGCGCCGCGCAACCTGTTCGACGTCGTGGGCAAGCAGCTCCGCCTGGAGGGCTTCCTCGTCCGCGACTACGGGCATCTGCAGCCCGAGCTGGAGGAGTTCGCGATTCCGCACCTGCGGGCCGGGCGGCTCGTCGCGGCGGAGACGGTCACCGAGGGCCTCGACGGCATGGCCGGCGCCTTCGTCGCCATGCTCCGCGGCGGCAACGTGGGCAAGATGATCGTCAAGCTGTAGCGGGACCGCGCCGCTACCGCGCGCCCGCCCGGCTCTCCAGCCAGTGCACCAGCCCGCCGCTGAGCGGGATCCGGACGTCGGTGACGTCGAGGAGCACCACCTCCACCCCCCACCGCATGCTCGTCTCACTCACCCGGTCGGCCAGTGCGGCGTGGTCGCAGGCCGCCAGCGCCGGCAGCTCGGCCAGGTCCCGCTGGGCGATGTGACGCCGCAGCTCGCCCTCGACCGCCATCGCCGTGGCCGCCGCCGGGCGCTCGGCCGCCGTCGCGAACCGTACCGGATCGATCACCGCCGTCAGCGCGGCCGCCGTGACCTGCACCGTCACCCCGTCCCTGGTCACCGCGCCGGGGCAGAACAGCTCGAGCGGCTCCAGCCGCAACGGCACCCGCACCTCCCGGTCCAGCACCGGCCACATGACCACCGGCCCCGGCCCGCGCACCCCCTTCGTCCGCCCGAACCTGCGCACCACCAGCCGCTCGTCCTCGCCCACCACCCGGAAGCACCGCCCGGCGATCACGAGAAGGGACAGGCCCAGCAGGATCCACAGCCCGGGCTCAGCGATGTCGAGTGCGTCCATACGGGCCCTCTCCCTTCATGGTCGTGCCGCGGCCATGCGGGTGGGCAGGCGCTCCGGGGGACCTTCCGCCCCTCACGCATGGCCCTACAGTCTGCCCGTCCCCGGCCGGGAACTCCATCGGGCCTGGCACCCATCTCCGGCCGGGCCACCATGTAGACGGCAACCGCAAGTCGCGCGGTCAGCGGCGGCAGGCGGCGAGGGTGGTGAGGATGACCTCGACGAGCCGCTCGCGCGGGTACGGGTCGGCGACCTCGCCCGCCGCCGTGAGCGTCTGCGGGCGCGCGTACGTGAGGCCGACCAGGCAGTCGAGGGCCAGGTCGGTGTCGAGGTCGGCGGGCAGTTCGCCGCGTTCGACGGCGTGGCGCAGCATCGTGGCGCCGGCGGCGCGACGGGGCTCGCGGAGCGCGGTGTAGAACGAGCGGGCGAGCTGGGGGTTGCGCGCGGCCTCGGCGCCGAGGTCGGCGATGATGCGCATGGTGCGCACGTCCTGGCGGAGGGCGGCGGCGTGGGTGACGTAGTCCTCGATGTCGGCGCGCAGGCTGCCCGTGTCGGGGACGGGGACGGCGTTCCAGGTCATGCCGTCGACGATCTGCTGGACCATGACCTCCTTGGACGCCCACCGCCGGTAGAGGGCGGCCTTGCCGACACCGGCCCGGCGGGCGACCGCCTCCATCGACATCCGGGCGTAGCCGGTCTCCGCGAGCTCGTCGAGGACGGCCGCCGTGATCACGTCGGTGAGGTGCTCACGCAGCACCGCCGCTCCCGCCACCCGCCGTCCCTGTGCCGCCATGCCGCCACTCTAGTACGGAACGGACCGGTTGCGTTCCGTCGTCCGGAGGCGTAGGTTCAGCGATGGAACGGAACCGTTCCGGCCTTTCTGGTGACCTGGGGGAGCGATGAGCGAGCACGACACCGAGGTGCTGATCGTCGGCGCCGGCCCGGCCGGGCTCGCACTGGCCTGCGCGCTGCGCATGAACGGCGTCGCCGTCCAGGTCGTCGACGCCGCCCCCGGGCCCGCCGCCACCTCGCGGGCGAACATCCTGCACGCCCGCGGCGTCGAGGTCCTCGACCGGCTCGGCGCCCTCGGCGACCTGCCCGAACGCTCCCTCCCGGCGCTCACGATCACGCAGCACCTCGACGGCCGGCCCGCGGTCAAGATCCGGTTCGGCGACCTCGGCCTGGGCACCGCGCGGCCCGCCCTGTACGTGTCGCAGGCCCTCATCGAGGCCGAGCTGCGGCGCCGCCTGGCCGAGCTGGGCTCCGGCATCCGCTGGGGCACCGCGCTCGCCGACCTCGCCCAGGACGCCGGCGGCGTCACCGCCGTGCTCGACGCCGTCGGCACGGGCCAGTCCACGGGCCAGTCCACGGGCCAGTCCACGGGCCAGTCCACGGGCCGGGCCACGCTGAGGTGCGGCTGGGTGGTGGGCTGCGACGGCGCGCACAGCACCGTGCGCAAGCTCGCCGGGATCGGCTTCACCGGCGTCCGCCTCACCGAGGGGTTCCTGCTGGCCGACGTGCACGCCGACTGGCCGGTGAGCCGGGCGGGCGGTCACGGCTGGCCGCACCCCGACGGCCCGGTCTTCGCCCTGCCCATGCGCGAGCCCGGCCAGGCCGGGGACGCCGGGGACCTGTGGCGGCTGATGGCCTACGATCCGGCCGGCGCAGGCAGCGTGACGGACGAGGGCGACATCCTCCGCCGCTTCCGCGAACTCGTTCCCGACCGCACCGGGCGCACCGACCTGCGCATCAAGGACGCCACCTGGACGTCGGCCTTCCGCGTCCACCGCCGCCTCGCCGACGCCTACCGCCGGGGCCGGGTCCTGCTGGCCGGGGACGCGGCCCACATCCACAGCCCGCTCGGCGGCCAGGGCATGGTCACCGGCATGGGCGACGCCGAGAACCTGGCCTGGAAGCTCGCCCTGGTCGTGCGCGGCCGGGCCGCCGAGGCGCTGCTCGACACGTACGAGGCCGAACGCCGCCCGCTGGCGACCGAGGTGCTGCGGCACACCAGCAACGCCACCCGGCTCCAGGTCGGCGACGGCGCGCTGATGCGCTTCCTGCGCAGACGGGTGCTGATACCGGTCGCCGACCTGCCGTCCGTGCAGCGGCGGGCCAGCCTGCTGGCCTCCCAGCTCCGGGTGACCTACCGGCGCGGCCCGCTGGCGCGCCGGACGCCGCCGGGCCGCCGTCCCCGCCCCGGCGACCGCGTCCCGGACCTGGCCTGCCTCCGCCCCGGCGGCGCCCGCACCCGCCTGCACGCCGAGCTCGGCCCCGCCTGGGTCCTGCTGGCCGCCCCCTCGGACGCGCCCGCCCACCTGGCCGAGGCCCGCGAGCGCCTCGGCGACGTCGTCATCGCCCTCACCCCCGACCCGGCTCGGCGGCGTGACGCCTGGCTGATCCGCCCGGACGCCCACCTCGCCTGGCGCGGGACCGCCCCGTCCCGCCTCGCCCGCTGGCTCGACGCCGCCCTCCGGACCGGCAGAGCCTGACCCGCCGCACCGCATCCGGGCCGGTTGTCAATACCTCTGGGGTCTTGGGCTCGGGGGACCTGGTGGAGACGCGGGGGCCCGGGGCGGGGCGGGATCGTCGACGGCATGCGAATCTCCAGGCTTCAGCTCGCGGCGGCGGTCGTGTCGCTGCTCACTCTCATCACGGCCCTGGTGACGGCGGGGCTGCCCGCGCCGTCGTACACGGCCGGGTTCGCGCCCCATCTCGTGACGGCGGGGGCGGCGCTGGCGGGGGCGGTGTTCGCGCTGGTCCCCCGGCCGGCGCCGCTCGGGTGGGCGGCGGCGGTGCTGCTGCTCTGGTCGGCGGGCGGGGTGGTGCTGGACGGGTTCCGGGCGTTCTTCGCGGTCACCGGCATCCCGGCGGGCGACTTCGCGACGGTCGACTGGCCGGGGATGGCGGGCCGGGCGCTCGCGCTGGCCGCGACCGGGCTGGTGGGCGCGCTGGCCCTGCGGCGGACCCGGGTGCCGGGCGGGCCCTGGCTGGGCTACACGGCGTTCGCGCTGGGCTTCGTCTACCCGACCGCCAAGCTCTACTGGTCGTTCGGCGGCGAGTTCCTGCGCCCGGCGGTGTACGCGGAGGGGTTCCCGTACGGTGAGCTGGTCATGCTGGTGGTGGGCGCGACCGGGTCGCTGGCGCTGGTGCAGGGGTGGGGGCGGCGGCTGCCGCGCCGGCTGGTGCTGGCCGGCGGCTGGACGGGAGCCGCCATGCTGGCCACGATGGGAAGTATGTCGGTTTTCGGCACGCTTGCGCAGCTTCTCGGGGTGACCGACGGCCCGGTGCCGCTCGGCGACGCCTCGGCCGTCATCATGGTGTCCGTGGTCTATGGAAGCTGGCTGCTGTTCGGGCTCGCCGTGGGTGGGGCCACGCTGGCCTTCCAGCGCGGATGAGCCCCGCCCGCAGGTTCGACGTCACCGTCGCGTTCGTGCTCGGACTGCCGGTCTTCCTGCTGTCCGCCGTCGTGGCCGTGCTGTCCGTGCCCGGCCCGAGGGCGATCGTCCTGGTGGCGGCCTGCCTGGTGGCGCACGTGGCGTTCGCGTTCCGGCGGGACCTGTGGGCGTTCGCGGTGATCGCCGGGGTGATGGCCGTCCAGGCGGCGGTGACCGGCCTGTTCATGGTGCTGCCGACGGTCGTGCTCTTCCCGCTCGCGCTGTATTCGCGCACCGCGTACGGCAGCCCGTACCCGCCGCTGGTCGTGGGCGTGGCGGGGGCGGGGCTGGCGGCGGCCAGGTTCGCCACCGACGCCAGCGTGGCCGCCGCCCGGCTCGGCCCGGACCCGTGGATGCTGCTCGGCCTGCTGCTGGCCGTCGTCGTCGCGGCGTGGGGCCTGGGCCTGCACCGCAGGAGCCAGCTCCGCTACGTGGCACTGCTGGAGGAGCGGGCCACGATGTCGGCCGAGCGGGCCACGCTGGCGGAGCGGGCCAGGATCGCCCGCGAGATGCACGACGTCGTCGCGCACGCCCTCGCCGTGATCGTCGCCCAGGCCAGGGGCGGCCGGCTGGCGCCCGCCCGCGCCCCGGAGGTGCTGGCCACCGTCGAGGAGACCGGGCGGCAGGCGCTCACCGAGATGCGCGGCCTCGTCGGCGTCCTGCGCGCCGAACCGGCCGGGCTCACGCCGCAGCCCGGCCTCGCCGACCTTCCCGGCCTGCTCGACCGTACGCGCGCGGCCGGGCTCGACGTCACCATGACCGCCTCCGGCGAGGCCAGGCCGATCGGCCCGGGGGCGGAGCTCGCGCTCTACCGCGTGGTACAGGAGGCGCTGACCAACACGCTCAAGCACGGCGGCGGCGCGGCCCGCTCGTCGGTGGACGTGTCGTGGACCCGCCGCGCGCTGGAGGTGACGGTGACCGACGACGGCCCGCCCCCGGCCCCGGGCAAGCCCCCGGGACACGGGCTGGCCGGGATGCGCGAGAGGATGGCGGCCGTCGGCGGCACCGTGTCCGCCCGGGCCGAGGGGGAGCGGGGGTTCGTGGTGAGGGTCCGTCTGCCGTACCGGGAGGGCGCGCGATGACGATCAGGGTGTTCGTGGTCGACGACCAGGACCTGGTGCGCACCGGCACGGCCATGGTGATCGACGCGCAGGACGACATGGCGGTCGTCGGCGAGGCGCGCGACGGGCTCGACGCCCTCGCGGGCCTGGCGCGCGTCAGCGCCGACGTGGTGCTGATGGACGTGCGGATGCCGCGCCTCGACGGCGTCGAGACCACCCGCCGCCTGCTCGCCGGGGGCGGCCCGAAGGTCGTCGTGCTGACCACGTTCGACCTGGACGAGTACGCGTTCGCCGCGCTGCGGGCGGGCGCGTCGGGGTTCCTGCTGAAGGACGCGCCGGCGGACGAGCTGGTGGCCGCGGTGCGGACCGTCCACGCGGGCGACGCGGTCATCGCCCCGTCGACCACCCGGCGGCTGCTCGACCACGTCGCCCCCACGCTGCCTCGGCCCCCGGACCCGGGCGTCCAGCTCACCGAGCGGGAGCGGGAGGTCCTGCGGCGCATCGCGGCGGGCGAGACGAACGCCGAGATCGCCGGCCGCCTCTACATGGCGGAGGGCACGGTCAAGACCCACGTCGGCCGCATCCTGGCCAAACTGGGGCTCCGCGACCGCGTCCAGGCGGTCATCTGGGCCTACGAGCACGGCTACGCCAGGGCCGGCGGGCCCGGCCCTCAGGCGTGACCCCGCCGCCCCCTGACGAACAGCACCGCGCCCACGGGGGTGAACAGCAGCCCCAGCCCGCCGACGATCAGCGGGCCGAGGAACCCCGACGAGAACGAGGCGATCCGCGCGTCCGCCGGGTCGCCCGGGTCGTAGGCGACGGGCACGCTCTCGCCCGTCGCGTAGGACGGCGGGTTGCTGCCGGTGGAGTCCCGGAACGTGTACGTCCGGCCGCCGACGCTGAACTTCACGGTCGGGTACCACACCGACTCCCGGCGCCGGTGCCCGTCGGAGTTGCGGGGCTTGGTGGTGATCCGCTCCGTCATGTCGACCACGGTCCCGTCGGCCCGCCCGGCTGAGGACAGGAAGCTCGCCGAGGAGACGGCCAGCGCGACGCCGACGCCGAGCAGCACCAGCCCGACCACGCCGAAGATCGCGCCGAGCAGGGTGAGAGGCCGTCCGATGTGCATGGGACGAGTGTGGCGCAAAGGGACAACTGATTTCGACTGCGCGAACCGTTGATCAACAATACGGTGGGGGCATCGCGAGTGCGGGAGCGTGGTGCGTGACGGAACTGGCCTGTGGCGTCCTGGGTCCGGTCTTCCTCCGGGTGGCCCAGCGGACCGTCGAGCTGAGCGGCAAGCAGAGCGCCCTGCTCGCCGTCCTCGTGCTCGACGCGAACGCCACCGTGTCCCGGGACCGCCTGGTCGCCGCCCTGTGGGACAGCCCGCCCACCTCGGCCGTCTCCAACCTGCAGACCTACGTCGCCCGGCTGCGCAAGGCCCTTCCGGCCGGGATCCGCATCCTCACGAAGGGCACCGGCTACCTGCTGGAGGCCGACGCCGACCTGATCGACCTGCTCGTCTTCGAACGGGAGACCCGGCTCGCCCGCTCGGCCGCGGCCGAGGGCGCGCAGGAGGCCGCCGCCGGACACTACGAGCGCGCGCTGGCGCTGTGGCGCGGCCAGCCCGCCGAGGGCGTCCGCCTGCCGGCCGGCGTGCTCGCCCGCCTCGACGAGCTGGAGGAGCGGCGCACGCGGACCCGTCTCGACCACGCCGAGACCAAGCTCGGCCTCGGGCACGCCCAGGACGTCATGAACGACCTGCGCCGCCTGCTGGCCGAGCACCCCCTCCAGGAACGGGCCTGGTACCTGCTCATGCTGGCGCTGGCCCGCACGGGACAGCGCGACATGGCGCTCGACGTCTTCCGGCAGGCCCGCGACGTGCTCGTGGGCGAGCTCGGCGTGGAGCCGGGCAAGGACCTGCAGCAGCTCCAGGCCAGGGTGCTGGGCGGTGACCTGCCGTCCGGCGCGCCCCCCGGGCCGCGCGACGGGGGCGTGTGCCAGCTCCCGCCGGACGCCGCCGACTTCGTCGGCCGGGCCGACGAGCTGGCGGCCGCGCTGGAGGCGCTGCGCCCGGCCCGCCAGCAGGCGGGCCCCGAGTCGCCCGTCCCCGTGTGCGTGATCTCCGGTCAGGGCGGCGCCGGCAAGACGACGCTCGCCGTCCACGCCGCCCACCACCTGCGGCGCGACTTCCGGGACGGCCAGCTGTACGTGAACCTGCACGGCGCGGGCCAGTCACCGGTCACGCCGGAGACGGCACTGGGCCGGTTCCTGCGCGCGCTCGGCGTCGACAGCGCCGCGATCCCCGCGAGCCTGGAGGAACGGGCGGAGATGTACCGGGGGAAGCTGGCCGACCGGCGCTTCCTCGTGGTGCTCGACGACGCCGCGGACGAGGGCCAGCTCCGCCCGCTGCTGCCCGGCACCCCGGGCTGCGCGGTGCTGGTCACCAGCAGGCGGCGCCTGACCGGCCTGCCCGCCGCGCGCCGGATCGAGCTGCCGCTGATGCCGCCCGGCGAGGCGCGCGAGCTGCTGCGGTCCGTCATCGGCGCCGAACGGGCGGCCGAGGCGGCGGGCGACACCGACCGGCTCGTCCAGCTCTGCGGCGGCCTGCCCCTCGCCGTGCGGATCGCCGGGGCCAAGCTCGCCGCCCGCCCGCACTGGAACGTGGACCAGCTCGTCGCCCGGCTGCGCGACACCCGCGACCGCCTGCGGCACCTGTCCCACGGCTCCCAGGCGGTGCGCGCCACGCTCGCCGTGGGCTACCAGGGCCTGACGCTGCCGGCGCAGCGGCTGTTCCGCCTGCTCGGCCTGCTGGAGGCGCCGGACTTCGCCGCGTGGACGGCCGCCGCCCTGCTCGACGCGCCCCCGGCCGAGGCCGAGGACCTGGTCGAGGAGCTGGTCGACGTCCGCCTGCTGGACGTCGCGGGCCGCGACCGGAGCGGGCAGACCCGGTTCCGCTTCCACGACCTGACGCGCGCGTACGCCCGCGAATGCGCCGAGGCCGCCGAGACGGAGGCCGAGCGGACCACGGCGGTGCGGCGGGCGGTGAGCGGCTGGCTCGCGCTGACCCGCCAGGCCCACATCAAGCTGTGCGGCGGCGACTACCAGCTCCCGCGCGGCGGCGACCTGCTCTGGTCGCCCGGCCCCCAGGTCACCGACGGGCACGTCCTGCCCGACCCGCTCGCCTGGATCGAGGCCGAGCGCGCGGCCCTCGTCGCCGCCGTCCGCCAGAGCGCCACGCTGGCGGCGTGCTGGGAGCTCGCCGCCGCGGCCATGCACCCGCTGGAGACCCGCGGCCTCTACGACGAATGGCACGCGATGCACGAGACCGCCCTGGCCAGCACCCGCGCGACCGGCGACGTCCGGGGCCAGGCGGTCGCCCTCTACGGCCTGGCCCGCCTGCACTTCGCCCGCAACGAGCTGGCCCGCTGCGAGCAGGTCATCGAGGAGTCGCTGGCACTGTTCGACAGGGCCGCCGACCCGTACGGCCACGCCCTGGCCCAGGTCACCCTGGCCGAGCTGCACCGCCTGCGGGGCCGCGCCGCCGACGCGCTCGCCTGCTACGAGCAGGCGGGCGACGGCCTGGCCCGCGCCGGCGACCGGTTCACCGAGATCACCCGCGTCCGCGGCATCGGCCGCCTGCACTTCAGCCAGGGCCGGTACGACCTCGCCACCCGCCACATCCGGCGCGCGATCATGCTCGCGGACCGCACCGGCGACGTCCGCTCCCGCGAGTTCACCCGGATCGTCCTCGGCGAGATCGAGCTCGAACGCGGCGACCTCGCCGCCGCCGAGGACTGCTTCAGCCGGGCGCGGGCCTGCCTCGACGAGCTCGGCTTCCCCCTCGGGATCGCCTACGCCGTGCTCGGGCTCGGCATGGTCAGGCTCGCCCAGCACGACCTGGCCGACGCCGAACGCCGGCTGCGGCACGCCCTGGAGATCTACCACGGCGTCCAGGACCGGGTCAGCCAGGCTCGCGTCCTGTTCACCTGGGCCGACCTGCGGCGCAGGCAGGGCCGCTCCGGCGAGGCGATCGCCACGCTGACCGAGGTCATCGCCATCGCGGGGGACATCCCCGCGCCCCGCCGCCAGGGCCTGGCCCTGCGCGCCCTCGGCGACCTGCACCACGAGCTCGGCGACCTGCCCCAGGCCGCCGACGCCTGGCGGCGCGCCCTCACCGTCCTCGGCGCCGCCTCGCCCGAGGCGGCCGAGCTCACGAGCAAGCTGGAGCTGCACGGCCCGCCGTGAGCCGCCGATGTCACGTTCGCGGCCGCTGGATCCGTCTGGATGCCGGTATGCGGACGATGACGAGGAGGCTGTCATGAAGGTTCTGGTCGCGGGGGCCACGGGGGCGATCGGCCGCCCCCTGGTGGCTGCGCTGCTGGAGGCGGGCCACGAGGTGCTGGCCCTCACCCGGCATGCCGGGGTGCGGGTTCCCGGCGCCACCACGGTGGTGGCCGACGTGCTGGACCGCGACGGCCTGCTGCGCGCGGTCGGCGGGCTGCGCGCCGACGCGCTGATCCACGAGCTGACCGCGCTGGCCAAGACCCCGGCCCGCTACGCCGACATGGCGATGACCAACACGCTGCGCACCACCGGCACCGCGCACCTGCTGGAGGCCGCCCGCGCGGTCGGCGCCCGCCGGTTCGTCACCCAGTCGATGGTGCCCGGCTACGGCTTCCTCGACCACGGCGTCAGGCCGCTGACGGAGGAGGACCCGTTCGGCCAGGCGCGCGGAGCGCGGACCGACCCGGTCGTGGCGGCCATGCGCGCCACCGAGCGGCAGGCGTTCGAGGCCGACGGGATCGACGGCGTCGCCCTGCGCTACGGCGCCTTCTACGGGCTGACCGCGTCGCGGAGCTTCGTCGAGGCGCTGCGGTCCGGCAGGCTGCCGGTGCCGCGCGACGGCGGGCGGACCATGGCGTGGATCCACCTCGCCGACGCCGCCTCGGCCACCGTGGCGGCGCTGGAGAAGGGCACGGCCGGGCAGGCGTACAACATCGTCGACGACACGCCCGTCACCTGGGGCGAGATGTTCCGCGAGCACGCGCGGGCGGCGGGCGTCAGGCCGCCGCGCGCGCTGCCGGACCGGGTCATCCGCCTGGCCGCGCCGTACTTCGCCGCCCTGATGGTCGACACGTCGATGCGCGTGTCGAACGCCAAGGCCAAGGCCGAGCCCGGCTGGACGCCCGCCCTGCCGGGCTACCGCGACGGCGTGCGGCGTGACCTCGCCTCCCGTACGGCCCCGGCCGGATGACCGGGGCGAGGCGGTCACCGGCCGAGGGCGTCGGCGAGCTGCCTGCGCGAGGTGACGCCCAGCTTGGGGAAGGCGCGGTAGAGGTGGTGGCCGACCGTGCGGGGGCTGAGGAAGAGCTGCGCCGCGATCTCCCGGTTGCTCACCCCGGCGGCGGCGAGCCGGACGACCTCCCGCTCCTGCGGGGTGAGGCGGCCGAGCGGGCTGCCGGTGGCGGCGGTCTCGTCGATCACCTCGCCGGTGCCGCGGAGCTCCGCGCGGGCGCGGGCGGCCCACGGCGCGGCGCCGGCCCGGTCGAAGCCCTCCAGCGCGGCGCGCAGGTGGCGGCGGGCATCGGTGCGGCGGCGGCGCCGGCGCAGCCACTCGCCGTACAGCAGGTGCGTGCGCGAGCATTCCAGGCCCGGCTCGTGGTGGCCGAGCGCCGCGGTGAAGTGGTCCTCGGCCTGCTCGCCGGTGCTGGTGAGGGCCCGGCAGCGGGCGGCGAGGGCGAGCGCGGCCGGGCTGCCGGTCCGCCGCGCCCACCGCTCGTAGCCGGCCGCGGCGTCGGGGCGGGGCGTGCCGGTGCGGGCGGCGGCCTCGACCAGGCCGGGCAGCAGGAAGGCGGTCAGCATCGGCGGCCCCGGCGGGACGCGGTCCAGCTGGGCGAGCGCCGGGGCGGGGTCGCCGGCGCCGAGGTGCAGGAGGGCCAGCGCGTGGCGGGCGTGCGCGGCGGCGGAGCCGATGTCGTGGGCGGTGGCGTGCGCGAGGGCGTCCCCGGCCAGCTCGCGGCAGCGGGCCTCGTCGCCTTCCAGGGCGGCGACGGTGGCGAGGGTGGCGCGCAGGTGGCAGGCCCGGTGGTCCAGCCCCGCGTACTCGGCGTGGCGCAGCCCCTCCGCCGCCGACTGCCCGGCCTGGTCCAGGGCGCCGAGCGCGAGCCGGCTCTCCGCGAGCAGGTGCAGGCACGTCGCCTGCCAGCCGAGCAGCCCGTGGGAGCGGCAGTGGTCCAGCAGGAGCGCGGCGAGCTCGCCCGCCAGGCGATGGTCGTCGAGGGCGTACGCGGCGCGGGCGGCCAGGAAGCGCTCGCTGAACAGCGCCCCCGCGTCCCGGGCCGCGTCCGCCCAGCGGGGCGTCGTGGCCCGGCCGGTGAGGAGCAGGGCGACGCCGGTCAGCGTGCCGTGGGGGCCGGGAGGCGCGGCGAGCGCCCGCTCGCACACCCGCGCGACCAGGCCGGGGTCACCCGCGGACAGGGCCGCGTGCACGGCCTCGACGGCGATGGCGGGCTCGCCGAAGTCCGCGCCGAGCAGCACCCGGACGGCTTCGGCGGCCGAGCCCGCGTTCAGTTCGAGCGCGGCCCGCACCCGGGCCGCCTCGGGCGAACCGGTCCCGTCGCCGTGCTCCAGGAGCGCGGCGACGCGGGGGAACAGCCCGGCGTCGGCGGCGACCTGGGCCGCCGTGACGAGGCGGCGCTGCCGGGCGGCGGGGTCGGCGCTGAGCTGGGCGGCGCGCTCGTACGCGGCGGAGGCCGAGGCCATGCCCTGCCGGCCGGTGGCGCGTTCGGCGGCGCGTTCCAGCTCGGCGGCGGCCCGCTCGTCGGGGCCGGTGGCGGCGGACGCCCGGTGCCAGGCGCGGCGGTCGGCGTGCTCGTCGCCGTCCAGGACCGCCACCAGGGCGTCGTGGGCGGCGATCCGCTCGGCGAACGTGGCCCCCCGGTAGGCGGCCGCCCGCACCAGCGGATGCCGGAAGGCCAGCGTGGAGCCCGTCAGGTGGATCAGCCCGGCCTTCTCGGCCGGTTCCAGGTCGGGCGCGGCGGCCCCGGCCGCGGCCAGGACGACGGCCGGATCGCCGGTGTCGTCGGCGGCGGCGACGAGCAGCGCCCGCCGGGTGAGCGGCGGCAGCAGGCCGAGCTGCGCGCCGAACGCGGCCTGCACGCGACCCGCCGCGCTGACGCCGCCCGGCGCCGCCGGGAGCGGGCCGAGCAGCCCCGCGCGCTGCTCGGCGGTCATCGCCCGCGACAGCTCCACGAGGGCCAGCGGGTTGCCCTGCGCCTGCGCCGTGACCCGTTCGCGCACGTACGCGGGTAGCTCGCCGCCCGTCCGCGCCGCGAGCAGCGCCGCCGTGGCCGCCTCGTCCAGCCTGCCCAGCCGCAGCTCAGGCAGCCCGAGCGGACGCGGCTCGCGCAGGGCGAAGAGCATCACCACGCCCTCGGCGTCCAGCCGCCGCGCGGCGAAGGTCAGCGCGTCCAGGGACGCCTGGTCCACCCACTGCGCGTCGTCGACCAGGCACAGCAGCGCCTGCTCCCCGGCGTGCTCCGACAGCAGCGTCAGCACGGCGAGCCCGATCAGGAAACGGTCGCGGCCGGTGGCCGCGGTCATGCCGAACGCGGCCCGCAACGCGTTCGCCTGCGGCCCGGGGAGCAGGTCCAGGTGGTCCAGGGCGGGCCGCAGCAGCTGGTGCAGGGCGGCGAACGGCAGCTCGTTCTCCGACTCGATCCCGGTCGTTCGCAGCACCCTCCCCGCGCCGGACGCCAGGTGGTCGAGCAGCGCGGTCTTGCCGATGCCCGCCTCGCCGGTCAGCACCAGCGCGGCGCTCGCACCGGCTCCGGCCTCGATGAGGAGGCGGCGCAACTGTTCTTCTTCGGCGGCCCGACCGTACAACACCCGGCAAATGTACTGGCATGCCGGTAAGGGCGATCGGTCGCATTAGGTCGTCATGACCGATTCGGCGGCGGGGGCCGGGCGCCTACTGTCGGTGCCGTACCCCTACACCGGCCTGGTTCCGGCCTGATTCGGCAGGAGAGCATGATGACGTTCACCTTGGAGACCGCCCGGCTGCGGCTTCGCCCGTTCACCGAGGAGGAGGCCCGGCACGTGGTGGCCGGGTCGCGCGAGGGCCGTAACTGGAGCCCCGGCTACCCCAGGGACGACGACCGGGACATCGCCGGGCTCGTCCTCAAGGGCGCCGGGGGTGATCCGCTGTTCGGGCCGCTGCAGATCGTGCTGCTCGGGTCGGGCGCGGTCATCGGCGGCCTCGGCTTCTTCGGCCCGCCCGACGAGGCGGGGACCGTCGGGTTCGGGTACGGCGTCGCCCCCGAGGCCGAGGGGCGCGGTTACGCGACCGAGGCGGTGCGGGCGCTGCTGCGGGAGGGCTTCGACGACGGCCGGGTCCGCCGCGCGCTGGCCGACACCGCGCACGCCAACGTCGCCTCCCAGCGGGTGCTGGAGAAGGCCGGCCTGCGCCGGGTCTCCTCCGACGACAGCCTGCACTACTACAGCACCGAGGGCTGATGCTGAGGTGTCGTGCAATTGCGAAATTGCGCAACTGCATCGATACTTGAGCGCATGAATGCGGGATGCGATGAGTGAGGCCTTCGCGGCGGAGATCCGCAGGCGGGCCGAAGAGGCGGCCGAGGCCCTGCGCGCCGCCGAACGGGCCGGTGACGCCGAGGCCGCGCTGGCCGCCGCCGGCGACCTGGACGAGGTCCGCCGGCTGGCGCGCGCCCACGGCGTGACGACCGGCCACGACGAGACGGGCGGCGAGACGGGCGGCGAGAGACCGGGGGAGGGGAATGCGTGATGTCCGTCCCTCTGTACGAGGCCAAGGCGGAGCTGTTCCGGCTGCTGGGACACCCGGTCCGGATCCGCGTGCTGGAGCTGCTCCAGGACGGGCCGAAGCCGGTGCGTGACCTGCTGGCCGCGATCGAGGTGGAGCCCGCCGGGCTGTCGCAGCACCTGGCCGTGCTGCGGCGTTCGGAGCTGGTCACCGCGCGCCGCGACGGCTCGACCGTGGTCTACGCGCTGTCCGGCGGCGACGTGGCCGAGCTGCTGCGCGCCGCCCGCCACCTGCTGCACGCCAAGCTGGCGGGCCGCCACGCCCTGCTCGACGAGCTCGAGGCGGAGGCCGGCAGCCGGTGAACCAGGCGCTCGCCCGGGCGTGGGCCCGGCTGTGCTCGATCCTGCCCGCCCGCGCCGACCTGGCGGCGATGGGCCGGCATCCGCGCCGCGACCTGGTGGCGGGGCTGACCGTGGCCGTCGTGGCGCTGCCGCTGGCGCTCGGCTTCGGCATCTCCAGCGGGCTCGGCGCCGAGGCCGGGCTGGTCACCGCGGTGGTGGCCGGGGCGCTGGCCGCGCTGTTCGGCGGGTCGGCGTTGCAGGTGTCGGGCCCGACCGGGGCCATGACGGTCGTGCTGGTGCCGATCATGCACGCGCACGGCGCCTCCGGTGTGCTGACCGTCGGCGTGCTGGCTGGACTGCTGCTCGTCGGCCTGGCCCTGGCGCGGGCCGGACGCTACATGGCGCTGGTGCCCGCCCCGGTGGTGGAGGGCTTCACGCTGGGCATCGCCTGCGTGATCGGCCTGCAGCAGGTGCCGGCCGCGCTCGGCGTGCCCGTGCCCGAAGGCGACAAGGTGCTGGTCGTGGCCTGGCGGGCCGTGCTCGGCTTCCTCGACCGGCCGGACTGGGCGGCGCTCGCGATGGCCGTCGCGGTGGCCGCGCTGATGCTGGCCGGGGCGCGCCGATGGCCGGCCGTGCCGTTCTCGCTGCTGGCCGTCGCCGCCGCCACCCTTCTCGCCGAGCTGGCCGGGCTGCCGGTGACCCGCATCGACGCGCTGCCCGCCGGGCTGGGCGCCCCCTCGCTGGGCTTCCTGGACCTGGCCGCGCTGGGGTCACTGATCGCCCCGGCCGTCGCGGTCGCCGCCCTGGCCGCGCTGGAGTCGCTGCTGTCGGCCGCCGTCGCCGACGGCATGAGCGTCAACCACCGGCACGACCCCGACCGGGAGCTGTTCGGACAGGGCCTGGCCAACCTGGTGGCGCCGATGTTCGGCGGCGTCCCGGCCACCGGCGCGATCGCCCGCACCGCGGTCAACGTGCGTTCCGGCGCCTCCTCCCGGCTGGCCGCGCTCGCCCACGCCGCGATCCTCTGCCTGATCGTGTACGCCGCCGCCGGGCTGGTCGCGCGCATCCCGCTGGCCGCGCTGGCCGGAGTCCTGCTGGCCACCGCCGTGCGCATGGTGGAGGTCGGCTCGATCAGGGCGATGGCCCGCTCCACCCGCGCCGACGCCGCCGTGCTGGCCCTGACGGCGGTCGCGACCCTCGTCCTGGACCTGGTCGCCGCCGTCATCCTCGGCCTCGTCGTGGCGGGGGCGCTCGCGCTGCGCGCCATCGCCCGCGACGTCCGCCTGGAGGCGATGCCGCTGCGGCCCGACCTCGCCGGCGATCACAGCGACGAGGAGCACGCGCTGCTGGCCGAGCACATCGTCGCCTACCGGCTGGACGGGCCGCTGTTCTTCGCCGCCGCCCACCGTTTCCTGCTCGAACTGTCCGAGGTCGCCGACGTCTCGGTGATCATCCTGCGCATGTCGCGGGTCACCACCGTCGACGCCAGCGGCGTGCTCGTCCTCGGCGACGCCATCGACCGGCTGGAGAGACGCGGCATCACGGTGTACGTCTCCGGCATCCGCGACGGGCACCACCAGGCGCTGCACGCCCTCGGCGTGATCGCCCGTCTGGACGCCGCCGGGCAGGTGTTCGCCACCACCCCGGAGGCCATCGCCGCCGCCCGGCGCCTCCTCCACCGCGACGGCATCCTTCCTCCGGATGACGGCGCCGGGGCCCGGCCGCATAGGGCTTTTCCCGAAAGCGTCAGCTAAGGTCCCGGGTTAGGAAAGTTTCCTAACTAGGGAGTTCGCATGAAACTCGCCGTGATCGGGGGCGGCTCGACCTACACCCCCGAGCTCATCGACGGCTTCGCGCGGCTGCGCGACGAGCTGCCGCTGACCGAGATCGCGCTGGTGGACCCGGACGCCTCCAGGCTCGGGCTGGTGGCGGGGATGGCGCGGCGGATGCTGGCGCACTCCGGGCACCCGGCGCGGGTGGTCGCGACGGCCGAGGTGGCCGAGGGCGTCGCCGGGGCCGACGCGGTGCTGTTCCAGCTCCGGGTGGGCGGCCAGGCCGCGCGGAACGTCGACGAGACGCTGCCGTTGCAGTGTGGCTGCGTCGGCCAGGAGACCACCGGCGCGGGCGGCCTGGCCAAGGCGCTGCGGACGGTGCCGGTCGTCCTGGACCTCGCCGAGCAGGTACGCGCGCACGCCCCCGACGCCTGGATCGTCGACTTCACCAACCCCGTCGGGATCGTCACCCGGGCCCTGCTCGACGCCGGGCACCGGGCGATCGGGCTGTGCAACGTGGCCATCGGCTTCCAGCGCCGCTTCGCCAGGCACCTGGGCGTCGAGCCCGACCGGGTGCAGCTCGGGCACGTCGGGCTCAACCACCTGACCTGGGAGCGCTCGGTCCTCGTGGACGGGGTGGACGTGCTGCCCGGGCTGCTGGCCGAGCACGGGCAGGAGATCGCCGACGACATCGGGCTGCCCGTGGAGCTGCTGCGCCGCCTCCGCAGCGTGCCGTCGTACTACCTGCGCTACTTCTACGCCCACGACCTGGTCGTGGAGGAGCAGCGGGCCAAGCCGTCGCGGGCGGCCGAGGTCGCGGCGATGGAGGAGGAGCTGCTCAAGCTGTACGCCGACCCGTCGGTGAACACCAAGCCGGAGCTGCTCGGCAAGCGCGGCGGCGCGTTCTACTCCGAGGCGGCCGTCGCGCTGATCGCCTCCCTGCTCGGCGACCGGGGCGACACCCAGGTCGTCAACGTGCGCAACGGCGACACCCTGCCCTTCCTCGGCCCGGACGCCGTGATCGAGGTCCCGGCCAGGATCACCGCCTCCGGCGCGGAACCGCTGCCCGTCGCCCCGCTGGAGCCGCTGTACGCGGGTCTGGTCGCGCACGTGTCCGCGTACGAGCAGCTGGCCCTGGACGCGGCGCTGCACGGCGGCGCGGACCGGGTGCGTGACGCGCTGCTCGCCCACCCGCTGATCGGCCAGGAGCACCTGTCGGCCGAGCTGACCGAGCTGCTGCTGGAGGCGAACGGCGGGTACCTGTCGTGGTGATCATCGCGGTCGACGGCGGCAACAGCAAGACGGACGTCGTGGTGCTCGACCCGGGCGGGACGGTGCTGGCCAGAGGGTCGGCCGGGGCGTTCCTGCCGCAGAGCCTGGGCGTGGCGGCGGCCGTGGACGTCGTGGAGGAGGCGATCCGGCAGGCGCTGGGCCCGGACGCGGCCCCGCCGTACGCGGACCTGCTGACCGCCTACCTGGCGGGGGCGGACCTGCCGGTCGAGGAGGAGGCGCTGGCGGCCGAGTTCCGCGCGCGCGGGACGGCGGGCGAGGTCGTCGTCGCCAACGACAGCTTCGCGCTGCTGCGCTCGGGCGCGTCCGGGCCGAGCGGCGTCGCGGTGGTGTGCGGCGCCGGCATCAACGCGGTGGGCGTGTCGCCGGCGGGCGAGGTCGCGCGCTTCCCGTCGCTGGGCAAGCTCAGCGGCGACTGGGGAGGCGGCGGCGGCCTGTCCGAGGAGGCGCTGTGGCACGCCGTCCGGGGCGAGGACGGCCGGGGCGCGCCGACCGCGCTGACCCCGGCGATCGCCGCGCACTTCGGCACGCGGACGGTCGAGGAGGCGGTGATCGGCCTGCACGTCGGGCGGATCCCCGCCGAACGGCTCACGCGGTTCGCGCCGGCCGTGTTCGAGGCGGCCGAGGCGGGGGACGGGATCGCGCTCGGCCTGGTGACCCGGCTGGCCGACGAGGTCGTGGTCATGGCGGAGGTGTGCCTGCGCCGCCTCGGGCTGCTGCGGACGCCGACCGAGGTGGTGCTCGGCGGGGGAGTGCTGCGCGCGCGGATCCCGCTGCTGTCGAGGATGCTCGACGAGCGGTTCGGGGAGCGGGCGCCGCTGGCCGAACAGGTGATCCCGCGGCAGCCGCCGATCGTCGGCGCGGCGCTGAACGCGCTGGACCGCGTGGGCGCTGGAGAGGCCGCCGAGGCGCGGCTGCGGGCGTCCTTCTGACGGATGGTTGACGTGCCCGAGGGCGTGAACCTATAGTCAGCCGCTAACCGTCTGGAAAGTATCCGGACGGTTAGCGGTAAGGAGCCACCCATGTCCACGACCCCCAGCCGACGTGAGGTTCTTCGACGGATCGGACTCACCGCCCTCGCGGCGGGCCCCGGCGCCGGGCTGCTCAGCGCGTGCGCCACCAGCCGATCCGCCGGTCCCGTCGCGGCGTCCTCGGCCGCGCCCACGTCGGCGGCCAACCCCCTCGGGGTGGACGCGGCCAGGCCGCTCGAAGTGGTGATCTTCAGCGGCGGCAACGGCGACGGATACGCCACCGAGCTGCACGAGGCCCTCTACAGCAAGGCGTACCCCAAGGCCAAGATCAACCACGTGCCGACGCAGAAGGTCGGCACCCAGCTCCGCCCCCGGTTCATCAGCGGCGACGCGCCCGATGTGGTCAACAACTCCGGCCCCGAGGCGCTCGACCTGCAGTCGCTGGTCGCCGAGGGGCACCTGGCCGACCTGACGCCGCTGTTCGAGGCGCCCTCGCTCGCCGACCCGGCCAAGAAGGTCCGCGACACGCTCGTCGGCGGGGTGTACGAGAACTCCCTGATCGACGGCGTGCCCCGGGTGCTGCAGTACACGGTCGCCCACCGCGCGCTCTGGTACAACGCCAAGCTGTTCGACAAGCGCGGCTGGCAGGTGCCCCGGACCTGGGCGGAGTTCAACGCCCTGGGGGAGGAGGCGAAGAAGGCCGGGATCGCGCTGTTCGCCTACCCGGGCCAGGTCGGCCCCTTCTACCAGCTGTGGAACCTCGTCTACAGCGCCGCCAAGATCGGCGGCAACAAGGTGATCATCGACATCGACAACCTGGCCGACGGCGCCTGGCAGGCCGAGCCCGTCCGACAGGCGGTCGCCGCCTGGGCCCAGGTCCAGCGCGACTTCGGCGACAAGGCGTACTTCGGCCTCGACCACACCCAGACGCAGGTCAAGCACCTGAAGGACGAGGTGCTGTTCTACCCGTGCGGCTCCTGGCTGGAGAACGAGATGGCCAAGGACCGGCCCGAGTCGTTCGAGTACGCGATCGCGCCGGTGCCCAGCATCACCGCCGCCGACGCCATGCCGTACGAGGCCATCATGGTCGGCGTGAGCGAGGCGTTCTTCGTGGCCGCCAAGGGTGCGAACCCGCAGGGCGGCCTGGAGTACCTGCGCATGATGCTGTCGCGGGAGGGCGCGCGCGGCTACACCGAGATGACCAAGAACCTCACCGTCGTCAACGGCGTCGTCGACGGCCTGGAACTGACCTCGGCGGTGCGCAGCGCGGCCAAGGCCCAGGAGGCGGCCGGCACGGACATCATCACCGACATCCGCTTCGAGGGCTGGTACAAGGAGCTGTTCGACCACGGCCAGGTCCAGACGAACTCGGTGATGTCCGGGCGCATCACGCCCGAGGAGTTCTGCGCGAACATGCAGAAGAAGGCCGACGCGCTCAAGGCCGACTCGGCGATCGCCAAGCAGTCCAGGAGCGTCTGAGCCGTGCGGCGGCACGGCTTCGTCGCGGGCTTCCTCCTCCTGCCCGTGGCGCTCTACCTGGTCTTCGTGATCAGCCCGTACGCGCAGGCGTTCCAGATTGCGCTGACCGACTGGCGCGGGGTGTCGGCGAACCTGAACTTCGTCGGGCTGGACAACTTCGAGCGGATGTTCGGCGACGACACCTTCTGGCAGGCCATCCGCAACCACGCGGTGCTCCTGGTCACGCTGCCGGTGCTGACGATCGCGCTGGGCCTGGCCTTCGCCTACCTGCTCAGCGACTCGGCGGGCACGCCCGGGTCGCGGGTCTACCGAGTGATCTTCTTCCTGCCGCAGGTGCTGGCGGTGGCCGTGGTCGGCGTGCTGTTCAAGGCCGTCTACCGGCCGGACGCCAGCGGCGTGATCAACGGCGGGCTGGCCAGGCTCGGGATCGAGCCGGTCGGCTGGCTGACGGACCAGAACCTGGCGCTGTGGTCGATCATCGCGGTGATGGTGTGGCAGGCGGTCGGGTTCTACGTGGTGCTGTTCTCGGCCGGCATGGCGGCCATCCCCCGCGAGGTGTTCGAGGCGGCCGCGCTGGACGGCGCGGGGCGGCTGCGCACGTTCTTCTCCATCACGCTGCCGCTGGTGTGGGACACCGTCCAGGTCGCCTGGGTCTACCTGGGGATCGCCGCGTTCGACGCCTTCGCGCTGGTCAACGTGCTGTCGATGGAGCAGGGCGGGCCGGACGGGGCGACGAGCGTGCTGGCCACCGAGATCTACAAGAACGCCTTCGGCTACTCGCGGTTCGGGTACGCCTCGGCGCTGGGTGTGGCGCTGTTCTTCCTGACGCTCACGTTCGCCGCGCTGACGATGCGGGTCACCCGCCGCGAAAAGGTCGTGTACTGAAATGTTGCGAAAAATCCGCATCCACCAGGTCGGCATCCAGCTCGTCCTGGCGCTCTGGGCGCTGCTCATCGTCGCCCCGCTGCTGTGGACCCTGCTGGCCTCGTTCAAGAGCAACGCCGAGATCTTCGGCGACGCCCTGCAACTGCCGGGCCAGCTGCGCTGGGACAACTGGGCGCGAGCCTGGGAACGTGCCAACGTCGGCCGCTACCTGCTCAACACCGTCATCGTGGTCTTCTTCGGCGTGGCCGGCACCATGCTGCTCAGCTCCATGGCCGCCTACGTGCTGGCGCGCTACCGCTTCCCCGGCAACCGGCTGGTGTACTACCTGTTCGTCTCCGGCATGGCCTTCCCCGTCTTCCTGGCGCTGGTCCCGCTGTTCTTCGTGGTCGACGGGCTCGGGCTGCTCAACACGCACCTCGGCCTGGTCCTGGTGTACGTCGCGTACTCGCTGCCGTTCACCGTGTTCTTCCTGACGTCGTTCTTCCGGGCGCTGCCGGACGCGGTCGCGGAGGCGGCCATGATCGACGGCGCCTCCCACACGCGCACGTTCTTCCAGGTGATGCTGCCCATGGCCAAGCCCGCCCTGGTCAGCCTGACCATCTTCAACGTGCTCGGCCAGTGGAACCAGTATCTGATCCCGCTGGTGCTGCTGCCGGGGGACAAGGACCTGTGGGTCATCACCCAGGGCATCGCCGACATCTCAACCATCGCCGGCTACGAAGCCGACTGGCCCGGGCTGTTCGCGGCGCTGAGCATGACCGTGCTCCCCGTGGTGCTGATCTATATCGTCTTCCAGCGACACATCCAGTCCGGGCTGACATCAGGAGCGCTGAAGTAGGCATGTCCACGGGAAACCCCACCGTCTTCCGCACACTCAACGAACGCACCGCGCTCACCCTGCTCCTGGAGCACGGCGCGCTGACCCGCGCCGAACTGGAGACGCACACCGGCCTGTCGAAGGCGTCGGCCGCCGAGGTGCTGCGCAGGCTGGAGAACAGCGGGCTGGCCAGGAAGGCCGGCCACAAGCCGGGCAACGCCGGGCCCGCCGCGCAGATGTGGGCGCTGGACGGCTCGGCCGCCCGGGTGGCGGGCGTCGACCTCACGACGCGGTCGATCGAGGTGTCCGTCGCCGACCTGACCGGCCGCGTGCTGGGCGGTCACCGCACCGAGGCGACCGGCGACGCGCGGCTGCTGCTGGAGGAGACGCTGGCCGCGGCCGGCTTCCGGCTGGACGAGCTCGACCAGGTCGTGGTGGGGGTCCCGGGCATCGTCGAGGCCGAGGGGCGGCGGCTGCGCCAGGCCGTCCAGCTCGCCGGCTGGACCGGGCTCGACGACCTGCCCGGCCACGTGCGCCTGGAGAACGACGTCAACCTCGTCGCCATCCGCGAGCAGCAGGAGCACCAGGACGACAGCTTCGTGCTGTTCTGGGTGGGCGCCGGCGTCGGCGCCGGGGCGGTGCTGGACGGCACCGTATGGCGCGGCGTCACCGGGCGCGGCGGCGAGGTCGGCTCCGTCATCGTGCCCGACCCGGTCAGCAAGGGCCGCGTCTACGGCCACGACGGCGGCCCGCTGGGCGCGCTGCTCGGCGCCGAACCGCTGGCCGCGCTCGCCGCCGCGCACGGCGTGACGGCCGAGCCGACCCTCGACGGCGCCGGCCGGGCGCTGCGCGAGGCCGATCCGCGGTTCCTGTCCGACGTGGCCGCCCGGGTCGCGCTCGGCGTGAGCGCCGCCATCGGCGTGCTCGACCCCGGCCTGGTGGTGCTGGCCGGCCCGCTGTGCATCGCGGGCGGCGAACCGCTCCGGGCCCTGGTCGCCGGCCGCCTGGCCGAGACCCCCCTGGTGCCCGTCACCGTCGCGCTGAGCGCCGTCGACGGCAACGCCGTCCTCGACGGCGCGCTGTGCTACGCCCTGGACCTGACCCGCGAGCGGGTCTTCCAAGCCGGTACGGCAGGCCGTACCGGCGAATCCCATCCCTAAGGAAAACGCTGATGTTGAGAACCCTCGTGATCGCCGCTCACCCCGACGAGCCCGAGATCTACGCGGGCGGCACCGCCGCGCTGCTGGCACGGGCCGGGCACGCGGTGAAGTTCCTGACGCTCACCAACGGTGACGCCGGGCACCACGAGATGGAACGCGGCCCGCTGGCCCGCCGCCGCGCGGAGGAGGCGTTCCGGGCGGCCGACGCGCTCGGCGTGATCGACTACGAGATCTTCCACGACGTGCACGACGGCATGCTGGAGCCGAGCCTGGAGATGCGGCTGCGCGTGCTGGCGCAGGTGCGCGGCTGGCGGCCGGACCTGGTGATCGCCCTGCACGCCGACGGGAGCGGCCATCCGGACAACCGGGCGGCCGGGCTGCTGGCCGAGCAGGCCGTCGAGTTCGCGATGACGCGCAACCTGGAGGTGGGCAAGCCGCCCCTGACGCGGATGCCGGTGTGCCTGCTGATGACCGACTACGCCTCGGCCCCGGTGCACCGGGCGGACGTGGTGGTGGACGTGGCCCCGGTGCTGACGGCCAAGCTGGACGCGTGCCTGGCCCACGCCTCGCAGTTCCTGGAGTTCGCGCCGTGGCAGCGGGGCTTCCTCGACAAGGCGCCGGAGCGGGGTGACGCCGAGGCGGGTTGGGCGTTCGTCCGCGAGCACTGGGCGGAGTTCGTCGGCCCGGAGACCTTCCAGCTCGCCGGCTACGGCAGGCAGGCCGGCCAGGACGAGATCACGCGCCTCCTCGCGGGCGAGCGCTGACCCCACCGGCTGCGACGACGGCGGCCGGGCGGTCCGGGCCCGGCCGCCTCCGGCCGGTTAGCCGCGGGTGACCAGGGCCGCGATGTTCTCCAGGCGGACGATCTCCCCGCCCGCGCCCCAGTTGCCCTCGGGGATCTCGTTGATGTGCACCCAGGCGGAGGTGGCCCGGCCGAACCGCTCCGGCTCCGGGTCGGCGTCCGCCAGCACCCGCGTGACGCGCTGGACGATGTCGAGGCGCTTGTCGTCGGTGAGCGAGCCGGCCGGGACGCCCACGCGCACCACGTAGCGCGGCTTCTCCCCGGCGGGCAGCTCGCGCCCGCCGATGAACCAGGCGTCGACCTCGTTCACCACGAGCCACGAGATGGACCGGGCGACCTCGTTGTCGGGGGCGCCCTCGGCGATCATCACCTCGGACACCAGCCGCCCTCCGATATTCTCGCGGCGCTCCTGGTCGAGCGAGCCCTTGGGGACGAACAGCTCCACGAACGGCATGGGTAAGTCCTTTCATTGAACTCTCTGTCGCCCGCAATGTAACGGCAGTGAGTTCAATCAAGCAACCCACTATGCTGGGGGGCATGCAACGGACCAGCTTCGCGGAGATGCACTGCTCGATCGGGCAGTCCCTGGAACGGGTCGGCGAATGGTGGACGCCGCTGATCCTGCGGGACATCCACCTCGGCCTGCACCGGTTCGACGACATCGCCGAGAACCTCGGCGTCTCGCGCAACCTGCTCACCCGGCGGCTGGAGGCCCTGATCGCCGACGGCATCGTGGAGCGCCGCGCCTACCAGGAGCGCCCGCCGCGCCACGCCTACCACCTCACCGAGGCCGGGCGCGAGCTCGTGCCCGTGCTGATGGCGCTCATGGCCTGGGGCGACAAGTGGGCGACCCCGGCGGGCGGCCCGCCGGTGCTGCTGGAGCACGACGCGTGCGGCGCCCGGTTCACCCCCCGGGTCTGCTGCTCGGAGTGCGGGCAGCCGGTGACGGCCACCGACGTGACGGCCCTGCCGGGCCCGGGCGCCGCCTCCGGCCCCGGCACCCGGGTGCTGGCCCGCCGCAGCGGCCTCGCGCCGGAAGAATCCTGACCCCCAAGATCTTCATATTTCGGGATCTCCATGCTTATGCTCTGGGCAGTCCCGGAAGTGATCAACCTGGAGGCGCTCGTGAAGAAGATGACCATTCGCCGGAAGAGTGACCTTCGCCTGCTGGCCGGCGCCCGCCGGATCTGGTTCGAGTGGTGCTGGTAGCAGCCACCCCGGCGGGCGTCCCCGGGCGCCCGCCCCTGCCCGGACCGGCCTAGGGAGATCAGCACACCGGTGAGCACGGAGCCGCACCGCTACGACTGCCATCGCGCTCACGGGCCGTACGCCGGAGTCGCGCGGTTCCTCGCCCGGATCGCGGGGGAGCGTCCCAAACTCGCCGCGCGGCACGAGGTCGAGCTGCACGCGATCGCCCCGTGGCTCGACCGCGCCGCCCGCCCGGCGGCGGAGGAGCCGATCCGGTTTCACCCCGCCCGCCGCACCGCCTTCCTGGCGTACGGGGCGGCCGAGCTCGTGGCGGCCTGGGCCGGCGCCCTCCGGCAGCCGGTCACCGTACGCTTCGACCACGTGGCCGCCGCCGACGAGACCACCGCCGAGCTCCTGGCCGCGCTGGCCCGCAGGGACGTCCCGGCGCTGCGCCTGGACCTGCGCGACGGCGGCGACCCGCCACCCGTCACGGACCCGGCGCCGGACGCGTTGCGCACCGCCCTGGGCGACAGCCTGGCGCGCGGCTTCTACCACCACGCGGCGCGCGTCGCCCGGCGCGGCCGTGAGCTCGTGACCCCGGGGGACGACCTGCGGCACTGGTGGTCGTTCACCACCGGCCTGGCCACCGCGCTGGCCGCCCTGGACCGGGCCGCCGAGGCCTTGGAGCTCTACGACGAGGCCCGGGCGGCGACCGGCGACACCAGGATCCTCATGTCGGCCGCGTACTCCACGGCCATGCTCCACGCCCGGCACCTGCCCGGCGCCGCCCAGGACCCGCAGCGGGCACTCCACTGGCTGGAGCGGGCGCTGAGCCTCGCCGCGACCCTGGACGACCCGCGCGAGCGGGTCGTCTCCACCGTCTTCTACGAGCAGGGCGTGGCGCTCCTGCACGCCAAGACCGGCGAGCCCGCCCGCGCGCTGCGCCTGGTCGACGACGGCCTGGCCAGGCTGTCGGCCGTGCTCGCCCCCGGCGAGCTGCCGCAGCACACGGCCCGGCTGCTGCACAACCGGGCCCAGGTGCACCTCGCCCTGCGCGACCCGGCCCGCGCCCTGGCCGACCTCGACACCGTGATCGAGCAGGACCCCGGCAACTGCGAGTACTACGCCGACCGGGCCGCCCTGCACCGCGCCGCCGGCCGCGCCCGGGCCGCGATCAAGGACTACGACGCCGCCATCCGCCTCGGCCCGCACCTGCCGGAGGCGTACTACAACCGGGCCGTGCTCGAACAGGAACGCGGCCGCCTCGACCGGGCGCGCGACGACCTCCAGCGGGCGCTCGCCGTCGCCCCCGGCCACCTCGACGCCCGGATCGCCCTGGTCAACCTCCAGCTGGAGACCGGCCTGCTGGACGCGGCCGAGGAGGGCGCGCGCGCCGGGCTGGAGCTGGCCCCGCACGAGCCCGCGCTGCTGTGCACGCTCGGGCTGATCCGCTCGGAGCGCGGCAGCCACGACGAGGCCGACGCACTGCTCACCCGCGCCCTGGACGGCGACCCGGACCTCGTCGAAGCCTGGACGGACCGGGCGGCCGTCCGCTTCGAACGCGGGGACGCGGCGGCCGCCGTGGCCGACCTGGACCGGGCCGTGGCGCTGTCGGCGGCGCCGGTGCCGCGCTACAACCGGGGCATGGCGCTCATGCGGCTCGGCCGCTGGGACGAGGCCGCCCGCGACTTCACCGACGCGCTCGCCCAGCCGGGGCTGGACCGCGGGCTGCGCGGCGACCTGCGGGCGGAGCTGGCCCGCTGCCGCCGCGAGGCGGCCCGCTGACCGCCCCTGGACACTCTTGACGAAACCGTTGACATGATCGGTTCCCTCGGAGAACATCCAGGGAGAATTCGTACCCAGCTTGATCAACAGCGCGGGCGCCACGGGGTTCCGAGCCCCGCCGCGCGGCTTCCCGGACGATCGCCGGGCACTCTCGCGCTCCTCGAAAAGCCGCATGCACGTCCACAGAAGGCCGACCGTTCACCCACCCCCGAGAACTCCATCAAGCCGATGTCGAGGAGCATACGGTGCAGAGCGAGAGGGACGGTTCCGCACGCCTGGCCATCAACGGCGGCGACCCGGTACGGCACGACCCCTGGCCGACGTACGACAAGGGGGCAGTCTTCGTTCACCGCGAGGACGAGGAAGCCGCGCTCCGCGCGATCCGCAGCCATCTGTACTTCCGCTACGACTACCGACCCCAGCAAGAGACCGAGTGCGGCCGATTAGAGGCCGAGCTGTCGCGCTACTTCGGCACCAGGCACGCCCTGGCCGTCTCCAGCGGCACCACCGCGATCGCGCTGTCCATCATGGCGGCCGGCATCCCGCCCGGCTCGCTCATCGCCTGCCCCGGCTTCACGTTCGTCGCCACCCCGAGCGCCATCGTGCTGGCCGGCTGCACGCCGTTCCTCGTCGAGGTGGACGAGGACCTGCACTTCGACCTCGACGACCTGAGCGCCCGCTGGAACCCGGAGATCAAGGCGATCCTCGTGGTGCACATGCGAGGCTTCGCCGCCGACATGGCGGCCGTGACCGCGTTCGCCGCCGAGAAGGGCGTGCCGGTGTTCGAGGACGCCGTGCCCGCCCTCGGCGCCGAGCTGGACGGGCGCAAGCTCGGCACGTTCGGCCTGGCCGGCGGGTTCAGCACCCAGTCCGACAAGTCACTCAACTGCGGCGAGGGCGGCTTCCTCGTCACCGACGACAGCGAGCTGTTCGCCCGCGCCGTCGTGCTGTCCGGCGCGTACGAGGGCCGGCTGAAGCGGCACTTCCCCGGCGGCGACCCGCCCATCGACACCGACCTGGACCTGCCGCTGCTCAGCTTCCGCATGGACGAGATCCGCGCGGCGCTGCTGCGCTCGGAGCTGGACCGGCTGCCGCTGCGCCTGAAGTGCTTCCACGACAACTACACCTACGTGTCGGAGGCGCTCAAGGACGTGCCGCGGATCGCCGTGCGCCGGCCGGTCGCGCCCGGCGCGTTCCTGGGCGAGGCGTTCATCTTCCGGGTGCCCGGCGGCGACGCCGCCTGGTTCGCCGACGCGCTGTGCCACGAGGGCATCGGCGCGCGCAACCTCGGCTCCGACCGCGACACCAACGTGCGCGTCTTCTGGAACTGGCGCTTCCTGTTCCGCGGCCAGGACGTGGCCTCGATCCAGGCGCTGCTGCCCCGCACCACCCGCTACCTGCGGGAGGCCGTGGACGTGCCGCTGTCGTCGTCGCTGTCGGTGGAGGACTGCGACCACCTGATCGAGGCCGTGCGCAAGGTGGCGGGCTCGTGAGGCCACGCGCCCTCGCCGGCATCTTCGGCGGCCTGTTCGCCGGTTACGTGGGCCTCGCAGCCGCGATCCCGGTGCTGCCGAGCTTCGTCACCGACAGGTACGGCTCCACCGGCTTCACCGTCGGCGTGGTCGTCATGGCGACCGCGCTGACGGCGCTGCTGGTCAGGCCGGTGGCGGGACACCTGGCCGACAGGTACGGGCACCGCCGCGTCATGCAGGCCGGGGCGCTGATCGTGGCCGTGGGCGGCGCGCTCTACTACGCCCCGATCGGCGTCGCGGGCCTGGTCGTCGACCGCCTGCTGCTCGGCGTCGGCGAGGCCGCGCTGTTCACCGCCGGCGCCGTCTGGACGGTCTCGCTCGCACCGCACAACCGGCGCGGCCAGCTCGTCGGCCTGTACGGCGTCAGCATGTGGGGCGGCATCGCGGCCGGGACGTTCCTCGGCGCCGCGCTGTCGAGCCACGGCTACGGGACGGTGTGGGCGTTCAGCATCGGCATGGGGGTGATCGCGCTCGCCCTGGTGAGCTCGGCGCCCGCCCCCGCCCGGCCCGACCGGGCGAGCGGCGGCGGCCTGCTGCTGCGGCCCGCGCTGCTGCCCGGCACCGCCCTGGCGCTGGCCGCCGCCGGGTACGCCGGCCTGGCCGCCTTCGTGGTGCTGCACCTCCAGGCGCGCGGCATCGGCTCCGGCGTGGCCGTGCTCAGCGGGTTCAGCCTGGTCTACGCGGGCACCCGGCTGGTCATCGGCCACCTGCCCGACCGGGTGGGCCCGCGCCGGATGGTGATCTGGTGCGGCGCGGGCGAGGCCGCCGGGCTGGTGATCATCGCGGTGGCGCCGAACCTGCCGCTGGCCGTGCTCGGCGGCGTGGTGATGGGCGTCGGCTTCTCCCTGCTGCACCCGTCGCTCGCCCTCATGGTCATGAACCGCACCGACCCGGCCAAACAGGGCGCCGCGCTCGGCGCGTACACGTCCTTCTGGGACCTCGGGCTGGCCGTGTGGGGGCCGCTCATCGGCGTGGTCGCGGGCGGGCTCGGCTACCCGGCCGTCTTCCTGGTGGGCGCGGCCTGCGCGGTGGCGGCCGTCGGCGTGGGCCTGTGCGTACGCCGGCCCGTCACGCTGCCCGCGGCCACGAGCTGAAGGAGAGAGCGTGGACACGATCAAGGTCCTCTGCGTCACCGGCTGGTGCCGCAACGGCAGCACCATCATCGGCAACGTCCTCAACGAGATCCCCGGCTTCTTCCACGTCGGCGAGCTGCACTTCCTCTGGAAGAACGGCGCCGGCCTGGGCGTGAACAACCTGTGCGGCTGCGGCAGCGCGCTCACCGAGTGCCCGATCTGGTCGCGGATCCTGCCGCTCGGCAACCCCGGCGGGCTCCCGCTGGCCGACTTCGCCGCCACCGTCATCCGCCGCCAGCGCGCCTGCGTGCGCACCCGGCACACCTGGCGGGTGCTCGGCCGGGGGCTCGACGGCGACGACATCAGGGCCCACGCCGACCTGATGACCCGCACCTACCACGCCGTCGCCGAGCGCACCGGCTCGCGCGTCATCGTCGACACCACCAAGATCCCGGGCGAGGCGGCGCTGCTGCCGTACCTGGACGGCATCACCCCCTACTACGTGCACCTCGTGCGCGACCCGCGCGCGGTCGCGCACTCCTGGAGACAGCCCAAGCAGTACGTCTACGCCATGTCCTCCTGGATGAGCACCGCCTACTGGCACGGGTTCAACCTGGCCTCCCACGCCATCACCCGCCGCTTCCCGCAGCGCTCGCTCTTCCTGCGCTACGAGGACTTCACCACCGACCCGGAGGCGACGATCGACGCCCTCGTCCGGCACTGCGACGCCGGCCCCGCCCCCAACCCGGTACGCGACCGCACGGTCGACCTGCACACCAACCACACCGTCACCGGCAACCCCGACCGCTTCCGCACCGGCGCCACCGTGATCCGCGACCGCGACGACACCTGGAAGGACACCCTCACCCGGCCCGCCAGGCTCGCCGCCGTCACGCTCGCCACCCCGCTCTTCAGCCGCTACGGCTACAGCTACGGCGGCACGCTGGCAGGCGGGGCCCGGCCGAAGGAGAACCATGGATCTCGGGCTTGACGGCAAGGTCGCGCTCGTCGCCGGCGGCTCCAGCGGCCTCGGCCTGGCCACCGCCGCGGAGCTCGCCCGCGAGGGCGCGCACGTCGCGATCGGCGCCCGCGACCGGCCCCGGCTGGAGTCGGCCGCCCGCGAGATCGAGCGGGTGGCGCGCGGGCGCGTCCACGCCACCGGCGTCGACATCACCGACAGGCAGGCCGCCCGCCGGTGGGTCGGCGCGGTCGCCGCCGAGCTCGGCGCCCTCCACGTCGTGGTCGTCAGCGGCGGCAGCCCGCCCATCGGCCCGGCCTCCGGGTTCGAGGTGGAGGACTACCAGGCGGCCGTGGACAAGGTGCTGATGCCCGCGGTCAACCTGACGCTGGCCGCGCTGCCGCACCTGAAGGCCGCCGGGTGGGGGCGGCTCATCTATGTGGCCTCCGAGACGGCCACCACGCCCATCCCGCCGCTGGCGCTGTCGGGCGTGACCAGGGGCGCGCTGCTGCGCTTCGCCCAGGCGCTGGCCTCGGACGTCGGCCGCGACGGGATCACCGTCAACGTGATCGCGCCCGGCCACGCCCGCACCCCGCCCATCGAGCGGATGGCCGCGAGCCTCGGCGGCGACGTGGAGGAACAGCTCGCCCGCATGGGCCACCACAGCGCCCTGGGCCGGATGGCCCGCCCCGAGGAGGTCGCCGCCGTGGCCGCCTTCCTGGCGAGCGAGCGCGCCTCGTTCGTCACCGGCGCCGTGCACGCCGTCGACGGCGGCGCCGCCGTCACCGGACCCGACCTGCCGCACCTCACCCGAACGCGCAAGGACACCAACACCTGAAGGAGCCCCAGGGATGTCGACCACCTACACCGAGCAGGACGTCGGCGACTTCTTCGACCGGACCACGCAGACCTATCTGAGCTTCTGGGACAGCGAAGGCGTCCTGCACACCGGCTACTTCGCCGGCGAGGATGACGAGGACTACCGGGCGGCGGCCGAGCGCACCTCCGAGCTCATGGCGGCCGAGGCGGGCATCGACGGCTCGTCGCACGTGCTGGACGTCGGCTGCGGCTGCGGCAACTTCCTCATCCACCTGGCCACCCGGCACGGCTGCCGGGGCGAGGGGCTGGACCTGAGCCTGGAACGGGTCAGGTTCGCCAGGCAGCTCGCCGACCCCGCCCTGGGCATCGAGTTCCGGCACGGCTCCGCCACCGCCATGCCGTACGAGGACGGCACGTTCAGCCATGTGGTCAGCCAGGACGCGCTCTTCCTGGTGCCCGACAAGCCGCGCAGCCATGCCGAGATCTTCCGCGTGCTGCGGCCCGGCGGCGTGTTCGCCTTCTCCGACTTCCTCCAGCCGAAGAAGGAGATCGGCGAACGGGCCCGCAAGCACGTCTACGACCGGGTCAGGTGGAGCAGCGGCTACTCGCTGGTGGAGTACCAGGCCGAGCTGGAGCGCAGCGGGTTCGAGATCCTGCTGGCCCGCAACCTGGAGAGCCACATCAGGCAGACCTACCGCGTGCTGGGCACGACCGCCCGCGAGCGCGCGCGGACCACCGAGGACTCCGCGGCCAGGGACTGGATGCTCGCCTTCGCCGAGTCGTGCGGCGAGATCCAGGTCGCCATCGACCAGGGCGAGTTCGGCTGGGGAGTGTTCGTCGCCCGCAAGCCTCACCGGAGGACGTCATGAAGCAGGAGATCAAGCGCACGATGGCCGAGGTCGTCGCCCAGCGCAAGCAGGAGATGTCGCCCGGCCGCAGGTTCGCCGAGGCGTGCGCCGACAAGGGGCTGGAGGCGGCCGTCGAGTACGACGTGACCATCACCGACTCGCTGACCAGCTCCCGGCGCAAGCCCCGCTACCCGGCCCGCAACATGCTCAAGGTCGTCGACCTGTCGAGAGACCCGCGCCGCTACTACTGGCACGAGAGCCCGCCCGCCCCCGGCGACCCCGAGGTGTTCGAGGCCGACGTGCGCCGGGAGGCGGCCAGCCGCTTCCACCGCTCCGAGGTGCCCGAGCTGCTCCCCACGACCGCCTGGGTCCAGGTGCCGCCCGGCCTGTGGGAGGACCAGGAGACGTTCGAGTCGTTCGTCAACTACCGGCTGATCGTCCGCCTCGCCACGGCCGAGAACAACACGATCATCCGCGGCCCCGGCGGCCTGCTGAACCTGCCGGGGATCGCCCGCATGACGTCGAAGGGCCCGTTCGCCTCGACGATCCTGGCCGCGTGCAACGAGGTCGAGCAGATGGGCGGCACCGCCGACGGCCTCATCATCAACCCCGTCGACTACTACACGTTCATGGGCGAGGGCAGCCTGATGGACGACGTCGAGCGCAACGGCGTCTTCATCGTCAGGACCCGGCTGGTCGAGCCGGGCACGGCCGTCGTCGGCGACTTCGGGCACGGCGCGCTGCTGTTCGACGCCGGACGCTCGGTCATCCGCTTCGCCGAGCCACCGCCCGGCACGTTCGCCGAGCCCGGCATCGCGCTCATGGCGGAGATCTACGAGCGCGTGGTGATCAACCTGCCGACCAACTTCTTCGTCGTGAGCCTGTAGATGCCGGACGTGCTGGTCGTCGGCGGCGGTGTCGCCGGCCTGTTCTGCGCCTACTACCTGCGCAGGGCCGGCGCCACCGTGACCGTGGTCGAGCGCGGGCCGATCGGCGGCCCGCAGTCGTGCTCGCACGGCAACACCGGATTCGTCGGCACGCAGGGCGCCGCCCCCCTGGCCGAGCCCGGCGTGCCCGCCCTGGGGCTGCGCTGGCTGCTCGACCCGCGCAGCCCGTTCTTCATCAGGCCGCGCCCCGACCCGGCGCTGATCGCCTGGCTGTGGCGCTTCCGCCGCCGCTGCACCGAGCAGGCGGCCGGGGAGGCGTTCCGCGTCCTGCTCGACATGAAACAGCGCAGCCTCGCCATCCTGCGGGAGCTGTGCGACGACGACACGCTCACCGCCCGGGGCATGGTGATCGCCTTCCGGACGCCGCAGGGCTTCGACCGGGCCCGCCGCACGGTCTCCCGGGCGAACGCGTCCGGGGTGCCGCTGCGCGTGCTCGAACCCGGCGAGCTGAGCACGCTCGAACCCGGCGTCGAGTTCGACATCAGCGGCGCGCTCTACAACGAGGAGGGCGCCTACCTGCGCGTGCCCGAGTTCGTCACCGAGCTGGCCGCGACGCTGGCCGGCATGGGCGTCGAGCTGCTGGAGGACACCGACGTGCTGGACCTCGAGGTCGCGGGCCGCCGTGTCCGGCAGGTGCGCACCTCGCGCGGCGACCTGCGGCCCGGCACCGTCGTCATCGCCGCCGGCGCGTGGTCCGCGGCCCTCGCCCGCAAGGCGGGGCTGAAGCTCATGCTGCAGCCCGCCAAGGGCTACTCCGTCACGCTCAAGAGCCCCGGCGGCGCCCCCCGCCGGCCGGTGCTGCTCAGCGAGGGCAAGGTCGCCATCACCCCGCTCGGCGACCGCCTGCGCCTGGGCGGCACCCTCGAACTGTCCGGCATGGACACCACGATCTCGCGCCGCCGGGTGGACGGCATCCTGCGGACCGTGCGCGACCACCTGCCCGCCCTCGACACCACCGCGACACCGCAGACCTGGAGCGGCCTGCGTCCCTGCACCCCCGACAGCCTCCCGTACATCGGGCGGGCCGAGCCGTACGAGAACCTGGCGCTGGCCTGCGGGCACGGGCACATCGGGCTCGGCCTCGCGCCCGTCGGCGGCAGGCTGCTCGCCCAGCTCCTGTCCGGCGAGACCCCCGACCTCGACCCCGCCCCCTTCCGCTACGGCAGGAGGTTCCAGTGAAGCCGATCGGCGTGCTCTGCCTGGAGACCACGTTCACCAAGATCCCCGGACACATCCGCAACCCCGCCACGTTCGGCTTCCCGGTGATCTACGAGGTCGTCGAGGGCGCGACACCGGAACGGGTGGTCACCCAGGCCGACCCCCGGCTGCTCGACCCGTTCGTCGAGGCGGCGCGCAACCTGGAGGCGCGCGGCGCCGCGGCCGTCACCGGCGCCTGCGGCTTCCTCGTGCTCTTCCAGGAACGGCTCGCCGGGGCGGTCGGCGTGCCGCTGTTCTCCTCCAGCCTGATCCAGCTCCCGATGATCCACCGCATGCTCATGCCGCACCAGAAGGTCGGCCTGCTCGTCGCCAAGGAACCCGCGCTGACCGGCCGCCACCTGGCCGCGATCGGCGGCGAGCACGTGCCGGTGTGCGTGACCGGGATGTCCGAGCAGCCCGAGTTCCGCGAGGTGATGCTGGAGGGGCGGCGCGACACCCTCGACGCCGACCGCCTGGAACGCGAGGTGCTCGGCCAGGTGCGGCGGCTCGCCAAGGACAACCCCGACATGGGGGCGCTGCTCATCGAGTGCACCGACCTGGTGCCGTTCGCGCACGCGATCCAGGCCGAGACGGGACTGCCCGTCTTCGACATCGTCACGCTCACCACCATGGTCCACGCCACCCTCGACCGCCGCCCCTACCGATGAGGCACGAACGGGCGAGACCACCGCCTCTGCTGGTGAGGCATGAACGGGCGGGACCGTCGCCCCTGCCGGTGCGGCATGAACGGGCGAGACCACCGCCTCTACCGGTTAGGCATAAACGGGCGGGGCCGCCGCCCCTGCCGGTGCGGCATAAACGGGCGGGCCGGAAAGTTGTGCACGTGCGTGAACGTTGACCACGATCTCCGGCTCGGCCTGCACCCGCTCCTCGCGGACCGGTTCAGCCCGTCCGCGTTCGACCCGGCGGGCGTCGTCGGCGACGAGACGCTCGCGCTGCTGCTGGAGGCCGCGCGGTGGGCGCCCTCGGCGGGCAACTCCCAGCCCTGGGCGTTCCTCCCGGTCCGCCCCGGAGAGCCGGACCACGCCCGGGTCACCCGTTTCCTCGCCCCCAGCTCGGCGCGGTGGGCCCCGGCCGCCGGGCTCCTGATCGTGAACCTGGCCCGCCGCCACGTGGACGACACCGACCTGGTCTACTCGGAGTTCGCCGACTACGACCTCGGCCAGGCCGTGGCCCACCTGACCGTGCAGGCCCAGGCGATGGGCCTCACCTGTCACCAGTTCCGCGCCTTCGACAAGGACGGCCTGACCGCCGAACTGCGCCCGAACCCCGGCTGGACCGTCCTGACGATGACCGCCGTCGGCGTCCCGGCCGACCGGGGGCAGCCCGTACGGAGGCGGCGCAGCGTCGCCGAACTCCGCGCCGCCCCCTGGAGCGACGGCCCCTGAAACGACGGCCCTGGAGCGACGGCCCTGGAGCGACGGCCCCTGACCGCCGCGCCGGGCCGCCGGGCCGGGCCGGCGCATCGGGTCGCCGGCCGGGCCGCCGCGCCGGGCGGGCCGAAAAACCTGGTGCCCGCCGCCGGTCCGCTGGTGTGTGATCGGCGGCATGACGATCGAGCTGGGCGAGCCCGGGACCGGCGGGCTGGACGGGATCACGGCCGCGCTGCGCGCGTGGCAGCACGAGGGCGCGCCGACGCAGTTGCATCCAGGGGATCTGGGCTGGTTCTGGCGGTTCGGCGCGGAGGCGACGGCCGCGGCCGTCCGGACGTGGAGCCGCGGCGGGCGGATCCTCGCCGTCGGCCTGCTGGACCACCCCCGGCTGCTGCGGCTCGCCGTCGCGCCGGACGCCCGGCGCGACGGCGAACTGGCCCGGCGGCTGGCCTCGGACCTCGGCGACCCGGGGCGCGGCGTGCTGCCCGCCGGGGCGGCGAGCGTCGAGGCGCCGGCGGGCGCCCTGGTCAGGGACCTGCTGGACGAGGACGGCTGGCAGGCCGGTGAGCCGTGGACGCCGCTGCGCCGCGACCTCACCGCGCCGGTGCCCGGCCCAGGCGTGCGGGTGGTGGAGGTCACCCC
The DNA here is from genome assembly GCF_053590035.1 of Nonomuraea sp. NPDC003214. Taxonomy (NCBI): domain Bacteria; kingdom Bacillati; phylum Actinomycetota; class Actinomycetes; order Streptosporangiales; family Streptosporangiaceae; genus Nonomuraea; species Nonomuraea sp. NPDC003214. Next base: position 42,172 of record NZ_JBSFSX010000006.1, on the reverse strand, counting down.
TGATCAGGTGCCCGAGCGGGTGGCCGTCCAGCGGGCCTCGTTCGACGGGTCGACGTTCACGGAGGCGGCCTGGCACGCGATGGCCGCCGGCTCGCCGTACGCCGGCGCCCGCTGCCTGGTCGCCTATGACGAGCGGGGCGACGCGGTGGCGGCCGTGACCGTCTGGCCGGCCGGCCCGGACCGGCCCGGCCTGCTCGAACCGATGGGCGTGCACCGCGACCATCGAGGCCGCGGCCACGGCGCCGCGATCGTCCGCGCCGCCGCCGCGGCGCTGCGCGAGCTGGGCTCCTCCAGCGCGGTCGTGTGCACCCCCAGCTCCAACACCGCCGCCGTCGCCACCTACGGGTCGGCCGGCTTCGACCGCCTCCCCGAGGTCAGGGACCTGTGCCGGCCGCCCCTATGAGGGGTTCTGCTCCGTGGACTGGTCCATGACGTAGAGGGTCGCGCCGCCCGGGTCCCGGTAGGTGGCCTGGAAGCCGCCGGGGATCTCCGACGGCGCTTCGACCACGGTCAGCGACTCCGGGCGGGCGGCGTGGAACGCCTCGACGCTCTCGACGACGAACACCGGCCCGACCGGGGCGGCCGGGTCGTGGGCGTCGAGCATGATCTGCACGTCGGTGCCCGGCAGGGCCAGGGCCACGGTCGCGTCGCCCTCGCGCCAGCTCTCGGTGAAGCCGAGGCCGTCACGGTAGAGGGCGAGCGACGCCTTCAGGTCGGCGGTGGGGACGAACAGGAACTCCAGCTTCACGGCGCATCCTTCCGGATTCCGGACGTAATTGGATTTCCTCTCACCATAACGGCATTATGTACGGGTGCGCGAATGGATCCCCGTATCGACCTCCCCGAGGGGCAGGCTCGTACTCGCAGCGGTCAAGGAGTTCGGGGCGCGCCCCTTCGACGAGGTCACGGTCGCCGATCTGGCGGCGGCGGCCGAGGTCACCACGGGCGCCCTCTACCACCACTTCGGCAGCAAGCTCGGCCTGTACGCCTTCGTCCGGGACGACGTCGAACGCCGCCTGCTGGACCGGATGGAGGGCGCGATGGCGGCCACGGGCCCCGGGCCGGACCGCCCTGAGGCCGTCACCGCCGCCCTGCTGGTCGGCCTGGACTTCGCCGTACGCGAGAACTTCCTGCGCATCCTGGGCGAGCCGCCCCAGGATACGGAGCGCGACCGGCTGGCCGAGCTGCTCGGACGCGGCGACCTGCCGTCGGCACCGCTCCTGGGCCGCGTGCTCGCGGCGGCCTGGCGCGCGGCCCTGGCGGCGGTCGCCGAGGGCGCCGAGCCGGAACACGCCCGCGCGGCCCTCGCGGCCCTCAGGCCGCACACCCCCTGACGGGCCCGCGGCCCGGGACGTGGGACGAATCGCCCGCTCAGGGAAGAAGGGCGTCCAGCGCCCCCAGGGCGTCGTCGCCGGCCACGTCCATCCGGGCGCCGAGCTCGTACCTGTCGATCAGCTCGGTGAGGGGCGTTCCGTCGACGCGGGCGACGACTTCGAGGGTGTCGAAACCGAGCTCTTTCGTTCACGTCCCACCCCGGTCGAGGTCGGGTTAGGGGGTTAGAGGGGGGAGCGGGGGTCCGGTCGGCTCAGGTCGGTGGGGGCGGGTCAGGTGGGGGAGGTGGCGGCGGCGGGGAGGGCGGGGTCCGTGGGGGCGGACAGGCGGCGCAAACCGCGTACCGGTCTGATCAGCAGCAGGGCGGCCGACACGCCGACCGTCACCACCGCCGAGCCCAGCAGGAAGGTCTGCGGCTCGACCACCAGGGCCGCCGGTCCGGCGAGCGCCTGGCCGACCGCCATGCCCGCGACCGACCCGGCCACCTGGTAGGCGGAGACCCGGTTGAGGACGTCCGGCGCGACGAGCGTCTGCACGCTGGTCGACCACATGACCGACCAGAACGCCATCGCGCATCCCCCGATCACGTGGCCCGCCATCAGCGTCGGCAGCGGCGCGCCGAGGGCGACGGTCAGCGGCACCGGCGCGTAGCCGATCAGCGCGATCGCCCCGGCGGCCAGCGGCCGGGCCGGGCGCAGCCGGATGGCGACCACGCCGCCGATCACCGTGCCGAGGCCGAGCGCGGCCATCACCCAGCCGTAGTCGGCGCCGATGACCTGCGACGACAGCGGCACGGACGGCCCGATGACCAGGACGCCCCAGAACACCCACACCAGGATGACCGACCACATCCAGCTCCTGGCCTTGAACTCGTGCCAGCCCCGGCGCAGGTCGGCCAGTACGTTCGAGGGCTCGGGCCGGGGCACGGTGACGCGGACCAGCAGCAGGCAGATGGCGCTGACCAGGAACGTCCCGGAGTCCAGCGCGTACACGAACACCGGGCCGGCCGCGAGCACCAGGATTCCGGCCAGCGCGGGCCCGGCGAGCTGGGTGATGGCCTCGGCGATCTTGAGCGTGGCGTTGGCCCGCTGCGGGTCGCGGGCGACGAGCGGCACCATGCCGTTGACGCCGGGCTCGAACATGCCGGCCCCGATCCCGGAGAGGAACGCCATCGCCAGCAGCAGGCCGTACGGCGGGGCGCCGTCGAGGAAGGCGACCGCCACCGTGGCCTGGGTGAGGATCCGCAGCAGGTCCGCGACGATCATCACGGTACGGGCGCCGATGCGGTCGGCGAGGACGCCGCCGAAGAGCATGACGAGGACGGCGGAGGCGGTCCAGAGGGCCAGCACGTAGCCGACGCCCGCGATGCCGTACACCTGGCCGACCGCGAGGGCGGCGGCGACCGGCATCATGGCGTCACCGAGCAGCGAGATCGTCCGGGCGCCGAAATAGAGGGTGAAATTCCTCGTCCACATAAGCAACAATTGTGGATATTTCCAGATCAGGGCGCTGGTGTCCCAGATGACATCATTGGGTACATTTGCGCCATGCTCCTCGCGCCACCCCTGGACCTGCCCTCGGCCACGCTCCCCGCGTGCCCCCCGCCGCCTCCGCCGCTCGACCCGCACCGCGTGGTCGCCCTCGTCGGCGAGAACCAGGAGCTCTACCCCGTCACCTCGGCCTCGGCGGTCTTCGGCTACCAGGGACGCGAGATCCCCCAGCATTACAGCTTCCGCCTCTGCGCCGAACGCCCCGGCTCGCTCACCACCACGCTGGGCGCCCCCATCCACGTCGAACACGGCCTCGACGCCCTCGACACCGCCGACACCGTCGTCATCGCGAGCTGGACGGTCGCCCCCACGCCCGCCGTGCTCGACGCCGTCGCCGGGGTCCACGCCCGCGGCGGCCGGATCGTCGCCGTCTGCGCCGGGATCTTCATCCCGGCCGCGCTCGGCCTGCTGGACGGCCGCCGCGCCTCCGTCCACTGGGACCTCGCCGCCGACCTGGTCGCGCGCCACCCCCGCATCGTCCCCGACGACACCGTCATCTACGTGGACCACGGCGACGTCGCCACCGCCGGGGCCTCGGCCGCCACCCTGGACCTCTGCCTCCACCAGGTCCTCCAGGAGCACGGCGCGTCCCACGCCATGCGCGTCGGCCGCCAGCTCGCCGCCGGGCCGCACCGCGAGGGCTGCCAGCGCCAGTACCCGCCGCTGCCGACGACCGGGCCCATGCCGGACTCCCTCGCGCCGCTGCTGGAATGGCTGCTCGCGAACCTGTCCGAGCCCGTCACCGTCGAGGACATGGCCGCCTTCTCCGGCGTCTCCCCGCGCACGCTCACCCGCCAGTTCGCCGACCAGCTCGGCGTCCCGCCGGCCCGCTGGCTGCTGGAGCGCCGCCTGGCCGCCACCCGCGCGCTCCTGGAGGACACCGACCTGCCGGTGGAGACGATCGCCGCCCGCGTCGGCCTGTCCTCGGCGGTCAACCTGCGCCGCCGCTTCCACGCCGCGCTCAACACCACCCCGGCCGCCTACCGCCGCGCCTTCCGCTGACCGGCCCCGTACCAGGCCCGGCCGGGGGCGGCTACGGGGCGCGCTCCTCCGGGTCGGGGGCGGAGCCGCCGGCGACGAGGGCGTCGCCGAGCTCGGAACGCAGGTAGAGGACCGAGCGGCCGTGCCGCGCGCTGGTGAGCAGGCCGGCGTCACGCAGCGCGCGCAGGTGCTGGTTGACGGCCGAGGTGGTGACGCCGAGTCGGCCGGCCAGTTCGGTGGAGGAGGCCGGGGTCGCGAGCGTCGTCAGCAGGCCCGCCCGGGTCGCGCCGAGCAGTCCGGTGAGCGCCGCGGGGGAGCGGTGCGTCTCCGTCTGCCAGAGCGTGCCCGCGCCGCGCGTGCCGTACATGATCAGCGGCGGCTCCTCCGGCGAGATGGGCGCGGTCACCCCCCGGCCGAACAGCGTCGGCACGAGGGTGAGCCCCTCGCCGCCGGTGGAGCGACGGTAGCCGGCGTTGGTGGTCAGGCGGACGCGCACCACGCCGCCGTCGAGGGAGACGCGTTCGCTGAGCCCGGCGAACATGGCCGCCAGGCCGTGCGCCGAGATGACCTGCGCCCGGTGGATGATGTCGGCCTGCAGGACCGTGCGCATCCTCGGCCACCAGGGCGCGAAGCAGGCGTGCCAGTACGCGCGCAGCGCCGTGGTGATGCGCTCGCGCACGGCGGCCGGGTCGCCGCGCAGCGGCTCGGGCAGCTCCGCTGGATGCAGGGCGCGCAGGTCGTCGAGCATGCGGTCCAGGGGGACGCGGGCGATGGCGGCGAGCTCGTCGTCGATGCGGGTGAGCGGCGCGTACGGCCGGGGCGTCAGGTAGTCGGGCGACCACATGGACGCGTTCGTGAGGGCGTGGAGCAGGGGCAGGTCGAGCCCGGCCCGGACCCGCTCGGTGCGCCGCAGCCAGGGCAGGTGGACGGGATAGCGCCCGGGGTCGCGGAACGTGCGCAGGGACAGCGTCAGCTCGTTGACGGGCGAGACGGCGAAGCGCACGTCGGCGACGTCCATCCCGGCGAGCTCGTACGAGATCAGCCCGCCGCCCGGGACCATGACCATGTAGCCATACCCTACATCAATTCGCCCATCGGTCCCGATACGGCACAAAGGGGACCGTGATCCGTACCTTCTTCCCCGAGGACCGCGTCGGCCGTTCGCTCACGCTGAGCACGATGGCGTTCGCGCTGTCCAGCGGCGTCTTCTACACCGTCAGCACGCTGTACTTCACGCTCGTCGTCGGGCTCGCCCCCACCACCGTGGGCCTGGGACTGGGCATCGCGGGCGGCGCCGGCGTGCTGTCCTCGTACGTCTCCGGACGGCTGTCCGACCGGCTCGGCGCGCACCGCGTCCAGGCGGCGGCGACGGCGCTCAACGGGGCGGCGATGCTCGGCTACACGCTCACCTCCGACGCCGTCGCGTTCACCGTGGTCGCCTGCCTGGCGACGGCGATGCGGTCGGCCAGCGGCACGTCGAAGCAGGCGATGCTGGCGCGCTGGTACACCGGCCCGGAACGCGTCGAGGTGCGGGCCCGGATGCGCGTGGTCACGAACGTCTTCATCGGCCTGGGCACCGTGGCCGCCGCCGCGGCGCTCCTGGACGGCACCGCCGCCGCCTACCGGGCCGCGATGCTCGTCTCCGGCCTGCTGCTGCTGACGGCGAGCGTGCCCCTGGCGCGGCTGGCCGGCCGGGTGCCGGAGCTGGCCGGACGGATGGCCGCCCCGGCCGGTCCCGCGAAGGGCGCCGCCGCCGGGCCGTCGCCGCTCAAGGACCGCACGTACGTGGCGAGCGTCGCGTGCAACACGGTGGTGGCCATGCAGTTCGGCCTGATGACCGTCGGCGTGCCGCTGTGGGTCGCCTCCACCGAGGCCCCGACCGCCCTCGTGTCGGTGCTGCTCGTCCTCAACACCGTGGTCGTGGCCCTGCTCCAGGTGCGCTTCTCGCGCGGAGTGCACGACGTGCGCCGCGCCGGGATCGCCGTCCGCCGCGCGTCGTGGCTGCTCGCGCTCGCCTGCGGGGCGTACGCGCTGGCGGGCTACGGGAACGTGGCCGTCGCGTGCGCGCTGCTCCTGGTGGCCGCGCTCGCCCACACGCTCGGCGAGATCCTCGGCGAGGCGGGCGGCTGGGGCATGGCCTTCGAGCTGGCCGACCCGCGCAGCGCGGGCGCCTACCAGGGCCTCAGCCAGACCGGCTACTCGATCGCCGCGATGGTCTCTCCGGTGCTCGTCACCGCCACCGCCGTCGAGCACGGGACCGCGGGCTGGCTCGCGCTGGCCGTGCTGTTCGTCGCCGGCGGCACCGGGGCCGCGGCGGTCGCCCGCCGGCACCGCCCCGCGCCCGCCGCGGACGGCCCCGCGCCGGTCACCGAGCCCGTCGGCTCGCCGCCCGCCTGACAGGCGCGCCGGGAAGACTTGACCATACGATGTTGCCCGGCTGCCCGGAAAGGGCAGATCGTCGGAGACGATCATCCGCTCGGACGACCTGAGGAGCTGGTGTGCAAGACATCCTGTCGAGGATCTCGGACTTCGTCTGGGGACCGTTCCTGCTGATTCCGTTGCTCCTGCTGACGGGCCTCTACCTGACGATCATGCTGCGCGGGCTGCAGTTCCGCAGGCTGTTCTACGCGTTGTGGCTGGCGCTCATCCGGCGCAAGGAGCCGGGCGGCGTCGGCGACATCACCCACTACCAGGCGCTGTCGACGGCGCTGGCGGCCACCGTGGGCGTCGGCAACATCGCGGGCGTCGCCACGGCCATCCACTTCGGCGGGCCCGGCGCGCTGTTCTGGATGTGGGTGACCGGCCTGGTCGGCATGGCGACCAAGTACTCCGAGGCGTTCCTCGGCGTGCGCTTCCGCCGCACCGACGCCAAGGGCGAGCAGAGCGGCGGCCCGATGTTCTACCTCACCTACGGGGTGGGCGGCAGGTTCGGGGCGACGCTGGGCGTGCTGTTCGCGGTGTTCGGCGCGCTGGCGGCGTTCGGCATCGGCAACATGGTGCAGTCCAACAGCGTGGCCGACGCGGTCAACGCGCAGTGGGACGTGCCCATGTGGCTGACCGGCGCGGTCATCACGGTGCTGGCCGCCGTCGTCATCCTGGGCGGCATCAAGAGCATCGGCGCGGTCACCAGCGCCTTCGTCCCCGTGATGATCGTCTTCTACATCCTCGGGGCGCTGTGGATCATCATCGCCAACGTCGGCGAGCTGCCCGGCGCGCTCGCGCTCATCTTCACCGACGCCTTCACGGGCACCGCCGCCACGGGCGGCTTCGCGGGCGCGGGCGTCCTGCTGGCGATCCGGTACGGGGTCGCCCGCGGCATCTTCTCCAACGAGTCCGGCCTCGGGACCGGCGGGATCGCCGCGGCGGCGGCCAAGACGACCGAGCCCGCGCGGCAGGCGCTCGTGTCGATGACGCAGACGTTCATCGACACGCTCGTCGTGGTCAGCATGACCGGCCTGGCCATCGTCGTCACCGGCGCCTGGCGCAGCGGCGAGAACGGCGCGCCCCTGACCACCCTGGCCTTCAGCCACGGCCTGCCCGGTCAGTGGGGCGGCATCGTCGTCACGATCGGCCTGGTGTTCTTCGCGTTCTCCACGCTGCTCGGCTGGGCGTACTACGGGGAGCGGTGCATGGACCGGCTCTTCGGGCGGGTGGCGGTGACGCCGTACCGGCTGCTGTTCATCGTGCTGATCTTCACCGGCACGGTGCTGGAGCTGCAGACGGTGTGGACGTTCTCCGACATCATGAACGGCCTCATGGCGCTGCCCAACCTCATCGGCCTCATCCTGCTGTCGGGCCTGGTCGTCCGCGAGACCCGCGCGTACTTCGCCAGGCCGGACTGGCGGGACGACACGGTGTCGCGGTGAGCCCACGCGCCCTCACCGCGGCCGGCGCCCGGACGGCCCGCGCCACCAGGGCCTTCGGTCCCAGACCTCTGTTTGAAACAACTGTTTACGGGCGCTGGTAGGATCGCCCGAATGGGAGTCCCTGAGGATTTGCTGGCCGCGGCCAAGCAGTGCCTGTCCGAGCGCGGCTACGCCCGCACGACGGTGCGCGACATCGTCGCCGTCTCCGGCAGCAACCTCGCCGCGATCAACTACCACTTCCGCTCCAAGGACGCCCTGCTCACCCAGGCGATGATCGAGACGACCGGGGAAGCGGTCGCCGAGGTCCTCAAGGCGTTCCCGGACGACTCCAAGCAGTGGTTCGAGGCGTTCTGGGGGGAGATGATCGAATCGTTCCGGGCCAATCCGATGGTGTGGCGCGCCAACGTCGAGACGCTCGCGCAGGCGCCCCACCTGCCCGAGGTGCGGGCCCGCCTGACCGAAGGGCAGGCGCTCGCCCAGCGCGAGCTGGGCAGGCGGCTGCCGCACGGGGACGAGGCGGGCGCGCAGGTGCTGCTGACGCTGTTCATCGGCCTGCTGGTGCGCTGGCAGCTCGACCCGGACAACGCCCCGTTGGCCCGCGACCTGGTCGCCGGGATCCGCTCGGTGGCCGAGGCCGCCGGCGGCTAACGCATCGCGTGCCGCCCGGCGGGGTCCGGCTGGGCCGGCGGCGGCGTCGCGCGCCGCACCGAACGCAGCAGGACCGGCGCGAGCACCGCCATCAGGCACAGGCCCGCCGCGGCGGCGATCATGGCGTAGTGCTGGCCCTGCGTGAAGGCCACCCGGGCCGCCCCGGCCAGCGCGCTCCCGGCCGCCTCCGGCAGGTGCCGGGCCGTCTCCAGAGCGCCGCCGAGGGTGTCCATCGCGGGCGCGGGCGCGCCGGTGCCGGCGAGGTGGCCCCGGTAGACGGCCGTCCCGATGCTCCCCAGCAGCGAGATGCCGAGCGCGCCGCCGAACTCGGTGGCCACCTGTGACAGCCCGGCGACCGAACCGGCCCGCTCCGGCGGGGCGGTGGCGATGATCAGATCCGAGGAGACGGTCAGGACGAGCGTCACGCCACCGGCCATGAGCATGATCCCGGCGATCAGCAGGCCGCCCTGGCCGGTCACGTCCAGCATCGAGAGCACCGCGAACCCGCTCGCGCCGACGAGCAGCCCCACGCAGACCACCAGCCCGGGCCGCACCCTGCGGACCAGGACGGGGGCCAGCCCGGCGGCGAGCATCGCCGTGCCCGCCGACGGCAGCGCGTACAGCCCGGCGATGAGCGGCCTGGCGCCCATGACCATCTGCAGATACTGGGTGGTGAACAGGCTGGAGCCGACCATGGCGAAGACGCCGAGCGTGTTGGCGCTGATGGCGGCGGTGAAGGCGCGGCTGCCGAACAGGCGCACGTCCAGCAGGGGATCGGCGGCCGAGCGCTGGCGGCGGACGAAGGCCACGCCCAGCGCCAGCCCGGTCACGACGGCGAGCACCGGGGCCCAGCCGAGGCCGTCCTGGGCGATGTGCTGGATCCCGTAGATCGCCGGCAGGATCGCGCCCAGTGACAGGGCCACGCTCACCAGGTCGAAGCGCCCCGGGCGCGGGTCACGCGACTCGGGGAGCAGCAGCGGCGCCAGGACCAGCAGCAGCGCCATCACCGGCAGGTTGACCAGGAACACCGAGCCCCACCAGAAGTGCTCCAGCAGCGCGCCGCCCATCAGCGGGCCCAGCATGGCGCCACCGGCGAACGCGCCCGTCCAGATGGAGATCGCGACCCGGCGCTGGCCGTCGTCGTGGAACATGTTGCGGATCAGCGACAGCGTCGAGGGCATCAGGGTCGCGCCGCCCACCCCGAGCAGGGCCCGGGTGACGATGAGCAGGTCCGCGCTGGGGGAGAAGGCGGCGACCGCCGAGGCCGCGCCGAAGGCCGCCGCCCCGGCCAGCAGCAGGCGCCGCCGTCCGATCCGGTCACCCAGCGTGCCCATCGGCAGCAGCAGCCCGGCCAGCATGAACGGGTAGATGTCGATGATCCACAGGAGCTGGGCGCCGCTCGGCGCCAGCTCGGCGCTGATGAACGGCAGCGCGTACGACAGCACGTGCAGGTCGACGGAGATCAGGAGCACGGGCAGGACCAGGACCGCCAGCCCGATCCACTGCTTGCGTCCGGCCCTCATGGCCGGCCCGCCCGGCCGAGGGGGTGCGGGGGGTGCGGGACCGCGGTCGTCGCGGTGGGTGATGTCATGCCGCCGACCATACACACGTTTGGCACAGTCGTGCAAAACGTTTGTTTGTGACACTTGTTTGGATAGGGTGGCGGCATGACCGAGCGAGACGACCCGGCCCCGGCGATGCCCTCGCTGACCCTGCGTCAGGCTTTGCTGATCGTGGACGCGGTGAACGGCCTGGCCCCCACCGGCCGCCTGGCCAGGGCGCGCCTGCTGGCGCGGGAGGTGGCGGCGGTGATCGCGCTGGGCGCGCCGGAGGTGTGGGCCGACGACGGGCGCGCCCTGCTGGGGCTGATCGAGACCTGGACGACCGGCGAGCGCCTGGCCGTCATCGACGCCGCCGAGCGGTTCTGGGCGTCCGCCGAGGGCGGCTACGAGGAGGGCCTGCGCGCGGCGGGCCTGCTGCCCGGGGTATGAACCGGGCGGGAACCCGGCCGTGCCCGGCGCCGGAGAGTGAGCCGGGCCGCCGTCACCGGTGGCGGACGACGCCCGTCATCGTGGTGCCGCCGGCGGGCACGCTGTTCACCGTCACCAGCCCGCCCACCTCGGCGAACGCGGCGCTCAGCGCGGCGATCCGCGACGCCGGCCACGGCTCGCCGCCGCCCTCGTGGCTGACCGTCAGGCGCACCCCCCGGGCGCCCGACGTGCAGGCCACGTGCACCACCGCCGGCCGCTCGCCGTCCTCGACCGCGCCCAGCGCCTCCCGCAGCGCCCGCGCGAGCGCCCCGGCGACCCGCGCCGGCACGGGCGTGCCGGTCCAGATCCACGCCTCCACGGGGACGCCGGTCCGCTCCGACCAGGCGGTCAGCACCTCCGTCACCGTCGCGGGACGGCCGGGCGCACGCGTCCCGCTCACCGCGACCGGACCGCCATCCGCACCCCGATGACCCCGTACGTGCCCACCAGCCAGGCGGCGCTGACGTACGTGGACACGACGCCGCCGCCGAGGATCTGCGCGGCCATCGTCACCGGGAACCAGCACCCGGCCACGAGCGGCAGCCACCGCATCGCCCCCCGGTAGCGGCCGGTCACCGCGACCGCCACGCCGAGCACCAGCATGCCGAGCATGCTCAGCGGCCAGCACCCGTCCAGGATCATCAGCCACAGCGGGAACTCGTCGTGCGTGGCGTAGCCGAACGACAGCGCGTTCAGCAGGAACGCCCCCGGCAGCAGCGCGAGCAGGACGACGGGCACGGCCCGCCCGGCCCGGTCGCCGCTGGCCCGGTCGGCCCGCAGCCGCCACACGAACGCCCACACCCCGGCCGCGAACATCATGCCGGTGACCGTGTCCAGCGTCTGGATGCCCTCCTGGATCTTCTCCCCGACCACGAGCGTGCCCACGGCCCAGGCGCTCGCGCCGGCCGCGAGCAGCACCCCGGCCGTCCGGGTCGCCGCCCGGCCGTCGGGGACCCTCGCGGCGAGGGTGGTGTCGTGCGGGCTCTCTGACATGGGGCGCCTCCGTCGTCGCGGGCCCCGGCCGGGCGCCGGGGCGGCCTCCACGGTCGCGCCGCCGCGTCCCGGGCCACCAGGGAACGCCGCCACCCCCGCCGTCCCGGAGCTGTCCCGGACCGGACGGGACAGGAGTCCCGGCCGATCCGAGATCGCGGTCACCTCCCGCCGGCGGCGGCGCGTGCCACGCTAGGGAGGTGTTCAGGTATCGCGCGGGCCGCCGCGTCCCGGGCCACCAGGAAACGCCCCCGTTCCCGCCGCCGTCCCCGCCGCCCCGCGACCCGGCGCGGACGGCCGCCGTCGCCGTCGCCGCCGCGGCGGGCCTGGCCGCGCTCGCCGCCACCGGGCTGGACCTCGCGGCGGGCCCCGCCGTCCGGCCCGAGCCGATCGACTGGCCGGTGTGGTCGTCGACGGTGCCGGGCGTCGCGCTCGCCGCCGCCGGGTTCGTCCTCGCCACCCGGCTGCCCCGCCACCTGATGACCTGGCTGCTGCTCGGCGGCGGCGCCGTCTCCGGCCTGAACGCGCTCGGCGCCGCCTACGCCGTCCTGTCGCTGCACGCGCACGGCGGGCGGCTGCCGCTGACGGCCGCCGCCCTGTTCGCCGGGGCGCGGCTCGGGCCGCTGCTCAACCTGGTGACGCCGCTGGTGCTGCTGTACTTCCCCGACGGGCGGCTGCCGTCGCCGCGCTGGCGCGCCGCGGCCTGGCTGACGCTCGGGTCGGCCGGGCTGGCCGCCCTCCTGTTCATGACCGTGCCCTGGCGGCTGATGTCGGCCGGACCCGGCTGGCCGGGCGTCGACGCGCCGCTGCCGCCGCTGCCCGACGCGGTGTGGACCGCCCTGCTGCCCGCCGCGCCCCTGCTGCTCGTGGTGAGCACGGCCGTCCCGGTGCTCGCGTTCGTCAGCCGCTTCCGCGGCTCGCGCGGCGTGCTGCGCGCCCAGCTCCGCTGGATGGCGCTGGCCGCGCTGCTCAACGGCGCGCTCATCCTGCTGCCGCTCGCGCTGAGAGGGCTGCCGCAGGACCTCGCGTTCGTGCTGTCGCTGCTGGCCGTCGCGGGCGCGGTGCTCGTCGCCGTCGGCCGCTACCGGCTGTACGACATCGACCCGCTGCTCGGCTGGACGCTGCTGTACGGCGGCCTGGCCGTGGCCGTCGTCGCCATCGACGTGCCCATCTTCGTCGGGCTCGGCGCGCTGATCGACGAGCCGGTCGCCGCCGTCCTGGCAGCATCGGCCGTCGCCCTGGTGTACGCGCCGCTGCGCGAGCGGGCCCGCCGCTGGGTGAGCCGCGTCCTGACCGGCCGGGCCGAGCCGTACGAGGTCGTCTCGGTCCTGGCGCGGCGGCTGGAGGAGGCGACAGGCCCCGAACGCCCCCTGCTGGAGCCGCTGCTGGAGACCGCGCGGGCCGTCTGCGCCGCCTACGGCTCCCCGTACGCGAGGGTGGAGCTCGACCAGGCGGACGGCGGGACGCTCGTCGCCGAGCACGGCACGCCGGGCGGCGCCACGGTCGTGCTGCCGATCGGCTACCGGGGCGAGCCCATCGGGCGGCTGTCGCTGACCCCGCGCGGCCGGCTCGCCGAGGCCGACGAGCGGCTGCTGGCCGACGTCGTCCGGCAGACGGCGGCGGCGGTGCGGGCGATCGCGCTCAGCGAGGAGCTGCAGGAGAGCCGGGCGCGGCTGGTGTCCGGGGTGGCCGAGGAGCGGCGGCGGCTGCGCCGCGACCTGCACGACGGGCTCGGCCCGGCGCTCGCCGCGGCGGCGCTGAAGGTCGAGGCGGCCGGCAACCTGATGGAGCGCGACCCCGCCGCCGCCCGGCAGGCGCTCGGGCAGGTGCGCGCCGACCTCGGCGCCGTCATCGGCGACGTCCGGCGGCTCGTGCACGACCTGCGGCCGCCCGCGCTGGACCAGTGGGGGCTGGCCGGGGCGCTGCGCAAGGAGGCGGCCAGGTTCAGCGACGGCGGGCTGGCCGTGCGCGTCGAGGTGCGCGGCGAGCTCGACGGGCTGCCCGCCGCCACGGAGGTCGCCGCGTACCGGATCGTGTGCGAGGCTCTCGTCAACGTGGCCAGGCACGCGGCCGCGCGGACGTGCGAGGTCCGGCTGACCCGGACCGGCGGCGAGCTGGAGGTCGAGGTGGCCGACGACGGCCGGGGCGTGGAGCCGCAGGCGGCGCCCGGGGTGGGGCTGATCGCCATGCGGGAGCGGGCGCGGGAGCTGGGCGGCCGGTGCTCGGTCGCGCTGCGGGCGGGCGGCGGCACGCTCGTCCGGGCGGTGCTGCCGTCGGGAGGCGTCGCGTGAGCGTGCCGCGCGTGCTGCTGGCCGACGACCATCCCGTCTACCGTGACGGGCTGCGCATGATGCTCGACTCGACGGGCCAGGTCGAGGTGGTCGGCACCGCCGCCGACGGCGCGCGGGCCGTGGCGCTGGCCGCCGAGCTGCGGCCCGACGTGGTGGTGCTCGACCTGCAGATGCCGGGCCTGGACGGGCTCGCCGCCGCCGAACGCATCCTGGCGGCGGCGCCGGGCACGGGCGTGCTCGTGCTGAGCATGCACGAGGACGACGACACCGTGCTGGCGGCGATGCGCGCGGGCGCGCGCGGCTACCTGCTCAAGGGCGCCGACCAGACGGAGATCCTGCGGGCGATCACCGCCGTCGCGGGCGGCGAGGTGATCTTCGGGCAGGCGCTGGCGGCGCGGGTGAGCGGCTTCTTCGCCCGGCTGGCGGGCGGCGACGCGCCGAGGGCGCAGCCGTTCCCGCAGCTCACCGCCCGCGAACGGGAGGTGCTCGAGCTGATCGCGGCGGGGCTGTCCAACGCGGAGATCGCGGCGCGGCTGTTCCTGTCGCCGAAGACGGTGCGCAACAACGTGTCGAACGTGTTCGCCAAGCTCCAGGTCGCCGACCGCGCCCAGGCGATCATCCGGGCACGCGACGCGGGTCTCGGCCGCTGACCTGCGCCCGGCCGGTCAGGGGCGCAGCAGGTGGCTGGTCAGCTCGTACAGGCGGTGGGCGGCGGCCGGGTCGAGCGTGGGCAGCGACGGGTCGAGCGGGCGGCGGCGGTCGTAGGCGAGCAGGCCGCCCGTGCCCGGCGGGTCGTCCATCAGCTCGATGATGGGCGCGATCGCCCGCTCGACCGGCTGGGCGGCGAACCTGGCCAGCAGCTTGACGACGGACCTGGCCGGCTGCGCGAGCCCGTCGGCGCCGCTGTCGGTGAAGCCGGGGTGGTGCAGCAGGTAGCGGGTGCGGGCGTCCGGGTGGTTGCGGGCGTACGCGACGCCGAGCAGGTCGGTGGCGCGCCCGGCCTGCAGCATGGCCTTGACGGTGCCGTAGCCGCGCTTGAGTGACAGGTCGTCCCAGTGGATGCGGCCCTTGGTGACGCCGACGCCGCAGATGTTCACGATCATCGGGTTCGCGCCGCGTTCGAGCAGGCCGGTGAGGCCGTAGGCGAGCAGGAAGCGGCTGACGTAGTAGAGGGCGAACGTGGCCTCGTAGCCGTCGGGCGTCTCCACCCGTTTCGGGAACGGCCGCAGCGCGGTGCAGACCAGGCCGTCCAGCGTGTCGTGCCGTGCCTTGACCTCCTCGATCACCCGGGCGTTCTCCGCCGCCGACGTCAGGTCGGCGCGCACGAACGCGGCCCGGTCCGCGGCGCCCAGGCGGGCGGCGTCGTCGAGCAGGCGCCGCCCTCTGGCGGGGTCGCTGCCCACGACCGTCACCCGGTCGCCCCGGCTCAGGAAGTGCAGGGCGAGCCCGCGGCCCATGCCGTTGGTCCCGCCCGCCACCACGTACGTCCCCATGAGTCACTCCATAAGTCATCGAACGCTGACTTGAGTGAACGTAGCACGACCTCCGCCTACAATGTCAACGGTCGATGACCGAGCGAGGAGGACCGCGGTGCAGAAGAGGGACAGGGAGGCCACCCGGGCGCGCCTGCTGGAGGCCGCCAGGCTGCGCTTCGCCCGCGAGGGCTACGACGCCACCAGCGTCCGCGACATCGCCCGCGACTCCGGCGTCGACGCCACCCTCATCTTCCGCTACTTCGGCTCCAAGAAGCAGCTCTTCGACCTGGCCACCGCCGCCGACGTCCCCGCCGGGCTGCTCGACGGCCCCCAGGAGGAGCTGGTC
This sequence comes from Nonomuraea sp. NPDC003214, assembly GCF_053590035.1. NCBI lineage: Bacteria > Bacillati > Actinomycetota > Actinomycetes > Streptosporangiales > Streptosporangiaceae > Nonomuraea > Nonomuraea sp. NPDC003214. Next base: position 26,663 of record NZ_JBSFSX010000006.1, on the reverse strand, counting down.
GCCCGCATGGTGCGCACGGTCGTCGAGCACGACTGGACCGCGTACGGCGGCGAGCACCCCCTGGTCGCCATGCTGCGCTCGTCGGCCCACGAGGACGCCCGCCGCCGCATCCGCGACGAGGTCTGCGCCACCTACGTCGACGCCCTGCGCGACCTGGCCGAAGGCGAGGACGCCGAGCTGCGGGCCGAGCTGCTCAGCGCCTGGATGGTCGGCATCGGCATCCTGCGGTCGGTCGTCGCCACCCCCGCCCTGGCCGGGGCGAGCGCCGCCGACCTGGACCCGCACGTCGCCGCCGTCGCCACGGCCCTCCTCGGCCGCCCCATGTCGGGCGCTGTCGCCCCCGCCGGCGAACGCTGACGCACCCGCCTCCGCGCCTGGCCGCCGCTCAGGCACCCCGTGTATACCCTCGGTATATATTGGGCTCCCATGACAGTCCCCCTGGCCCTGCTCGGCCTCCTGGACCGAGAGCCCAGCTACGGCTACGACCTCAAGCGCGACTACGACACCTACTTCGCCAGGGGCAAGCCGCTGCCCTTCGGCCAGGTCTACTCGACGCTCAGCCGCCTGGCCAGGGACGGCAAGGTCACGGCCGGTCAGAGCGAGCCCGGCGACGGCCCCGACCGCAAGCGCTACTCCATCACCACGCTCGGCAAGCGGGAGGTGGACGCCTGGCTGGCCGAGCCGGTGGCGGCCGAGCCGTTCCTGCAGACGGTGCTGTTCACCAAGGTCGTGCTGGCGCTGATGCTGGGCCACGACGCGCAGCGCTTCCTCGACACCCAGCGCGCCACCCACATGCGGCGCATGCGCGAGCTGTCGGAGATCAAACGCGGCGGCGCGCTCGTCGACGCCCTGCTGGCCGACCACGCGCTGTTCCACCTGGACGCCGACCTGCGCTGGATCGACGTGACCACGGCCCGGCTGGGGGCGCTGGCCGAAACGGTGCGACGCGCATGACCGTCGACGGCCTCCCCGTGCCGGGCCCGCTGCTGGAGGCCCGCGCGATCGACCGCTCCTACGGCCGCACGCAGGCGCTGCGCGAGGCCAGCCTGTCCGTGACACCGGGGGAGATCCTGGCGATCATGGGCCCGAGCGGATCCGGCAAGTCCACGCTGCTGCACTGCCTGGCCGGCATCTTCACGCCCGACGCCGGCGAGGTCTGGTTCGACGGGCGGCGGCTCGACACGCTGAGCGACGCCCGGCGCTCGGAGCTGCGCCGCACCGCGTTCGGCTTCGTGTTCCAGTTCGGCGAGCTCGTGCCGGAGCTCACCGTGGCCGACAACGTCGCCCTGCCGCTGCTGCTCGGCAGAGCCGGGCGCAAGGAGGCGTACCGGCGGGCGGCCGGCTGGCTCCAGCGGCTGGAGCTGGACACCCTGAGCGGGCGGCGCACCGGCGAGCTGTCCGGCGGGCAGGCGCAGCGGGCGGCCATCGCGCGGGCGCTGGTGACGCGCCCCAAGGTCGTCTTCGCCGACGAGCCCACCGGCGCGCTCGACTCGCTCACCGGCGAGCGGGTCATGGACCTGCTCGTCGGCCTGGCCCGCGAGGAGGGCACGACCGTGGTCGTGGTGACCCATGACGCCCGCGTCGCCGCCTGCGCCGACCGGGAGGTCATGGTGCGCGACGGCAGGGTGACCGATCCGTACGTCGGCGGGGCCGTCCGATGACGCTCCGGCTCGGCCTGCGGCTGTCGCTGCGCGGCGGCCGGGAGGCGGCCGGCCGGCTGGTCCTCGTCGCGGCCTCGGTCGCGCTGGGGGTGGCGGTGCTGCTGTCCACGCTGGCGCTGTTCAACGCCTTCCGGGCCACCGCGGCCCGCCCGTGCTGGGAGTGCACGACCGGCTCCGCGCCGGGCGCCACCTTGGGCGCGGTGCTGTGGAACCACCGCCAGGACTCGTACGCGGGCCGCCCGATCGTCCGCCTCGACGTCGCCGTCCCCGCCACGCGGGCGCCCCTGCCCGGCATCCCAGGCATCCCGGAGCTGCCCGGAGCCGGCCGCCACTACGTCTCGCCCGCGCTGGCCGAGCTGATGGCCGCCGTGCCGCGCGACCAGCTCGCCGACCGCGTCCCCGGCACCCGCGCCGGCCTCATCGGCAGGGCGGCCCTGTCCGGCCCCGACGACCTGGTCGTCATCGCCGGCCGGAGCGCCGCGGAGCTGACCGCGATGGCCGGCACCGTGGCCGTCGGCGAGGTCGCCACCGCCCCGCGCGCCGACGACACCACCGCCCTGTACGAGCACGGGTTCGGCATCGCCGCCGTCGGCCTGGTCTTCCCGCTGCTCGTCCTCGTCGGCACCGCCACCCGCCTGGCCGCCGCCCGCCGGGAGGCGCGGTTCGCGGCGATCCGCCTGGCCGGCGCCACCGCGCGGCAGGTCAACGTGATCGCCTCGGTGGACGCGGCGCTCGGCGCGGCCCTGGGCGCGCTCGCCGGGATCGCCGTCTTCCAGGCGATCCGTCCCGTCCTGGCCGAGGTGGCCATCACCGGGTCCCGGTTCTTCCCCGACGTGGTCGCGCCCACCGCGCTCCAGTACGCCGCCGTGGCCGCGGGCGTCCCGCTCGCCGCGGCCGGAGCCGCCCTGTGGTCGCTGCGGCGGGTGCGGATCACCCCGCTCGGCGCGGCGCGCACGGCGCGGGGCTCCGCCCCCGGCTGGTGGCGGGTGCTGCCGCTCCTGGCGGGCCTGGGCCTGTTCGCCGGCCCGGCGATCGCGCCGGGGAAGGAGCCCGACGCGGTGCTCGTCGACACCGGCCTGGCCCTGATCATGGCCGGGCTCGTGCTGGCCGGGCCCTGGCTGACGATGCTGACCGCGCGGCTGGCCGCCCGCGTCACCTCCGGCCCGGCGACGCTGCTGGCCGCGCAGCGGCTGGCGGCCGACCCCAAGGGAGCCTTCCGGTCGGTGAACGGCATCGTGCTCGCGGTCTTCATCGGCACGGCCGTCGCCGGCATCGTCCCCGCCGTCGTCTCCGGCCAGCAGGCCGCGGGCGGCGGCACGCTGAACGCGGTCCTGCGGGCCTCCTTCGGCGACCGGCCCCTCCCGCCCGCCGCCGAGGCCGGCCTGCTGGCCCGGCTGCGCGCCCAGCCCGGCGTCACCGTGCTGCCGATCCACCACCGGCCCGACGCGCCGCCCCTGCCCATGCGGCCTCCGCCGTGCGACCCGGGCCCCGGCTGCCGCCCCGGCTTCCTGCTGCGCCACGTGGTCGCGTGCGACGCCCTGGCCGCCTTCCCGGCGCTCGGCCGGTGCGCCCCGGGCCCCCGCGCCGTGGCGGTCGACCTCAACCGGCTGCTGACCAGCGACAACATGCTCTCCGTCGACCGCAACCTGCCGGTCGTCGATGCGGCCAACCCGGCCGCGCCCGGCGGCCCGGACGCCCGGGCCGGCCTGGCGCTGGCCGCGGTGCTCGTCCACGCGGACGACCCGGCCGTACGCGAACGCGTCCGCACGCTGCTCGGCCCGTACCTCGCCCGCACCGGCAGCACCGAGACGCCGCAGACGTTCGCCGAGGTCGCCCAGGCCCGCGCGGTGCTGCTGGACCGGGTCGAGGACGCCGCGCTGGCCATCGTCGCGCTGACCCTGCTGGTGGCGGGCTGCGGCCTGCTGGTCTCGGTCGCCGGCGGCGTCGTGGAGCGCAGACGGCCGTTCACGCAGCTGCGGCTGTGCGGCACGCCGACGCGGACGCTGTCGAGCGTGGTGCTGCTGGAGACGGCGGCCCCCGTCGTGCTGGCCGCCCTGGTGGCGGCGGTCGCGGGAGTGGGCGTGGCCGGCCCGGTGATCAGCCGGCTGGCCATCAAGAGCGCCCCGGCGGCGCTGCCGGGCCCCGCCTACTTCCTGACCGTCGGCGGCGGCCTGGTCGTCGCGCTGCTCGTGATCCTCGCCGGGCTGCCGCTGCTCAAACGCGTGACCGCGCCCGGCGGCGCCCGCTTCGAGTAGGACCGCCGGCGAACCCGGGCCCGGTCCGGCGACCGGCGGTGCCGGCCGGCCGATCTTCGCCTATGCTCACAGTGACCATTCGATCACCATGAGTGTCACTCGTGCGGCAGGAGCTCGGCATGACGGTCAGTCCGGCGCAGTCCCCGGCGACGAGGGCCGGGCGCGGCCGGCGCACATGACCGACGCCCCCGAGGAGAGTCATGACCCGATACGCGCCGATGCTGGTTCCGGCCTGGCTCGCCCTGGGTGACCCCGCCGTGACCCGGGCCTTCGACCGGGCCGGCGACATGATCACCAGCTGGGCGCCGGGCATCGGGCGGCTGGTGGTGATCCGCGACCCGGTCCTGGTCCGGCAGGTGATGCGCGCCCCGGGCGAGGACGTCGACGCCGTGTCGGCCAACCGGGTGCAGGAGCCGGTGGTCGGCCGCCTCGGCCTGGCCGTGCTCGACGGCGACGAGCACCACAGCATCCGCGCGATCATGCTGCCCGCGCTGAAGGGCCGGATCCCGCACGACCTGCGCGACGTCGCCGCCCGCATCGCGCTGCGCACCGTCGAGACGTGCCCGGCGGCCACGCCGTTCCGGCTGCTGCCGCGCCTGCGGACGGCCATGCTCCACGCCGTCCTGCACACCACGGTCGGGGGAGACCCGCTCCTGCTGCGCCGGTGGGGCACCCCGCTGCGCCGCCTGCTCAACCTGGCCGACTCCCATGAGATGCACGTGCGGTACGCGCTCCGCGGCGTGGGCGGACTCGCGCTGTGGCAGTCGTACCGGCGGCTGGGCCGCGAGTGCGACCGGCTCATCCACGCCGAGGTCGATCGCCGCCTGCGGCGCGGCGAGGACCACGACGACGTGCTCGGCCTGCTGATGCGGGCCCGCGACGAGCGCGGCGCCCGGCTCACCCAGCAGGCGCTGCGCGACGAGCTGATGAGCGTCATCAGCGCCGCGCGCACCTCCACCGCCACCGGCATCGCCTGGGCGTTCGAACGGCTCGCCCGGCATCCCGAGGCGCTGCGCCGCCTGACGGCGGAGGCCGACGCGGGGGAGGGCGCGTACGCCGACGCCGTCACCTACGAGACGCTGCGCGTGCGGCCGCCGGTCGCCTTCATCGGCCGCCGCACCGTGCGCGCCTACCGGCTGGGCGGGCGCGTCCTGCCGCCCGGCACGCTGATCGCCGTGCACCTCAAGAGCCTGCACCACGACCCCGGCCTCTACCCGGACCCGGAGGAGTTCCGCCCCGGACGCTGGTTCGACGGCCGGCCGCGCGGCTACGGCTGGATGCCGTTCGGCGGCGGCGCCCACACCTGCGCCGGCGACCGCCTGGCGCTGCTGCACATCAGGACATTCCTGCACGTGTTCGCCAGGCACGTGACGATCACGCCCGCCGATCCGCGGGACGAGCCGGTCAGGTGGCGGGCCGTCTCCAACGTCCCGGGCCGCCAGTGCCGGCTCGTCCTTCACCCGCGTTGAGTCCGGGACCTGCGCCGGAACCTCACTCCACCTCGGTCACCGGCTCGGCGAACTGCGCCGAGTAGAGCGCGGCATAGGCCCCGCCGGCGGCCAGCAGCGACTCGTGGGTGCCCTGCTCCGCGATCCGCCCGTTCTCCATGACGAGAATCAGGCTGGCGTCGCGGATCGTCGACAGCCGGTGCGCGATCACGAAACTCGTCCGCCCCTCGCGCAGGGAGCCCATGGCCCGCTGGATGAGCACCTCCGTCCGGGTGTCGACGGAGCTGGTCGCCTCGTCAAGGATGAGGATCGCCGGCTCCGACAGGAACGCCCGCGCGATGGTGATCAGCTGCCTCTCGCCCGCGCTGACCGTCGCGCCCTCCTCGTCGAGGACCGTGTCGTACCCGTCGGGCAGCGTGTGCGCGATCCGGTCCACGTGCGCGGCCTCGGCGGCGGCCTCGACGCGCTCGCGGGTGGCGCCCTCGGCGCCGTAGGCGATGTTCTCCGCGATCGTGCCGCCGAACAGCCAGGCATCCTGGAGCACCATGCCCATCGCGCCGCGCAGCTCCTCCCGCGACATCTCCGCGATGTCGACGCCGTCGAGCGTGATGCGGCCGCCGGTCACCTCGTAGAAGCGCATGAGGAGGTTGACCAGCGTCGTCTTGCCCGCCCCGGTCGGGCCGACGATGGCTACCGTCTGGCCGGGCTCGACGGTGAGCGACAGGTTCTCGATCAGTGGCCGGTCCGGCGCGTACCGGAAGGACACGTTCTCGAACGCCACGCGCCCCCTGATCCGCGCCGGCCGGGCCGGGACCGCCGGTTCGGGCGACTGCTCGGGGGCCTCCAGCAGCTCGAAGACCCGCTCGGCCGAGGCGGCGCCCGACTGGACGATGCCCGCCATGCCCGCCACCTGCGTCAGCGGCTGGCTGAACTGGCGCGAGTACTGCACGAACGCCTGCACGTCGCCGAGCGAGATCGAGCCCGACGCCACCTTGAGCCCGCCGACGACGGCCACCAGCACGTAGTTGAGGTTGCCGATGAACATCATCGCCGGCTGGATGAGCCCGGAGATGAACTGGGCGCGGAAGCTGGAGGCGAACAGCGCCTCGTTGTGCTCGGTGAACGTCTCGGCCGCCTCGCGCTGCCTGCCGAACACCCTGACCAGCGTGTGCCCGCCGTACATCTCCTCGATGTGGCCGTTGAGCCGGCCCGTCGACGCCCACTGCTTGACGAACTGCGGCTGCGAGCGCTTGCCCACGACGGCGGTGACGTAGATCGACACCGGCACGGTGACCAGCGCGATGAGCGCCAGGAGCGGCGAGATCCAGAACATCATCGCCAGCACGCCCACCACCGTCAGCAGCGACGAGATGAGCTGGCTCAGCGTCTGCTGCAGCGACTGGGCGATGTTGTCGGTGTCGTTGGTGGCGCGGCTGAGGATCTCGCCGCGCGGCTGGCCGTCGAAGTAGCTCAGCGGCAGCCGCCCCAGCTTGGCCTCGATCCGCTCGCGCAGCCGGTACGCCGAACGCTGCACGACGTTCGTGGTGAGCCGGAACTGCGCGATGCCGAGCAGCGCCGCCACCAGGTAGACGGCCAGGACCCAGGCGAGCACCCCCGCCAGCGCGGCGAAGTCGATGCCCTGCCCCGGCACGACGCTCATCGAGGCCACCATGTCGGCGTACGTGCCCTGCCCTTGGGCGCGCAGCCCGGCCACGGCCTGCTCCTTGGTCAGCCCGGCGGGCAGCTGGGACCCCACGATCCCGGCGAAGATCAGGTCGGTGGCGTGGCCGAGGATCTTGGGCCCGATCACGGTCAGCGCGACCCCGGCGGCGCCGAGGACCAGCACCACGACCAGCATCGGGCGTTCGGGGCGCAGCAGCCGCATCAGGTGGCGCAGGGTGCCCTTGAAGTCGCCGGGCTTCTCGGCGGGGCCGGACATCATCCGCCCGGGCCCGAAGCCGGGCTGCGGCCGGCGCGCGGGCGTCTGCGTGGTCATGCCGCGGCCTCCTGTTCGGTGAGCTGGGACAGGACGATCTCGCGGTAGGTCGGGCAGGTGTCCATGAGCTCGCCGTGGGCGCCGATCCCGGCCACGCGGCCGTCGTCGAGCACCACGATGCGGTCGGCGTCGCGGATGGTGTTGACCCGCTGGGCCACGATGACGATCGTGGCGTCGGCGATCTCCTCGGCGAGCGCGGCGCGCAGCCGGGCGTCGGTGGCGTAGTCGAGGGCCGAGAACGAGTCGTCGAACAGGTAGACGCCGGGCCGGTGCACGAGCGCCCGCGCGATGGCCAGGCGCTGGCGCTGCCCGCCGGAGACGTTCGTGCCGCCCTGCGCGATCGGCTCGTCCAGCCCGCCGGGCATCGCCTCGACGAACTCGCGCGCCTGCGCGACCTCCAGCGCCCGCCACAGTTCCTCGTCGGTCGCGTCCGGCCTGCCGTAGCGGAGGTTGGAGGCGACGGTGCCGGAGAAGAGGTAGGGCGCCTGCGGGACCAGGCCGACCCGCTCGGCGAGCGCCGCCGGGTCGAGGTCGCGCACGTCGACGCCGTCGACGAGCACCTGCCCCGAGGTCGCGTCGAACAGCCGGGGGACGAGGTTGAGCAGCGTCGTCTTGCCGCTGCCCGTGCTGCCGATGATCGCGGTGGTGCGGCCGGGCCGCGCCGCGAAGCTCACGCCGGACAGCACCGGCTCCTCGGCGCCCGGGTAGCGGAAGCCCGCCTCGCGCAGCTCCAGCTCGCCGGTGCGGCGCGGCGGGACGACCGGGTTCGCCGGCGGGCGGACGGTCGGCTCGGTGTCGAGCACCTCCTCGATGCGCTCGGCGCACACCTCGGCCCGGGGGATCATCATGAACATGAACATCGCCATCATGACTGACATGAGGATCTGCATCAGGTAGGAGATGACCGCGGTCAGCGCGCCCACCTGCATGGCGCCGCCGGCGATGCGGTCGGCGCCGAACCAGACCACGGCGACGCTCGACAGGTTCACCACCAGCATCACCGAGGGGAACATCAGCGCCATCAGCCGCCCGACCCGCAGCGACACGTCGGTGAGCTCGTCGTTGGCCACGCCGAACCGCTCGCGCTCGTGCCGGTCGCGGACGAAGGCCCTGATGACCCGGATGCCGGTGATCTGCTCGCGCAGCACCTGGTTGATCCGGTCGATGCGCTCCTGCATGGCGCGGAACAGCGGGCGCATCCGCATGACGACCAGGCCCACGATGACGATCATCAGGGGCAGCGCGACGAGCAGCAGCGACGACAGCGTCACGTCCTGGCGCAGCGCCAGCACGATGCCGCCGACGCACATGATCGGCGCCGTCACCACCATCGTGCACGTCATCAGCACGAGCAACTGGACCTGCTGCACGTCGTTGGTGGTCCGGGTGATCAGCGACGGCGCCCCGAACCCGTTGACCTCCTGGGCGGAGAAGTCCTGCACCCGGTGGAAGATCGCGGCCCGCAGGTCGCGGCCCAGCGCCATCGAGGTGCGGGCGCCGTAGTAGACGGCCACGACCGAGCAGACGATCTGCACGAGCGTCACCCCGAGCATCACCAGCCCGACGCGGACGATGTAGCCGGTGTCGCCCTTGACGACGCCGTCGTCGATGATGTCGGCGTTCAGCGTGGGCAGGTAGAGCGTGGCCAGCGTCTGGACGAACTGGAAGAGCACGACGAGCGTGATCTCTTTCCCGTACGGCCTGAGCCGGGCCCGCAGGAGACGGAGCAGCATCAGGGAGCGCTTCCTGTGGAAGGGACGGGGGAGTGGCGCACGAGGAGACCGTCGAGCAGCATGGAGACGATCTCGTCGTCGTCCACGTCGCCGATCTCCGCGCCGCCGTGCCCGAGGTCGGCGTGCGCGCTGACCGCGACCAGCGTGAACAGCAGGTGGGCGGCGGTCTCGGGGGAGCGGCGCAGCAGGTGGCGGTCGGGTTCGACGAGGGCGGCGAGCGCGGCGGCCAGCCGGCTCCGGCCTTCCAGCATCCGGTCGCGGAAGCAGTCGTCGCCGTTCATCAGCTCGCGGGGCGCGGTCAGGAGGTTGGCGTTGGCCCGCATCCCGGCTCTCAGGATCGCGACCGCCTCGCGCAGCCGTTCGCGCAGCCCGGCCGTGGTCGCGCCGACGGCCGCCAGCGCGTCGATCCCGGGCTGCGGGTCGAACGCGCTCGTGAGCGCCGCGCGCAGCAGGGACGCCTTGTCGGGGAAGACGCCGAAGATCGTGCCTTCGGCCACCCCGGCGGCCTCGGCGATCTGGCGGGTGCTCACCGCGGTGCCGTGCTCGCGCAGTAGGGGGACGGTGGCGGCGATGAGCGCCGCCCGGCGGTCTTCCGGCGACATGGCCGGCACTCTGCGCCTTTTGGACATGCCGGACACCCTAATGAGCGAGCACTCACTCGTTCAACGGGTTTTCGAGGGCGTCCGGTCTTCGGGGGTCCGTGCGGGGAGAGGGCGGCCGCCCGGCCTCGTGGCGGGGCCGGACGGCCGTTCGGGTCGGGCCGTCAGAGCGGGCGCACGTCCAGGCCGTAGGAGACGCGGTCGATCCACCAGGGGCCGCAGCTCGCCGAGCTCCACTGGCCGGTGTTGGTCGTCACCCAGGCGCCGTCCCGGCGGCCGTTGACGCACTGGACGTAGGCGCGGAACTCGTAGGCGGGGCCGCTCGTCGCGCACCGGGCGGAGAACGAGTTCCCGCCCCAGCCGTATTCACAGTCGCCGGCCGCCGACGCCGGGCTCAGCAGGCCCGACCCGACGGTGACGGCTCCTGCCGCGAGCACGGTCGCGGCCAGGACGCGCAGGGTTCTGGTCATACCTCTCCTTGTGCTGGTGACGGTCGCCCCGAGTGAATTGCTTAGGAAACTTTCCTAAGCGAAAGATACGCGCCGACCAGGGCCCGTCAACCCCCCGCGCCACCCCTTTCCGACCCCTTTCCGGCCCCCTCTCCGGAGCCGACGACAATGGTGGGCATGACACGTGCTGTGTACGTCGCGGCGGGCGAGGCCGGGAGCAACAAGGCGACCGTGGCCCTGGGGCTGGTCGAGCTGCTGTCCCGGCAGGTCGGGACCGTGGGCGTCTTCCGCCCTGTGGTCCGGGCGGGCCGCGAGGACGCGCTGGTCAACACCGTCAGGAGCCGTTTCCAGCTCGCCCTGCCCTACGGGGCCTGCGCGGGCGTCACGTACGACGACGTGCACGACGACGTCGAGCGCGCGGCCGGCGAGATCGTGGCCCGCTACCGCGCCCTCGCCGGGCGCTGCGACGCGATCGTGGTGATCGGCACCGACTACACCGACGTGGGGGCGCCGACGGAGTTCGGCTTCAACGCCAGGCTGGCCGCCGACCTGGGCACGCCCGTGGTCAACGTGGTCAGCGGGCGGGGCCGCACCGCCGCGCAGATCGCCGCGGCGGTCGAGCTGTCGACCCGGGAGCTGGCGCAGCACCACGCCCACGAGCTCGCCGTCGTGGTGACCCGGGCCGCGCCGGGCACGCCCGCCGTCGGGCACCGGACGCCGGTGTTCGTGCTGCCGGAGACCCCCTCGCTGCGCGCGCCGACGGTCGCCGACCTGCTCGACGCGTGCGACGGCAAGCTCTTCCTCGGCGAGCGGGAAGGGCTCGGCCGCGAGGCGAGCAGCCTCATGGTCGGGGCCATGTCGCTGCCCGGCATCCTCGACCGCTACACCGAGGGCGCCGCCGTCATCATCCCCTCCGACCGGGCCGCCGCCCTGCTGCCCGGCCTGATCGCCGCGCACACCTCGCCCGGCTTCCCCTCCCTGTCGGCCGTGGTGCTCACCGGCGGCACGGACCTGCCGGGGCCGGTGGACCGGCTGCTGCGCGGCATGACGATCCCGCTGCCCGTGATCGCCGCCGACCACGACACCTTCGAGACCGCCACCAGGCTGTCGGCCGTGGAGGGCCGCTTCACCCCCGAGGCCATCGGCAAGATCGACACGGCGCTGCGGCTGTTCGCCGAGCACGTGGACGGCCCGCTGCTGCTCGACCGGCTCGCCATCGCCAAGACCGACGTCGTCACGCCCCTGATGTTCGAGTACGAGCTGCTGGACCGGGCCCGCGCCCGGCGCAGGCACATCGTGCTGCCCGAAGGGGAGGAGCCCCGCATCCTGCGCGCGGCCGACATCCTGCTGCGCCGCGGCGTCGCCGAGCTCACCCTGCTCGGCGACGAGGAGCGGATCAAGGTCCAGGCCGGGCAGCTCGGCCTCGACCTGACCGGCGCCCGGGTGCTCAGCCCGTTCGACCCGGACCTGCGCGAACGCTTCGCCCGCGCGTACGCCGACGCCAGGGCGCACCGGGGCATGACCGTCGAGCTGGCCCGCGACACCGTCACCGACGTGTCCTACTTCGGCACGCTGATGGTCCACACGGGCATGGCCGACGGCATGGTGTCCGGCGCGGCCCACACCACCGCCCACACCATCAGGCCCGCCTTCGAGATCCTGCGCCTGGGCCTGGTCTCCAGCGTGTTCTTCATGTGCCTGGCCGACCGGGTGCTCGTGTACGGCGACTGCGCGGTCAACCCCGACCCGAGCGCCGAACAGCTCGCCGACATCGCGATCGCCTCGGCGCGCACCGCGGCGTCGTTCGGCGTCGACCCCAGGATCGCCATGCTGTCGTACTCGACGGGCGCCTCGGGCGCGGGCGCCGACGTCGACAAGGTGCGCGCCGCCACCGAGCTGGTCCGCGAGCGCCGCCCCGACCTCCAGGTGGAGGGGCCGATCCAGTACGACGCCGCGGTGGACCCCGCGGTGGCGCGGGCCAAGATGCCCGGCAGCCGGGTGGCCGGCCGGGCCACGGTCTTCGTCGTGCCCGACCTGAACACCGGCAACAACCTCTACAAGGCCGTCCAGCGCAGCGCGGGGGCCGTCGCGGTCGGGCCGGTCCTCCAGGGGCTGCGCAAGCCGGTCAACGACCTGTCGCGCGGCGCGACGGTGGCCGACATCGTGACCACCGTCGCCGTCACCGCCGCCCAGGTGAGCGACGAGCCGCACGAGCCGCCCAGGTGAGCGGCGAGCCGCACGAGCTCACGCGGTGGACGGCCGCACCAGCGCGAGGGTCTGGGAGGCGATCTCCCACTCCTCGTCGGTGGGGACGACCAGGACCGCCACCTCGGCGCCCGGCGGCGACACCGTGCGCTCGCCCTCCCGCGCCGCCTCGTTGAGCGCGGCGTCCACGGTCACGCCGAGCCGGTCGAGCCCCGCCAGCGATTCGGCGCGGGTGGCGGCGTCGTGCTCGCCGATCCCGCCGGTGAACACGATCGCGTCCACGCGGCCGAGCAGCGCGTAGTAGGCGCCGACGTACGTGCGGATGCGCCGGGTGTAGACGTCCAGCGCCAGCCGGGCCGCGTCGTCGTCGCGGGCGCGCACCTCGCGCATGTCGCCGGACCCGGCCAGCGCCAGCAGGCCGCCCTCGTGGGTGAGCGCGCGCTCGACCCGCTCGGCGTCCAGCCCGGCCGCCCGCGACAGGTAGCCGGCCAGGGCCGGGTCGACGTCGCCGGAGCGGGTGCCCATGACGAGCCCCTCCAGCGGCGTCATCCCCATGGACGTGCCGACGCTGACGCCGCCGGAGATCGCGGTGGCACTGGCGCCGTTGCCCAGGTGCAGCACGATCAGGTCGAGCTCGGCGAGGTCGCGGCCCAGCACGGCGGCGGCGCGCCGCGACACGTAGGCGCAGGACGTGCCGTGGAAGCCGAACCGGCGCACGCCGAACCGCTCGCGCCACTCGCCCGGCACCGCGTAGGTGTACGCCTCGGGCGGCAGCGTGCCGTGGAAGGCGGTGTCGAACACCGCCACCTGCGGCACCTCGGGGAACACCTCGCGGGCGAGCCGGATGCCGGTCAGGTTGATCGGGTTGTGCAGGGGCGCGAGCGGGGCGAGCTCCTCGACGGCGGCGATGACCTCCTCGTCGATGAGCACGGCCGAGGTGAACCGGGTGCCGCCGTGCACCACCCGGTGCCCGACCGCGACCGGCGCCGGCTCCGGGCCCGCCTCGGCGAACGCCGCCATCATCGCCGCCAGCCCCTCGGCGTGGTCGCGGAAGCGCCGCTCCACGACGTACGGCGGCGCGTCCCCGTGGCGGTGGGTCAGCCGGCCCCGCTCCTCCCCGATGCGCTCGACGAGCCCCTTGGCGGCGCGCTCGCGCGTGTGCGGGTCGACGAGCTCGTACTTGATCGAGGAGGAGCCCGTGTTGAGGACGAGAATGTGGTCGGCCATGGGGACGAGCCTATTTCCGCGGCGGCGGCCCGCCCCCGGCGGCCCGTCTCAGGTGGCCGTCTCAGGTGCGCCGTCTCAGGTGGCGGCCTCGTTGAGCGGGCGGCCGTACGTCTCGGGCGCCAGGAACGCCGACGCCACCACCCCCACGCCGCAGAACGCCCCCAGCAGCACCATCGTCAGCGAGATCCCCGCCCCGTCGAGCAGCGACGGCACCACGAACGTGCCCAGCACGGCGCCGATGCGGCTGGCCGCCACCCCGATCCCGAACGCGGTCGCCCGGATCTCGGTCGGGAAGATCTCGTTGGGGTAGATCCACTGCAGGATCGTGGGGCCGCCGATGGCCAGCGCGTACACGCCGGCGAGCAGCAGGATGACGGGCGGCGGCGCCTGCGCGAGCACGCCGAGCAGCACCAGGCAGCCGGAGGCCACCGCCATCGGCCAGATGAGCAGCGTCCTGCGTCTCATCCGGTCGGCGACCAGGGTCGCCACCACGCAGCCCAGCAGCAGCAGCCCCCCGACGGCGACGCTGGAGGCGCGGTCGTCGCTGATGCGCAGCGCCTGGAGGATCTGCGGCGCGAAGGCGTAGATCGCGTACAGCGGCGTCACCGAGCACGTCCAGAACAGCGCCACGAACACGGTGCGGCGCAGGTACACGCCCTGGAAGACGGTGCGGAACCGGGTGGGCGCCCGCCGCTCGCCGACCCCGTCGAGATCGGCCGACTCGCCGTAGACGCGGCGGGTGACGGCCAGCGCCTCGCCGCCGCGGCCCTTGGTGATCAGCCAGCGCGGGGACTCGGGCGTGCCGATGCGCAGCACGAACAGCACCGCCGCCACCAGCGCCGGCGACATGAGCAGCCACCGCCACGCGTCCGGCCCGAACCCCATCACCCACAGGCCGAGCAGGTACGCCAGCGCGTTGCCCGCCGACCACATGACCGTCTGCAGGCCGATGAGCGTGGCCCGCGACCGGCGCGGGGCGAACTCGGCCAGCAGCGAGGTGGCGATGGGGTAGTCGGCGCCGATGGCGACCCCGAGCAGCAGGCGCAGCACGAGCAGTTGCTCGGGCCCGGTGACGAAGAACTGCGCCCCGGAGAAGATCGCGATGGCCGCGATGTCCAGGGTGTACATGAGCTTGCGGCCCACGAGGTCGGTGACGTACCCGAAGACGAACCCGCCGGCGAACAGGCCGAGCAGCGCGGAGGCGGCCAGCGCGCCCTGCCACAGCTCGTCGAGCCGCCATTCGGCGGTCATCGGAGGCAGCGCGAGCCCGATGACGCCGAGCGCGAGGCCGTCGAGTAACGGCCCGCCCGAGCAGAACAGGGCCAGCCTGCGGTGGAAGGGCGTCATGGGGGCGTCGTCGATGACGTTCGCCGCCCGGGTCTCGTTCGTGGTCATGGGCTGCTCCGATCGGAGTGGGCCGCGTTCCTGTTCCTGGCGGCGTTGGCGTACCAGAACAGGGCGGCCAGCACGAGGCCGAGCGCGGCGAGCGAGACGAAGGGGTTGTCCAGCACCCGGATCGGCAGATCCCAGCCCATCGACCTGGGCAGCGCGGCGGAGAGCCCGACCAGGGCCTCGCCGGTGATGAGCCCCGAGCAGACCAGCACCGCCCGGTCGTGCGCGACGTCCTCGGCGCCGGGCTCGCCCGACCGCCGGCCGGCCCGTTCGAGCGCGTGGGCCAGCAGCCCGCCGACGAGCAGCGGCAGCGACAGGCTGAGCGGCAGGTAGATGCCGATCGCGATCGGCATCACGTAGATGACGGCCCCGCCGGTGACGCGGCGCAGCACCTGGTCCAGGACGATCAGCGCGACGCCGATCCCCGCGCCGGTCCACAGCATCCCCATCGGGACCGAGCCCCGGGTGAAGACCGCGTCGGCGAGGTTGGCGAAGATCACCGCCTGGGGCGCCTTGAGCGTGTCGCTGCCCTCCCCGCCGATGCCGTACCCGGCCAGCAGCAGGACCACGATGGGGGCGACGACGAAGGCGAACACCCCGACGCCGAACAGCTGCGCGAGCTGCACCCGGCGCGGCGTGCCGCCGAGGATCGCGCCGGTCTTGACGTGCTGCGCGGTGTCGCCCGCCGTCGCCGTGGCGGTGCAGACGAACACCGCGATGAGCAGCACGCACAGCACCACGCGCGAGTCGGCGCCGGCCCGCAGCAGCGTGAAGATCAGGGACGCGGCCAGGAACCCGCAGATCGCCAGCCCCGAGATCGGGTTGTTGGAGTTGCCGACGAAACCGACCACGTAGCCGGACACCGCCGAGAAGAAGAACACCAGGACGACGGCGACCACGGCAGACAGTGCCGCCAGCGCGACCGAGCCGACCATGGACCACACGAAGGCGAAGATGCCGAGCCCGGCCAGCGCGACGCCGCCGACGACCCAGCGCATGCCCAGGTCGGTGTCGGTCCGCTCCGTGGCGGCCCGCCGTCCGGGGCGCAGCCCGGCGAACGCGGTCCTGGCGCCCCGGGCGATCGACGTCCGGGCCTGGACGATCGACCAGCAGCCGCCGACGATCATCGCGCCGATGCCCAGGTAGCGGATGTCGGAGGCCCAGGTGTCCCAGGCGAGCGTCACCAGCGACCCGCCCGCGGCCGGCACGTCCGCCAGGAGCGGGATGGCGACCAGCCAGGACAGCACGCCCCCGGCCACGATCATCACCGTGAAGCGCAGCTTGACGATGAGACCGACGCCGACCAGCGCCAGCGAGATGTCCATGCCGCCGTAGAACACCCTGCCGCCGATCGCGACGGCGCCCTCGACCGTGCCCGAGATCACCTGGACGACGCTGGACAGAACCTTGAACACGGCGCCGGCCAGCACCGCGAGCCCCGCAGGCAGCAGGGTGCCCCGCCCGTCCTCCCCGGCCTCGGCGATCTTGGCGGCGGCCACGCTCTCCGGATAGGTCAGCTCGGGCGACTCCACCGTGAGCGAGCGGCGCAGCGGGATCATGAACAGGACCCCGAGCAGGCCGCCCAGCGCCGCCGCGAGGCTGACCTCCCAGTAGTCCAGGTCCTGCCTGACCCCGGCGAGCACCAGCGCGGGCAGGGTGAAGGCGACGCCCACCGCCAGCGCCTCGCCGGAGGAGGCGATGGTCTGCGCAAGGTTGTTCTCCAGCACGGTCGCCCGTTTCGCCCGGACGCGGATCAGCCCGGTGCAGATCAGCGCCGCGGGGATGGCCGCCGAGATGGCCAGCCCCGAGTACAGCGCCAGGTAGGTGATGGCCGCCGTCATGACGAAGCCGACAGCGAATCCGATCCCGACGGACCGTACGGACAGCTCCGAACGCTCGCCCAGCTCCTTCACGCGCATCCTTTCGTGGTGCTTGAACAGATCCGTGCTGCCGAACCGCCGGCGCGGTCCCCTATTCGACCTTCAGGCGCACCAGCTCGTGCACCGCCTCGGCGTCGCGTTCGAGCTGCGCCCGGTCCTCGTGGACCAGCCGCACCAGCCCCCACGCCGACCCCAGGTCCACCGTGACCGGCCAGTAGCCGCCCTCCTCGGCGATCAGCCGCACGCCGTCGTACGACTCCAGCCGGCTGACCTCCTCCAGCCCCTCGAACCCGCTCACCCGGCCGGCGCGGTCGTTGATCAGGCAGCACATGTTGTAGTGCCGGTGGAAGACGTGCGGCTCGGCGTTGTCGTACTCGCCCAGGAAGATCTGGATGTTGTCGCGGTACCAGTCGCGGCCGGTGCACTTCTCGGCCATCAGCGGGGTGCCCGCGCCCGGCAGCCGGTTGTTGATCTCCAGGGCGCGCGGCCCCCGCGAGGTGAGCTTGTACTCGGTGTCGTTGATCCCGTAACGCACGTCGACCGCCGTGTTGAGATCCTGGATGTACGGCAGCGCCTCCAGCACCCCGGGATCGTCCAGCGGCAGCGACCGGAAGTTCCGGTAGACGCTGGGGCGCCCTTCCCGCTGCAGCTTGTCGTACTTGGCGGCCGAGACCAGCAGGCCCCGGCCGCCGTTGTGCAGCAGGTTCATGAAGTACTCGTCGCCGTCCAGGTACTCCTCGGCCAGCACCGAGCCGAAGCGCCGGTCGTACAGGTCGGGCAGGCTCGTGATCGCCGCGAACGCCTTGGCGACCTCCCGCTCGTCGGTGCAGACGAAGACGTTCGACGCGCCGGTGGAGGCGTTCGGCTTGAGCACCACCGGATACCCCTGGCGCTCGGCCCACTCCACCACGGACTCCAGCCGGTCGGACTCGTGGAAGGCCGCGCACGGCAGCCCGTGCGCGGTCCAGCGCTCCTTCATCACGCGCTTGTTCACCCGGGCCGCCAGGCTCTCGACCGGGTTGCCGATCAGGCCGAGCTCGCCGGCGAGCAGATCGGTGATGTCGAGCGCGACCTGGGTGCCGGGGATGACGGCGGCGACCTGGCGGGAGGCCAGCAACGCCACCGTCTCCCCGATCGAGCGGTGCTCGTGAATCTCGTCGTAGTCGTCGGGCTGGAAGGTCTGCACGACGTACGAGGCGGTGTACTCCTGGCTCAGCACGGCGATCACGGACAGGCCGAGGGCCTTGCCGGCCTCCCCGTACGACGCCCCGCTCGCCACCGGGTCGACGACCGCTATCGTCCGGCGGTGTCCCGTCATCCCATGACCTCCTTGTTGTGACACGAACGCTGATGACAGGAGCCCGTCAGGACACGAACTCGAAGTAGCCGTTGGGGGAGTAGTCGTAGCCGGCCCGCTTGAACCGCTCCGCGGGCATCGGGAACCCGGCCTCCAGATACCGTTCGAGGAAGTAGGCGCCCTCGCGCGAGTCGATGCCGATGCTCTTGGCGAGCGTGTCGTCCTCGACGTCCTGGGCGCGGGCGTACTCCACGAGCGTGTTCTTCATGCCGCTCCCGTCCGGCATGCGGATCTTGGGGCGGTTCGTGATGTACGCCGGCAGCCGGTCCTTGAAGGCCTCGCGCAGCAGCCACTTGTCCACGCCGCCGCGCAGCTTCATCTCCATCGGCACGCTGTAGGCGAACTCCAGCAGGTGGCGGTCCATGAACGGCACCCGGGTCTCGACCGAGTTCATCATGCTCGACCGGTCGACCCGCTGCAGGTCCGTGCGGTGCAGGTTCGCCACCCGGTAGCGCATCAGGTCCACCGGGTCGTGGTGGTGCCGGAACAGGTCGTAACCGGCCATGACCTCGTCGCTGCCCTCACCGCACAGGGCGAGCTTGAAGCCGTGCCGCTTGGCCAGCTCGAAGGCGAAGTAGCCGACGCAGGTGTCCATGACGTCGATGCCCTCGAAGAACTCCGCGCCGTAGACGATGTCGGGGATGATGTCGACCAGCGCGTCCCGGTTGAGGTGGGCCACCACGTGCGGGATGTCGTGCTCCTGGCAGTAGCGCCGGGCGACCTCGATGTCGGCGGCCCCCTCGAACCCGATCGTCAGCGCCGTGACCGCCGGGTGGTGCAGGCGGGCGCTGGCCAGCACGGCCGCGCTGTCGATCCCGCCGCTGAAGGTCACCGCGACCGGCAGGTCGGTGTCGACCTGCCGCCTGACCGCGTCGTCGAACAGCTCCCGGTAGCGCGCCACCATGTCCCGCTCGGGCAGGTCGCACGGCGTGTCGTCGAGCTCGTGGTAGCGCGTGACCCCCCGCTCGGTGAGGTAGCTGCCCGGCGGCAGCGTCCGGATCTCCCCGGGCACCCCGAGCAGGCACTTCTGCTCGGAGGCGAACCGGTACACGCCGTCCGACACCACGTAGTAGAGCGGCTTCATGCCGACGTGGTCGCGGGCCGCCAGGAACGTGCGACGCTCGCTGTCGAAGACCACGAACGCGAACATGCCGTTGAACCTGCCGAGCATGTCCGGGCCCCACTCGGCGTAGGCCTGCGCGATCACCTCGGTGTCCGAGGTGGTCCTGAAGCGGTGCCCGAGCCGCTCCAGCTCGCGCCGCACGTCCTGGAAGCCGTACAGCTCGCCGTTGTAGGCGACCCAGATCCGGCCGTGCTGGTCGGACTGGGGCTGCTGGGCGTGCTCGCGGTCCACGATGGCCAGCCGGTTGGCGCCGAGGGCGGCGCCCACCTCCGAGCGCCGCTCGGCGAAGCACTCCGGGTCGCCGCGGTGCCAGATCTTCGCCAGCATCGCGATGAGCTCACGGTCGCGCGCCGCCAGCCGATGGGCGTCCTCGGCGACGACCCGGGGGTCGATGATCGCTGCGATTCCGCACAAGGTGATCTCCTCCTCCGTTACGCGTCGACCGTCGCGCCGAGGCGCTGCAGGTCATCGAAGAACCGGGGGTACGTCTGCGCCACGTACTGCGGGTCCTTGATCGTCAGCCCGGTACGGCTGCGCAGCGCGACCACGCTCATCGCCATGACCACGGCGTGGTCGTAGTGGCTGTCCACGGTGACGCCGCCGGGCACGCCGGCCGGCGAGCCGTGCACGATCAGCTCGTCCCGCTTCTCGTCGCAGGCGATGCCCGCCCGCTCCAGCTCCCGGCGGAAGTCGCTGATGCGGTCGCACTCCTTGTAGCGGATGTGCTCGATGTTGTAGAAGCGGCTCGTGCCGTCGGCGTGGGCGGCCAGCGCCGCCAGCGGCAGCACGGCGTCCGGCGCCAGCGAGCCGTCGAAGTCCAGCGGCCGCAGCTCGCCGCCGCCCTGCACGCGCAGCGTCGAGTCCTCCTCGGTGACGCTGACGCCGATGTCGCGCAGGTAGGCCAGCACCCCGTCGAGCTCCTCGAGCCGGTGGTGCCGCAGCTCCACCGTCGAGTCGACGCAGGCGGCCACGGCGAGCAGCGCCGCGGTACTGGCCGGGTCGCTGCCGCAGACGTAGTGCGCCGGCTGGTAGGCGGTGGCGGCCGGCACCCGGTAGCTCATCATGTCCTCGCTCGCCGCGACCTCGACCCCGGCCGAGCCGAGCACCGTCAGCGTGGTCCGCACCATCGCCTTGGCCTTGAGCTCGTCCGGGACGCGCACCGACAGGGCGTCGTCGAGGAGCCCGCCGAGGAAGAGCAGGCCGCTGAGGAACTGGGAGCTGCGCCGGCCGGAGATCTCCACCTCGCCGCCGTGCGCGGCCGAGCCGTCGAGCGTGATCGGCAGGGTGCCCTCCTCGCCCGCCTCGACCACGACGCCGAGCGTCCGCAGCGCGTCGACCATCTCCTGGTTGGCCCGGCGGCCAAGGGAGTCGAGGTACGGCGTCATGAACGTGATGCCGCGGTTGCGCGCGGCGGCGCCCATGAGCAGGCGCAGCACGATGCCGGAGTTGCCGGGGGAGAGGGTCACGCCGTCGTGGAACCTGCCGGGGCCCTCCACCTGGAGGCGGCCGGGCTCGACGTGCGTCAGGCGCGCGCCGAGCTCCTGGCAGCACTCCATCATCGCCTTGACGTTGTTGCTGGAGGCGACGTTGTCGATGAGGCTCGTGCCGGGGGCGAGGGACGCGGCGAGCACGGCCCTGGCCGAATAGCTCTTGGAGGCCGGCGGGACGACTTCGCCCTTGAGCACCTTGGCCGGATGGACGTGAAGCTGCTTGTACTGGAGGAAATCCATGGTCCTTCTCAACTCGTCTTCGACGGATCCGTCGTGAGCCCGGCGGCCGGCGCCTGGGTGCGGCCGGCCGCCCGGGGTGATCTGGCGGTTCTGCTGGAGCTAGTTGGCGACCTGCACCCGCGTGTGGCCGGTGACGACGCGCACGCCCAGGCCCTCCATGACCTCCAGGTAGTCGGGGAAGCTCGCGTGCAGGTGCTGCACTCCCTCGATGGACGTCGGCCGCCGCGCGCCGAGCGCGGCGGTGGCCAGGCTCAGGAAGATGCGGTGGTCGCCGTGGCTGTCGACGGTGACGCCGCCGGCCGGCGCCTGCCGCCCGGCGGTGGCGAACCCGTCCACCTCGCCGTCGGCGCCGTACGTGGGCTCGATCGCGCAGCCCATCCGGCGCAGCTCCCCGATCATCACCGAGATGCGCGGGCACTTGTGGTTGTTGACCTGAGCCGCGTTGCGCAGCGTCACCTTGGCCTCGACGAACGGCGCGATCGCCGCGAGAGTGGGGACGACGGTCGGGATGTTGCCGCCGTCGATCTCTATCGAGGCCGTGCCGGGCGAGGTGCGCCGCAGCCGCAGCTCGCCGCTCACCCTGTCGTGCTCGGCACGCACGCCCAGCGCCTCCAGCACCTCGAAGAACTCGGCCTCCGAGCTGAGCGAGGAGCGCTGGTAGCCGGCGACGGCGATCTCGCCGTGGTCGGCCGTGGCCACCGCGCCGGCCAGGTAGGACAGGGCGGTGAAGTCGGAGGCCACCCGGTGGATGCGCGACTGGTAGGCCGACGGGCTGATCGTGAACGACCGCCCGTCCTGCTCCACGACCGCGCCCTGCTCCCGCATCATCTGCAGGGTCAGGTCCACGTACCCCTGCCCGACCGGGTCGTCGGTGCAGTCCACCCGGATCGCGCGGCGGGCCAGCGGCGCGACCAGCAGCACCGCCGTCAGCACCTGCGAGCTGTGCCGCGTGTCGACGGTGGTCCGGCCGCCGAGCCGGCGGCTGCCGTGGATGCGCACGCGCAGCCGCCGGGAGTCGCTGACGTCCTCGAACCGGCCGCCGAGGTCGCCGATGAACCCCATGTGCTCGCGCACCGGGCGGGCGAACATCGAGGTGTCGCCCTCGATGACGGTCTCGTGGCTGGACAGGCAGGCCAGCGCGGCGAGCGTACGGAAGTTGAAGGCCGAGCCCGCCACGGGCACCGGAGCCCGGCCCGCCCGCAGCGACCGGCCGACCCCCGACACGATCAGCTTGCCCGCCTCGTCGTGCAGCACGTCGAGGCCGAACTGCCGGGCCGCCGTGAACAGCTTCTCCGCCTCCGAGCTCCAGGCCGGGTTCACGATGATGCTCGGCGCGTTGGTCAGCAGGCTGAGCAGAATGGCGCGCTGCATGTGCGGCTTCGAGTACGGCAGGCGCCCGGTCCCGCCGATGCCGCGTCGTGCCGGATGTATTTCCACCAGGCGCATCGTCGCGCTTCCCTCTTTTCCGGTCATCATGATTCCGGGGTGCCCGGTAGTATCGCGGTCGCGGTGATTTCGACGAGGAACTCCGGCTTCACCAGGGCGACGGCCACCGTGGTGTTCACCGGCGTGATGTGCCCGAAGTACTTCTGGAACGCCCGGGCATAATCGTCGAAATGGGCGAAGTCGGTGAGGTGCGTGGTGGTGCTCACGACGTCCTCGAGCTCCGCGCCGAGGCGGCGCAGTGAAGTCTGAATTTTCTCGATGATGAATTCCGTCTGGGCGAACGCGTCGTGGCCGACCGCGTTTCCCTCCCCGTCTGCGGCGACGGTTCCCGCGATGAACACCTGGTTTCCGATGCGGACGCCGCGGGAGTATCCCATCTGCGGTTCCCAGGGCGACGCGCTGAAGATGATCTTCTTCTCGGACTGCCGGTCCGCTGCTGCTGTTGCGGTGTTTTCCATGCTCAACCGTCTGACTTCCCTTGTGAGGTGGTGTTTTCGGGCATGCGTGGGCCCGAGATCGGATAATGCGCGGTGAAAACTGAGCAACGGCAGGCTCGCGCCGCCGCCGCGCAAAAGAGAAGTGTTTCCGGCGAAATGGGTTCCCTACGTCATGGGAGCAATTCCGGAGCCCCCCGGCTCCACCCGTCGCCGTGTGGCGCGATCATGCAAAGGAAGATCGCTGGTATTTCCCCCGATGTGCCTCCAGTACCTTGCCGCCCGCTTTCCTTTGGCTACATAAGTACATGCGGAGACATGAGTCAAGGGTCACTCTTCCGGCTTTTGCCCGGCTCAACATCGACATCGGGGCGGAGTGGCGAGAAAGCGCATGTGGAAGGGCGGTCCGGCGCCGGATTCCGCCGGAGGAGAATGATTTCGGACGGTGACTTACCGGGAAAAGACTCGTCCGGACCGCCGTGTCGGAACGGCAGTCAGGACGGGAGACGGCGAGAATATTTCTTATAAGCTTCCGCCGTCGGCCACCTCCGTTCCTCCGGGCGATCGGACACCTCACCGCGGCATGGCCGTCGCCTGTCTCCGCCGGGCGGGGGTATGCCGGGAGTGACCCGCTCGGGACCAATGGCCGGACCTTCCGGGACTTCCTCCTCCTGTGCCGTGCGGGCCGCCGGGGCGAGGCTGGCGGCGAGAGCCGGCAGGCAGTGAGGAGACGTGAGATGGCCGATCGGATCGTGGTGGGCGTGGACGGGTCCGCGCCGGCGGCCGCGGCGGTGGAATGGGCGGCGGCCGACGCCCAGCGGCGCGGGCTGGCCCTGCGGATCGTGCACGTGTGCGGGCACGAGGCGGACGCCGGCGAGACGCTGGAGATCGCCGCCGACCGGGCGCTCGCGCTGACCCGCGACGTCGAGGTGACCACCGAGTCGCTGCCCGGGCACGCGGCCGACCGGCTGATCGGCGAGTCCGCGACGGCCGACAGCCTGGTGCTCGGCAGCCGCGGGCTCGGCGGGTTCACCCGGCTGCTGGTCGGCTCGGTGAGCGTCGCCGTGGCCGGGCACGCCGCCGGGCCGGTCGTCGTCGTCCGCGCCCCGCGCGTGGTCGAGCACGGCAGGGTCGTGGTCGGCTACGACGGCTCTGAGCACTCGCACGCCGCCATGGAGTACGCCGTCCAGCAGGCGCGCGCCCGCCAGGCCCAGCTGCACGTGGTGACGTCCTGGCAGATGCCGCCGTTCTTCTCCTCGCACGCCGTCGCGTACACCGGCCTGATCGAGGAGGCGATGGAGGACGAGATGCGCATGGCGCGCGAGCGCGTGACGCCCTGGCGGCTGGCCAACCCCGGCCTCGTCATCACCGACGAGCAGTCGCGCATCCACCCGATCTCCGCCCTCGTCGAGGCGGCCGAGTCGGCCGACCTGGTCGTGGTGGGCTCGCGCGGGCGGGGCGGCTTCGCCTCGGCGCTGCTCGGCTCGGTCAGCCACGGCGTGCTCCACCACGCGCCGTGCCCGGTCGCCGTGGTCCGGCCGCGCGCATGAGCCCCGTCGCGCTCGTGCTCTACGAGTCCCGGTACGGCAGCACGCGGCGGATCGCCGAAGCGGTGGCGGAGGGCCTGGCCACCCGGATGCCGGCCGAGGCGCGCGAGGCCGCCGCCACGCCCGCCCGCCTGGGGGAGGACGTCACGCTCCTGGTGGTGGGCGCGCCGACGCACGCCTCCCCGATGAGCCGCGCGCCCGTCCCGCGGGGCGGGGGCGTGCGGGAATGGCTGACCGCGCTCGACCCGCCGCCGGCCACGCTCGGCTCGGCCGCCTTCGACACCCGCGTGGGCAGGCCCCGCCTGCCCGGCGCGGCCGCCCACGCGCTGACCAGATCGCTGCGGCGGCTCGGCGTCAGGTCCGTCGCCCCGGCGCGGAGCTTCGCCGTCACCGCCGCCCAGGGCCCGCCGGCCGATGGCGAGCTGGACCGTGCCAGGCGATGGGGTGAGACCCTCGCCGCCCGGCACCTGCCGGCGGAGCGGGACGCCGCGACCGCCTCCGTGGGCGGCTGACCGTCCGCTACAGCAGCGTGGTCATCGCCGCGATCACGAAGATCAGCGCGATCGGCCCCAGCACCGCCGACGACACCACGATGGCCCGGTGGCCGGGCAGCAGCCGGGCCAGCGCGTGCGACGCCGCCTGCCGCACCGTCCCCGCGCCCGGCAGCACGAACAGCCCCAGCGTGAACACGGCCGCCGCCAGCGGCTCCACGTGGCTGGTGCTCAACCGGCCGGTCCAGTGCAGGAAGCTGGAGGCGGCGATGCCGAGCGCCAGCGACAGCACGACGTGGCCCACCGTCACGAGCACCACCCTGGACAGCGTCCGGCGGTGCTCGCCCAGGAAGTACGCCCCGGCCCGCAGCGCCACGGACAGCGCCGCCGCCGTCAGCCCGACGCCGACCGGCTTGAGCACGGTCAGCGCCATCAGCGTCACCAGGACGAGCACCCCGGAGAAGTCGCTGCCGGCCAGGAACCGCCGCAGGTCGAACGGCTCCCGGGGCGGCGACGGGCGCTCGGGCTCCGGCCGCTCGGCATGCACCGTCGGCGCGGGCGCGGCCACGGGGCCGGCCGGCGCGTATCGGACCGGCGGGAGCAGGTCGGAGACCGTGTCCAAGGCCCGCGTACGGTCCGCCCGCCCCGGCTCGGCACGCACCGGCTCCGGGCGCCCGCCCGGGTCGAGCGCCCCGGCCATCCGCAGCAGCTCCCGCGCGCTGGGCCGCGCCGCCGGATCGACCTGGAGCGCCCGGCTCAGCCAGCCCCGCAGCCACGCCGGGGCCCGGTCGATCTGCGCCCGGCCCTCCAGCGTGTTGAAGCAGACCGACTCGAACGTCCCCGTCCCGAACGGCGGCAGCCCCGTAGCGGCGAAGAACACCGTCGAGGCCAGCGCGTGCACGTCGGCCGCCGGCGTGATCACCGAGCCCCGGATGATCTCCGGAGCCAGGTAGCCGGGCGTGCCGACGAACATCCCGGACTGCGTCAGCCGGGCCGCGTTCACCAGGTGGGCGATGCCGAAGTCGATCACCAGCGGCTCGTCCCCGACCAGCATGACGTTGGACGGCTTGAGGTCGCGGTGGATGACGCCGGCCTCGTGGATGTCCACCAGCGCCTGGCACAGCTTCCTGGCCAGCGCGACGACCTCACCGGCCCCCAGCGGGCCCCGGTCCAGGATCGTGGCCTCCAGCGTGCGCCCCGGGGCGAACCGCGTCACCACGTACGGGGTGCCGCCCGTCAGCTCCGCGTCGAGCGTCTCGGCCACGTACCGGCTGCGCACCCGTCGCATGGTCTCCACCTCGCGGACCAGCCGGTCGCGCGCCTTCAGGTCGGCCGCCACGTGCGGGTGCAACACCTTGATCGCGACTTGCCGGCCCGCGCCGTCGAGTCCGAGATGGACGACTCCCATGCCGCCCTCGCCGATCTTCTCGATCAGCCGGTACGGGCCCAGATGCTCCTGCGTCCGCGTGCTCATTCCCGACGTCTTCCTCCTTGCTCCGGCAGCGCCCCCGCCTTGGACATTAAGCGACGACCGGCGCCGGCGCGCCGTCTAGATGATTGATTCCAAGGGGGAGATCAGCTGTTCGGCTGCGGACATGAAGCGAGGGCGTTCAAGATCCGTTTGTGACGACAGAACTGAACACCCTCGCGACAGCACTGTACGTGAAGATCGACGATCAGCTGATCGCTT